>CP084166.1:2400000-3081793 GCA_021513695.1 Candidatus Heimdallarchaeum aukensis | reverse complement strand
GCACGAGTAGTCTAATGGTAGGACCGTGGACTCCCATTCCACAAATCCGGGTTCAATTCCCGGCTCGTGCACCACTATTTTTGGAGAAAATGAAAGTTTGAGATTAGTTATTATTTTTTTCTTATTCTATTTCTTTTTTCTCTATCAATACATCTTCGAACATTTCCTCTGCTAGTAGTGCCACTAAATCATCGAAGTTTTTCTTTAATTTCTCGTTTTCCATTGTTTTCTTAAAAGCATTCAAGGTTGATAATTGTGAGAATAAGAGCATCAGGTTCCATAGTTTTTCATCTAGTTCTAGTCCATACTCTTCTTTTAGTGCTTGCATACTGTGATGTGTTTCATCTATTAGTCCTTCTAATAATTTTGTTAGTATGTCTGTTTTATATTCTGTTTTATCTTGAAACATGACATTTGATATTTTTCTTGCTATTCTTTCAATTGGCAATTTAGTGAGTGGTACTCTTTCTTGCAATTGTTCGAAATCAAGATTTTCCAGAGGAGCCCATAAAATAAGATTAATTGCTTCTGGGTGGAAATTACTTCTGTAATATTTTATTGTTTTATCCATATTTTTTATCTTTTCTTCTCTCACTACCCTAATGAGTTTGGATTTTTCTAAAATTTGTAGATGATGATAAACTGCTTGAGGTGTACTATTTATTTTTTCTGCGATTTCAGAGAGGTTTAGCTCTTCTTCTGCTGTATACTTTAGTATGTTTAACCTTTTGCTTGAACCTAGAGCTTTACTTAGATCAACTGTTTCTCCTTTCTCTAGTTTAATGATGTTAATGTCTTTTTTCTCTTTGTTATCCTTTTCTTCACTCATTTTTTTCCACTTAACACTCTTTACTACTCATTTTTAAGTCTTTTTTAAATTATTTTCTACATAAATTTTCTTTTTATTTGCTTTTGAACTATTTTTTTTCTTATATTACAATATCCGTTTTAACTTTGCATTTCCCACATGTTCCGTCTTTTTCTAGGGCATCAATAGAAGTACTATAAAAGTATCTACTAACTAAAATTGCTTTACAATTTGGACATAGGGTATGATTATACTCTTCTGCTGGTAAATTTCCCACAAAAACATACTTTAAGCCTTTTTCAAGAGCTATTTCTCTTGCTTTATATATTGTTTCTGGAGGGGTAGGAGAAACATGTTGCATTCTAAAGTGAGGATAGAATCGGCTAAAATGAACAGGAACGCGATCATTTAGTTCATTTTTCACCCATAAAGCGAATTCAGAGATAGATTCTTCATTGTCATTAAATCCTGGAATTATAAGCATAGTTAATTCTACGTGCATTCCTCCTTCAACCATCATCTTTACATTCTTTTTTATTCTTTCAAGTCCTGGAAAATGACAAATATCTTTATAGAAATCTATTTCAAAAGATTTAATGTCTATATTTGCTGCGTCTATCAATGGAATAAGTTCTTTCAGAGGTTCTTCATTAATTAACCCATTTGAAACCAATATTGTTCCCAAATTTTTTTCATGTGCAAGTTCAGAAGTTTCTTTGATCCACTCAAAATTTATTAGTGGTTCATTATAGGTAAAAGCTATTGTTTCACAACGGTTCTTGATAGTATAGCTTATAGCTTCTTGAGAAGAAACATGGTGCAATGAATTATTCGTAGCAGCTAGTTGACTTATTGTCCAATTTTGACAAAAATCACAATGAAGATTACATCCTGCTGAACCAAAACTCATTGTTCTTGTTCCAGGCTTGTAATGATAAAGAGGTTTTTTTTCTATAGGATCTGCATGAACAGAAGTAAAACGATTGTAACCTAATGCGTATAGTTTTCCGTTAATATTTTGTCTAGCCTTACAATCGCCTAAATCATTCATTTTAATTATACAATTTCGGGGACACAAACAGCAACGAACTAAATTATCTTCTAATTTCTCATAGTATTCTGCTTCATGAAACTGTTTTTGTTTCATTTTTTTCATATAAATAATCTCTTTTTTCTTTTTATACTTTCTTAAGGAAGTGTTCATTTGTATTTAAATAGAAAAATTCTTTGTATTATTTGCATTAAGGATTTTTCTAATTCAAGAAATTTCTGAAGTTAGTTTACTTTGTTTTAAATAGTTCAAAAGAAGATCTTTTGTTTATTTAAAGCTTAAAAATGAATAATAGAAGAAAGAAGAAAAAAAGTTTATTTGTTCTTTTTTCTTTTTAACTTCTTTTCAAGTCCAACTGTCATAGCTAAACCTATAACAATTAGAGAAGCTCCAACATCGCCTAATAAAACTGCCAACCATAGTATTGCTATTCCGAAAAATACCAAGATGAAGAACAAAAGCTTAATTGTTAATGCAAAAGTGATATTTATTTGAATTATTTTTTTCGTTTTCTTGCTTAATTTTATTAAATAAGGCAAGTTTTTGAGATTGTCTGAAGAGAGTACAATATCAGAAGTTTCTATCGCCACAGCAGTTCCTGCAGAACCCATTGATATACTCACATCGGCTAAAGCTAATGCAGGAGCATCATTTATACCGTCTCCTATCATTGCTACATTTCCATATTTCTCCCTTAGTTCTTTTACTGCTTTAACCTTATCTTCTGGAAGCAATTCTGCATCATAATCAATAGATAACTCTTTAGCAATTGAACTCGCTACTCTCTCATTGTCTCCAGTTAACATAATTATGTTCTTTATCCCTAGTTCTTTTATTTCTTGGATAACACTTTTTGTTTCAGGACGTAATTCATCACTCATATGAATATGAGCAATTATTTTTTTGTCTTCTAGAACGTAACTAACAACACTTTCTGTTTCATCACAAGCTAAATATGCAGAATTACCTGAAATTTCATTAACTAAAGCATCATTACCTATAGAATATGTTATTCCATCTTTTTTACCTTTAATTCCTTTTCCTGGAATTATTTCTACTTCATCAAAGGAGAGACTCTCTACATTTTTTTCGTTTGCATATTCTGTAATTGCTTTGGCAATTAGATGTTCTGAATGAGATTCAAGGCCTGAAACTATTTCTAAAACCTTTTCTTCTGTATAGCCATTATATAATTCTACTTTGTAAACTTTTATTTTTCCTAATGTTAATGTACCAGTTTTATCAATAGCTATAGTGTTTATTGAGGATAAAGCCTCTAAATACCTTCCTCCTTTTATTAATACTCCTTTCTTTGTTGCTCTTGTAATAGCTGTTACAACTGTAACTGGTGTAGATAAAACCAAAGCACATGGGCATGAAACAACTAGAATAACCAAACTTCTATAAAACCAGAGTTTAAGAATTGGAAGCATGCCCACAAATGAACCTGTTTGTATCAGAAAGACGATTAGTGGAATGACAGTTACTAGAACCGCAATGCTAACCATGATTGGTGTATAATATTTAGCAAACTTTTGTACGAATTGTTCAGCCTTTGCTTTATTGTTTTCAGCTTCTTCTATCATATGAATAATTCTTGCTATCGTACTTTCATTGGGCATACTCACGACACGAACAACCAGATAACCATGAAGATTTATTGAACCTCCATACACATTATCCCCAACTTCTTTTTTCACAGGTTTTGACTCTCCTGTAATAGCGCTTTGATCAACCAGTGAACTTCCCCACTCAATTTTTCCATCTATAGGAATTGTCGCTCCAGGTTTAATGCTAATTCTATCTCCTACTACTAATTCATCTACTGGAACAACTTCATGTTTTTTACCTTCTATCAATTTTATGGCAGTAGGAGGAGTGAGATCCATTAATTCTTTAATAGCTCCTCTCGCCTTATCCATTGAATAGCCTTCTAACAGCTCTGCAATAGAAAAGAGGATAACTATTTCTGCTGCTTCTTCCCACTCTCCAATCACTGAAGCGCCAATAATAGCAATTACCATTAACAGATCTATATCTATTGTTTTTGCCTTTAAGGATTTATAACCATTAACGAATACTGGAATTCCACCAACTAGAATAGATACAGCTAAAAAGAAAGGATGGGGATGAGGAACATTGAAAAATTCAAGTAACAATCCAACTACTAAGAAAATTAAACCAGTGGCAGTAAAAGCTAATTCCTTATTTTCTAATGGGTTAAAAAAAGAAGTAAATTCTAGTTCCTTCTTAAAAGAATAACCTAAATTTTTTACTACTTTTATTATATCTTTTTCTGTTACTAGATTCTCATCAGCTTCAATTTCTAACTTTGTACTAACTAGATTTAAGTTTACTTTAGAAACACCTTCTAAAGCTTCTAAATTCTTTGTTATTTTGGCTACACATGAAGCACAATCCATACCTTTTACTCTACCTTCGATTTTTACCATTTTATTCACCTGTACAAAAAGAATGTTCTAAACCAAACCATTCATGGTTATTCAGTATAGATTCAACAAAGCTCTTATTGACCAAAGAATAATAGACATTTTTTCCGTCTTTCCTAAATTTAACAAGATCATTTTGTCTTAAGATTCTTAGTTGGTGTGAAACAGCAGAAGTTGTAGTATTTAGAACAATAGCTAAATCACATACACAGAGCTCATGATGTTGAAGAGCAAAAAGGATTTTCAGTCTACTAGGTGTAGATAAAACTTTAAACAGTTCAGTAAATCTATAGATTTCCTCATCAGAACAGAGTTGTTTCGTTACATATTCAATTGCTTCCTGATTCACAGATTCTATTTCACAAATGGGAGTTTCGTTCATATGAACGATTGTTCAATTGTTCATATATAAATTTTTCTTTATGTAAAAATAGAGAGAAAATAGGTAAAAGATAGTTTAGGAACTTTATAGCTATTTTTGAAAGAACATACATTTTATATTAAGAGTTTCTTTTGTTTTCATATGGAAGATATTAATAAACTCAATGTGTTAGCAATTTTTGCTCACCCTGATGACGAAGTTGGAGCAATAGGTACTCTTCTTAATCACATTGAAGAGGGTGACAATGTTGATATTTTACTTCTAACTCGTGGAGAAAATGCTTCTAGTTTTAGTGGGACTAAAGAAGAAATTGCTAAAATCAGAGAAAAACAAGCTAAAAAAATCGAAAATGAACTTGGGCTAAAATATCATTTTTTTGATATACCAGATTCTTCTGTTTTTCCTAGTATTGAGAATGCTAAAAAAGTTGCAAACTTCATAAAAAAACACCAACCTGACGTCATTATCACATGGGGACAATCTGTACAAATTGGTGTTGGACACCCTGATCATAGATACACTCATTCCATTGTTTTAGATGCGATTTCTTATGCAAGATATAGAAACGAAGAAGACCAATATCCTCCTTATAGAAGAAGGATAAGTCTATACACACCTTTTCACGCTGATAATGTAGTTTTACCTTCAACTTGGTTCGTTGATGTCACAAAGCAATATGATAAAATAATGAAATTCTTTGATTTTTATGAAGGAGCGTACGGTGTCTGGGCTGTAAGAGATTATAAAATATCCTCAATGAAATTATTTGGAAGATTATGTGATGCAGAGTATGCAGAGGCTTTTACAAAACACTTGTGGAGAAAGGCTTCGAAAAAACTTGAATAATCTAAATTATCTCTTTTTTTATAGTTTTTAAGATACTGATCTCCATCTTAAACCAAGATTATCTGCATAATCCTTAACTTGTCTCATCTCTACTGAAACAGGTCTTCTGTTTATTTCTTCATACTTACCTATACCCACTTTGTACATTGGTCGATATTGTCCCATAATATTTACAAGCGATGTTTTCAAGTTTTCTTTAATCCATTGAAGTATTGGAAAAGAGCAACATTCTAAATGGTTAGGCATAACAAGATGTCTGATTATGTATTCTCCACTTCCTAAACTTTCAATCATTTTCATATTTCTTTTAAGAGTTGGCCAATAATTTTGAACTTTAGAATATTTCTCTGCGCATTTGTTATTACCATACTTCATGTCTGGTAACCATATATCAAAGATATCTACGATTATCTTCATCACTTTTTCACTTAAATACATATTACTGTTCCATAACATTGGTATTATCTCTGTAGACAATTCCATTGCTTCTAAAATAATATGGAGATTTGGAGTTGGTTCTCCACCTACAAAATTAATATTTCGAACTTTTTGTTTTACCATATCACTAATTATTAGTGAGAGACCATATGGAGATGTTTCTCTTCCTCTGAAACTATTAAGAGAATATTCTTGACTTATATCGTAATTTTGACAAAAAACGCATTTCATTGTACAACCATAAAAGAAAATAGTCCCAGAAGGAACAATCGGAGATTCTTCCCCTAAATGAGTGAAAGCGCTTGCAACATAAGCTTTGTCATCTACCTTGCACCTTCCCAACTCTCCTTTCGTTCTATCTACGTGGCATTTATTTTCGCAAAATTCACAGTTTTTTATTATTTTTTTCAATATTTCAATTTTTAATCTTAAGTAGTTCTGTCCTGATTTCTCTACTTGTTTGTTTTTATTAGAACTATAGAACTCTTCTGGAGTTTTTTCTTGGTTTTCAGAAACAAAGAGTCTAAATTCTTCACCTTTTTCGTTGTGAAGTTCAAGTAACTCAGTAATTGAGCTATTAACATCAAACTCTACTTTGAAATTTTTTGCCAGAATGTACCTTGGCAATATTCTTTTCTTGAAAACTTGTTGATACTTTATCAGACGTTCGTCTAGTTCTGTATGTGACCAAACTTCAACTGCATCTTTTCGTAGAAACACTTTACTTCTTTATAACTTAGTATTTGTAAATTTTAAATTTATTTTTCTTTATCTTATTACTTAATTCAACAATCGAATCTATATAAAAATTTAAAAAACAAAACAAATTAAACAATATTGTTGATTTTAATGAACGCTGAATTACTTCATGAAGCAGAATATTATCATGTGGTTGATGAAGAGCAACAAATTGTAAAATGTGATTTATGTCCTTTTGGATGTGAGCTCGCCCATAAAGAAAAAGGTAAATGTAAAGCAAGAATGAATATTTCAGGAAAACTTTATTCTCTAACTTATGGTTTTACCAAAATGCAGATTGACAGAATTGAAAAACAGCATGTTCTTCATTTCTTTCCTAGTGCAAGAGCTCAAACATTTATGACCTATAATTGCAATTTAGATTGTTCATTCTGCCCTGTATCTGAACTTTCCCAAATAGAACCAGAGACGATTTCTGGAAAGAAATATCCTCCACAACAAGCAGCTATGTTTGGTCTTGCTTCAGGTTCTAGAGTTATGGTCTTCGGTGATTCAGAACCATTGGTATCTTTCGAATGGGTCAGGGATACAGCAAAAATAGCAAAAGAGAAAAAAATGAAGATTTTACTCCGAACAAATGGATATTTCAATGAGGAGCCTTTTAAAGAAATACTTCAATATGTTGATGCTGTAGCTATTGAAGTTAAAGGATTGAACGATGAAGACTACTTAAAAAACTGTGGAGGAGGAGATTTCGAACATATAAAGAAAATTATGAAGCTAATTTATGAACATGGAACTCATTTAGAAGTCAGTCTAGTTATCCACGAAAAAATCCTAAATGATGATATTAGTGCAGGAGCTCTAGCTCATTTTCTTGCTACTGAAATTTCTCCTGACATCCCATTACATCTAGTAAGATTAAAACCAGCATATAAGGTAAAAGATTTACAACCCACTTCCAAAGAGTTAATGGAAGAAGCCTTCAAAATGGCGAAAGAAGCAGGAATAAACTTCTGCTATATCCATGGAATTCCTGATCATCCTGAAGATAATACTACTTGTCCAAAATGCGGTCAACTATTAATTAAACGTACTTCAACCTCTACTGAGGTATTAAGAATTTCTTTAGATGGTAGATGTAACAACTGCCAAACTGAAATATACATAGTTATGAAATAAATCAAAAACTATGTTTTCTTTATTTTTACTTGTTTTTGAACATAAAAATAAAACTCAGACAACACCTTCGATTCCAAAATCTACAATTGTAACATTGAGGTCACTTTCAATCTCTTCTTTTACTAGATCAATATACATGTAGATGTCTTCATCACCATCTTTGTAAGAACTTTTGAACTTAAAATTCATCTCTACCCAATCGGGGAGAAAAAAAGTTGTTTCTAAATAGGGGTCTCGAGAGGGTTCTTTCTTTTCTAACTCTTCTTGCACCAAATGTAAATGCATATCAAATTCATTAAAGTCTTCATACTGTTCTTCATCATTTGGCTTTACTGTGATAGAACATAAATAAAAAAAGTAACCCGCAGAACTCATTTTCCTCACAGGTTAATTTAAACCATTGATTGGCTTTTCTTTATTCAAAGTTTCATATTTTTTAGCGACATATTCATATTCTGGGGGAAAAGCAGCTCTAAGAACTTCGCTAAAATGTTCCACGGGGATAATCTCGACTTTATCTGCGTATTTTTTCTCAACTTTTACGTCACCCAAATTCTGTTTGGGTATAATCACTCTTTTTATTCCAGCTTCTGCCGCGGCCTCAATTTTACTTGTTACTCCACCAACTGGGATTACGACTCCTCTGACTGTTAGACTTCCAGTCATTGCTGTATCTTGTCTAACGGGAACTTTTTCAGAAGCTGAAATAACTGCAGTAGCTATCGAAATGGATGCAGAATCTCCTTCTACTCCACTATATGCACCTACAAATTGAATGTGATAATCAAAGTTTGAGATATCTTTTCCTATAAATTTCTTTAGAATAGCAGAAACATTTTGAACTGCTTCTCTAGCTATTATTCTTAGTTGCCCTGTTGCCACAATTTTTCCTTCTCTTTGACTAAATGCAGGAACAACTTCTGCTTCTATTGGCATTACTATTCCAGAACGTTGGTTAATTACTGCCAGTCCATTTACTCTTCCCACTCTCTCTCCCTCTATTTCTATTATCTTATATTGTTTTCTTTGATCAGCGTAACTATCGCTTATTTGGTTCTCTAAAGTTCTAGCGAAGGTTTTTGCTAATCTTACAGTTTCAGCAGAAACTATTTCCTCTTTTCTCTCTTTAGCTAGATCTCCAGCAGCACGAATTAATCCTCCAAGTTCTCGAAGACGAAGAGTTAAGTAACCCTTTCTGTCTGCTCTTCTCTGTGCTTCATAAATGATTTCTTCTACAGCTTCTTTACTAAAATGAGGAATCTTTTTATCTTTAGATACTTCTTGAGCTACAAAACGTGCTAATTTACGTCTATTTTGAATTGTGTCTGGCATAGTGTCTTTCATATAAATTTCATAACCAGAACCTTGAATACGAGAGCGAAGAGCTGGATGCATATTACGTGTAGTTTCAATATTTCCTGCAGCGACTAAAACAAATCTACAAGGAACAGGCTCAGAACGAACCATTGCACCAGAACTTAACTCTGATTGACCAGTAATTGATAGCTTTCCATCTTGCATTGCTGTAAGAAGTTTTTGTTGGGTTTGTATCTTTAAAGTACCAATCTCATCAATATATAATACACCATTATGAGATTTATGAATTAATCCAGCTTCTACTCTTTCATGAGGAGGAGTTCCTAACCCACCAGAGTTAGAACAGAGAATATCAGAGACTATAAGATTACCTGTAGTAGTTGTAAAATTGTAAGCCTTTTCCTTAACTTTTTTAATTTTAATGTTCTCTATTTTTTCTGTTTTAAACCTCATAGTTACCATTCCTCCGAAAGTATAATATATAATCCTCTCTGGCTTAATTTAAGTTTGTTCATCGCTTTTTCAGCACTATAACCTTTATCAATTAACGCTTCATAACGCTGTTTTTTTATCTTTCCAAAAGCATTGATGGTTTTGCTTAATTTTTCACCTTTATACCGACAGTAATTTAATTTAATTTCTTTAGAAAACTGATACACATTTGAAAATTGTGTAGATATGAATAATCTGTATTTGTAATACCTCTTGTTGGGAGTATCGTAGACTCGTACATTATTGCATTTTACGCCCCTTTTTTCCAAGAATTGTATAACTTGATTCAAAAATTCTAGTCTGTTCTTAGACAGTTCTTTTTTTCCAGTGATTGCTAGATCAAATGTTTGTAGCCTTATACCAGAAATGTGTACCTTGGGTACTCCTATCTCACTTCCTAAAAATGAACTAAAGAACTCTTCTTCAACTGCATCATCAGTATAAATCCAAGCTGGAACATACAAAGGTTGTTCAGTTTTTTTACCCTTTGGAGCACCAAGTGCCAAAAAAAATCTAACTATGGCTCGGTTAGTGTTTTGGTAGCACCAAGAATGACCTTTTTCACCACCTTCAATAATCCTTCCAAACTCATTTTCATCTAAATCAAAAATTTTCTCAATGTCGGATTGAAATTCCTTGACAGATTCTAATTCTGAACTTGATAAAAATATGCCATTTAAGTTTTCAAATATTCCTCCATCACCAAATAAAGCACCCAAAACTTTGGCAATCAAAAGTAATTTAGAATTACTAATTTTTAATGGAAGTAATCCTTTATTTTCAAGCCAATTTATAGTTCTTTGAGCTTTAGGTATATGCTTTTCTTCATACCACCATCTTGTTTTACTGCTTTTTTCTCCTAAAAACTTGGAAATTCGCTTATATCCCCACGTAGGATGAAGTTTTCTAACTTCTAAAAATCTTTTATAGAGAAGATACTGTTTTAGATCATTTTCGCCAAATGTAGATGCAATATCTTCTCCATCAATAATAATCTCATTATCAATAGACACTATTCTTTCTCCTTTTTTTAATTTCATTGCAGGTTTTTCGATCATATATCCGTTCTCATTTTGTACGAATATCCGATGTTCAGGTGTAACAGCTACTTTTTTGCCATTTTCTATCTCTATTTCTACTGCATAATCACTATATTCATACCTATTAACAGATAAAACATCAGCAGAAATTAATTGTCCTTTTTCTTCACCAATCACTCTAATAGGTTTTTCTAGAAAAATGGCTTCATAATTGTTGGATTTGTCTTTTACAATCCTGTTGCTATACTTTTCAAATAGCTTATCTGCATATTCCTTAATGTTGACTTCAGTCAGACCATTTCCTTCAAAAATCTTAATATTTCCGCTTAAAAAGCTTTGAAACGGATCGTGACGTACATCGCCAAGTAAGGCTCCTGCGTGGCTTCCTGTTGCATCATTGAATGGTGCTCTTTTGCTATTACTATTATCAACTAATAATTTTGGTATTAGTGCTTCTGGTCTTGATCTGGATTGATTGAGCATGAAGAATATGAAGAACCCTACAAACATTGCCATTAAAAGAGTTTGAGGTTGTAAATCAGGTCTAGAGGATGTAGCAATAATAGCGTAACCAATTATAGCAATTAAAATGAATAAAGAAACCACAAATCTCTTATTACCCTTCTTTCGAGCCAACTCTGTATCCATCTGAACTTTTCTTGTTCCATGCCCTGCTGGAAGAGTAGCAATTCTAGGTTGATTTGGGTATTTAGGATTAGGTAAACAAAGAATATCTACAAGATCTTCTTTGGGTAAAAGCTCTGCCATTGCTTGACCTAACATACTCTTTCCTGTTCCAGGATCCCCAATGAGCATGACATGCCTTTTTTGCAAAGCAGCCTTTTTTATTATTTCAACAGCTTCATCTTGACCTATCACTTGATCAATTAGTCTCGGAGGAACAGATATTTCTGAAGTATCATTGAATGAAATATCTAAAAGAGGTTCTTCTTTTTCTAATACTTGCTCCTTTCCACTTTTATTTTTTGTATCATCATTATTGAATTTAGAAATGTCGGTCTCTTTTCTATCTTTAGTCATTATTCTTCACTTAAAATAATAGTACCTTTACCTCTATAATTCACTCTAAATATAAGAATTAATAAAGATAATTGTTTTACAGCATTTTATTTTTGAACAAAAATGAAATAATTGGAATAAAAAAATCCATTTAGAATTTTCTTTTGGTTATAAAAGGAGAAATAATAGAAGTAATTTTTTCTGATAGTGAATATAAGAACTCCTTTACTTCTTGTTCCATATCAGTCCTGTAGACAAAATAACCTACTAACCAAAAGTCACTCTTATTATAACTAGCAAGTTGAGAAAGAAACCAGCCTTCTCTGAATTTATCAGGGTTTTCTACATATTTAGAAAGCTTATCTTTTTCTATTTCGTTAATAGAAGAATTTGCCCATAAATCGTTTTCAAGAAAGGTGAAAGTTTGAATTAATTCTGAAAACAACTCTTTACTCGGTTTCTCTTTAATTTCATCATTCTCAAAGAAAGACAAAACAATCCCTTGGTCCAGATCTCCAATAAAGAGATCTCCAAAGAAGACTTCTTTATTTTTCTCATAACTCTTTATCTTATTCTCTACCTCACTCAAGAAATAATTGGATAATTCTTTTCTAGGGAATTCGTGCGTAAAGGTGATAATTTCTGTGATTTTCTTTGCTTTTTCCTCAGGTATTGAAAAATAATCATATTTTATATAAGGAGAAAGATGTTTGTGTATTTCTACTGCCTTATAACTTAAATAGAGATTATCATCGAATATATCTGTAAAAAAAACATATCTCAGTGGGTTCTCTTCGCCTTCAGGGGCATACAAAAAAATCTTTACATCTTCTAGAGCAGCATTGACTAATCCTCGTTCATCATTTGTACATTCTTCTACAAAGTTGTTCAAAGCACTAATCATGGGAAAGATTAATTCTAAACTGACATTTATTGTATCGTCGCTGTAAATAGGATAACCTATACCACTGTCAAGATTCTGAAAAGCTACTAAATGAATCATTCCTAATTAACAAGAATCTTCTTTCTTTATTATTTTTTGGATAGTCTAAGAAGTTTTTCTTTCAAAAAAACCGTTCTAGACGCAATTGAATTTAAACAATTTAAAAATAGAGATATGAATACATTTTTAATTCTTTTTTTTTCTCGGACTATGATTATGTTAGATAAATTAAACGCAATCATAAATAAAGTCGAACTTTCAAGTAAGGATTTTGTAGATATCAGATATGCACAAAGTGAAAGTGAGACTTTTTCAGTACGAAATGGTAGATTCGATACAATCTCAAATCGTACTTCTGGAGGAATTGCTGTTCGAGCTCTAATTGACAACGCTTGGGGATTTACTACCACTGTATCATTAGAGACTGAAGATATTCTGAAAAGTGTTAAAAAAGCCATTAGTATGGCTAAGATAGCTTCTAAATATGCAAAGGAAGAAAGAAGAATTTCAGATGAATGGGTTTTTGAGGGAAAAGGAGCAACAGAAATTAAGATCGACCCTCGAGAACTTGATAAAGAGATGAAATTAGAAAAAATAAAGATTATAGAAAAATCGGCTAGAGAGTTCTCAGATAACATAGCTCAAGCTTCTTCAACCTATCAAGAGATGCACAAGGTAGAATATATTGTTAATAACAAAGGAACCAACGTTGAAAACGAGTATCATGTTATAAGGCTAATGAAAGACGTTGTAGCACGTAGAGGAGAAAAGATGCAAAGTGTTTTTGATAGTATAGGAGGAACAGGAGGATGGGAACTACTTGAGACTTGGGACCCCGAAGAAGAAGGGAGAAAAAGTGCAGAACAAGCAGAAAAATTGCTTGACGCCCGTAGCCCCCCAAGTGGTAAAATGAATGTCATTATGGATGAATCACTAGTAGGAGTATTCATTCACGAAGCTTTTGGTCATGCAGCAGAAGCTGATGGTGTGTTTGCCAAAAATTCTGTTTTAGAAGGTAAAATAGGCGAAAGAATAGGTGTTGAGGGAATAAGTGTTTATGATGACCCTACAATTCCAGGGTTAAGAGGATCATTTGTATTTGATTCAGAAGGAACAAAATCTGAAAAAAGGACAATTGTAGAAAAAGGGATTTTGAAGGAATATTTCCAAACATTAGAAACTGCTACAATGATGGAGATGAAACCCAATGGAGCAGGAAGAGCTCAAGATTTCAACTCTATACCAATTCCGAGAATGGCAAATACCTATGTTGATTCTGGAGATCTTTCTTTAGAAGAAATAGCTGAAATGACTAAAGAAGGAGTATACCTCAAGAACTCTTATGGTGGATATGTTCATCCAACTAAAGGACAATTTTACTTTACTTGTCAATATGGATACATTATAGAAAATGGAGAGATAGGAGAACTTTTTGGCAATGTAGGTATGTCAGGAATGACTTTAGAAGTTTTGAATAATGCGTATGGAATAAGTAAAGAATGGAAACCTGCTTTTCTTGGAACTTGTGGAAAAGGTGGACAATGGGTTCCTGTTACAGGAGGAGGACCAAATATTGGTGTCTCTAATTTAGTTGTTGGAGGAAAGTAAGATGAATAACGAATTTTTTGATCTAGCAAAACATGCTCTCGATTATGGACTTAGTTTAGGAGCAGAAGAGATTGAAATATATGCAGTAAAGGGATTTAGTAGAACAGTACAACTAGAGAAATCAGCCATTTCTCGATTTTCTGAAACTTCTGGTTCTGGAATAGGTGTTAGGATTTTTAAGAACAAAGCAGTAGGTATGAGTTCAACAACTATATTCACAAAAGAAAACATCGAAAAAACTGTTAAAAACGCTTTTTCTTTATCAAAAATCAGTCAACCTGACCCTAAATTTCAATCTCTCCCTTCAGATGATAGACCAATACCAGATATTAAAGATTTATACGATGAAGCAGTAGAAAACCTATCAGTTGAAGAATTTACAGATTTGATGCTTCAATCTGTAGAAGAAGGAAAAATAGAAAAAGATGTTATTATTGGAGGAAACTATGGACTAGGTAAATTAGAAAGATTGATTCTAAACTCTCAAGGAATTGAAAGATGGTGCAAAGCTACATCCATCTCAGGTTATCTTTCAGTAAAAATTGAGAAAGAAGATGACTTAGGAGTAGCTTATTATTATGACAGCTCTAATACTCTCAAGCAATTTGATTATCTAAAAATTGGTAAAGAAGCAGGCATTAGAGCAAAAAAGATGTTAGGTGCAAAGAAAATAGAAACAAAAAGCTTACCCATACTTTTAGACCCTGAAAGCACTTACGGAACGTTAGGTTCTATTATTGCTCAAGGAGTAAATGCTTTCAATGTTATTAATAAAACCTCATTCTTCATAGACAAAATAGGAGACAAAATTGCCACTGAAAAATTGACTATTATCGATGACCCCTTCTATCCAGGAGGAACAAACTCTACTAGATTCGATGACGAAGGAGTAGTTCCTCAAGAAAAAACAGTTCTAGTAAAAGATGGAATACTTCAAACATATGTTACAGACTCTTACACCGCTCCACTCGTAGGATTAGAAAATACAGGTCATGCATCAAGAGGAACATTTTCTTCAAGACCTGTTCCCTCAGTTTACGCCCTTCAAATAAAAGAAGGAGAGATAAGTAAAGATTCTCTCCTCGAAGAGTTGAAAGAGGGAATTTTCCTACTAGGCTCAAGTATTCATCCAAGTGGAGATAGCCCAACAATTTCTTCTCAAATAAATCAAGGATTTTATGTGAAAGATGGAGAAATTGTCCACCCTGTAAAAAATGCAGTAATTGGCGGAAATATCTTTGAGTTGCTGAACAGTATAACTTATTTCTCAAAAGAAATAGAGAACAGAAAAGGACAAATAGCTCCTTGGATGTTAATCGAAAATCTCAAAGTTAGTGGCGGAAAATAAAAAAGGAATGGTTTGGTCAATGATTGAAAAAGGATCATTGATTCTTTCTCCTCTTTTTAAGTATACACGATATCCTTTCAGAGTATTAGCTACTGAATATGGTGCAAGTGTAACAATTACAGAAATGGTAAGTATAAAGTCTTTTCTTGCACATTTCAGCAAGAAATTTAACCTTAATACATATAGATTGATTTATACAGATTCAAAAGAAGAAAATGTAGGAATACAAATTTTTGGTAATGAGCCAAAAGAATTTGAAGAAGTTGGTTCAGAAATCGAAGATAAAACTAAATTCAAATTCATCAACATTAATTTAGGCTGTTCTAAAAAGAAAATTAGTCAACAAAACATGGGAGCTGCACTCCTAAGACATCCTGAATTGGTAGAAAAATTAGTAAACAGTCTTTCAAAAGGAACTAATTTACCTATAACTCTCAAAGTTAGAATAGGATGGAATAGAAATGTTTTACCTGAAATAGTCAAAATAGCTGAAGAATACAGTAATCCTTGGATTATTATTCATACTAGATATGCAACAGAAACTTTTGCTACTCCTGCACACCTAGAAGTTATAAATGAAATATCCAACAAAACAGATTTGCCAATAATTGCAAATGGTGATGTTTTCTCTTTTGAAGACATAGAAGAGTATATGAAAAGAGGAGCTTATGCTGTAGCAATAGGGAGATGGGCCAAAGGAAGACCTTATATTTTTATGGGAAAAGAAAATGCTTCTTGGGAAGAAAAAGTAGAATTGTTAGATAAATTTATAGAATATACAATTAGGATGTACAAAGATTGCGACGAAATAACAACCGACTTAGAACTAATAAAAAGATTTGCTTTAGATTTAACCAAAAATGAGCCAGGAGGAAGAGAAATAAGAAGAGAACTAATTGCATGCAAATCAGTAAATGATTTAAAGAACTATTTTATAACAGAAATTTAATGTTTTTAAAAAGCAAAAATGTCAGATAATGCAGAATTTATAAGAAAAAGAATAGAAAGAGAAATAATTCTAACAAAGCTTAAATCACAAGAATTGTAAAAATGGAAAAATTTGTAAAAATGGTCAAAATTTAGCTAATTACATTACTTCCATATAATTTATTGATTTTATTCCCTTAAGATGTTAATTTTATTTAAGATATTTAGAAATATATTTTAGTATCTTATTTCTTAACTTTTCAGTATTTATCAATGAATCATCTATTTCTAATAAAATATCATTTATGTCATTTACTTTACTAATTATTTTTTCTGAATATTTTGTATTTTCTAAATCAGCGAGAGCTGAAATAACTGTTAGTGGATTTCTTATTTTATCAATTAAAACTAAATAATGATAAATTTCCTCTTCCAGTTTGTTCATCAAAGCATGCATTAAGTCTATTTCTTCCTTTTCCTTTGTAATATCTTTAACTACAACTAATATGAAAAACTCCCCTTGAATCCTTAATTTTCTTGTAATAACCCGTATAGGAAAGGATTTTCCTTCTTTGTTTTGTAGCTTATTTACAAAAGTATATGGTCCAATAGTATTAATTGAAAAAATTTGACTATAGAAATCTTTGAAAAATAACTTAGGATCAAAATCTAAAAGTTCTCTAATAGTATAACCAGTTTGCACACTGGCAGCCTTGTTTACATCAATAAAAATTCCTTCAGGGTACTCTTCCGTAATTTTAATTAGATACATCGCATCTAGAGTGTTGTTAAATATTATTTTGTATTTTTCAAAGCTAGTTCTCAGTTCTTCCTCTATTGCTTTAAATATTGAAACATCATATCCTGTGAAGTAAGTATAATTATTAACATTTTTAGCTGACCATAATATTGTTGTAAAACCTTGTTTCTTTGTATGAGTTGTTTCTAAAAATGTATTATTTTGAGGAAATTGAATAAGTCTCTTAAAAGAAATAAAAAATTCAATATTTTTTTGACTTGTATCACTATCCTTTAACATATTGTAAAACTTTTTTTCACGAATTGATTCTTGATCTGTAGAAAAAAGATTTAATGTTCTCTCATTAGCAAAAATCACTTTACCTTCAAGTCCAACTATTACAACATATGCATTTATGTTATTAATGCAATCCCTAATCAGTTGATGGTTATCCATTCTATAACTCTAGATAAACACATTAAAATGATAAAGTTTGTTAACAGAAAACTGTTTTTAGTCTTTTTTATCAGATTTTGCTTTTCTAGATCTTTTCCATGAACTTAAAATCATTGCTAATTGACCACTATGATGATTAATGTGGTATATAAATTCAAACAACAATTCTTCTACTGTCATCTTATAATTTTTCATTTCTCTGATTCTTTCTAAATCTTCATTTCTTAGAGTTTGGATAGATCCAACTGTTTCTTTTACCATTTTGTCAAATTTTTTTAGAATAGTGTCTATATCTCCTTTTATTTCCTCTATTTCTAATTGAGAACTGAAAGTTTTTCCTTTTACAATAAAATCTGTAAATAAATATTGATCTTTTATTACATGGCTTATTATCCAACGTGGAGAACCTGAAAATTCATTTATTTTCCAATCTAAAGCATCTTCTGGTAAATGTTCTAGGTAATCTCTAAAAGAAGCGTAACTCTGCTCTATTATTTTAACGTATGTTTTTAGTTCTGTGTCAGACATAACATAGTAGTTACTTAATTCTTTTTAATTATTTCTTCCGAATGAATTCTTCCATCTCTAATTCTTATTATTCTATCACATTTTCTTGCCATTTCTTCATCATGAGTAACAAAGATCACAGCTGTCCCTTTTTCTTTAGAAAAACGATGAATAAGATCAACTACTATTTTTCCTGTAGCGTTATCTAAATCTCCTGTAGGCTCATCTGCAAAAAGAAGCACAGGATCATTTATCATTGATCTTGCTATAGTTACTCTTTGCATTTGTCCCCCTGATAATTTGATTGGAAACTGGTTTTTAAAACGCTCAATACCTACTATTTCAAGTAATTCAATGGCCTTTTGTCTAACCTCTTTCACTGGTCTTCCTACCATCAATCCAGGCAACATTACATTTTCCAATACTGTTAACTGTGGAATAAGATTATAGTACTGAAAGATAAAACCCATATCTTTCCTTCTGTACATGGAGAAAACAGAATCAGGCAATAAATGAATATTTTTGCCCTTAAAGAAAATTGCTCCATTATCAGGTGAATCAAGCCCAGCTAAAAGATTTAACAAAGTGGTTTTACCGCTACCAGAAGGACCTAAAATAGCAACCATTTCTCCTTTACACACTTCTATATCTATTCCCCTTAAAGCATAGACAGTAGAACCAAATAATCGATATGTCTTGAACAAACTAACTCCTTTAATTACTACATCTTCAGGCAAACGCATTTCTTTCTTTGTTTCTACAACTATTTCTGGTGGAAAAGATTGAAAGAAAGTTATGTCTCTAAATTTTTCTGCAAAGAATTTCATTGTTTGAATATCTGAAAGAACCCATCCGAAATTTGAGATAATGAGTTCTATATTTTCCATTTCCAGCCTATCTGAAGTCTTACAGCAATTAATCAAGTCTAAAAGTAGACTATAAGCCATCTTAGTATTTTGAAGTAACTGACTAATCCAAACAATAAAATCAGCGGTTTCATTTTCAATATTGTATCTTTTCAAAACGTCAGTAAGAGAGTGAAAATCCAACTGTTTACATTGTTTCTTAAATTCTTCTTTTATCTCAACAAATTTGTTTAGTTGCTTCAACAAATCAGATAGGATTTGCTGAGTTGTTGATAACAACCCAAAAATTACTCTTAAAGCCCTCCAAAAAGATTTAGAGATTGTAGGAGAAGTCTTAATTTCTTTAGAAAGATTAGATATTAACTCATACAAATTGTCTAAAGCGTATTCATATGAACCAATTATCCAGCTGAGATTTTCCATTGAAATATGAGCATATTGTATTACTGAAAGATTTTCTAATAAACTTTGAAATGTGCCAAAAGCATCTGCACTTTTTTCTTTTCTTTCTACACGTTCATCCGGGAAAATAATTCTATAATCTTCTTTATCCCATGACAAAATGAATGAATTAAGAATGACATTTGTTACATGAACAATAGAACGTTGTTGAATCTCTTTTCCTCTTCTTATTACTGTTTCAATCAGTTGTTTCTTTTTTGGTGAATTAGAATTATTTATCAGATCTAGTAAAATTTGTGTAATGTCTTTTATTTCAATATTTTTTGCAATTTGCTTGGAAAATTTGTTATTTTCTTTTAAAGCATAATCAATAATTATATTCTTGACACCATTTTCTATTTTAATACGGCTTTCAGTATCACTAATTAAGTTTGGAGGAAAAGAAGCATTAACAAATAAGAATGTATTAACTTCTTTAATTTCAAATGCTTTTGCTTTACATTTCCTAACTATGAATCTTCTCAAAGATCTTGTTAAATCCTTAAGTGAGTCTCTATCGAGTTTATTTATTAATAATCCTGCTGAGAATATGGCTTCTTCATCATAGATCGAATTAGTTTGCTTGTTTATTGCTTTACTCATTATTTTCCACCATACCCGTCATCTACGATCTGACCGTCTATTATACGAATAGTTCTATCACAGAATTCAGCAATGTATTTACTATGTGTAACCACTATGAAAGTCTGTTTGAAATTTTCATTTATGCTTCTAAAGAGGTCCATGATGTCTTTTGAAGTCATTTCATCGAGATCTCCAGTAGGTTCATCTCCTAGAATAATTGCAGGATTCATGAGTAGTGCTCTTGATACTGCAACTCTCTGTTGCTCTCCTCCACTAAGTTCAGAGGGAAGATGATTAAGTTTATCCCCTAAACCCATTTGTCTTAACATCATTTTTGCTTCTTCTTCAGCTTCAAACCTACTAGTATTAGTTAACAATAAAGGTAAAACTGTATTTTCTAAAGCTGTTAAGAAATCGAAAAGATTAAACAGCTGAAAGATATAACCTATATTAAATAGCCTAAATTCTGTCATTTCTTCATCTGTAAGTGTCGAAATATCTTTTCCTTCAATTATAATTTTTCCGTATGTGGGTTTATCTATTCCTCCAATAAGGTTTAACAGAGTAGTTTTTCCACATCCTGAAGGACCCATAATAGCTACCATTTCTCCTCGCTTTATCTCTAGATTGATTCCTCGAAGAGCATGAACTTCCATTGGTGTCCCTCCAGCATAAATTTTGCCCAGATTTTCAGTTTTTAATATTATTTCATCACTCATTCATATCACCCCACATACCTTAAAGCTTCAGCAGGAGTAATCCTGCTAGATCTTATACCTGGAATAATTGAAGCGAGAAAAGCAATCCCTATCATCACACCTGTATAAAGCAACACTCTTCCTATTGGGATTATGAGATACCAATCATATAACCGCGCAAAAGTAGCTCCTAGAACAATACTGTTGATTAAACCCATAAACAACCCTAATCCTGCTAAAATAAAGAGTTCTAGAGAAATTGAAAGAATTATTTGTGATTTCTTATAACCTATTGCTCTCATCATTCCTATTTCTCTTTTACGTTCCGAAACGTTACGAATGGCAATAATTATCATCCCTATCGCGCCGACAACTAAACCAAAGCTTACAAATATCTGCATAAAATCAAATGTTCTAACTTGAAAATCAACTTGTTCCAGCATTTCTTCCCAGACATTATATGCTGAAGCAGCAACAAAATCGTTATTTTTTATTAATATGGATTCATTTCCATTAAAGAATGTTTCAATTTTATTTGCTATCTCCGAATTTCTACCATTTCTAAAGTCTTCACTTGTCTTCACTAGAAAATTAGTGTATTTGGGAAATATAGCGAAATTATAACTCAAGAATGGTAAAAGGTCAGGAGTAACAAACAGAATCGGAAAACCTGAACTTATAGAAAAAGGATACTGCCTTACATTTGCCAATACAATAACTTCAATTGGGGGTTTGAAAAGACCAGTTATATTAAAAACATCTCCAGGTTTAAGAATAGGATTTGTAGAAATAACGGTGGGTAATCCATTAGGATCTTTTTCTCCATCTTTATTAAATCTCGTTCTATTGTAGAATAGGTCCCAAATCTTGTGACTGTATCTACGTTGATATTCTTCTGAAGCTGCAGGTTTATATTCTTCGTTTAACTTTCCTATACTTTGTTCGATCATAAAGTCAAAGACATATTCTGAACCATTTTTGAATGTATCATTATATATCAATTGTATCTGAGCTGCAAATATTTCAGAGGGAATAGACAATTTTGCAGAAGGATCTGCTTGTAAGAGCGAAATTGTCGTGTTTATTCCTTTTACATATTCTATTGAGGGATCTATTTTAGGTAAATCTCGTTCTACATCTACTAACGAATCATTCTGTATAGGAGTATCTAACTCAACATATATTGAAGCTCCTCCACTTAGAAATTCTACTGATTCTAAGGTGTTATACGAAAAAGTTGCTTGGTATATTGAAGCAAAAATGTTCATTGTAAGCACTAATGTAAATATTCCAAAAGTCAATGTACTTCTCATTGTTTTTGAGGTCATGTATTTAGCTGAAATTAGTGATACTCCTTTCTTTATTTTAGTCTTATATAAAATCGTTCTTACCAAGTTTGTAACAAATTTGAGATTTACTCCAACCAAGATAATTGTTCCTAAAGCTAATATCACTACACAAGTTATGAGTATTTTATTATTGTCAGTCACATCTTTTAGTTGAGGGAGAGCGAATAGTAACATTGAGATGGCAATTGTGATAAGAGAAAAACCTATGGCATTCCCCATTACTTTCCTCGAAACAAGATAAGCTGTTAGAACACTTAAACCTAATAATATTCCTCCTACAGCACCCATAAAAGTCCATTGCTCATTTGCAGTATTCCACCCTTGATTAGAAAAGAAACTATCGCCAACAGCTAGTTGAGTAGCAAAAGTGGTTATTCCGATAACAATCAGAGAGATTCCGAGAACTAAAATACCAGTTCCCATTCTCCTTTCTTTCACTTTTTTAATTCCTCTAATCACTTCTATAGGATCAACTCTACTTGCCCTTATTGCTGGTAACAATCCTGCTCCGATAGCTAATGTGAAACCTACAATAAACGAGTATAACACAGCAGAACCTGTTACAATTGGAGTGAGAAAGACGGTAGTGTTAAAGAAAGTTATTCCTATTCTCCAGACTAGAAATATAGACATCGCATATCCTCCGCCTAAACCAAGGAGTGAACCTATAAAACCTAAAATAGCTGACTCCATGAGAAACATTCGAATAATTTCTTTTCTCTTTGAACCTATAGCTCTTAAGACTCCTAATTGTTGCATTCTATCCTCTACTTGAATTAACTGGATATTTACTAGTAATAGTACTCCAGAAAAGATAATTAAAGCACCAAACAAGTTAAAAGCTATAAGCACATCTTTAATTATTTTATCTGCTGTGTCTAATACTAAAGCTCTAAAAGCAATAACAAGTAATCCTGTGTTTTCTACATCTAGTATTTCTTTTAACTGTTCTTCAACTTCATAAGCATAATCGTTTGATACGGGTTGTTCATCATGATTGGGACTCAAAGAGATGTTTATCTCTGTAACTGAATTGTTACTTACACCAATAATTGAACGAATATTGTCTATAGAGGTCCATAAAACCCTTCCCCCACTCTCTTTTCCTTTTTCTTTGTCTGCAATAAATCCAGCAATTTTTAGGTCATATGTTTTATAATTAAATTGTAATCCTTGTAACTCTCCAATTCTAATCTTAATAGTTTGATTAACTTTTAATTCCATATCATCAAATAAATACTTTCCAACTAGAACACTGGTGTTATCTGCAAAAATCTGTTCTAATTCTTCTTTACTATATTCTGTTTCACTATCAGGATGATAAAATCTACCAAAAGTTTGATCTTCATCCAGCTCGACTCCTATAAAGCTTACCCCTTTTTCCAGATATCCTTTCTCAAGGTTATAAACAGCAACATCTTGAGAAACACGCCAATTAATAGCGGCATACGGAATCGAAGAATTATCTATTTTTTCTATTATCTCTTGGTAATTTTCAATTGGAAAGCCAAAATTTTGAATAATGATATCATTTTCACCAATAGCTTCAGTAAAAAAGCCCAAAGCTTTTGTTGAAAAACTTGTAATTGTTATTTGTACTCCTAGCATTAAACTCACAGAAAGAGCAATACCTATCATTGTTCCTACATTTTTTCCTATTCTGCGCCTAAATGTTTTTGTTAGTAAGCTATTAATGTAATCCATCATTATTCCTCTTTTATTGATTCAAAAATTGTATTTCATTTATAGTTAAATTTATATTCATTAAAGAATATATAAAAGTTAGTAAATACTCACTTTTGTGATCAAATGCGTGAAAACAAAAAAGAAGAGCATAAATGGCTTAAGAAAGAAGAAAGAAAAGAGAGAATTCTACGTACAGCTATAGAACTATTTTCTAAAAAAGGAGTAGCCTACACAACTATGAAAGATATAGCAGAAGAAGAAGGAGTTTCAGAAGCTTTAGTTTACAAATATTTTAGAAATAAAACAGAGATTTTTGAAACCATAATTAAAAGAGGAATAGAACTATCCAACAAGATGTGGAAACAATTTGGAGAAAAAATTGATGAATTATCAGAAAATCCCTATGAAACTCTATATAGAGTTAGTCTTGAATTTTGGAATTTTGCCTTGAAATTTAGGAAAATTTTACTTATATTGTATAAAGAATTTCACAATCCTGAATTAAGACCTATATTCGAAGAACTTGCCCAATCTACAATTGCCCTAGAGAAACTTACAGAGTTTTTTAGAAAATGTCAAGAAAAAGGAAAAATAAGAAAAGATGTAAGAGCTAAAACTCTAGCTTTTCTTTTCATATCTTCTTCTAGACCAGCTTTAGGAGCGACAGGTTATTTAGAAGAAGGATTTAAAATTGAGAGTAATGAAATTGAAGAAAACATAAAAGAAATACTTACAATCCTATTTGAAGGAATAAGAAAGTAAAAAACAACAAATACGTGATAAATTAACAAAACAAAAATTCATACAAAAGCTTTTTTTTGTAGTAAAAAGAAGTATCTATTAATGCATAATCTAAAGATTTGTATCGTCGGTGAGGCAGGAGTAGGTAAAACAGAGTTACTAAGAACGCTAACCACAGAAGTAAGAAAAGAAGAATATGGCCAAAATATTGCTACTTATTCTATCGAAATTAAAGGAGAAAAGTACAATTTAACTCTTTGGGACCTACCAGCTCAACAAAGATTTACTGAAATAAGGAAGTCATATTATGTTGGCAGTAATGTGATTTTTGTTGTCTTTGATCTCACTAGAAGGAGCTCGTTTATAGATGTTCATAAGTGGATAAAAGAAGTAGCAGAAGCTTTGAAATTCATACCTAACATCATTTTTATTGGGTCTAAAAAAGACTTAGAAGCATATCATGAAATAAGTGAAGAAGAAGTGGCAAGTATAGCAAACAAATTCAATATTGAATATTATTTCCTTTCTCTTAAATCCAAAACAGAGATAGAACAAGTTTTGGAAAAAATAATAAGTAATTTTGAAAAAGATAAAAACGAATCTACTTAAATTTGGTCTTGGACTATCTTTTTCCTTATTCAAAAAATATAATTTTAAGAAAATATGTTTTTCTCAAAAATATATAAATATTTTACTGGATAATGGCAGTTTAAGAGGAATAATATTTAAATAATATATAAACTAAGTATTGACGATTCACATGCGTCTATTTTTTACGTAATTTACAGTTGTTGACAGCAAAGTGAGGAAGAAAGAGAAGAGAGGAGAGGAAGGAGAGGGGTTTTTATAGGAAAAAAAAGTAAAATAAAAAGAGAAGAAGAAAAAAAATAGAAAAAATAAACAGAAAAAGAAAAGAAGGAAGGAAAAAAATGGTGGAGGACGTCGTCAAAACCTTGAAAGTGAGGATAAAGAATGAGGTATTGACGACGAGAAAAAAGGAAAAGTTAAGGAAAATAACGGGGAGAGACACAAGGATAATAGAAAAGTATGTGAGAATTATACATCACAACAGAAGAAAAATATGTACTAAAACTAAAAATGGGAAAATAAGAGTTCACAGAGGAAAACTAGATGAACTGACGCTAACGACATCAAGATTAAAGAGAGTAGAAGAGAGGAGAGAGACTGTTCTTCACGATTTCAAGAAAATGTTCCCTTATTGTTCTCACAATGAATTCCAAGAATGTAGAGATATAGCTGTGCAACTATACGAGCAAGGGTATAGACCCAGTCCTACTCGTCTTCCAATAAAGAGAGCAAGAAGACAACTAATTAATGCAAAGAGGTTTGTTCTCGTGCATCTGCCAAAAGAGAAGAATAATACACTTACTCGTTGGTGGGTGGGGATAAGAGACTCGTTAGATACGTGGAGAAGAAACACACCTTATCATCAGAAACTATGGTTACCTTTAGAGATGAGCACTTTCCACCAGAAAGAGTTAAAGAAAGGGAGAGTGAAAAGTTTAGAACTAAGATATAAACGTTCTACACGTGAGTGGTGGGTGTATTTCCAACTAAAAGTTCTTCCTCCTCCTTCTTTTTATTCTCCTGAAAAAGAGAATTCTTCTTCTCTTCCCCCAGCTGTGCTGGGAATAGATCTAGGTATAAACATTCCTGCTGCAGGAGTGCTTCTAACCCCTAAAAAGAAATTAACAAACAAAGAGATAAAATTCTGGTATACCAAACAGTGGAATAGAGTTAATCATCGATATAAACTCAAACTTTCCCGTCTTCAGAGGAAAGCGGCTTTAAACGACCAATCTGGTAAAAAACACCAAATTTACCGTTTTCTCGGCCTTCTCCGAAGAAGATATAAAAACGTTAAACGCGTCTATATTCACCAATTTATAAACAATGTCGTGCAGACGATAGAAACTTATGCACAAAGGTATGACCTTTTCGTCGTTGTAGGTTATCCTAAACACATTCGAGAGGAGAAAGGAAAGAGAAAAATTACTCGTAAGTTTCGTAGAAAACTTCATCAGTGGAACTTTTCTCTTGTTCTTGCTCTTCTTCATCGAGCATTGATATTAAGAGGTTTTGAACCTCACCGAATATTAACGATAGAGGAAAAAGGAACATCCTCTCACTGTACTCGTTGCGGAAGGAAAGTTATCCGTCCCGTTAGAGGTTTAGTCCATTGTCCCTCTTGCAATTACACTTTCCACTCTGACCTCACTGGAGCAATGAATATCGCGCGTAAGTTCCTTGGGGAACTTTTCCGTCCTCGAGGAAATACTATCACCGATTACCTCACTGGTCAGAAATACAGTCTCACTCATTTCACTGTTTGTCTAGGGCTCAGCCATTGGTTGCAGTCCCAGTAGACAAAAAGGAAAGTAATTACTTCTCTCTTTTAGTGGGTAATTCTTTCTTTTTTGTCTCTCGTGGAGTGAAGAAAAGAACTTACAACTCTTTTCTTCTTTATGATTCCCACGATTCGTGTATGATGTCTGTCTCAACCCCTTCACGGCATTGTATGGCTTGGTTGAGTTCAAGAGATTAAACTTCCTTTAGTTTTTTCTCTTGCAAGACAGAGTGCGAAAAACTTTATGTAAAAAAGTAAATCATAGGTAAAGCAACAAGTATTCTTGCACATGCTGGATATAGACCAGCTCATATCAAATAACTTTTTTTCTTTTTTTCTTTTTTTAAACTGTAATTGTTTATAAATAAGGTTTGATTAGACAAATTTTTAAACTTTGAAGAATTTCAGACTATTATGACATCAAAAGACTTTGGTTCACCATTCATAGGTGAAAAAGTTATACTTCGACCTGTTGAAAAATCAGATCTTAAAGACATAATGAAATATTGGAATACTTATGAAACTAGGCAATACCTTGGTCATCCTATTCCACACAGTTCAACACAAGAAGAAGAATGGATTCAAAGCCTTTATCGTGATGCTAATCGTCGTTCATCCTTCACATTTGCTATTGTCGAGAAGGAAAAAAATGAATTTCTTGGTAGCGTTTCTTTAATGAATATTGACTGGATAAATAGGACTTGTGTTTTTGGAATAGCTATTCACAATCCTGCTAATCATAACAAAGGATATGGCTCTGATGCTACAAAATGTATTTTGAAATTTGGTTTTCTTATTCTCAACTTAAACAGAATAGAACTCGAGGTTTTTGAGTTTAATAAACGAGCTGTCCACGTTTATGAGAAATTAGGTTTCAAACACATTGGTAGAAGAAGAAAGGCTCGCTTTCATGAAGGCAAATACTATGACATAATTCTAATGGATATCCTGTTTGATGAATATTTAGAATTGTATAAATAAGAAAAAAAGAAAAAGAAATTTTTACTTTTTCTTTAAATTGTGCAAAAGTTGTAAACTAGTTTTATAGTTTCTTCTATATCTTTTATTTTTAACATAGCTACAGGCCCGTGAATATATCGACAGGGAACACTAACCACACCTGTTGGTACTCCAGATCGAGTGATAGCTATTCTTCCTCCATCTGATCCTCCAAAAATGGGCATTTTATACTGTGTTTTAATGTCATCTTTTTCTGCGGCTTGTTTAATACGATTTAGGACTTTTTTTGGTGTTATTAGTGATCTATCAGCAGCAGTTACTGCTGGTCCCTTTCCAATACTTGTAACTACTTTGTTAGTGGGGACTCCTACCACGTCACTTGCGATAGTATTTTCTAAAGCTAAAGCCATTGTAGGTTGAAGTTCAAAAGCTCCTACTGTCGCTCCTCTTCCTCCTACTTCTTCTTGCACTGCAAATACTGCTAAAATTGTATGGGGATGCTCGACATCTTTAAGAGCTTTTAAAACTTGTAACAAGACATTACAAGCTGTTCTATCATCAAATGCTTTACCTATTACAGTTTCATCATCTAATTGTTCAAATTTGGTATAGAAAGTTCCAACACTTCCTACATGTAATCCTTTTGCTAGTACTTCTTCTCGCGATTGGTAACCAATGTCAACAAACATTTCTGATATTTCAGGAACTCTTTCTCTTTCTTCACTTTTTGTTATATGAGGAGGATGAGAGCCAACTATCCCAACTATTTTTTCATTGTTATCTGTCTGAAATTGAAGTAAAGAGCCAAGCATAACTCTTTTATCTATTCCACCAAGTGGAGCAATTCTTAGAAAACCTTTTTCTTCAATGTGCGAAATCATAAATCCTACTTCATCCATGTGAGCATCTAAAAGAATTTTCATACCATTTTCTACTGTTCCTTTTTTAATAGCTAATACGTTACCAAGAGGGTCAATCCAAGCTCGATCTACACAATCATTTAATTGTGATAATATGAATTCTGCAACTTCTTCTTCATGCCCTGGGCAACCAATAAGATTGCTTAGCTTTTCTTGCATCTTTATAATTTCATTTCTGTCGATATTCATAAAATCTAAGAGAACTATTCTTTCAATTTAAAAAGATTTACTAAATATATTTAACAAAGAACAATAAAGAAAGAATGCTATAAAAAATTGTAATTTAAACAATGAAAATTTATTGTCTCTTCTATTCTATTAGTTTTAAAAGATTTTTCAGCTTATAAAGGTACTTTTTTCACTTTTGCTGAAATTAACGGAGAGAAAGATTTTTGTAATTCTTATTTGTTCATTTTTTGATTAATATGAATATCGTTGTGTTTATACGTCAGATTCTTGATCCTCAGGTCAATCTTGAGGGAATAGACTATTTTGATGAATCAAAAATTAATGCTGATGATCTTATAATCAACCCTATTGACAAGAACGCCATTGAAGGAGCTTTAAAATTCAAAGACAGTGAAGGAGCAACTGTAACTGCTGTTTGTGTTGGAGATTTGAAGCCTGAGAAAGCAGTTAGAGAAGCAATAGCCATGGGTTGTAACTCTGGAATTGTTGTCAATTCTAAAGACATTTTTAGTCATGACCCTCTTATTATGGCTAAAGTTTACCATAAAGTTCTTGAGAAAATTGGAGAGTATGATTTAGTTATGATTGGTGGACAAGTAATGCCTACTTCATCCTACGCTGAAGCGCCTATACTTGCAGAGCTTTTAGATATTCCTTCTGTTCTTTATGTTGAAAAACTTGAAAAGAAGGATGATGCCTTTATTGTTTCTAGAGTGCTAGAAGGAGGAAAAGAGATTGTTCAAGTTCCTTTAGGTAAGTCTTTGTTCAGTATTTCTGACTCTGAGTATTTTATTCCTCGTTATACCTCAATGCGTGGAATTATGATGTCGAAAAGAGCTCAAATACCTGCATGGACACTTGAAGATTTAGGTCTTTCTGCTAATGATGTAGGACAAGACATCTCTGATCTAGAGGTTCTTTCATTGGAGAATATTGTCATTGAGAAAGAAAGCTTCATTATTTCAGAAGGCGAACCTGAGGAAATGGTTGACAAGCTTCTTGAGAAGATGAAAGAAGACGGTATTAAACTTGGGGGTGCATAAAATGACTGGAATACTTGTTTTTGCTTTAATCAGAGATGGAGAAATAGAAGAAAACGTTTTAGGAGTTCTAAATAAAGTCAAAAACTTTACTAGTTTAGGAGATGTTTCTGCTGCTCTCCTCTGTGAACAAGCTAAAGATGAATGGATTTCCACTTTAGGTAAGCACGGAGCTAAAAAAGTCTTTGTAGTAGAAGCTCCTGAATTGAGCACTTACCTTTCTCGAGCTTATGTAAAAGCTATGTTAGAGATTATCAAAACTGCTGACCCTAAAGTAGTTATTGGTGGAGGACTAGTTAATGTAGAAGACCTCATTCCCAGATTAGCTGTTCATTATAACACTACTTGTCTTGAAAGAGTAACTGACTTGATTTTAGAGGGTGATGATCTTATAGCTATTACTCCAGTTAGAGACGACCAAGCTATGGTAAAAATGAAATCTAAAGGAGAAAAAATATTCATCACAACTCGTGCAGGAGCTTTCTTTATAGATGAGAATCCAGAAGGACAAGAACCAGAAATAGAAAAATTAACTGTTTCATTCGATGAAAAAGATAGAATTGTTAAAAGTGTAGAGATTCTTAAAGCGAAGAAGACAGTTAATCTTAAAGATGCAAAGATAATTGTTGCTGGAGGAAGGGGTGTAGGTGGAAAAGACAAATTCGCTATTATTAAAGAACTAGCTGACTTGCTTGGAGGAGAAATGGGTGCAACAAGAGCCTGCACAGATCTACATTGGATAGAAGAAACTTATGAAATAGGCCAAACTGGTCAGTCAGTTTCCCCTGATTTGTATATTGCCGCAGGAATTAGTGGTGCACCTCAACATATCTGTGGAGTTAAAGCCAAGACCTTGATAGCAATAAACACTGACGAAAGAGCTTCTATATTCAAATATTGTGATTATGGAATAGTTGGAGATCTTCATCAAATTCTTCCTATTTTAAAAGAAAAGATAAAATAATTTTTCATTCTTTTCTATTTTCTTTTTTATATTTTCACATAAACATTTTATATTGAAAATCAAACATTTTTTTATGACTGTAGAATACGATTTTGATGTAATTATAGTTGGAGCTGGACTAGCTGGTTCTTCTGCAGCATTAACTTTAGCAAAGGAAGGAAAAGAGGTTGCTATTATTGAAAGAGGACAGTATCCTGGTGCAAAAAATGTAAGTGGAGGAGCTCTTTACGGCCCAGTACTAAATAAAATCGTTCCTAACTATTGGGAAGAAGATGCTATTGAGAGATATTTAACAACTAAAAAGATTACTCTTTTGTCTGAAAAGCGAGCAATGACTATTGATATTGATTTACAAGATTTTGCCGAACCACCTTACAATGGTGTAACTGTTATTCGTCCAAAATTTGACAGATGGTTGGCCCAAAAAGCAGAAGAAGCAGGAGCTTTTATTCTCGACAACACTGTAGCTGAAGATTTCATTTGGAAGGATAATCAAATTATAGGAATAGAATCTGGAGAAGATGAATTAAAAGCTAAACTCACTATAATTGCTGAAGGAGCTGTTACTTTATTAGCAGAAAAAGCTAAACTTGCTAAAAAGCCTTCACCTTCACACTACGCTGTAGGAATGAAAGAAACATATGAATTAAAGAAAGAAATAATTGAAGAGAGATTTCATCTTAATGGAAATGAAGGAATAAGTAACGAGTTTCTAGGTTATACTCATGGAATTCCAGGAGGAGGATTCTTCTATACAAATAAAGAAACACTTTCTTTTGGATTGATCTTAAACATGAAAAAACTTATACAAAAAAAGATCAGAGCGATTGATGCTTTTGAAGATTTTAAGAAACACCCCTACATCCAAAAGCTCCTTAAAGATGCTAAAATGGTTGAATACTCTGCTCACGCTATTCCTGAAGGGGGATACAAACACATGCCTAAGTTATATGGGAACGGTGTGATGATTGCTGGTGATGCTGCTGGTATGGTTCTTAACGCAGGTTTGTACATAGAAGGTATGAATTTTGCTTTAGAGTCTGGAAGACTAGCAGGGTTAGCAGCAAAAGAAGCTTTAACAACAAATGATTATTCTGCAGAAGGAACAAAGATTTATTTGAAATTATTGCGAGATAGTTTTGTTTTGCAAGATTTGAAGAGATTTAAACGAGCTGCAAAGTTCTTGGAGAGAGAGAGAATTTTCAATGTTTATCCAGAACTGCTTAATTCTTTGATGTATCAACTTTTACACAACACTGGAGAGCCTAGAAAAAGAATTGTTCCTACAGCTATTAAGCACTTCCTAAAGAAAGGTAAGCTGTTTAAGCTCATGGGAGATGCTTTTGCTGCTTTAAGATCTATTTAGGAGGAGAAAAGAATGGTAGAAAATCCAATAAAAATTGAAGAAAAACTTGCATTAACAAAGTATGTTACAGACAAAAATTTTGCTCACATTACCATAAACGAGGAGATATGCAAAACTAAATGTAAGACATATGACTGTGTATATGGTTGCCCTGCAGAATGTTATAAACTAGTTGAAGATGGAGATGTACCTGTAACGTTTGATTATGCACCTTGTGTTGAATGTGGAACATGTAGGCTTGTTTGTCCTCACGGAAGTGTTGATTGGCACTATCCTCATGGAGGATTCGGTGTAGAATTTAAAATGAGTTAAATTTTTTCTCTTTTTATATAAAATCGTTATAAAAGATAGTCCCTAGTTCAAAAGGTGATTCTCCTTTTTTCACTCTTTCTAGTAGTTGTTTGTCTGATTCGTAATTAGAATATTCGTGTAAAACACGATTAATTAATCCTAGAACATTAACATTTATTTTATCTTTATTGAAATTATCTAGTATAAGAGCTATTATAGCGTTTCTCGAAACTTCTCCCCACCTGTAGTCTTCAATAAAAGAATATTCTACAAATTCATTTACATCATTTACAGATATATCATACTTGAGGTTAAGTGAATATATTTGAGATTTTATCTCTTCTATTGGGTTTCTGTATAACCTTTTCCCACTTTTAAAATCGTAGATATAAGAAATAAAAGAGTAAGTCCCAACATTAATAAGATAATCAGTTCCATCTTTTAATTTAATCCATTCAAAGCTCTTTATTTTATTGCCAAAAAGATACAAGTGCCAAACAATTGGTTTGAATCGATGGTGAGCAAATATCTCACCTACAGTAACTCCAAAGTATTCGTAAGCATCATTTATTGGATCAAGAAGTACTGAAAAAGCATCTCCATTTTCACTGTAATTCCAAACTAATTTATGATCGAGATCAGTGTCGGGTTCAGGATAATCTTTGGCAGATAGATTCTTTGAGAAAAAATTTTCCAAGTACTCCTTTATTTCAAAATCGTCAAACAGCATTGCATTTATTGTTTATATTGTGATAAATAAAGATTATTGATTGAAGAAAAATTTGATACTAAAGCATAGTTTTTGCCATAGATAAATAACCTTCAATCTCATTCTTAGCTAAGCGAATGTACTCTTGTAAATGCTCTGAACTACCTTCGACTACTAAGCGTTCTGTTTCTTCTAATTTTTGCATTGATTGTTCAAAAATTTCTATAGATTCTTTATATTTCTCTTCGTCAAAGAGGGATATACCTTTTGCTTCGAGTGCTAAAGCTTCATAATAAGATCTTTGTGCAGTCATATTGTTTATTAACACTTCATTGTGAATTGTAGCTAGTAAACCGAGGGATTCGTCTACAACTTCATATGCTTCTTCAAACAGTTTACTGGCTTCTAGGGGCTTGTCCTGCCTTCTGTAAAGTTCATTAGCTTTTGCTTCAAGACCGCTACTTTCTGTTATTTTACTAAGAGCTAAATATAATCTTAATTCAATAAATTCTGAACATATTTTGCTTGCTCGTTCATAGTACTGAGAAGCTAGAAGAAGATATTTGTGTGCACTCATAAAGTCACTTTGAGAAATTAGTAAAGTTCCCTTGTTCCAGTACATTTCTGCTCTTTCAACTATGTGTGTCTTTGTTAGCTCATCAATTTTAAAGTCTAAATCATCTATTTCTTCTTCATAGTGATTAAGAATAAAGTGAGCTAAAAGTAGCTTTCTTCTCGCTTTAAGGAGTATTTTTTTCTGCATTCTTGTGTTTTTCTCATATTTTTGAGCTAAATTTATGTAATAAATGTACTTGATATAATTTTCTTTAGCTTTTGCATAGATATCCAAGATGATGTTTTCATCATATTTCCTTTTTTCTACAAAATCTTTAATTGCTGCCTTGCTTTTCTTTAATAGTTCAATTTTTTCTGAGAAATCTTTGACTAAATAACTCTTGGAAAGATTAGTATAAGATTCGCAATATGCTATCCATTTAACCATTTCTTGCCAGATAGTATCTTTTTCAATTCCTCTTGATGCTCTAGAGCGAGTAATTAATTTTTGTGCTTCTTCATAGTTTTCATTTGCTTTTTTGTATTCCTTCTGAGAAAAGAATTTGTCACCATTAATAAGATAGAGCATTCCTTCATAGAAGTAAGAGAGAACGCGAAAATTGACATTCTCTTCTCCTAGTTTCTTAAATTCTTCATAAGCCAGCATATATTCGTTATACACAATATCGTAATTATTAAAACATGGTTCATACATTATAAATTTGAATTCACTTGTCTGTAAAGTCAATTATATCAACACATTCATTTACAACTTTTCAATATTAAAGATTTATTGTTCTTAAAAAATGATTTTTTTAAATGAAAATACAAAATTACTATTCTCAAAACAAAAAATAAACAGTAAAATAAAAAAAGGATTATGTAGTTTGTACTGGCCCTTCTTCTGTCATGTAAACTGTATGCTCATGCTGTGATACAAAAGATCCAGAAGTATCAGAAAGCACATGATATTGATATAAAGCTCCCACATTAATTAATTCTCTAATACCCATTTTTGCCTTAGCAGGACCAAGGGCCTTATATATCCATCTTGTTGCTACAGGCATTCTATGATATTCTCTATCTAGAAGATTTCTAACATCTTTTGCAGCTCTTGTTCTTAGTGGAAATCTTCCTTCTGCTAACCTTACAATATATAACTTTGTTTTATCTGGTTTTGATTCTCCTGCACCTGTTGTTGCGAAGGTTTCAATAGCATAAGCTTCATCTTGTAAAATCAAGTTACCTTTTCTTCCACTTACATTTGGAATAGTTTTTGGACCATGAACAAGATAAGGCATAAGCAAATGGCCTGACAAGTCTTTTACTGTTGAGAAGCCGTATCCTTCAATAATATTTTCAATTAGATCTCCTAATTTACCAGTATAATTTCCTACACGTATAACTTTTACGGCTGTTTCAGTTGCTTCTTTACTTGCTTTAATTAAATCATTATGGACATCATCAAAAGCAACAGTTAAAGCTGTATCTGCAATAAAACCTTTATAATGAACACCAACATCAATTTTTACTACATCTCCCTCTTGAAGAATCAAATCATCTTCCCAAGGACAAGTGTAATGAGCAGCATGATTGTTTATTGCTATATTTAGAGGAAATGCAGGTTTCATTCCTGCTTCAGCTATCATTGCATCTGCTTTTTCACTTAAATCTAGAGCTTTAACTCCGGGTTTAGCCATATCTTTAAGTGTTTGAAGAATTTCGTGAGCTACTTTTCCAGCTTTTTGGTACATTTCCAAGGGAGTTTCTTCTTTTTCTTCTTTTACCTCAGTTTTCTCTTCTTCAACTTGAGTTTTTTGTTCATCCTCAGACATAATCTCACCAATCTTACTTTATTCTCAAAGGTAGTCATATTTAACTTTGCTGTTATTTGTGCTAACTTAATTTGATTATTCTTTAAAAAAGATAAAATAATTTTTCATTCTTTTCTATTTTCTTTTTTATATTTTCACATAAACATTTTATATTGAAAATCAAACATTTTTTTATGACTGTAGAATACGATTTTGATGTAATTATAGTTGGAGCTGGACTAGCTGGTTCTTCTGCAGCATTAACTTTAGCAAAGGAAGGAAAAGAGGTTGCTATTATTGAAAGAGGACAGTATCCTGGTGCAAAAAATGTAAGTGGAGGAGCTCTTTACGGCCCAGTACTAAATAAAATCGTTCCTAACTATTGGGAAGAAGATGCTATTGAGAGATATTTAACAACTAAAAAGATTACTCTTTTGTCTGAAAAGCGAGCAATGACTATTGATATTGATTTACAAGATTTTGCCGAACCACCTTACAATGGTGTAACTGTTATTCGTCCAAAATTTGACAGATGGTTGGCCCAAAAAGCAGAAGAAGCAGGAGCTTTTATTCTCGACAACACTGTAGCTGAAGATTTCATTTGGAAGGATAATCAAATTATAGGAATAGAATCTGGAGAAGATGAATTAAAAGCTAAACTCACTATAATTGCTGAAGGAGCTGTTACTTTATTAGCAGAAAAAGCTAAACTTGCTAAAAAGCCTTCACCTTCACACTACGCTGTAGGAATGAAAGAAACATATGAATTAAAGAAAGAAATAATTGAAGAGAGATTTCATCTTAATGGAAATGAAGGAATAAGTAACGAGTTTCTAGGTTATACTCATGGAATTCCAGGAGGAGGATTCTTCTATACAAATAAAGAAACACTTTCTTTTGGATTGATCTTAAACATGAAAAAACTTATACAAAAAAAGATCAGAGCGATTGATGCTTTTGAAGATTTTAAGAAACACCCCTACATCCAAAAGCTCCTTAAAGATGCTAAAATGGTTGAATACTCTGCTCACGCTATTCCTGAAGGGGGATACAAACACATGCCTAAGTTATATGGGAACGGTGTGATGATTGCTGGTGATGCTGCTGGTATGGTTCTTAACGCAGGTTTGTACATAGAAGGTATGAATTTTGCTTTAGAGTCTGGAAGACTAGCAGGGTTAGCAGCAAAAGAAGCTTTAACAACAAATGATTATTCTGCAGAAGGAACAAAGATTTATTTGAAATTATTGCGAGATAGTTTTGTTTTGCAAGATTTGAAGAGATTTAAACGAGCTGCAAAGTTCTTGGAGAGAGAGAGAATTTTCAATGTTTATCCAGAACTGCTTAATTCTTTGATGTATCAACTTTTACACAACACTGGAGAGCCTAGAAAAAGAATTGTTCCTACAGCTATTAAGCACTTCCTAAAGAAAGGTAAGCTGTTTAAGCTCATGGGAGATGCTTTTGCTGCTTTAAGATCTATTTAGGAGGAGAAAAGAATGGTAGAAAATCCAATAAAAATTGAAGAAAAACTTGCATTAACAAAGTATGTTACAGACAAAAATTTTGCTCACATTACCATAAACGAGGAGATATGCAAAACTAAATGTAAGACATATGACTGTGTATATGGTTGCCCTGCAGAATGTTATAAACTAGTTGAAGATGGAGATGTACCTGTAACGTTTGATTATGCACCTTGTGTTGAATGTGGAACATGTAGGCTTGTTTGTCCTCACGGAAGTGTTGATTGGCACTATCCTCATGGAGGATTCGGTGTAGAATTTAAAATGAGTTAAATTTTTTCTCTTTTTATATAAAATCGTTATAAAAGATAGTCCCTAGTTCAAAAGGTGATTCTCCTTTTTTCACTCTTTCTAGTAGTTGTTTGTCTGATTCGTAATTAGAATATTCGTGTAAAACACGATTAATTAATCCTAGAACATTAACATTTATTTTATCTTTATTGAAATTATCTAGTATAAGAGCTATTATAGCGTTTCTCGAAACTTCTCCCCACCTGTAGTCTTCAATAAAAGAATATTCTACAAATTCATTTACATCATTTACAGATATATCATACTTGAGGTTAAGTGAATATATTTGAGATTTTATCTCTTCTATTGGGTTTCTGTATAACCTTTTCCCACTTTTAAAATCGTAGATATAAGAAATAAAAGAGTAAGTCCCAACATTAATAAGATAATCAGTTCCATCTTTTAATTTAATCCATTCAAAGCTCTTTATTTTATTGCCAAAAAGATACAAGTGCCAAACAATTGGTTTGAATCGATGGTGAGCAAATATCTCACCTACAGTAACTCCAAAGTATTCGTAAGCATCATTTATTGGATCAAGAAGTACTGAAAAAGCATCTCCATTTTCACTGTAATTCCAAACTAATTTATGATCGAGATCAGTGTCGGGTTCAGGATAATCTTTGGCAGATAGATTCTTTGAGAAAAAATTTTCCAAGTACTCCTTTATTTCAAAATCGTCAAACAGCATTGCATTTATTGTTTATATTGTGATAAATAAAGATTATTGATTGAAGAAAAATTTGATACTAAAGCATAGTTTTTGCCATAGATAAATAACCTTCAATCTCATTCTTAGCTAAGCGAATGTACTCTTGTAAATGCTCTGAACTACCTTCGACTACTAAGCGTTCTGTTTCTTCTAATTTTTGCATTGATTGTTCAAAAATTTCTATAGATTCTTTATATTTCTCTTCGTCAAAGAGGGATATACCTTTTGCTTCGAGTGCTAAAGCTTCATAATAAGATCTTTGTGCAGTCATATTGTTTATTAACACTTCATTGTGAATTGTAGCTAGTAAACCGAGGGATTCGTCTACAACTTCATATGCTTCTTCAAACAGTTTACTGGCTTCTAGGGGCTTGTCCTGCCTTCTGTAAAGTTCATTAGCTTTTGCTTCAAGACCGCTACTTTCTGTTATTTTACTAAGAGCTAAATATAATCTTAATTCAATAAATTCTGAACATATTTTGCTTGCTCGTTCATAGTACTGAGAAGCTAGAAGAAGATATTTGTGTGCACTCATAAAGTCACTTTGAGAAATTAGTAAAGTTCCCTTGTTCCAGTACATTTCTGCTCTTTCAACTATGTGTGTCTTTGTTAGCTCATCAATTTTAAAGTCTAAATCATCTATTTCTTCTTCATAGTGATTAAGAATAAAGTGAGCTAAAAGTAGCTTTCTTCTCGCTTTAAGGAGTATTTTTTTCTGCATTCTTGTGTTTTTCTCATATTTTTGAGCTAAATTTATGTAATAAATGTACTTGATATAATTTTCTTTAGCTTTTGCATAGATATCCAAGATGATGTTTTCATCATATTTCCTTTTTTCTACAAAATCTTTAATTGCTGCCTTGCTTTTCTTTAATAGTTCAATTTTTTCTGAGAAATCTTTGACTAAATAACTCTTGGAAAGATTAGTATAAGATTCGCAATATGCTATCCATTTAACCATTTCTTGCCAGATAGTATCTTTTTCAATTCCTCTTGATGCTCTAGAGCGAGTAATTAATTTTTGTGCTTCTTCATAGTTTTCATTTGCTTTTTTGTATTCCTTCTGAGAAAAGAATTTGTCACCATTAATAAGATAGAGCATTCCTTCATAGAAGTAAGAGAGAACGCGAAAATTGACATCTCTTCTCCTAGTTTCTTAAATTCTTCATAAGCCAGCATATATTCGTTATACACAATATCGTAATTATTAAAACATGGTTCATACATTATAAATTTGAATTCACTTGTCTGTAAAGTCAATTATATCAACACATTCATTTACAACTTTTCAATATTAAAGATTTATTGTTCTTAAAAAATGATTTTTTTAAATGAAAATACAAAATTACTATTCTCAAAACAAAAAATAAACAGTAAAATAAAAAAAGGATTATGTAGTTTGTACTGGCCCTTCTTCTGTCATGTAAACTGTATGCTCATGCTGTGATACAAAAGATCCAGAAGTATCAGAAAGCACATGATATTGATATAAAGCTCCCACATTAATTAATTCTCTAATACCCATTTTTGCCTTAGCAGGACCAAGGGCCTTATATATCCATCTTGTTGCTACAGGCATTCTATGATATTCTCTATCTAGAAGATTTCTAACATCTTTTGCAGCTCTTGTTCTTAGTGGAAATCTTCCTTCTGCTAACCTTACAATATATAACTTTGTTTTATCTGGTTTTGATTCTCCTGCACCTGTTGTTGCGAAGGTTTCAATAGCATAAGCTTCATCTTGTAAAATCAAGTTACCTTTTCTTCCACTTACATTTGGAATAGTTTTTGGACCATGAACAAGATAAGGCATAAGCAAATGGCCTGACAAGTCTTTTACTGTTGAGAAGCCGTATCCTTCAATAATATTTTCAATTAGATCTCCTAATTTACCAGTATAATTTCCTACACGTATAACTTTTACGGCTGTTTCAGTTGCTTCTTTACTTGCTTTAATTAAATCATTATGGACATCATCAAAAGCAACAGTTAAAGCTGTATCTGCAATAAAACCTTTATAATGAACACCAACATCAATTTTTACTACATCTCCCTCTTGAAGAATCAAATCATCTTCCCAAGGACAAGTGTAATGAGCAGCATGATTGTTTATTGCTATATTTAGAGGAAATGCAGGTTTCATTCCTGCTTCAGCTATCATTGCATCTGCTTTTTCACTTAAATCTAGAGCTTTAACTCCGGGTTTAGCCATATCTTTAAGTGTTTGAAGAATTTCGTGAGCTACTTTTCCAGCTTTTTGGTACATTTCCAAGGGAGTTTCTTCTTTTTCTTCTTTTACCTCAGTTTTCTCTTCTTCAACTTGAGTTTTTTGTTCATCCTCAGACATAATCTCACCAATCTTACTTTATTCTCAAAGGTAGTCATATTTAACTTTGCTGTTATTTGTGCTAACTTAATTTGATTATTCTTTAAAAACTTCAAAAAAAAGAAAATAAAAAAAAAGAGGATTATATTATTCATAAACCTAAAACTGGCATTCCAAAACCAAAAACTGCAAAAATTACTGCACCTATAAGGAGAGCAAAAACAAGCATCCAGTTAGCTATATCCCAATTGCTACCTATCGATCTTCCATCAGGTTTGATCATCTTTTTTATCATCACATATGGCTTTGGTGAACGTCTGTACCAACCTAAAACTACTACTCTAGTTCCAATCAACTTTTCAACACGGAACAAAGCTGTTATCCATCTCATGAAATTGAAGACCGGATTGTAATCTAAAGTAATAATTCCTGTTGAATCTTGTAGAACCATATCTTCACTGAAGTAGTAACCTGCTTGTCCTCTTCCGATTATTAAACCTTCAAGTTTAATTGGTTTTCCTCTGACGGGTGATGCCTCGGCATATCCATTATCGGAAACATCTGTAACAGCATCCATAATGTTAATTGGAAGTAGATCAGGAGAGATTCTTGGATATCGAATTTTAATTCTCCATAACCACAACAATGCAGCTAAAGCTAATCCTCCTCCTACACCAATAAGTGGATTAATCTCAGCAATAATAACTAGATAACCTAATGCTGGAAGAATAAACAATAAAGAAGGAACAACATAATAAACAAATACATCTACTAAGAATTCATCCCAGAGAGTTTCATGAATCTTATCAGTTCCTAAAGTTGGATAAGCGCGTTTTAATCCCATTTCTTCAGCAATGTCGTCCAATGCCAGTAACCTTTTAGCTGCAAGTGGATGTGTACTTTGAAGTTCAAGAAAAGTAGCCCATGGACTTTCTAAATCCCAAGCTGCAGCACGAACAACCATCTCAGGTTCTATTTCAGCAGTAGCTGTTTGAGCATAAGCAGACATGACTAAACCTTGAGCTGCTTTGACATCAAAGATATTCATACTGCGAACAGCGTTTGTAAAACCAAAACGTTGAGAAGCTTTAACTCTACCCTTCATTGAAGCAGATTTGTCATTCATTTGTGCTGCATAGGCAGCTTGACTTTGAACCATTCCATAAGCTATTTTAACTAAAGCTGTCGACAAACCTTTAGGATTCTCAGTGTTTTCAGCGGAAAAACTATCTGCATAGTATTCACGTATTCTGCTTAAAAAGAGAACTAAGAATTGACTAATGATATAAAACAAATAGCTTATAATCATAAAAACAAAAGCTGTGAGACCTATAGCTGCAGCAGTTTTTCCTGAATCTTTTCCTCCACTTTTAGAAGTATATCGCATTGTTCTTAGAACTCCTCTTGAAAAAGCATAAAAAGTGTAGAGAATAACAGGAGCAGCAGCAGCTATTGTCATGAATAAGAAATCCATGTGAGCAATATGTCCAAGTTCATGCCCAACTACTGCAACTTGTTCTTCTGGAGTAAGAAGATTTAGTATTCCATCAGAAAGAACTATACGAGCATTCTTTTTGAAATGGCCATATGTAAAAGCTTGGGGATTTTGGTCATGAATCATTCCAACCTTTTTGATTGATATACCGTGTTTTGCTTCTTGTTCAGCAATGAATTTGGCCAAATGGGGAGGAAGCTGTTGTGGCTTAATCCAAGTCATTTTATATAACCAACGAAGGTTCAAATCCATAAAGAATGGTGAAAGTAAAAATTGCAGAAAAACAATTCCTAGAGTGATTACAACTGGGAGATAAGTGAATAATACTGCAGCTGTAACTGAACCATCTGTTGAAAGATATACAACTGCTTCAATAGCTAAAACTAATCCGAATACTAATCCCCACAAAAATGTAAGTGTTAGAATTCCTCTAAACATTAATCTAAGTTTCATTTCAATCAACAAACTAATCTCAAAGTACTATTTATTTGTTTTTAAAAGGATAGTCAAAAGTTCAAAAACTTAAATTTAAGACTTCACTAATAGAGTTTATTTCAATTTTAGCTGGTATCTTTTTTTCTCTTGTCTCCTCATTTGCTTTTCCAAAGTAAGCAAACTTTACTCCTGCATTAAAAGCAGACTCAGCATCTAACCATGAGTCGCCTATAAAAAGAGTTTCTTCTTTATCTTTGTTGAATTTTTTCATTATTTTATAAATGCCCTCAGGATCAGGTTTAACCTTTTCAACATCGTCTCTAGTTACAACATAATCAATGTACTTATTCAAATTAAACTGTTTCATCGCAAAGTCTGTTAATTTCTTTGAATTATTTGTTAAAATAGCAATAGTTGCTCCCTTTTCTTTAAGAATCTTCAATGTAGGTAGAACATCATCATGAATCGTAGCATGTTCATATCCTTTAATCTCGTATTTTTCTACTATCTCCCATGCTTTTTTGCTGTAAAAGCCAGAATTATCATGTTTTGAGATAAAGGTTAATATTTCTAAAATTGACCTTGGAATTGAAACAAATTCAGAATATAATTCTTCACCAATTATACTTTTTAGCAAGTCTTTAAGTTCACTTTTTATTGTAGAGTAAAGAATATTACTCTGAACTAATGTTCCATCTAAATCAAAAATTATTAGCATTATGTTCAAAATTAAACACAAAATTTGAATTTTTTTATATCTGCACTTATGCATTTTGTAGGAAAAAATAAATACAACTGTATTTTCTTTGAAACGGGAAGATAATAAATGAAATTGTTGTACAATGGACTGTATTTATTATTAGTTCTTATTTGTTTTCTTTATCTAATCTGGATTCAAAAGGGAAGCGCTATAGGTTGGCAACTTAAACCTGTAACAGATGCCAATCTTCCTAAAGTAAGCATAATTATTCCCACACTAAATGAAGAAAGAAACATCAAAAATTGTTTAGAAAGTTTAAAAAATTTGGACTATCCAAAAGAAAAAATCGAAATTATTGTATCTGATGGGGGATCAAAAGATGCCACAGTACAAATTGCAAATGAGTATGCAGATGTAGTTATTGTTGATTCTGAAGTCCCCAGAGGGTGGTTAGGGAAAAGCTATGGATGTTATTTAGGTTACAAAGAATCAAAAGGAGATATTTTATTATTCACTGATGCTGATACATTTCATGAAGAACGCTCATTAAAAATAAATATTTTCCAACTTTTAGGTTCTGAATCTACTCTTGTTTCTATGCTCCCTTACCAAAAGGCGAAAAAATGGTATGAATATATGGTGGGATACTACTTCTTTTTGAGTTATTTTGTTGGAGGGCCTATGAAGGCTATCATAGATAAAAACAATAAAAGTGCATATATGGCAATTGGTCAATATCTTCTTTTTACAAGAAAAGGTTATGAAAGCATTGGAGGACATGAAGCTGTAAAAGGCTCAATAATTGAAGATATTGCTCTCGCTAAAAGAGTGAAAGAGTTCGGTCAAAAAATCTATTTTCTAGAACCTAACAAACTTGTTTCAACCAGAATGTATCCTGATAGTTTTTTGTCTTTTTATAAGGGTTTTAGGAAGGTAATTTTTGAAGGTTTACTTAACTTTCCTGTTTGGAGAATTTTCTTTATTGTATTATGGATAGTGTATAGTTTTATTTCAGCATATTTTGTTGTGCAAACCATTGTTGATAATCCAGCTTGGTCAATAGATCTTTTATTCAATTTAGGATTGTACTTTGGTTTTTCAGCAAGCTATTTCAGTTATTGGCACAAGAGAGGAGATGGTAGTTTATTTTTCTACATTTTCCATCCTTTAGGAATGACTATTACAGTTTTTATAATAATCACTTCTATCGTTCAAGGAATTCTAGGAAAACCTATCCAATGGAAAAACAGACAATACATCAACACACAAAAAGGTAATCAAGAGAAAAATGGAATCGAACAAAACGAAGAGAACATAAATGAAGATATAGATGAACAAGTAGTTGTTGTTTTAAAGTAGCACAAAAAACATATTAATACTTTTTTTAAAAAAAAAACTATGAATAATTATATCTTAGCAATCGATCAAGGAACAACGGGAACTAGAGCAATAATATTTAATAAGAAAGGTTTGGAGGTTTCTAACTCCTATTTAGAGCATCAACAGATTTTTCCGAATGAAGGTTGGGTTGAACACAATCCGGAAGAAATTTTAAAAAATTCTTTAAAGGTAATTATAGACGCAGTAAACAAGGAAAAAATAGATTTCTCTCAAATTTCTGCAATTGGAATAACAAATCAGAGAGAAACTATTGTTGTTTGGGATAAAGAAAACGGTAAGCCTTTGTACAATGCTATTGTTTGGCAGTGTAGGAGAACAGCTAACTTTTGTGAAGACCTAAGGAAGGACTATTCTGAATTGTTTAAAGAGAAGACTGGATTGGTTCTAGACCCATATTTCTCTGGAACAAAAATAAAATGGTTGATTGAAAATGTTCCTAAAGTAAGAGATAAGTTAAACAGCGGAAAACTACAAATTGGAACTATTGACTCTTGGTTAATTTATAACCTAACAGGAAATCACGTTACAGACTATTCTAATGCATCAAGAACTTTACTTATGAATATTCACAAAGGGACTTGGGACGATGAGCTTATAGAAACAATTGGTTTACCAGAAGACATAATTTATGCTCTTCCAGATATTAAACCTTCAAGTGATAAGAATACCTATGGTGAAACAAAAAAAGATCTTTTTTCTGTTTCTATTCCTGTTTCTGGTGCTGCTGGAGACCAACAAGCTGCACTTTTTGGACAAACATGTTTTCAACCAGGTTCTGTTAAAAATACTTATGGAACAGGTAACTTTCTCCTACAAAATACAGGAGAAGATATAGTTTTCTCAAAAAATGGATTATTGTCAACTATCGCATGGAAGTTGGATAATGACAATATTACTTATGCTCTTGAAGGGAGTGTATTTATCACTGGTGCACTATTAAACTGGTTAAAGAATAAAATAGGTATTCTTCCAGATGTAAAACAAACTACAGAAGTAATGAATCGAACTCCGACGACTGAAGGAGTTTATTTGGTGCCTGCTTTTGTTGGTTTAGGTGCTCCATACTGGGACTCATTTGCTAGAGGAATAATCATAGGTTTAACCCAAGCTACTACAAGCAACCACATTATACGTGCAGCACTAGAATCAATTGTTTTTCAATCTCAAGATGTTATAGACGCAATGAAGAAGGATTCTGGAAAAGATATTCCTGTTCTTCGAGTCGATGGAGGAGTAACAAATTGCGATCCTCTTCTCCAGTTCCAATCTGATATTTCTCAAACTGTTGTTCAACGCCCACTAGTGAAGGAGACTACAGCCCTAGGAGCTGCTTACCTAGCTGGATTAGCAGTCGAATATTGGGAGAATTTAACAGATATCGAAAAGAATTTTAGTATTGATATTGAATTCACTCCTCACCTAGATGCCGACAAAAAAGACAAGATGCTAGAAAAATGGCACGAGGCCGTAAAAAGGAGTAAAAGTTGGATTAAGTGATTACATTCTGAAAAAGTTTCACTTTCAGAAAAAAATTCAATACATAACTTTTTTTATTATTATCGATTTATAACTTAGAGCGTCGGAAATAGCTGGGGTAAAAAAATGGTCGATTTAACTCATTTCATTGATGAAGATAGGGGTAGAAAAATAAAAGAACTTAGGAAAAGAAGAGAAGAAGAAAAAAGAAAACTTAGAGAGAAAATAAAGCAATATAAACTAAACCATGTAAATTTTCCAGGCTTTCAAGGAAAAATCAACGATCTAATCGATGCTGTAAGAAGTATAGCTAACTATGCAAATTTAAAAGGTTATGTTCAAACTAATATTATTCCAGAAAATCCAGGAATAGATTACAGAGAATTAAGTGTTTTAATTGGAGCTCCTCCAGGAGTAGCTTTAGTAATCCTTCATGATTTATATCACGAAAATGAAGAAGCACAACTTAGAGAACTAGAAAAAGAGTATGGAGAAGATTTAATACCTTACGACTTTGATGATTATTAGAAATTATCTTCCTTCATCTAACCTTGTTGCAAGAATTTCGGGTAAACCCTCTTCTATCACTTTTTCTTGTAATTCACTAAAGTCGTATAAAAGCCTGTAAAACTCTGTAGTAAAAGTTTCAGTATCTAAAATGGCATAATATGCGCCCTTATGTCCATTTCTAGGTTGACCGATGGAACCAGGATTAAGAAAAAGCTTTCCGTTATCATATTCTACTTTTACTGGAACATGTGTATGTCCCACCATCAAAACATCAGTTTTGAAAAACTCTATAGTTTCTAAAATCATCTTTTTATCTCTTTCATCAAAGACATAAATATAATCAAAAACATCATAAGGTGAGCCATGAACTAGATATAGATTTTTATTATCACTTACAATTTGAACCCTTTTCTTTAGGGTTTTTAACCAGTTAAGGTTTTCTTCGTTTATATGTTCCTTTGTCCAGTTAAGAGCTTCTAAAGCATACTTATTAAAATTGAATTCTGGTTCAACACCTATCACTCCAGCATCATGATTTCCTAAGATGGTTATTGAGCATTTTTCTCTGACAAGGTCTATTACTTCATTTGGATAGGGATAGTAACCTACAACATCTCCTAAACAGATAATTTCATCGATTTTTTTTGTTTTTATATCCTCAAAGAATGCTTTAAGACCGAAGATATTACCGTGAATATCAGAGATAATTGCTATGCGTGTCAACTGTTTCACCAGATTTAATATAAATTGAGAGATAAAGGACTTTTACATCTCAGTATTAATGTTTTATTATTATAAGAAATACTTTTTTCCTTCCTTTAGGTCAAGTTAAACAATAAAGTTAAACTTTTATTAAAAAAGTTTACAAAATTCAAATCTGTATAGTTTCTTCTAAAATTTTAATAATAGCTAAACAAAATGTTTTTGATGAACCTTGAAACAAAAATAGGAAAAATAACACTACGTAACCCTTTGATTCTAGCTTCAGGAGTTCTAGGTTCTTCCTATTCTTCACTAAACAGAATTTACAATTCAGGTTTTGGAGCAGTTATAACAAAAAGTATTGGAATTGATGAGAGAAAAGGAAACCCTAATCCTAGTGTTTTTTTTCTACATGAGATCAAGAGTGCAATTAACTCTGTTGGACTAGCTAACCCTGGTTACAAACTATACAGAGAAGAATTAAAGATTCTCATCGAAAAAGAGGTCCCTACCATTGTTTCTATATTTGGTGGTAATATTGATGAATTTAGTGAAGTATTAGAAGGGTTAGATGATTTACCTTTTCTTTGTTTCGAGTTAAATCTTTCTTGTCCCAATACTGAAAAAGAAGGACTAGCAGTAGGAACAGACCCCCAACTTGTTTATGAAATTACAAAAGAAATGCAAAAAAGAACTTCTAAACCAATTTGGGTTAAACTTACTCCCAACATCACAGATATTTTTGAAATTGCAGAAGCTGCAATAAAAGGAGGTGCTTCGGCTTTAGTAGCAATCAACACTTTAAAAGCCATGATTATTGATATATATTCAAAAAAACCTATTTTGGGTTTTAAGAGAGGAGGGTTATCTGGAGCAGCGATTAAACCAATTGGGATTAGGTTTGTTTATGACTTATTCGAACGTTTTGGAGAAACTATCCCCATTGTAGGTGTGGGGGGAATAAATTCAGGATATGATGTCATAGAATATTTACTCGCTGGAGCATCTGCAGTGGAAGTTGGAACAGCTATAGGAATAAAATATCCAGAGAATAAAACTAACTTATTTATCCAACAAATAAAGAAATACATGCATGAACAAAAGGTAGAGTCTATTTCTGAATTAATAGGAGGAGCCCATAATGACTAAGTATTTTCACAACTCTAAACCAGAGATGTGTAAAATTATTAAAATAATGGAAGAAAACGAAGATACACGAACATTTTCTATTAAACTTCCTTTTACACCAAAAAAACCTAAACCCGGACAATTTGTTATGTTATGGGTTCCTGGAATAGATGAATTTCCAATAGGTGTCGCAGGGATTAAGGACCAGATACTAGAACTTTGCGTTGCCAAAGTTGGAGAAGGAACAAAAGCATTGTTTGAACTTGAACAAGGAGATCTTGTAGGGATAAGAGGATTTTTTGGAAAAGCTTTCCGGATTAAAAAATCAATCACACATATTATTGTTGGGGGAGGGTACGGCATGCCCCCTCTTAAGTACTTAATAGAAGAGATAATTAAAGGAAGAACTGAACAAGATGAAATCTTTGTTTTTGAAGGAGCAAGAACAAAAGAAAAACTGCTTTATGTTGAACTTCTAGAAAAATGGAAAAAAGAGAAAAAAATAGATTTTTTCCCATTTACTGATGATGGAAGTTATGGAAAAAAAGGTTTTCCTACTGAAGGGGTAAAGGAGTATTTAAATAAAGATAATGAGAAAAGTGTTGTTATATATTCTGCAGGACCAGAAAAAATGATGAAAATATTGTTTGATATCTGTAAAAATTATAACCATATTATTGACATACAAATGAGTTTAGCTGATAGACACATGCGTTGTGGCTTTGGTCTTTGTGGTGCTTGTGTTGTAGATCCAGAAGGACTAAGAATCTGCGTCGACGGTCCTGTTTTTTCTAGAGAGCAATTAGAAAAAATGGATGATTTTGGTAATTATTCTCGTTTACCAAGTGGAAAAAAAGAGGAGATTTGATTGATAAAAATAGAAAATATAGAAAGTTGGGACAATTTAACAAAAGATTTCTACATTCAAGATTTAGAAATTGAATCTAAAGAAGATATAAAGATTGATGGAACACGATTAATTGGTCTACCCGTAGGAATTGATATTCATGTTCATTTTCGTCAACCAGGTTATGAACATAAAGAGGACTTCGTTTCAGGGTCAATTGCTGCACTAAATGGTGGAGTAGTTAAAGTCTTAGACATGCCTAATACTAATCCTATTACTGATTCAGTGAAGAATATCATTCTAAAGAAAGAACTAGCGAAAAAAAGCCAAATCGATATACTTGTTGCCTCTGCAATAACTAACTCAAATATTAACCAGTTAAGAGAAATAGATGAAGTATGTGATGCTTACAAAGTTTTTATGTCTGAATCTTTTGGAAACCTTTCAATAACTAAAGAAAATATAGAAAAAGCTCTTTCAATTCTTGAAGACATAGAAACAGACAAACCGATTATTTTTCATGCTGAAGACCCGGATATTCTAAATGAAAACAAAAACAAGAAAAGTCATCTTGAACAACGTCCTCCAGAAGCAGAAGGAGAAGCTGTGAGACAAATAAGTATCTGGGCTTCTATTTACCCAAAACTAAAATTTCACGTTACTCACCTTTCATCCTATCTTGCCCTCCGTGTGCTTAGAGTAACAAAAAGAAACAATCTAACAGTTGACACTTGTCCTCGTTACATTTTTTTTGATGAAAAGAGTGAAATTGAAGAATGGAAAAAGAAAGTCAATCCTCCGCTGAGGTTAGAAGGAGATAGAATAGAAATAAAAGATGCCTTTTCTACTGGTGAAATTGAGATGATAAGCTCTGATCACTCTCCTCACACCATAGAAGAAAAGAAAGAAAAAAGGTTAAGTGGTATGCCTGGAGTGCAAGAGCTATTACCTTCTGTTTTCAGTTTAGTAAAAAGAGGAGAAATTACGTGGGATAGAGGAATAGAAGCATATCATAGTTTTCCTTCTAAATTACTTAATATAAACAATGCGAGTATAGAAGATGGAAATATAATTATTGCTGACCTTAAAGAAGCCATTTTTATCGATAAAGACTGGGTAAAATCAAAAGTTAAATGGTCAGCTTTCGAAAATCTTCCACTATATGCTAACATCAAATACGTTATAAAAGATGGAAAGATAATGTTGAAGAGATAAGAGGAATAAAAGAATGAATTTTGTAGATAAGTATCTGGAACATTCTAAAATCAAGAAAAGCTATTTGTGTGTAGGCTTAGATCCTGCAATACCAAATCAAAGAGAAAAAAATACTATTCCTAAAGGGATGACAAAACTAGAGTTTATGATAGACACAATCAAAGCAGTAGAAAAACATACAAGTGTAATAAAAATTAATAGACAATATATCATTGGATTGACAATTGATGAGGTTAAAGAAATAAACAAACTTATTCACTCTTTAGGTATGCTTTCTATTATTGATCATAAACTTGGAGATATAGGTTCAACTAATGATTCTGCTATTTACTGGTTTAAAGAAGAGGGATTTGATGCTTTTACTTTTTCTCCTTTTGCTGGAAACACAAAAGAAGCAACAAAGACAGCCCATAAACATGGATTAGGAATAATTGTACTTACACTTATGTCTAATCCTGAAGCAGAATACCAGAAAAAAGCAACAATTGATAACAATCCTCTTTATCTTTATATTGCCAATCAGATCAAAGAAGCTTCTTCTGATGGTTGTGTGATTGGAGCTACAGGTCATGTATCAAAAGAGGATGTAGCTTTAATTAGAAAAAAGGTAGGTGACAGATGTATTGCTTTAGTTCCTGGAGTAGGAGCACAAGGTGGAAGTGCTGATTCTCTCTTTTTCCACTTTGGAGCTAAGACTATGGTTAATGTAGGTAGAGCAATTATTTATTCTTCAGATCCTAAAAAAGAAGCTGAAAAGTATCAAAAAATGTTCAATGAAAAACAGAAAGAAGTAGTAAGAAGAAGAGTGAGATTTTAGTTTTTGAAATTATTTCTTATTATTTCTTTAATATTTGGAGATATGTCTTCATCAGATAAATTCAAGCATTCTTCAAAAATTTCTTCTATCTTAGCTACAGAATGGACTGTAACCCCTTGTTTCTTTAATTCTTCTGCTTTTCCTTCACTTCTATCTATAAGTACTAAAAGATCCTTTACCACATAGTTATTTTCTCGAAGAGCGAGAATAGCAGGGGTTTTACTTCCTCCAGTGGTAATTACATCATCAATAAGTAAAATAATTGCTTTCTCTTTAGCTCTCCCTTCGACCATTTTCTGTAATCCATAATCTTTTGATTGTTTTCTTACTATTAAAGAAGGCAAATTAAGTTTATAACCTATAACAGAGGAAAAAGGTATTCCTGCAACAGCTATTCCTGCAACAGCATCTACTGTGTCTAATTCATTTATTTTTTTAATATATGATTCAATAACATAGTTGAATACTTCAGGAATGGAAGGAATGAGTCTTAAATCAACATAGAACCAGCTTTTTGCCCCAGATTTTAATGTAAAAGAGCCAAATTTGAGGATATTATTTGAAACTAAAATCCTTGCAAGTTCAGATTTATTAACTATCATTAAAACTATAAAAAAAAGAGGATTTAAAATTGTTTTTCTGAAGAAGTAAAAACAATTTCACCTTCTTTATGTTGAATATACCCTCGAACTAGTTGATTTTTAGATATTGAAGCCTTACATATTGGACATACAGCTTTTTTGTCTAACCAAGCTTCAAAATGATTAACGTGAGCGGCATAATGACATGAAGGGCAGAGAGAGACGTCTAAATGACCATCTTTATGAATATCAAATGGTTGATAACAAATTATACAATTTTCTCCACTAATCGTCTGCTCAATCAAATTAGCCCATTCAGAGTATTCTTGTATCTTGGATTGATCAGTTTCAGTATCTAATTTAGCTTTCAAATCATTAAGAATTGAGATAACCTTTGTTCTATCCACAAAATCTGGAAGAGAAGCTTGTTTTGCTTTAGATGACAATCTGTCTAGTATTTCTAAAGCTTGTTTCCTTATAGTGGGAATTCTTTTTTCGATTTTTTCTCTAACTTTTTTTGTTATGTCTTCGATTTCACCCACAATTTTTCTTATAGGCTTCTTTTTTCCGCAGTAAGGACAAAATTCAGCTTCATCGGGAATTATTTTGTTACAATATTTACATCTAGCCATACGTATCAACACTCTTTCCTATCTAACAAAGAGAAAACACTGTACTTTATTAATATAATCAATTAGTCAGATATTGAAGTTCAGCTAATAACATAGATAATCGTTTCTATTTTTTTGAAAATTACAAAAATATATTTTAAAGTGATAACAGTAATATTATCTTTAAGAATAGATATCTTTGCTAATTAAATAAAAGTTACTTTACTATTTCTTAACTCAAGTTTTATCTTTGTTTTTATTTTTTCCAATTGAAATTATTTTTCTGTTTCCTCTTGGTATGTTACTTCTGTTATTTGTTTTGTATGTCCACATGAAGGACAGTAGAAGTAACTTCCTCCACTCTTGCTTGGTGGATAATATCTTTCCATTCCTATTCCACAATACTCACATACATCTGTAATATCTTCAAATTCAAGCGTTATTTGTAAGAAATCTTTTGTTTCTAAGAAATATCTCCCGTACTTTATTGTTTCTAACATGTCTTCTTCGTCTTCTAATTCTACTAAAATTCCTCTGACATTATGATTCGAAATATATTCTAAAGCCTGCCTTACTTTTAGTTTACCATCAGCTACGGGATTAGAGCTATAGTAAATATTTTCAGAAGAGTTAACAATCATCTCAAGTAAAGCTCTATTTTGGACACCATAACCTAACAAATTAAAAGGTATTAGAAAATGCTCAATATCCCCATTACTTGTAATTAACTGGGAAACTGTGCCTATTGGCTCTCTTGAATATATGCCTATATGTTCAGCATGTTTGCTCAAAGCTTTCCTAAACCGTTGTATAAGTTCTGAGTCTCTCTGATCACTTATTTCAGAAGACAAAAATAGAATATAGGGCTTTTTCTTGAGTTCTTTAAGAAGGTTTAATATGTAATCCATGTTGTCAAACTTTATGAGAAACATTGACAAAATATCAGGAATACTTTCAGTAATACTGTTTGCTATTTCAACAATTTCTTTGTTATAAAGATAAAATAAAAACGCTTTTGCTCCTGCATGATAACACCGCTCAACCAACTTAACAAGTTCTTCTTTGTTTCTTAGTATGTGATCCTGTGGGATGCGCTCAAAATAGGGATACAATACAGAACCCAGAACAATTCGAGGTATATTTGTTTCGGACATAGTATCATAGAACTATTACTGATTTCAAAATAAAAACTTTTAGTAAAAATTATTCTGAAAGTATAGTTTGACTAAGAGCTCTAATCATTCTCCTTATTTCTTCATCCTTTTTCCTCTTTTCGTAAAAGTTTTTTACATATTCTTCTTTAAAGCCAGTTTCATCAAATACACCCATTGATAACCTTCTTATTTGCTTATTTTTTATTTCAATTATCCCTTGCAATTCTAATTCATGTAATGCCGCATCTATTCTTAATTTCTGTGCCAAATAATGATTATTTATGTGTATCATTTTTTCAAATAATTTCATTAACGATATTTTTCCATTATTTTCATCGAGTAACTGAAATATATGCTCCTTTATGCTCTCTTTGATGAATGTTAAGTATTCGTCCTCTAGCTCATAAGTGAACATAGTTAACACTTTCAGTGTACTCTGTCACCATATTATTTAAACACCAAAATTTTCTGAAAAGCTAAATATGAAGCAAAACCCAACATTTTAATAGATATCCACCAAAAAACAAAATGATGGCAGCTTTACTTGGGACAAATGGTGCGATAGTATTAATATTTCTCGCATTTATTTTTAATATGGTAATAGTAGTAAAAACACTTTACAAGAATCTTTCAAGAAAGAAAAGAGATAAACAGTTTATTTGGTCATTAATCTCATCTGCATTGATTTCAATCGGAACTCTATCTTCTTTTATATGGTTCATAAGATTATATTTACCGTCTACAGGCTTTCTTGGATTTTTTGGCTTTCTTTTCTTGTGCGTAAACAACATTATCGCTACTGTCTATATTTTCAAGAGTGAAACAGATTTTCTAAAGCGTATGGGAGGAATAATTTTCAGTTTTATGGCTTTATATTCAACGCTAATATTATTAAACGTAATTGCTTCTTATACCGTATTAAACCTTCCTCGTTTTCTAAATTGGATATTAACAATTCCTTCTATCTCATATGGATTACTTCAAGCTCTGTTCTTTACAGGAGGAACAGCTTATTGGTATCCACTATTTATATTGATTCCGATAGCAATACCTATTGATCTTTTTGAAAAAGGAAAAATAAAAAGTGTAGATGAAGAAAAGAAGCAAATTTCTAAAAAAGCTGTTTCTCAAGAAAAAAAAGGAGAAAAAGTTTCAAGAAAGAAAAGTACTGTTTTTCTTGAAAGAATAGAAAAAGAACAAGAAAAGAAAGAAAAAAGAGGAATAGGGACTTTTCTTAGTAATGGAGTAAAAGGTATTTTTGTTTTTATTGTCCTGTTCTTAATAATATTTAGCATGATTGGAGTGGGAGTGCTATCATCTTTAAGTCAATATACTGCTAAAAATTATCAACCAACATACATACAAAGAGAAGACTTTAGTTTTGCTGTTTCACTTAGAACTGGAAGCTTTCAAACCTTTTTACCATCAAACTATGAAGAAATTTTTTCACTAGAACTTGATCTTATAAGAGAATTAGGAGTAGATACAGTATCTATTGATGTGTTAACTGATATTATTCTAGCAAATCAAACATCTTTTGGTAATATGCTCAATGCTCTTAAATCAGAAGGATTGAAAATTGCTCTTTTTGCCTATGGAAATGCTACATGGAGCTATCCCTATGAGTCATTTGCAAATTACAGTAATACAATAGAAATGGAGGCTCAAATGATAGTTGAAAATTATGAACCAGATTATCTTGTAATCTATCCTCAACCAATTGTTTTTCAAACTTATTTCATGAATCCTGAAGAAACTATAACAAATAACGATTGGACACAAGCAATAAATAATACTGCTAACTTAATTCATTCACTTTCTAATAAAACAAAAGTTGCAGTTTCTGTAACCTTAGATGATATTGATAGCGGATTGTTCGATAATTTATGGAATTCTACGACTATTGATTTAGCAATAATCAACATTTATGTTTATCAAGATAGAGACCTCAATTTCGATGAATACCTGAATATAACTGTACAAGCTAATAAGACTGTGTGGATTAGTTCAACAAGTTTTTCACCTATGATGTATGGAGAAAGAATTCAAGCAGGAACCCTAGCTAGACAGCTGGAAATAGTGGTAAATAACCAGAAGATAACTGGTTTCATATGTGATCCTTTGATGGATAGAACTATTACTGCTAATTTAAACGGTTTAGTAGCAGAAAATGGCCACAAAAGACTAGCCTTCTACAAATACAAAGAAGTTATTAAAGCAGTAAAAGAATAAGAAAATTTCTTTTACAAAATCAATTTACTTTCTTTTTTTAATTAAAGAAAATATTTAATTCGCCTCAGCCCGCCCATCAGCGTTCATTTTCTTTCGAATCGCAGACCGTTGCATCATCATAGGCGAATGCAATCATAATTTTATAAACTAAGAAAAAGCTATTTTTACAACTTATTAGTCTTTCTTTTCATTTAATAAATTTAATAGTGATTCCAAGCTCCCTTTGTAGTCCGGTTTGTATTTCTCTATGGAGTGCTCATTTTCAGCAGTTTGTGTCAAAAAGAATGTCTTGAAACCAGCTTTTTTGGCAATCATATCACGTTCTCCATCATTTCCTACAACCAATGTTTTCTCAGGTTTCACATCAAGTTTTTTTGCTAAGTCTATCCAATAATTTAAAGAACCTTTACAATAATAGCTATTTTCAGCATGGGTAATGTAATCAAAAAGATTTTCTGACAATCCCCCCCAGTTCAATCTTTTAATAATAGCTACTTCTGGAAAAACCGGATTTGTTGCTAGAACAATTTTGCTTTTTGGATAATTGTCTCTAATAAATGAAAGAACAGTTTCAGCGTAAGGAATAGGTCTTATAATTTTCTCTACTACATTAAAACCTTCATTATAGAAATTTCTAAATCTCTGAATTATAGTTGAACATTCAGGATCGAACTTTTGACAAAAATCATCAAAAAAGTCGTATAAAGCTAGTTTCTTTGGAGTTTCAGCCATTTCCATTACATTTGTTGAATCTAATATTGATTGAATAAAATAGTCACTATCAGGTATCAAATCCTTAAAATACTTTGCAGCAGCTCCTAAATAGATTTTTACAAAATTATTGGGATTAAAGTCTATTAAAGTCCCATCTAAGTCAAAGAAAAAAGCATCAAAGGATATCATACAATCCATCCTATTTTTCTGATGCTTTATAGAGTTTTTCATTATAAGGATCAAGCAGTATTCCACTTACTTCTGGACCTGTATGGGTAATTATTGTTGCTCCTACTTGATATATCTCGATATTAAATTCTGCATCTACTTTATCTTGGATATAATCTCTCATGTATAGAGCGTGTTCTTTATTTTCTCCATAACAGATATAGGCATTGAATTTCTTAGCTTTATTCGTTTTTTCCCAAGATAGATCAAAAGCTTTTTCCATTGCATTATCATAACCTCTAGAAGTCTTTTCAACTTCCATTTTTCCATCAATAAAAGTAATCACAGGATGTAAGTCAGCTAGTTTGGCTATCCAAAATTTAGATTTTGACAATCTTCCTCCTCTATGGAGATACTTTAAATTATCTACTGTGAAAGCAACAGCTAATTTGTCTCTGTATTCTTCTAACATTGCCAATATTTCAGCTGCATTATGTCCTTCTTTAGCCATCTCTGAAGCCTTTAAAGCTTGGACACCTATACCCATTGTAGCAAAATGTGAATCAAAGACATATACTTTTGCACCATCTTTTACTCTCTTTTCATACATTTTCAAAGCAGCATTAGAAGTGTTGAATGAACCAGAAATACCGCTAGAAATAACAATATTTATCACTTCATCAGCTTCTTCTCCTAGTTTTTTGTATAATTCAAAGTCATCAGCTAAAGTAGGATTAGCTGTTTGAGGTGGTTCTGGATGAGAATGAAATAGTTCATAGTATTGATCCAAAGTCAAATCTTTGTTTTCATAATAGACATCATCACCAAATCTGATTACTGTGGGGACTGTAGAGATATCATACTCCTTTAGGAGATATTCGGGAATATCTGCTGCACTATCGGTCATTATTTTTACTGTCATTTGTGTTCAATTGTATATAAAACGCTTTTTTTTAAATCTTTTTTAAGAAAAAAATCTTTAAAGATTCTTGTTTTATAGTGGCAAATATAGCCAACACGTAAGAAAACATTAAAGTTAAGTTAATTATTTTATTAAAGGATCTATTTTAAGATTACTTGAAATTACAAAACCTATTGTCTCCATTCCTGTATGGCTAGTAATTGTTGCACCTAGCTCAAATTTAGGACCTAAATTAATTTTCGGAAATTCTTTCTTTATTACTCTTGAGAAGTCATCTATTAAACCAAAATTCTGTGCTGTGATAAAAGACAAGGTAAGTTTGTTTATTTTCTCCTCCTCCATCTGTGATAAGAGATATTTAACCATAAATCTCAATGTTCTTTCCAATCCTGTTGAATAACCAATTACATTGATTTTTCCATGATCAAAAGTAAGAACAGGTTTTTTATTTAATATTGTACCTATTGTTTTCTGTGACCTTGTAAGTCTTCCTCCTTCATATAACCAATTTAAATCTCTAACAGTAAAAGCTGCTTTAACATTATTTTCTTTCCAAGAATAAAGTTGTTTTATAATTTCAGAAGTTTCAAAACCTTTATTTTTAAGTTCAACAGCTTTCAATACAAGTTTTCCCAGAGCTAAACTTGCAACACCACTATGAATTATATTTATTTTGGCTGGATTTGATTCAGTTTTCAAGTATCTCTTCTTTGCTTCAACAGCGTTAAAATATGTATGACTTAAATCTTTAGAAATATGTAAAGAAATTAGTTCATCATATTCTCTTCCATATCTTTGAAATTCTTTAAATATATCATCTGCTGAAGGAGGAGAGGTTTTAGGTTGGGTCTGGGAGAGTCTTATTAACTCATAAAACTGTATGTTACTAATATTTTTTTGCTCTAAAAAAACATCATTCTCATCAAAAAAAACTTTCATGGGAAGAATTCCAACACCTAGCGAGTCATACAGTGGCTTATTTGGATGTAAGACAAGATCAGCTGAAGTATCACACAAAATCTTTATTGTCATCTATTTCAAACTAACTTAAAATGTGTTGAATAAATCTTTTTCCAAAAAAGAAAAGAAAAAAAAGAAATTAAAATTCAAAATCTTTGGTAACAATAAACCCTAGAGTTTTTGGACCAGTATGAGCTGCAATTGTTCCTCCCATTTCAAACACTTTTCCTTCTTTAGCATTAGGATACTTGTTTTTCGTTTTCTGAATTACATCATCTACTACATCTTTGTAATCAAATTCGATAATATTGTACATTATTCTCTCCTGCTCAACTTCTGGAAAGCGTTTAAAGGCAAGGTCAATTATAGTATCAAAAGTTTTTTCTATTCCTGTAACAGTCTTTGCACTCACAATTTCTCCATCAACTAATGTTAAAACTGGTTTTTTGTTTAACATGCTACCTAAATAGTACTTAGTTTTACTTAATCTACCTCCGCGATAAAGCCACTCTAAGTTCTCTACAGTGAAATAAACAACTATATTATTTTTTTTCCAATCGTTTATTTTATCAACTATTTCTTGTCCAGACAGACCTTCTTCTGCTAACTTAGCGGCTTTAATAACTACAAGTCCAAAAGCTGAACTAGCTAATAAACTATCAACTAAATACACTTTAGCATGTTCTTTATTTGATTTCTCATACATTTTTTTAGCTATTTTTGCATTAGCATAGCTCCCACTTAATTTTGATGAGATATGAAATGATATGATTTCATCGTAGTCTTTTCCAAACTTCTCAAATTGTGTTAAGATATCAAATTGTGTTGGTTGAGAAGTGGTGGGATGAACATCTGTTTCATAGATCTTTTTCCTGAATTCAGAAGTTTTTATGTCAACTAATTCTCTATAATCATTCGTTCCAAAAATAACATGCATGGGAAAAGTTCCAATGTTATATTTGTCATAGATTGTTTGATCAGTGGGAAGATTCAAATCTGCACTAGTATCACATAGAATTTTAACAGTCATTGCTCTCAATTTAAAACAAATCCACCTTTTTATAATTGTTACTATGTTCTTTTACCATAAAATATTGTTACCTAGAATTCTTAAAATAACATCTAAATATAAGGAAAAAAATAGGCGATAAGTAAATAAAGCGCTAGCTTATTTCTAGTTCCAAGAGCAAAATATTTAAACGAGATTATTTCATGCTCCATAAGCAATAAAAGGATAATGAAACATATGCCCGGAAGAAAGTATTTACGATTTGTATTAGTTGTGATGTTAGTTTTAGCTGTAAATTCATCATTTATTAGTGGTTCCAACAGTGTAATAAACAACAATGACCAGATTCAAAAAATTCAGGAACCAGAGAGAAATTACTATCGACCATATTTAGCATTAAATGACACTAATGATACATTACCTAGCAGACCACTTTTAGCTATAAAGAAGGTAATTAACGTTACTGAACTTGAGCCTTTGCAATGGATTAGAATTGACCTAAATATAACCAATATTGGAAACAGAACAGCGTATAATCTTTCTATTACAGAACCAAGCTTTGAAGAGTGGGCAGTTTCAACTTTTAATTTGACAGAGCAAAAGTATATACAAGTTGAAATAAATGCTAGCTTCGTTTATACTTATTACATCCAACCTTTACTTGAAGGAAACTTTACCTTAGAAGCCACAGAGATAAAATACTATGATGAAAATAGTGTTATGTACAAGTCTTATTCTCAAAGATACTCGTTAAATGTCGTATTACCTGAAAATGTAGAAGTTATAGACTCGGAAAAATGGTTAAACTTATTCTATTTTGTCTTGGGTATCGTTGGAGTATTCACTACTATAATCATTGTAGATTTATTCGCTATACAGAAAGTTCATAAACGAAGAAGAAGTTCAAGAAAGATTTCCCCATTGGTTAAAAAACCACATAAAACAAAACAAGAACAAAAAAGAAAAATTAAGAAAAGAAAACGTAGAAAGTAAAAATTTGTTTTCTTTATCTATTTTTATTTTTCGAGAGTTTTTTTTATTTTACTTAAAAGTTCTATTAATCACTAATATTTATCTTTAAATAAGAGTCGATTTTTTTCTATATTAATGACTATCAAGGATTTATTAGAGAAGGACCTAAAGTTCATTTTGGTAGGGGGAAAAGGAGGAGTAGGGAAAACTTCTATAGCTTCTGCAATTTCTATTGCTTTAGCTGAAAAAGGTAAAAAAACTTTACTTGTTTCAACAGACCCTGCACACAGCATTTCAGATTCTTTTGATTTGGATTTTTCATCTGGAACTGTAACTAAAGTTAAAGGTGTAAAAGGAGAATTGTACGCTTTAGAAATCAACCCAGAATCATCAGGAGATGAACTAACAAAAGCATTAGGAGATTCCTTTGATGCAGATCAATTCTCTAGTTTGATGTCTATTCCAGGAATGGAAGCAATGAAGGGAATAGATCAAGATCTAAAATCAATCCCTCCACCAGGAATGGATGAAGCTCTATCTTTTGCTAAAATCCTTGAGTATGCGGATAATGAAGAATTCGACACGATTGTACTTGACACTGCGCCCACAGGACATACATTGAGATTACTCAACATTCCAGAATTTTTAGATTCTTTTATTGGTAGAATGTTGAAAATGAAAACCTTCATTTCTAATACAATGGCAATGATTAAATCTCTTTTTGGCGGAAATGTAGAAAAAGATAGAACAATAGAGAACTTAGAAAAATTAAAAGAGAAGATACTTATAGCCAGAGAAACACTAATGGATGATGAAAAGACACAATTTATAATTGTTGGAATTCCTACACTTATGTCTATTTTTGAGTCAGAACGACTATTTGAAGAATTAAAAGAACATTATATTCCGAATAAAGAAATAGTTGTCAATCAAATTAATCCAGAAAATAAAAGTTGTCCTTACTGTATGAATAGAAGAAAAGAGCATTTAGCTAATTTAGAGTACATCAAACAAGCTTTTCCAAACCATGATGTAACTACTGTTGAAGCTTTCAACCAAGAAATTCGCGGAATAAAGATGCTCAAGAAGCTAAAAGATATAATTTGTAAATAGTGAATTATATGTCAAATCAGAAAATAATTTTTGCAGATGCTCATTGTCACCTTTACCCTCCTTTTTTCTCAAAAAAAAGTATACCAGAAATTGTTCAAAGAGCTAGATCAAATAACGTTGAAATAATTATAAATAGTATTTTAAGCCCTCATCACTTTGAATTCGGAGTATTTTTAACAAAAAACTATGGGACTCATCTAACCATTGGAATGCAACCAACAGAAGTAGAAGAAGAAAACTTCAAGAAAATTGAAGAATTTTTATTAAAAAATTCAGAATTTATAGTAGCTATAGGTGAAATTGGATTAGATTACTATTGGGTTAAAGAAGAAGAAAAAAGAAAAGAACAGAAAGTTTTCTTCAGACGTCTTATTGAACTCGCAAATAAAAATAACAAACCAATTGTAATCCATTCGAGAGCTGCAGAAACAGATGCAATCAATATTCTTGAATCATATAATCTAGAAAACGTTTTAATGCACTGTTTTACAGGAACAGAAAATGAGATTGAAAGAGTAGTTGATAATGGTTGGTTTGTTACAGTCCCAACAAGTTTAGTTTACAGAAAAAATTTCCAAAAAATCTTGTCTTTGATTCCGGAAACTCAGTTAATGTTTGAAACTGATAGTCCATATCATAGCTTAAGAAAAGGAGAAAAAAACGAACCTTCTGCCATAGCAATATCAACAAAAAAAGCTGCAGAATTAATTAAAGTGGATGTAAAAAAACTGGCAGATATTACAACAGAAAATGTTTCAAATTTTTATAGAATAAAAACAGTAAAAGAAGAGAGTTAAAGAACAGAAATATTCATTGAGTATTCTGAAGTGAGAAAATAGGCGACTAAAGTTTGAGGAGTTTCTTCAACATATAAATTATCCAATTTTTCTAGAAGTTCTTTTACTTCTTTGTTCAGTCTTTTTGAAGATGAATAATAACAAAATTTCAAATCTTTGGATTTTTCAAGAGAGATTAGTCTTGTTTCCATTTCTGATTGTAGAGTCTTTATTGAACGAGAATTTTTGACTAGATCCCAGTTACTTTGTTTAAACAAATAAAGATTCCAAGGAACAAAAGCTGATTTTATATTTGAAAGGAATGTAACTCTTCTTAATCCTATTTTGTTGAATTGGTCATTTTTTGTTAATAATTGACTATGTATTCTACCATGAAGAGAAAAACTTTCTTTTCTTATTTCATTGATTGATTCTGCATCTTGAATTTTTTTAGCTAGCTGATTTAAAATCAATCCTGAGGAAGACTCAAAAGAATAAGTATCCAGAACATCAACTGTTATATCAGAAACTACCTTTTTTGCAAGTATAGCATTTTCAAAAACAGTTGGAGTAAATAACGAAGAATGAAAGCTAATTATATGATCAAAATCTTCCTCTAAAAAGGTGTATAACTCTACAAAGTCCTTTACAGTCGGAGAGTAAAGTTGGGCATTCTTATCTTTTTCAGCAATTGTTAGAAGTTTATCTGTTTGAACTTCTTGAGCACTAACTCTTTCTGCAAAGATCGTTCCTTTAGAATCCTCTAAATAATAACCTAAAGGATAGACATTGTATAATTTATATAATTGGGAAGGTAGTGCTCTACTTGTATCAGTAACAATTGCTATTTCCATTTTTATCTCACTACTCTCTTTATACAATATTATCAAATAAATTTATGGTTCATCTCTACTATTCTTATCACTTTCATTTTTGTTTTGTCTATCCTTAACAAATTGCTTATACTCGTTAATATCTACTTCCACAGCAAAAGAACCACTCCATCCACAATCACTATTAGTACAGTGAAAAGTACTGTTGACATCAAAGATTTGGGGAGATCTTTTTACAATTGAAAAACAAATCGGACAAACTTCCACTCTATCTCGCATTGGCTTTTCTTTTTTCTCTTTCTTTTTTTTCTTCATTATTAAGAAAATAAAATTTAGACTAATTTAAGAATATGGGTTAAGAGTTTTAATAAAGATATAAAAAAATAGAAAAAGCTTTCTTACTGCACTTCTATATTTTCCGCGGGAAAACCTGCGTTTACAAGTAAATCTTTTATTTTAAATCTATGATCTCCTTGCAACTCAATTCTTCCATCTTTGTACGTTCCTCCACAAGCAAGTTGGGTCTTAAGTTTTTTCGCTAAATTTCCCAAGTCGACTTCTTTTGGATCAATCCCTGATATGCACGTATAGTTCTTGCCGTATCTTCTTTTTTCTAAATAAACTCTAATTATCTGCACTTCTTTTGCTAACCCCTCACAGACACAAAGGTCTTGAGGTAAACCACATACTGGACACAAATCTTCTTCCATTCATAAAAAGTTACTTCCAATCCTTTTTATATTTTTTTGTTAATATTAGTACTTCCGAATTATCTCAAAAAGTATGAATTGAGAACACGCCAATGATAGTATGAACTCCTATAATTTTAACCTATAGAAATCAGTCAACTTATTGCGGAAGTACTATAATATACAAAAAAACAACAATTAAACAATATTTTTTTTCTATATATTTTTTTAAAAGCAGTGTGAATATTTTAAAAGCAATTCAATTCTAATTTCTGAATTATTTTAACAAAACTAATCTTTTTAAAAAGTGAAAAAACTATTCTTTTGTGAAAATTCTAATTGTTGATGCTCTTGCTTCAAATGATGGAAAAAGAAAATTTACTAGAGATGTAATTGGAGTAGGACCGAGATTACTTGCTGGTATATGTGAATACAAAAACATTTACTCTAAGGTAATTAGAGCTGAAAATTTACTCTCTAGAAATCACAACTATGATTTAACTTCCTTTGATGCTTTTTTAATTAGTGGAATGAGTGTTGACGAAATCGCTGTAATAGAAATAGTAAGAATGTTAAAAACAGAAGTAATGCTACCAAAAATCTTCGTTGGTGGACCTGTTACTTCTGATGTTGATTTCGTTTCTCAATTAAAAGTCACAGCAGCTGTTCAAGGACAAGGAGAATTATTTCTTGACAAATTGATTGAGAACAAATTCGAAATTCTAAGTTTCATTGAAAACAACAGAGAACAGTTTGAGATAGAAAAAATAGGAAAAACTTATCTTATAAAAGAGAAGAAGGCAAAAGGATATTATATTTTTAATTACAACCCCTCTACTAAAGTTATAACTGACTATGAAGAATATTGGTTTGCTAGAGTTTATGTGGAAACTGTCAGAGGATGTTCAAACTTTATAAGAGGAGAATTAGTACAAGATAAAGGTTTATGCCCTGATTGCGGATTTTGTACTGACTCAGTAGAGAGAGAAGTAGAGCTAATAGACTGTCCTGCTAATATTCCACCAGGTTGTGGGTTTTGCAGTGTCCCCACAACTTTCGGAGCTCCAATCAGTCGTCCTCATGAATTAATCGTAAAAGAAATAAGAGAATTATTTGATCTAGGGGTAAATAGGATAGTTCTTTCTGCTCCTGGTTTTTTGGACTATATGAGAGGGAAAGATGGTCAAGTTGTTTCTCCATCTTATCCAGAACCTAATATACAAGCGATAGAACAACTACTTTCTGAACTAGCAGAAATAAGAGATGAGAAACCCAATAGATCTATTATAATTGAAAATGTTAAACCTACTCTAATAAATAAACAAGTAGCTGAAATTCTAGGCAAATACCTACCAGGTACTCCCATTTCTATAGGTTGTGAGACTTTTGATGAAGAATTAAGTAGAAAATTAGGAAGACCTTCTTCCCCTGAAAGAGCAATGAAAGCAGCTAAACTCTTAACAGAAGCAGGATTGAAACCACAAATTTATCTTATTCATTCCTTACCAGGGGAAACAGTATCAGCCCTTGAAAAAACAACTGATGTAATAAGAAAACGCTTATGGAACGTTGCAGATAAAGTTACAGTATACAAATATTTAGCTCTTCCCAACAGCCCTTTTACTAAAATGAATGTTTCTTCTCCTCCTGAAAGATATCTTTTACATAAAAAGCGAGAAGAATTGAAACAGACTATTATTTCATTCAATAAGGAGAAAAAGAAGGAATTAATTGGAAAAACAGAAACTGTTATTATCGCAGAGAAAGATTTCAAAAGAAAGAATACTTACATTGGATATTTCATTAACGCAGGTCCTGCTGTAAGTATTGAATTCGAAAGTGATATACTAAAAAGGGTAGCTAGAGTAAAAATAACTGATGCTCTCTCAGATAAATTAGTAAAAGCTGAAGTTGTTGAACTTCTACAATAATTAATTAAATAAAAATAGATAAAAAATAGATAAAAAGAAGATTATCGAGCCTTCACTGGCTTTGCTATAAGAGAACGTTTCTTAATTAATATTCTATGACTGCATTTAGGACACTTTACACCTGGAAGAAGTCTTAAATCATTAGGTGTAATTTCTGTTTTACAATTTTGGCAGATATATTTGGTCATTTTACTCACTTTCTATAATTCATTTTGACATTTATTACATTGTTTTTAAGGTTTAAGTTTATTGCTCTATTAAATATTTCTGATTTTCAATTAGTTCTTCAAAGGTTAACTCTTCCTCTAAAAGTGCATCCAAAACATCTTCAAGGTCTTCAATAGACACTCTTATTTGTTTAGTTGAATCTCTATCTCTGATCGTTACTGTATCTTTTTCTAAGCTTTCATAATCAACAGTTATACAGTATAATATTCCAATCTCGTCTGCTCGTGCATATCTTTTTCCTATTTTCCCTGTATCATCATAAAAGGAAACAAAACCAGCGTCCTTTAGATCTAAATGTAAATCTTGAGCATATTCCGCAAGTCCATCTTTTTTCATTAATGGAAAAACAGCGATCTCTATCGGAGCTATTGATGCTGGGAATTTGAACCAAGACCAAGATCTACTTTCATCTTCTCTATAACAATATTCCAAAACTGTGTAAAGTATTCTACCTACACCCATTGATGGTTCTACGACATGGGGTAAAACTTTCTTGTTATTTGATACAATTGTAAAGGTAGATTTAGAAGCTTTTTGATGTTTCTTTAAATCGTAATCTGTTCTATAAGCATTTCCTATTATTTCTACTTTGCCAATAGACAATTTTACTTCAAGGTCTAGATTACCACCAGAATAGTGTGGTGTTTCATGTGGTAGCATGTATCTAAACCAGAAAGAATCTTTGGGAATACCCAAAGCTTGTAGCATTTCACTCTCCATAGCAATAAAGTAACCCATAACTTGGTTTGGTATTATTCCCTTTTCTATTGCTTCCTTAACACTAATTAATAGAGGTTTAGACCACTCTTTTTCTTGCATCTCTTTTGTTACCACATTAATTTCAACATCTTCAACAAAATCAAAGAGAGAAAAATCATTTGCCTGCTCAGGATCAAAGAACATTTCAATTTCCATCTGCTCAAACTCTCTAACTCTTATGAGAAAGTTCCTAGGAGAGATTTCATTTCTAAATGACTTACCTACTTGTGCAATTCCAAAAGGAAGCTTATTCCTCATGAAAGAAGCATAGCGTTTAAAGTTAACAAAAATATTTTGTGCTGTTTCAGGTCTAAGATAACCTTTATTTCCACTAACAGGGCCAATTCCAGTGCTAAACATTAGATTAAACTGTCTTGCTTTGTCAAGCTCTCCTTTACAACTTGGACAGACAATTTTATTTTCTTCTACAATTTTATCAAGTTCTTCTAATGACAAACCTTCTGCACTTATACCTGTATTTTGAGAGATTATATGGTCTGCTCGGTACATAGATTTACAATTTTTACATTGGATTAGAGGGTCTTCAAAAGAATCTAGATGCCCTGAAGCTTTGAAGACACTTTCTGGTAGTAGCAAAGAACCATCAATTTCAAAGACGTTATCATTATCAAGTACAAATAATTGTCTCCAAAAATCAACTAGTTTTTGACGCATTAGGGTACCCAAAGGCCCTAAATCAAAAAAACCTGAAGCTCCACCATAAATTTCTGCAGTTTGGTTAACGAAACCTCTACGGAGACAAACATCAATTACTTTTTCTATTTTATTTTCTTCAGTCATAGAGCTCATTTACAGAAAATCAATCATATTATTAAATTCTTTGAAAAAAGAGAGAGAAAAAAAAGAGTAAATACATATTCTGAATGTTTGGATAATCTATATCGTTACTTCTATGTTCAACTTTCTTACAAGTTCTTTATACCTATTTCTTACAGTAACCTCTGTTACAGTAGCTGTTTCAGCTATTTCTCGTTGGGTTCTCCTTTCGCCTTCTGTTATTCCTGCAATATATATCGCTGCAGCAGCCAAACCAGTAGGATCTTTTCCTGCTGTTAAATTGTGCTCTTTAGCTCGTTCTAATAGTTCAACAGCTTTTTGAGAAGTTTTACCACTCAACCTTAATTCAGCAGCAAAACGAACAATGTAATCTCTTGGGTTTGCTAATGGTATCTTGATATTTAACTCACGAATAATTAATCTGTAACATCTTCCTAGTTCCTTCTTTGAAATCCTGGAATGACGAGCTATCTCGTCCAAAGTTCGGGGAACACGTCTTATTCTTGCTCCAGCATAAGCTGTAGCACCAATCATAGCCTCGATTGAACGTCCTCGAATTAACCTTTTTTCTATTGCCTTTCTGTATATATTTGCAGCAGTCTCATTTACGCTTCTAGGAAGACCTAACTGTGAAGCCAGTCTATCTAGTTCAGACATGGCATAAGCAAGATTTCTATCGATTGAACTATGTACCCTAGTACGTATTTGCCACTTACGAAGACGATAAATCTGAGCTCTTCGTTTTGGAGATAATTTCTTACCATAAACGTCTCTATCTTCCCAACCAATTTGTGTACTCAAACCTTTATCGTGAATTGTAATTGTTGTTGGAGAACCAACTCTTGAACGTTTTGAACGCTCTTCTGCAGTAAATGCCCTCCACTCAGGTCCATCATCTATTAACTTATCTTCAACTACTGTTCCACACTCTCTACAAATATGCTCTCCTCTTGTTTGATCCAATACTACATCAGTACTTCCACACTCAGGACATGTAATTTGCTCTTCCTCATATCCTCTAGATGAATTACCATGACTCATTCTTTCTATCACCTATTTAAACACTAAAGCTTCTGTGTGATTCTCTATATTATTCTTTCAATGTTTGAATCCTTCCTCTACCCTAGTACATTCTTTCCTCTTCTTTACTTTCTTCTTCTATCCAAAATAGAGAACCAATCTGCCATAACCACTTTAGGTGTCCGTATTTTAAATTGTGTTTATAATATATAAATGTTTCGGAAAAAGTTTTTAAAAAAATAAATAGAGAAAGTCGAAATTTCCAGTTTAAGAGCCTAAAACAAACAATTAGCATCAATGTATAAAAACGAAAGAAATTTAAGTCTTCCGCTTCAAGCATAAAAGTTGATTAGTTTCTAAAAAACACAAAAAAATAGAAGAAAAAAGAAGATTAATTTTTTAGAAGAGTATTTAACCATTCAAGGATTTTAGTATAAGCTTTAATTTTATTAGGTAATTTTGTTATACCATGTCCTTCATCTGAGAAACGAAGAAGAGCTACATTTAGTCCTTTTTGTTTCATTTTTTCATACATTTGTAACGTTTCAGATAGAGGAACACGTTCATCATTGTCTCCATGGACAATAAACAGGGGGGCTTTAATTCTTTCAATTTTATTTATGGGGCTAATAGACTTTAGCACGTCTAAATCTTTTTCTAGGCTACCGTACTCTGCTTCTCGCAATTTTCTTCTCCAACTAGCTGTATTTTGCAGAAAAGTAACGAAATTAGAAATTCCTACAATATCAACCCCTGCGGCCCATATATCAGGATATTCTGTTAAAGAAGATAAGACTGCAAATCCACCATAGCTTGCTCCATAAACAATCAGTTTTGAAGGATCTATTTGCTCATTCTTTTTAAGCTCCTCAGCAAGAAATGCGATATCTTTTATTGAATCCAACCTTTTTTCTACGTTATCAAGGTCCATATACTTGCGTCCATATCCTGAACTTCCTCTGATATTAGGTGTTACTACTACGTACCCTGCAGCAACAAAGAATTGAATAACTGGGTTAAAATAAGGTCTGATTTGAGATTCTGGTCCTCCATGAATGAGAATCAAAGCTGGAAAACCATTTTTTGGTTTTTCGATGTTAGGATAATAAATAAAGTAGGGAACAGACAATTGATCAAAACTTGAAAACCTTTCTAGTTTACAATCTACGAATGAGTGTATTGGTATCCCTGCAGTTCTTACTTCAATTGCAGGCCAGGCTTTTTTTGTTTCCAGATCTATTAGCCATGGAGATGAAGGGATTGTTGATGAAGAAAAAGATATTGCTAGAAATTTTCCATCGTAAGATAATGACATAGCTTTAGAAAATGATCTTGTATCACCATAAAGTATTACTCCTTTGGAAGGAAGATCTACTTTTTCTATATTCTGGGCCTCTTTAGTTGTAAATTCACAACAAAACAGCTCATCAAACCCCTCTTTATTAATGGAGAAATAAGTTTTTTTACTTCCCTTTCTGTAAGTAGCAACATTAAATTCGTATTTTTGTTCTAAATTACTAATTTCATTGAAATTTCCATTAATATCAAGGACTCCTAGTCTTATGATATCACTGTTAAAGTCAGTTGCGACAAGTAAATGCGAATCATCTATCCAGCGAATGGTTTCCCAACGGTAAGTTTCCTTTTCTCCGTTTTTAAGTGATTCTGTTAAGTTAGTCACTTCTCCTGAATTAACATCATAAAGTATAACTTTCTCATTTGTATTTCCGTAGGAAATAACTATAACACACAAATTATCATCATTAGTAAGTAAAGAGGTAGGCAATCCTTCCTCGGGAGAGAAAATCTTTTCAGGAGGATTATGTAAAACGGGTATTTTTTGCCTAAAAATTTCAAATTTAGATTTGTTTGTGATATTAGCTCTATAATACAAATATGACTCTGAAGTGAATAAAACAATATGCTTAGCATTATAGTCTGAAGTTATTTTCTGCTCCTTGTTTGAATTGTTAAGAACAAAAAGTTGGAAATTCTCATTCCCACCAAAATCTCTATGAAAAACTATTGAACCATCACTCAAGAAACAAGGATCTGTACTACGATTTTCATCAGATGATAATTGAATAACACTCCCAGTTACTCCTTCTTTTACTCTGGTTTCAAATATCTGAAACAAACCAGGAGCATTATAAGTAAAAACTAGTTTTCGTTCAATTGGATGCCAATCAACTCCTCCAGCTGTTTCAATTGCCAAATAATTGGAAATATCATATTGATATTTAATCATATTATTAAACCAACCATTTATTCTATTAAAAGTTATCGGATTTCTTAAAACAGAAAATCTCATTTTTGATTAGAGCTTAAATGTACTAATTTAAAATTCATAAAAAACAAATTTTATGTGATATGACTATCGTTTCTGGAGATAATATCTTTTAACATATTTAATACATTCTTCCTTTGTGTTTTCTAGCTGCTCATCCATCAAGGCATGTATTAAAAATTCTTTACATTGATTTATTTCCATTTTTTTTATTCCCAATTCCATTAGTTCATTACCATTTACTGCAGGTTTTATAAAAATTAGTTCTTTATCTTTACTTAATTCTCTTAAATCGCCTATTATTTTTTCTAAATTTTTATTTTTCTTCTTTAAGAGTTTGTTTTCTGCAATATTTATAGCTATAACTTCTTCTCTAATTTCAAATATTTCTCTTAACAATAATCCTAATTCTTTTTTTGAAACAGGATAAAAAATGTGGTGTATTAGAGTATTTGAATATTTAATAATAAGCAAAATTTTTTCTATCTCTTTTTTTGAAAACTTGAATTTTTTTAATTCATTTTTGATTTTTGCCAGATAATTTTCCTTTTCAATAAATTGTTCTTTCATTACTAAAGCAAAAAAACAAAGGAAATAGTTTATCCCTTTTTGTTGTTTGACAAGTTCTAGCTCTTTCTCTATTTTTTCATATTTTAAAGAAACTATGTAAGTATCATTTATTTTTTCGTTTTTCAATTCAGGAAAAAGAGTATGAATAATTGCCAGTTCTGTCATTAATTTGAAACAGCAAACTATATCCTTTTTAGCTGTCAATCTTATCTCTTCAATTATTCTTTCTTTAGCTACAAAACTAAGCTGATGTGCATTCTCTATTATTCCTTTCTTTGTTTTCTCTTCTATCTTAAAATCCAGTAAACATGCGAATCTTATTGCTCTAAATATTCTTAAGTAATCTTCAGAGAAAACAATTGATGGTTCTCTTGTAGTTCTAATGATCCCTTCAAGAAGATCTTTTTTACTGTTAAAAATGTCTAAGTATTTGTTTTCAAAAAGTATAAAAGAATTGATAGTGAAATCTCTCCTTGTTAAATCATCTATTATTGTTCCTCTTCTTACCTTTGGGACGCGAGACAAAGGCTCATAACTTTCCACTCTAGGTGCATTAAACTCAAATACTATTCCTTCTCCGAAGCGTATTTGCGTAGTTAAGGTTTGGTTATGAATTATAGCCTTTTTTGCCTTTAGTTTTTTTGCAATTTCTTCTGTTAATTTTTCTAAATCACCTTCAATAACTACAAAATCAACATCTTTACTCGGTTTTTTTAATAACAAGTCTCGAATAAATCCACCAACTATTCCTACTACACAATTCAAGCTCTCAGCTATTTGTTTCACTTGTTCTATTCTTTTTTTTACTCTTGGGTCTATTATGCTAAACGACTTAGAATCAAGTTCGTATATAGAATAGTTTATTCCTTGCTCTTCCAAAATTTTTGTGCACACACTTAGAGAACGCAATTATTTCAAGTCCAACTTTTATTTTCTAAAGATAAATTTTTGTATTTATCAAATGTACCTTTTTATTTTATTACATTTTGTAGATTTTCAAAAACTAGTTTTTAATTTTTAATAGAATTTATTTATCAAGATTTTTAAATCACCATGTCCTATTTTTAATCGAAAAGGAAAAAGAGGAAGAAGAAATTGAATCCTGAATTTTTACTTAATTTTGAAACAATACTATGGAATATAGCTTTAGCTTTATTAATTAGTGGAGCATTGTTAGTAATTCTTTCATTTGTTCTCAACATTGAAAATATTACAGAGGCTTTTGGAGGACACGATGTAAGCCATGATATAGGAGATCATGATATTGGAGGGCATGACATAAGCCATGATGTAGGAGATCATGACATAGGGGGACATGATGTGAGCCATGATATTGGAGATCATGATGTAGGTGACCATGAAGTCAGCAGTGAAAGTGGAGACGTCTCTGATCTTACCCCTCATAAAGTTTCGAAAGCCGTAGTTGAAAGTATTGATATTACTCGTTCTTCAGCTCCTTTATTCCTATTAATGTCTACCTATTTCCTAATCTTTGGTATTTTAGGGGTTTCAACACTTCGAATTTCTTCTGATGATCTTAGTTTAAGAATCGTACGTATAGTAAGTGTTTTTGTTGTTCCCTACTTTTTAGCTTGGATTTTATCTAAAACATGGAGAAAACTTTCTGCTACTACTTCAATTATTGTTCCAAAAGGAGAACAGCTTGTTGGGGAGATAGGTGAGGTTTTCGTTTCTGTAGATGTAAAAGGAGGAATAATTGTCGTTGATTTAGGGCAAAATATAGGTTTAACAAAACTGCATGCTAAAACTTTCAGTCCTTTTGATAAATTCAAGAAAGGAGAAAAAGTAAGGATTGTAGCTTTCAAAAACAACACTTATCTGGTAGATAGTTTATAATTTTAATTTTTCTTTTTTCTTTCTTTCTAAAGTAAAATCAAGTTAAAAAATATAAACATTAAAGCTATTTTAACAAATGGTGAAAAACTAAATTTTCTATTTTTTTAACCTCATGTGTGATTTTCATTTGAATACCTTTAAAAAAGCGTATTACTAAATCCATCTTGAATCTAACTGAGGAGAAAGAAAATGGCAGAATGGTATGTATATTTAATTATTGGAATAGTCGTTTTAATTGTTCTTGGATTGATGTTTTATGCGTCACGTTATCGTAAATTCGATACTAGTTTTTACGTCATTCACTTTCGTGGAGGAAAGGTTATCAGAGCAGGACAAGGTGGAAAAGCTGTTGTTTTACCTTTGATCGACGAAATTAGAACTATTCCAGTAACTACACAATCTACTTTTTTGGAAGCAAAAGAAAAAGTAGTTAGTAGAGAATTTCAAGAGATATCAGTAACAGCTTTTGTTTTTTGGAGAGTTGTTGACCCTGAAGTTGCTTTTGCTAGGGTTGTATGGGATCAGTCCTCGCCTGCTTATGTCGAAAATATAATCAAAAACGCCACAGAATCAATTATTCGAACTGTTACTGCCAACATGCAACTAGAGAAAATAATACGCGACAGACAAGCAATAATTGAGTCTGTAGTCAAAGAATTACACACATTAACAAGAGATTGGGGTTTGATTATCGAAAGCGTTGAAATTAGAGAAATAGAGATCATAGATCCTAAATTAAAGGAGAATGTCAGCGCTATTATGAAAATTGAACAGGAGAAACTAGCCAGATTAAAGAAAGCAGATATGGAGGAAACCACTAAACTTAGAGACTTAGAAGTTCAACGAAAGGTCGAAATGGAAAGACAAGGAGTACAATTAGACATTGAAACTAAGCAAAAAGATAGAGAGATTAAAATCCAAGAACTTGAAAAGAAAAGAACAGAAGTAGAAGCCAAAACTTATCAAACAAAGGTTGAAATCGAAGCTAATGCAGAGAAATACAGAAAAATTGCCTCAGAAGTTGACGTTGAAGCTGAAAAAATCCGTAGAATGGCAGCAGCAAAGCAATTTGAGCTTGAATCTAGAGCCAAAGGTGAAGCTGCTATGATTTTAGAGGCTAGAAAAGCAGAAGCAGAAGGTATATTAGCTAGAATACAAGCTCTAGCAAAAGCAGATAGTCGCTTCTTCCAAGAAATGATTATTGCAAGATTACCAGAGATTTACCAGAACTTAGAAATTGATAAAATGATTATTACAGGCTCTAAAGAAGATGCTTTTTCAACAATCGCTAACTCTATTGCACCTTTCCTACAAATAATACCTGAATTAGCTGAAAAGTCTAAACTTGCAGAACAGAAAAAGAAATAAACAAAAAAGTAATTTATCTTTTTTTTATTTTAAGATTCTTCCTTTCTTTTTCATTTTTGTAAAAGTACAAAACTGTCATTCAATCCTACATATTTTACTCTGGATAGACCACTATGTTTGAATTTTGCTATTAAGGAATCTCTATCTTCTGCAACTTTATATTTATCAAACACAGAGAAAACCCATTTTGTAGCTAAGTCTATATCCTTATTGATGATTAATGCAAGGAAACCCTCATCTTTGAGCAATTTCTTAATGACTTTCACAATTTCAGAAAAGCTTTCAAAAAAGAATATCCCATTTCCAAAAAATAAATCAATTGTTCCAGACAAAAGAGAAATTTCTAAGTGAGATCTTTCAACAAAATCCAGATTATAAATTTCATATAAATCTTGCAAAACTTTTCCTCTATAAACTTCATTATCAGGTTCAATACTTATAATTGAAGCCCTTAAACCAAAAAAGTCAGCTATATGTACTGCATCATATCCTGATCCCACTCCCCAGTTCAAGATATTAAGTTTAGTAGTTTCAGAAAAAATACTTACTCTAGTTGTTAGCTGTTTGAAAAACAATTCTCGTATCATGAATACAAATTCTGAGCCATGCAAACAATCTAGAAAATTTATTAACTCCTTAGAATTTAATTTTCCTTGCTCTCCTTTCAAGATACTTATATATTTTGAACTTATCTTCTCAAAAAGATAGTTTATAGAACCAAAAATATCATTATTTTCTTCTAAAATTTCAGTCTGATACTTTTTTTCCAAACTAATCCTCGTTGGCCCTTCTTGATAAAATTCTCCTTGTTTTTCTAGGAGTTTCATATCAGCTAAAATTTCAAAGATGTAATGAAATTCTTTTTCTAGCCCTATATAATTGTTCATGTGGAAAACTTCTTCAGGAGACCTTGGTCTTTGAAGAGAATCATAAATTTTCAGTTCTTTTAGTATTTTAGAAGCTATAAGAGCGGAAATTTTCTTTAAAGTTTCAATTTTATTGATTAATTCTTGTTCTGTTGTTTCTAATTTAAGAGAAAATCTGCTCATTAGTCTACACTTTTCAAGTTTTTTTAATGTTAATAATAATTTCGACAAACTATAAAAATTCTTTTATCTTTTCTTCTTATAGACTTCAAGTAAATTTCTCGATTTCAGAAAAATAATAAATTCTACAACTTTTGAAAGGGGTACAGACATTTCTTGAGAAATTTTATATATTGAAAGACTTCCATCAAAAAGTTCGAGATACTCCAAGAAGAGCTCATATTCTGTTCTTAAGCTTATCCATCCTCTTTTCTTTATTGAAGAAGGTTTAACTAAAAGTTCTGGGGTAGATTTCTCCGAATTGATCATTAAATCAATGAGCTCTGAAATAATAAATCTTTTAGGTTCACCAGATATTTCTCTATCTAAATATTTCAGGGTTTCCAAAGTCCCTTTTTCTTCTGGAATTCCATGTACATCTAGATACACATCAAAAAAGTTGAAAAACCATTTATTAATAAAATTGTAATTAATCCTCGATCTCATTTTTTTTGTTCCGACCATAATTGCTCCAGAATTATGCAAATAAATGAGCAACTCTAAGCCTTTATAGTAAAGAGTAATTAACTCTCCAAAAGATAATTCAGCTTCATTTTTCTGTGTGTCAATAAACTTTACTAACGCTCTAAAATCAACTTTTTTTTCGTTTATCCTTTTTGGGAAAAATCTTCCGTCTACTTCTGCACGGTTATAATCAATAAACAGAAATCCATTAAAATTCAGAAACTCATTACCTGAAACAATACTTTCATCATTAATGTTTAATCCTTTTATTCTAGTTCCATTTCGTTCTATAATTAATGCATGACTCTTCTTTCTTTCTTGTTCTATAATAAAAGATAATGCAGAATTAAATCTTTCAGGATCTCCTCTTATTCTTTTAGTCAAAGAACGACAATACTGTACTAGTTTTTCAGTATCAGCAGAAAGAACACAAACTAGAAAAAGAAGAGAAGTAACCTCACTTGTTTCAAGTTTTTCTGTATAACTACTAACAATTACTTTCTCATCTAGAGTAGTTATAACATCAATTTCAGTTCTAGCAAAACCAGTATAGAGTTCTGCTAATGTATCTACTTTTTTTAATTTCTCGCTAAAAGAGGAGTTCGAAAGTTCTTTCAAATAACAGACTGGACCATAGAGTATGTCAAAGTTTACAATAGCTACTGCTTTAATTCCCAAATCACGAAGAAAAGGAATATTAAAAGGAGAAACTTGAAGTTCGTTGTATTTATCTTCTAGGTCCATGTTTCATCATCGATTATTATAATTAACGATAAACTAAATTTTATCTAAAACTATTAAACTTTTTTGCTATTTAAAATTATTTAAGAAGGAAACAAATCTATTCTAATTTATTTAAAAAAAGACTAGAAGTTTTGTGATCTAGCTTGTTTTAATTGAGGGACAAGATTGTTTATCACCTCAAATGGACAAGAACTAAGATAGTCTAGTGAGGTTTTCCAATAGTCATCGAAAATACGCGGGTTATATCCTTGTTTTTCATATGCTAAAGCTTGAACAATTACTTCAAGTTTATCTACGTAACTAACAAATTTTGCCTCTCGTGAGGACTTAACAATAACATCATCTAAAGTTTTTTTCCATAAATCTTTCACATTTTCATTTAGGATTAGTGAAAGCAACTCATTACTTGCATTTGTTAGAATCTGCGTTTTGAATTCTAGATAATGATCTTTTCCCACCAAAATCTCAACTTGTTTGTCAAAATCCTGATATCTACATTCTGGTAAATCATGAACAATAGCTATTCTCATTACTAGTTCTGAAGATAATTGTTCATCCTTGTATAATTCATTGTGCAAGTCTACTAAAAGCAAAGACAACATTGCCGTATTATAGCAGTGATCAGCTACACTTTCGACTACTGAAAGTGGAATTCCTACTCTAATCCAACCTTGTCTTGGAAGGCTTTTTAGTTTTATTGCACTTTCAATAAAACCAATAATCATATTGTAGAGCTCTTCTGTTTTAGAATTGTTATCCAAATTAGACACTAATTCTAAATTTTCTAATCATTATTAAAAAACATCGATAAAGGTAAATAGAAAAAAAAGTTATTCTAGGAATTTTTCGAGGAAAGTCCATTGACGATCAACATCAGCATATAAGTTCTTGATCTCTTCTTCAGACATTCCTTTGAATCTTCCTTGAATATTTAACCATTCTTCAATTGGTTTTCTGTTTTCTTTATTCCTATATTTGCTTCCTCTTTTACTTAGAACTGCTTTGTTTGATTTACTATCCCACTCAAATAGTGGCCAAACACCAGTTTCTACAGCTAGTCTTGCAACATGAATAGAGTCAGCAGAATCTGATTTCCATGCTACTGGGCAGCTAGCATCGATTTCAATAAACTTGAAACCATCATAGCTTAGTGCCTTTTTCACTTTATCAACGAGATCAGGAATATAAGCTACTGAAGCTGTAGCAACATAGCTAGCGTTATTAGCCATCATTATGAAAGGAACCATTTTCCTCTGTGTTTTGTTTCCAAAAGGTGTAGTTGTTGTTCTTGCACCAATAGGAGTATCTCCACTTCTTTGCCCACCGGTGTTACTATAGACATTGTTACTATACATTATATGCAAGATATTATCTTGTCTATCACAAGCACCAATAAGAGTAGCAATACCTATATCAGCTGTACCTCCATCTCCAGCCCAAGCGATTACATGTGCTTCTTTTCCTTTTTTATCCATTGCATGTTTAATTCCTGCAGCAACTGCATCAGATGAAGCAAAAGCTACATTAATTGTTGGAACATCAAAAGCTACTCCTCTTCCAAATCCTTGATATACTGAAGTACAACAGGCAGGAATTACTACAACAGCTTTATCAGCAATAGCACCGATTGCATGACGAAAAGCTAAAGCGCTTCCACATCCTGCACATGCAAAATGACCTTTAAGCAATGCTTCTTTGGGATTATTCATTAAATCTTTAATTGTTGTTGGCATTTTTTTCACCTCACAGATTCTCCCTCGCTGCTTTAGCGATACGAGTATATGGAACGTCTTCTCCGCCCAATCCCATTACCTTTCCAATAACAGGAGTGTCAATATTATTTCTCTTTAGAACTGACTCAATTTCCATTTGTAAATGTCCTTCGTGACCAAAACTTACTGACCTATCAATTACGAGTAGCTTATGATTCTTTTTAGCAATGTCAATTATATCTTCTGTTGGGAAAGGTCTAAATGTTCTTACTCTGACAGAGTTTACTTTCAACCCTTCTGAAGTTAGCATGTCAATTGCTTGTTGTGTTTCATCAGCTAGAGTTCCTATTCCTACAATTGTTAAGTCTGCGTCATCATCTCCATATTTCTCAATTAGACCATTTCCATAAGATCTTCCAAAGGTTTCAGAAAATTCTTTGTTTACAGCTTTAATTTTAGCTTTAGCTCTTTCCATTGCTTCCATTAGATCTTTTCTATCCTTATTGTACTTATCAGGCATAACTATGGAACCATAAGCAAAAGGCTTACCAGTATCAATTTCGATAATTGGATCTGAATAATCACCTACGAAATTATAAACTTCTTCAGGGTCACTTAATATTACTTTAGAACTCGTATGGCTGAGAACAAATCCATCTAAACATGGCATAACAGGCAAAGCTATGTCTTTACTCTCTGCTATTTTATAGGATTGAATTGTTGTGTCAAATACCTCTTGATTATTCTTATTGTAAATTTGTATCCAACCTGCGTCTCTAAAAGCCATTGAGTCTTGTAAATCTACCCATATACTCCATCCAGGAGCTAAACATCTATTTACAACAGCCATTACAACGGGTAAGCGAGCATAACCTGTCCAGAAAACCCATTCTCCCATATATAGTAATCCTTGGCTGCTTGTTGCTGTAAAAGTTCTTGCTCCAGCCCATGATGCTCCAGCAACGGCTGCTAGAGCAGAATGTTCAGACTCAACTCTAATAAAGTGGCTATCTAGTTCTCCAGAATCTACCACTCTGCTTAAATATTCTATAATTGCTGTTTGTGGAGTTATTGGGTAAGCAGCAATAACATCAGGTTTAACCCTCTTTACTGCTTCTGACACAGAGTGATTACCAGTTAACATTACTACTTCTTCAGCCATCTAGTCCACCTCTTTTTCCATATGAATTGCGCCAAAAGGACATTCTCTAGCGCAAATTCCACACCCTTTACAGAATGTATAATCAAATACAATTACTTTGTTTTCTTCTTTATTTGCTGCAGTTATTGCTAAATCAGGACAATATTGCCAACAAATATTGCACATTTTACATTTTTCTGGATCAACAATTGGTCTTTGTGTTCTCCAATCTCCAGTTAATCCTGCAGCGCCTTCTATTGGATATAAAATTGGCATACTTGGTTCTTTTTCTGTCATGCTGTTTCCACCTTTGTTTGTTCATAAGCGCGTCTTGCAGCCTCAATATTCTTTGGTGCAATTTTCGCGCCTAGTGTTTTTTCAATAGCTTTCTCTATGTTTTCCATTTTTATTATTCCTGTTGCCTTCGCAAAACAACCTAACATCGTCACGTTTGTAAGGGTAAATCCACTTACAACTAAGCCTAGTTCCTTTGAAATACTAGTAGCATCTACATAAGCTACTTTTCTATTTGTTCCTTTAAGAAAATCAGGAATATGTGAGGAATTTATCATTATAATTCCATCTTTACTAACTTTGTCTATCTCTAAAGCCTTAATGAGTGATGAATCTAATACCATAGCATGTGTTGGATTATAGACTGGACTATGTATCCTTATAGGGGAAGAATCAAAACGAACATAAGCTTCAACTTTAGCTCCTCTTCTTTCAGCCCCATATTTAGGAATTGCTTGTGAGTCTAGTCCTTCATACATTGCAGCCTCGGCTAAAATTTTAGCTCCAGTTACTCCTCCAGATCCACCTCTACTTATTTGAAGTAGTTCAATCATATTATCTTACTCCTTTTTTGTTTTACATTTAGTAGTTTTATAAAAAAACTTTCGATATGCCTATACTTTTATTTCAAGCTTATCATTAGAAAAAAGAATGGAACCGCACAAATAAATATTATGTTTTAACAACAGCAAGAAGTTTATCTATAGCAGAATAGTTTTTGACTTGTATACCCTTTCCTGCTTTTAACCTTATATTATCCGATTCTAAATCTGTTAATGGTCCAACTCGAGTAATCTTTTCTACGTCAGCATCATGTCTTCTTTTTAATCCTGATAATCCTAACATCACATCTGAACCATAAAATTCTATAGAATCCAAACCAGAAAAACCTGCTATTTCTGGAGGAGTTGAAATAACCATTCTTTTCATTTGATCTTGAGTAGAAAACTTGCGCAAGAGTAGAGCATTTACTTTTATCTCTTTGGTATCAGCGAAGAGTTCATTAATCAATTTCAATGCAACTTTAAGTTTAACATCTCTATCTAGTGGCCAAAAAGTGCAAAAACCTTTTTCTGGAAAAATATTAAAAACCAAATGTCTATTTAAGGGTAGTTCAAGAAATTTCTCAAAATTAGTAACTTTTTCTAAAGAGAATGAAATTAAAAAGTGTAACGGGGTTTTTTCCATCATTGAAACATAAATGGGAGAACAGGCTATTTTTTCTTCTTTAACAATTACTTGAAGTTTTTTACTTATTGCAGCCTTTATCTCAGTTGTTTTGGGAAATTTCGAAGTTGGAGTAAAGATGAAACTACGATGCATTTCATTAAAAAATAAATTCTCCATTGAGATTTGCCAGATTTTCCTTTTTTGAGAGCTAGTTAGAGTATCAGAGTTTAGAACTTTCTTTAGTCGAAAGACAAAATCTTCATCTGTAATCTCATCTATTTTTTCACTTTTTTTAAATAACCAGCTTATATTTTCTCTGTTTAAATAAGGTAAATAACTAAAGAAGTTCATTGTATCATTCTACCACTAAATAACTAGCTATCTTGTTTTTATTCATTTTAGATTATTTAACCTTTTTGAAATTCTAACTGTGTAGGAAAGAACCTAAAATTAAAAAATCAAGAGAGAAAAATAAGAGTATTAAAAATTAATATTTGTTTTAATAAAAATAAGCTGCAACTCAAAAGCTATTACAAGAATATTGAAAAGTATAATAGATATTGTAGCCTTTCTTGTTTTATTTTGGGACGATTTAAAATACAAATATGCCAATATTATACCAAAAATTGTCAATATCGTAAAAAGTACTAACCAAAATATAAGCCATCCATTTTTTGAAATTATCCCATCAAAAGCTGTGTATACCATAATTTATCTGCTCCATTGTTTCTTTTTGTTTTCAGACCTCTGTCTATTTTTCTCTTTAAAAATTTTTGCCATTCTGATATTTAAAAAAAAGAAAATTTTTGTAAAACAAATTACTTCTTTGGAATGAATTTATTTCCTTTTATTTCTCCTTTTAATCCCTTCTTCTTCATATAAGCGGGAATAATTTTTATCAAATTTTCAACTTTGAACCCTATTTCTTCAGCCAATTCTTCGAGATCAACTTCTTCTCCTGAGTCTAAAGCATGTTCAATTTTATATTTAGGTGTATCTTCTACTCTGAATTCACCCTTAGTTTTACCTTTTGCTCCAGTTACATTTTTACCACAAGAAGGACAATTCCAAGATGCCATTCTTGTTATGGTTACATTTCCGTCTTTATCAGGCATTGGACTAATCATGTTCCACTCTTTCTTTGTTTCAACCTCATTTGGTAACCATTCAGCTCCACACTTCTTACACTTAATCTTTTTTTTCTTGGCCATTTGTATCTTGAAAACAAAATTATTTTTCTTTATATAATTATCGATAATTCTACGTTAGCAAAAAAAGAAAAATAAAATACGAAAATAGCTACTTTTATAAGCTTGTAAAACTTTTCAAAAACAGAAGAATTAGGCGATATGCAGTGAAAAAATGTTTAAGTTGTTGGGAAGAAATTGAAGAATCGTTAAAGGTCTGCCCTCATTGTGGAGCAGAACAAGAAGATGTAGTAGAGTATCTAAAGCTAGCCCTATTAGCCCAAAAAAGGAAACCTCTTTCTATAGAATCTAACACAAATATCAAAAATTTTCTTCATAAAATAGACCCAGAACTTACTATTAGCAAGATAGAACCAGCAAAAAGTGATAGATATCCACCCTCATCAAGCAAATATCAAGAATATGTTCCAACAACTTTACCCCAAATTTCTACTCCTGTAGATAGAACAGCTAGTCAAACAAAAGAAAAAACTGTAATGTGTCCAACATGTAAAAATGAAGTAAAGCAAACTAAATTCTGCAAATATTGTGGTTCTCCGCTATTTAAAGAATGCCCACATTGTGAAGAAAAAGTTGGTGTTAATGTCAATTTTTGCCCAACTTGTGGATATAACTTTTCAAAAACATAATTTTTTAGTCTTTGTGATTTTAATGAAAATTCCTAAACCATACATTGCTGTGTTATTTAACTTTAATAAAGAAAAACTGTCAACTGATATAATTTACTTTTATATTTCTGGGAAAAAAGACAAAAAAGCAGTTGCACACTGCAGACTTCAGTTCATTTACGAAAAAAACCTTCTTCGAGTTTATAAATACTTAAAATTAGGAAGAAACACGGTAAAATACATACGTCCTAAAGAAGCAACAGAAGATCTAAAAAATGCATCATATTTAGTTGTAGAAAAAAGTGATCTTCCCTTTGACCAGAAAGGATTTATTGAATATTTTAATACTTTTAAAATAAAAAAACCAAAAATAGCAAACATTTGTAGATATTGTTTAAATAAGCAAAAATGGACTGAATTAAGTGAAGAAGATAATGTTCGTTTTAAGGGGAAAAGCATTTGTAAATTGTGCATTAGACGAGAGTTAATTACTGAAATAAAAAGAACTTCAATCAATTTTTCTGCAGGGATAATAAAATTCTATGAACAACAAGCTCGAAGAAAGGGTTCTTTAGATGAGGTTTTAAACTCTATAACTTTAGGTGTTGAATCAAATATTAATGACAAAGAAAGTACATTATTCGATATTATTCGAGCCTCTAAACCAGATATTTCACTAAAAGTAGAAGATCTAAAAACAATTCCTTCAAGATTCAAAGAACTTCTGATTAAAGAAGGAGTGAAAAATTTTCTTCCAGCTCAGAAGCTCGCACTTGAATCAGGGTTGTTAGAAAAAAAAGATTTGTTAATTGTAGCTGGAACCTCTTCAGGAAAAACTCTGATAGGAGAATTAGCTGGGATTACCAATCTTATAAAAGAAAAAAAGAAATTTATCTATCTGTCTCCATTAGTTGCCCTTACAAATCAGAAATATGAACAATTTAGAAAAAGATATCGTAAAATCGGTTTTAAAACTTCAATTAAAGTAGGTATGAGTAGAATACTAACTGACATTGAAAAACCGATTGTTGATGGGAGTTTACAATCAGATATTATTGTTGCTACGTATGAAGCACTTGATTTTGTTCTTAGGGATGGAAGAGCTAAAGAATTGGGAAATGTTGGTACTATTTGTATTGATGAAATTCAGATGTTAATGGCAAAAGAGAGAGGGTTTAGGCTAAATGGTTTAATCACTAGATTAAAAGCTCTTTTTCCAAGGGCTCAATTTATTTATCTTTCAGCAACAATTGGCAACCCAAAAGAACTGGCAAAGGAATTAAATTCTAAACCTGTAATTTATACTGATCGTCCTATTCCTCTAGAAAGACATGTAATCCTTACTGATTCTGAAGAACAAAGAATTAATTTTCTGATTGATCTCTGCAGAAAAGAAGAAAGAGTAAAGTCTTCAATGGGATATAAAGGACAGACTTTAGTTTTTACAAATTCAAGGAAAGGATGCGAAAAGATAGCCAGTCTATTAACTAAAAAAGGAGTTAGAGCAACACATTATCATGCTGGATTAACTTACTCACAAAGAAAAAGAATAGAAAGTAAATTTGAAACAGGAGCTTTTTCCACTGTTGTTACTACTATTGCTTTAGGAGCTGGAGTAGATTTTCCGGCTTCTCTAGTTATTTTTGAGAATTTAGCTATGGGGGCAGAATGGTTAACAGTTGCAGAATTCCATCAAATGTTAGGAAGAGCTGGAAGATTTGGGTTTCATGATAAAGGTAAAGTTTACTTATTAGTTGAACCAGGAAGAAAAATTTACTCTAGACAAGATTTAACAGAGGAGCAAATTGCCTTCAAATTACTTACACAACCGATAGAACCCGTAGAACCAGTTTTAGATACAATAGAAGAACAAGAAGAAGTACTCGCTATAATTAATGCTGTTTCCAAAGTTAAAATTGATACAAGAGATAAAATGATATTTTCAAACTTGCTCGGAAGAACAAACAAGTTAAGCAACATTATAAAAGATTTAGTAAAAATGGAAATGCTCGAATTTAAAGATAAAACCATTTATCCTACAAAATTAGGAAAAGCTACTTCTCTATCTTTCCTAGCCCCTCCTTTTGCCTTACGCTTAGTTCAAGAAATTAAGAGAAGGCAGAAAAATATCAAAAGTAAAGAGTTAGTTTTAGATTTAGCTGTTTCTATTAGACCTTTTACTGCTGCTTATTTATCTTCTAGATTGCAAGCAGAAGTAGAACGGTTATTAAAGTCAACAATATCTACTAGTGTTTTCTCAGGCGCAATTCTTGATTTGTATTCTGGTGAATCGTGGGGTATAGATAGAAAACCCAGTTCATTCATATTAGACACTTTTTCAAAATGGACTAAAGAAATATTTGTATGCGATTGTCCTGAAAAACCTTTTTGTGATTGCGGTGAGAAGACTTTTTCCAAAATCATTGTTAATTATAGATTAAATGGATACAATCCTACTAGAATATCAACAGAGATAAGAAAAAATTTGAACATTCAAGTTTACCCTGGTGACATTTATTCTTGGTTAGATCAGATTGTTCACAGCTTAGAAGCTGTAAAAAGATTATCTTCAGTTTTGAAAGAAATAGAAATAGAAAAAACATCAAAGAATATTGGAAAAAGAATAGAAAATCCAAAAATTCAGGAACTATAGAAAACTATTAATTCATCTTCTTTCGAGATTAAAGCTTGCTTAAGCATATCAGAAACAATTTCAAAAGAATCCCGAGAAACATCTCGAATTATAACTGAAACAGTTTTTTCTGGGAGATTATCAATCAGGGCATTTCTATGCTCTAAACAAGAAGTAACAATTACAGGAACTAGCTTCTGCTTTATTTCTTGAGTAAACCAAACACTTGGTAATAAAGCTCCAAGCGTGTAATATGATTGTTTATTACAACCATCAATGTAGCACTTAACAGTTCCACTCACATGTTTGGGTAAAACTGGAGAAAGTTTTTTATCTAATGGAACGAGAGATTTGATTTTTTCTTTTACTTCTTTTTCATCAGAGAAATTTGTTGAACTCATTTTATCCCCTATTAAAAAAAATGAAGAGCATAAAAAAAATTTACTTTTGATTACTGTCAATCTCTTTTTTCTTAACTATTGCTCTTAATTCACGTCTAAGTTTTCTTGCAACCATATTATCTGGGTTAATGGTTAAAGCTTTGTTAACAGATTTATAAGCTTCCTCGTATTTTCCCAAAGCTTTTTGGGATAATGCTCTAAAAACGTACATTCTTGATTTGGTATGAGGTACATCAAGTTTCTCTTCTTCAATGTAAGCTAAAGATTTACCTGTTGTTTCTAACACCTTCTTATAATTTCCATCCTTTAAGTAGAGTAGAGCTAATTTTCCTAGTGCAACTATATTGTTTGGCTCTTTTTCTAAAAAATTATAAAGTAATTCATAAGCAAGTTTTGGCAATTCTGATTCTACATAGTAATCTGTTGCCTTTAATAAATAATCAACGTCTAATGAATGTTCTTTAACTATTGCTTCGTAATAATGATAATAATAAGTGACACCTGCGGGTAGAAGAATTAAGAAACTAAGAATAATTACAACAATACTGTTTGAGTTTACGATAGATATTATGCTAAGTGATAATATTCCTATTGAAATTAGACTTGAAAATATTATCCAAGTGATGAACTTTGCTCCGTATAGAACTTGAAATCTTTTTTTCTTTTTAACTTCCTCGGATTCTGTTTCAATTTCTGGGATAATAACTAAATTATCAGGTATTCTTACATTTCCTGCTAATTCAACTATTGAAACAATTATAAGTGCCAAATAAAGAAAAATCAAACCTGTTCTTATCTCAAAACTGGATTTTTCAAACCCAAATAAATAAAGACCGTTCAAAAGTATGATTTGATATAGAACATAGTTTCTTATTATTTTTACAGGAGCTAGGTAGAAAAGTTTAGCTTTTAAAACTTGTTTTGGTAGAGGTCTTCTTCTAAATCTTTCAATACCCCAACCTAATAGAAATAATAAAAGTGATGGAAAAGAAAATGCTGATTGTGATAAATCAACAAAAGCTAAAATAAAAGCAATAGTTCCTAAAAGAAGCATGACTAGATCTTCATTAGCTATAACCATCTTATATTCTTCATTCATATCTCTCAAAATAATAAAAATAGAGATATTCATAAGTTTATTTAATCAACTTAATAATTGACCGAATTATAACAAATTAAACCGTCTCTTCAAATTTTTACATCACAAAAGAATTTTAAAGCATAAAAAATAATTAAGAAGTGAATGAAAAGACTTTGTTCCATCGATCTCTCTTTAAAAGAAAAAATAGACCTTAAAGAATTGTATAAATGCATTGATGAAGAAATTGCTCTAGTTAAATTCAATTTGATTCGAAGGAGATTTAGAAGAGGAGGACTAACAAGAAAAAATCTAGAAAAAACACATATTTTGATCATAAACAGGCCAACAACACGACTTTTACGAGAGGAATTTATAGAACTTATAGACTATATAGATGTTGGTGGAACACTTATTTTGAATCTCCCTCCTCCAAAATATTTACAAGATCTAGGAAGGTGGTTTGAAGCTTTTATTGATGAATTAGGCATTTCTTTAACACATGAGGTATATTATGGAATTCCAAAGATATCAAAAGAAACTAGACTTGTAGGAAACAATCTCTCCAGCCATAAAGCTTTTGAAATTTCGTGTAATAATGACTCAAACTTCATGAAAGAAAATGGTATAAAAAAATATATCCCACTCGCTTTTATTGATGATAAACCAATAATTGTTTTTGCAGAGAAAAGAAGAGGAAGATTTATTGTTTTTTGTTCTAGTGATACACTTAAACCAGAAAATAAAAACTTTATTTCGATTCTATTAAGACTTGCAAGCCAAAGAAGAAACTTTCTTCTCGAAGAACCTGATAAAATAAAGATAGGTTCAAGTAATTTTTCTATTTCTTTACAACACACATCACTAAGCTACTATTCTGTAACTATTTATCACCATGATTTTGCTTTCTTTAGTGATGTAATGCCTATCAATTCATTAGATGATTTTGCTATTGAAGTTTACAAAGAAATAGAAAAACAACAAATTCTAAGTAGTCCTCCAACTATAGAAGAATTATTTAAAACTTTAAAAAATATTGAACTAGAAAAAGGTTAGAAAATAAAGATGTTGATAAAAAGAATCTTAATTATAACAAATGAAGGGATACCAGTTTTTGATTACAAGGATTATGCAAAAGAAGATGAAGCTTTAGTTGGAGGTCTAATTACTGCTTTAATGAAATTTGCAGAGGAGACAACTAAAGAAAGTATCTCTAGGGTAATGTTACAAGAAAGTCAATTTATTTTGAAGAAATTCAATTCTGTTTTATTTGTAGTACAAGTATTAGAAGATATGCCTGCGGACTATGCTGAAGAGATACTAAATTTAATTGCCACAAACTTTTTCAAAGAACATAAAGAAGATATCGAAAATTTCAGAGGAAATGTTTCTACATTCTCTTCTTTTCAAGAAAAATGTAAAAACATACTTCAATATACGGGAATAGAATTAGCTAATAAATTACTAAGTAAACAAGATGACCCTTTAGCTTGGGGGATATTTTCTAAAGAGGGAAAAGCTTTATTCGTAAGAGCTGATTCACCTAATTATAATGTTGATAATTTTACTATAATGCAAGTTCTAGGAAAAAGTATAAACAAGATAATTAAATCACAATTTCAAACATCAACATCTATTGCTTATCACATTAATTTTAAAGGAAATGTCTTCAACTCAATAATCCTTCCATTCGTTCACATTATTACAGAGAGAAAGCTAAATGCTTTTTCTTTCGATGACATAAAGAAATTTAAAATAATGACACAAGCAGATATAAAACAAAAATTTAATGAAACTTTTAATATTAAAGAAACAGAAATTGTTGTTGTTTCAAAAACAGCGAGTACAGATCTAGAAAAACTTGATAATAAGAATAAATCATTGCTTGATCTCTTCCAAGCTTCAACAAAAGGTTTTGAATACTTATTCAACAGCGAATCACTTATACAACTATTAAAATTCAGTAATTCTGTTTCTATAGTACTTAATCTAGTTAATAGATACATTGTTGCAAATATCCAATCCAAACAATCAAGCGAAGATATGTTGAAAAAGATTCTTAACTTTATTAGTTAACAAAAGGAAAAATATAGCTGTTATTGGTTAAGGTCGATAACCATCAAGGATAGCGATAAACAAGGTCGTAGCAGTTATATCTGCTACTGAACCAGGATTGATTATTCTTTCTTTTGAAAAGCGTAAATAAGTGTCAAGTTCTGAAATTAGTTTTTGTCCTTTTTCAGTAAACAGTCCATCATTTTTCATTATTTCTTTTGCTCTTGCTTTTACTTCTTTTGCTACTTCATTACCGAATCTTTTAGCTATATGAGTATCTGTCTTTAATGAAAGAAGATAGAGAAAAGTCTGAGAAGTTGATTGAATAAAATCTTCTGTTTGCTCATACATTTTTTTGAAAAATGGATAACCTTGATTTATAGTTATTTTGTATCTATTCGCAAGTTCAAAGAAAATCAAATCTCTCTCTTCATAAAATTTAGTAAATTCGTATAAGTTGTTATTTTCATATTGGTAAATATTAAGGAAAGATGTGAAATCATCTTCTTCTTTATCTGAAGGTAATAGATTTTTGGAAACATATTTTACTAAAAGATTAGTTACATTTTCACAATCTACATTGCTAGATTGCTTCAGGAAATTTTCAGTTATTTTAGTTACGACATCCAAGTCTAATGGAATGTTTGTTCTCATCCCTTCTGTAGCATAAAAGTTAGCTACTCCAACTGTTAAAGGAGAAAACATAAGTAAAGTACCTAAAATCGTATTTCCTTCTCCTCTCACCCATCTTTTTGACTCTTCAACCCCTTTTTTCAAAAAATAACCAAGTTCTGCATCTTCATACCACAAGTGGTTCTGTGCTACTAAAATCCCTCTTTTAGAAAGTTCAAAGAGAGGATAAAAAAGACAACTAGCTCCTGAGAGAAAGTCAGCTGCTTTAGTGTCTTTAAAAGGATAGTTTGGAGATGCAGCACCGGGTTTTGGTTCTGTAATAAATAATATATTATGCGCTAAAACAGCACTTTGAGCGATATACAACTGAACATCTAGCACCTTTCCTCTTACTTCAGGGGTCAGTGAAGTAGTCATATCTGAAAGAAAGAGTGTCACTTAAAAAAGTATTAGATAATTAACTTTTTTAGTTAAAAATTCTTTTTTATTCAAGTACAACTAAACAAACAGCATTATGGAAAAGAGATTTTAAATTTTTAAAAATACATTTTCGACGGTCTATCCAATTATAGGAGCAATTTTGAGAATTCTCAATTTAATTTTAATTTTTTTCCACTTTCCTAAGTAGATAACTTTTTTTAGGATTAAGTGTAAACAATACTGATGATTGAAATATCATTCATTTTTTGCAATTTTTTCATCATCAAACAATTTTTAGGAGCTGTTTAAAATGAAAAACAAAATTAGAAGAACAGATTCTCTAGCCTATGCAACAGGCTCGATTATTGAATCATTTCAAACATATTATGAAAAATGGAATGATACTGTAAGCAAATTAGAAAATTTAGGACCAATCATTATAGAAAAAATTAACAAAGCCTTAAAAGAAAAAAATTCTTTAAATAAATTAAAAAATGGTGTAGTAAAACATTTATCGTCCCTAGGATCACTTTTTTCAATGCTTGACGAAATTTATGCTGATGGGCATGTTCTTATGATGGAAATTGATGGGCTTGATTTTCCAGTAAAGACAGCTCAAGAAATAATAAAACACAATAAAAAAGAACAGTTTAAGACTGAAACAATAAGGACTGTGGTTAAGAATCTCAGCAAAACAATTAATTTTTTCAATGAAAATGGCGGAGACACGCAATTAATTCAATCGTCATTAAGTTCATTTAATGAAGAATTCAAAGAATACAAAAAAATAATTAGTAAAACTAGAAAATTGTTAGAAAAATTAAACAATGAACTTAACGAGAATCACAATAAAGCAAAGAAATACTCTGATCGCTTTTAATTTTTTTCTTATTTTTCTTTTTCATTTCCACCTTTTTTTTCTCGAAGAGGAAGAAAAATTTTTTCTTAGCTAAAAATATTTTTAAGAATAGTAATTCACTAAGAATTGATTTAATTGCTCAAACAACTAGAATATTATACTATAAGAGAAACAAGAGCTTATGAAGATAATGCTTTTGCCATGGGTTTCGCAATTGAGACTCTTATGGAAAAAGCTGGAAAGTCTATTGCAGAAGAGATGATGAATGTTCCAAAAATAGGGAAAGACTCAACCATTTTCTTTTTCTGTGGCTTTGGGAATAATGGTGGAGATGGTTTAGTAGCTGCGAGATATTTGACTAACGAAGGTTATGATTGCAAAATAGTCCTAGTTGGGAAAAAAGATACTTTCAATTCTCAATCTTCTCAAAAAAATTATGAGAAACTGAAAGAATTACTTGAAGAAAGTAGATGGTTTAGGATAAAAGATGTTAATGACATTCAATCAGTCTTTACAAATATTTCAGACAAAGATTGGATAGTAGACGGTTTATTAGGAATTGGGATTAGTGGTACTCCTAGAGAACCTATTTTTTCAATAATTAATATTTTTAATAAGAAATTTAAGAAAAAAATTATAGCAATAGACATTCCTTCAGGATATAATCCAGAAACAAATAACTCTGTATTTATTAAAGAACCTGCAAAAATTATTTGTTTAGGAAAAAATAAAATAAAAGAGGGTGATTTTTCTGCTGGTTCTATCGTTGTAAAAGATATAGGCATTCCCCCAGAAGCAGAAACTTACATAGGAATTGGAGATTTAAAGTGGTTTTTTCCAGAAAGAAAAAGTGACAGTCACAAAGGAGACAACGGGATAGTTGTGGTAATAGGAGGATCAATTTATTATACTGGAGCACCAGTTTTATCGGCTTTAGGTGCTTTTAGGACAGGAGCGGATTTAGTATACATATACACTCCAAAAAATGTTAGGTCTATAATAAGTTCTTTTTCTCCTGATTTAATAACTATTCCTGGAAGTAATGATGAACTAAATGAAGAAGATGCAAAAAAAGTGCTTGAAGATAGAAGATTTAAGAAAGCAGTGTTTATTATTGGTCCTGGAACAATCAGAAATGAAAATACTAGAATGTTAGTTTCCGGAATTTTAAAAACTAAACATAGAAGAAAGTTAATTATTGATGCAGGAGCTCTTTCAAGCTTAAGTGTTGAAGAATTGAAGTTACTCAGAAATCATGATACTGTAATAACTCCCCACAAGATGGAATTTTATCGTGTTTTTCAAACAGAACTTCCAGACAAATTAGAAGATAGAAAAAGAATTATTCAAGAACTAGCTAAGAAATGGGGTGTGACTATCTTACAAAAAGGAAAAATAGATATTATTTCTAATGGTTTGATAACAAAACTTAACTCAACTGGCCATCCAGGAATGACTGTAGGAGGAACTGGAGATGTTTTAACTGGAATAACTGCTACTCTCTTAGCAATTTCGGATGACACTTTTGTTTCTGCTTGTTTAGCTGCATATATTTCAGGAAAGGCTGGAGAACTTGCAGCAAAAGAATATGGTGATGGACTAATGGCTTCAGATATTCCACTGTACATTAATAAAGTAATAGTCCAAGCAAAAAATTTTGTAGCTAAAGATTTAGCGGATTAATTCAAGGCGAAGGTGCTACACTAACCACGATAGTTCCTAAACCTAAATGAACAGCTAAAGCAGGAGTAAGGTAATGAATTATTTTTTCATTAAAACTCAGTTTTTTATCTAGTTTATTCATAATATATTCTGCTGTTTCAATATCGTCGCTATGGGTGATCATGCAGTCTAATTCAGTTTCATTTATTGATTTAATAGCTTTAAAGAGATGTTTTATTAGTTTCTCTATTGCTTTAGCTTTTCCTCTTGCTTTATCAAGCGGAACGATAAAACCGTCCTTTACCCGCATAATAGGCTTTGCATTCAAAAGATTTGACAAATAATATTTGAATTGGGATATCCTACCACTTTTTTGCAAGTTATAAAGATCGTCAACATAACCCATTGCAACTGTTTTCTTTTGAATATCTTTGACTTTCCTTATAATCTCCTCTTCTTTTTCTCCTTTCTTATACAGTTTTCCTGCAGCTAAACCAAGAAGCCCTAAAGCTCCAGAACCAGACAAAGAATCAATTAAATGGAATGTCTTGTCTTTAAATCTTTTAATTGCAATATTAGCTGATTGCCATGTAGTCGACAACTTTGAAGATATTGTTGCTATTAACACAGAATTATCAGACTTTGTGCATTCCATTATACAGTTATAAAACTCCATTGGACTTGTTCCCGAAGTTGTCGGTAAATTTTCTCTTTTCTCTCTTAAAACAGTGTAGAACTCCTCAGGAGTTACTTCAAACCTGTCTCTGTATATTTTTCCATCCATCATGATTGAAACTGGAGCAATTTTTATGTCATACTTTTTTACATACTCTTCTGGTAAGTCACATGAGCTATCTAAGATAATTTTCACAGTTATCACTTTTTAGTTAATTTTTGTATTTGAAATAGGTATAATAGCGAAGATAAAATAAGTTTTAGAAACTTAAACTCAACGATTTTGAAAAAATAACCTTTTTAAACATTACTTCAAAAAGTGAAATATTGACTTAGTATTAATTTTATCTTTATTTTTTACTTCTGCTCATTTCTATCACTTTAGGACAACTAAATTTTTTTAAAAGATATTGGAGAAGCTCTTCAATAGTGATTATATGAAAATTAAAGAATTAATAAACAAATGGAAACCGATAAAACGCTATGTGGTTTTAATTAGTTTTATTTTATCCTTTACAACATTTGCTCTTGTTTTATGGGTGATTCTGTTACAGAGAAATCTGCATCTATTCAAATGGAACCCCTCACAAGCTAAAACATTTCTTATAATTTGCCTTGTAGCTGTGATCATTCCTCTTGGATTTATTTCAGATTTTGTTATTAGGTTGAAAAAATTGAAAATTCCGAAAAAGATTCCTGGAAAATATATCTATGTAATTGTTCTAGCTGGAATTATTCTAACAGGTGCGTATATAGTTTATCTTAAACCTTATCACCATGTTGGGGACAAAGCTCCAGAATTAATGATTATAGATCAACCAGGAATAAGTGGTTATCCAAACTTAGCGGTTATATTTTATACACAAAAAGCTTCAACAAATTATCTAACATTTGGTTCTACATCAGAGATGACTATACGCCTAAACGAGCAACAGAAAACCAAGATCCATGTTTTTGTTTTAGAGGATTTAGTTGCTGATACACAATATTTCTACCAGATTAATGGAGAAGGTACGGTTTATAATTTTACATATTTCCCATCATCAACAGATAATTTACGTTTTGCAGTTAGTTCTGATCCCCATATTGGAGCAGAAGATAATAACATCACCGCAACAAAACTTATACTAGAACAGATATCTTCACCAGATAATGGTTACAGTGCATTCTTCTGCTTGGGAGATATTGTAGAGATGGGTAATGACGATAGCCAATATAAAGAACAAATTGACTTTTTCTCAAAATATACCACCCTAATTCCTTATCGCAATGTAATCGGAAATCACGATGGATGGTTTGGAGGAGTAGATTTTTGGAAAGAATATTTCTATCCTAAAAAAGCTCCAAACAATTCTAGCGATTCACAACTATGGCACCAATATGATTTTGGTCCTAACATCCATGTTTTCACTTTAGATTTGGAATGGGGAACCGAAACTTATACTAAAGCTCAACAAGAATGGTTCGAGAATAGATTAAAAACTCTTAATCCAGATGACTGGATAATAATAATGAATCATGCATATTATTACGCTTCAAGCACAGAATATGATGGGGTACCATGGTATGATAATCAAGATATGATAAACACTTTTCATGACCTTTTCCTTGAGAACGGAGTAGATTTAGTTTTTTCTGGCCATGACCATCAGATGGAACACATAAATCAGGACGGAGTAAATTATTTTATTGTGGGTACAATGGGAGGAATTCTTGACCTTGATCCAACATACTTTACAGAAAACTCGTTATTCTTTGATAATACACATTTTGGATTCGCAGATTTACAATTTAATGATGGAAATATCACTGTCTCATTTAGAACTCCAGAAAATAGACTTCTTTACGAGATAACAATCCAACAATAAAACACTTTTACTAACTTTTTTTTAAATTTTTTAGACAATTTCGAGATAAAAGATTGGAAATATTTTTTCAAAGTGATTTAAAACTGACTAGTGATTACTAAAGAGAAAAATGAAAAAATGAAGATTTTATTTCTTTGTTTTCTTTTTTGCACTAGTTTTAGTCTTTTGATTTTGATTTAGATTTTGATTTTTCTTTTTCTTCATTTCTTTCTTTTCTTTTTCACGCTTTTTCTTTTGTTCCTTAATTATTCTTTCTTTTTCTTTTTGTCTCTCTTTTTCTCTTTTTGCTTTTTCTTTTTCAGTAAGTTTTTTAGGTGGAATAATAACAGGAATAGGTTGATTCTTCGTTGATTCTGTAACTTTTCCAAAAAATTTAAGCGAAAGAAAACAGAATTTTACAAGTTGCAATAGATCTATATTTTCCTTGGGAAAATTGAATTTCATTTCAAAATGAGGACTATCTGTTCGAACACTTAGCCATTGTATTTCGTTATGATATTTGCGTAAAATATTCATGAAAGATTTACTTCGTATAAATTGACCAATTACCTGAGGTTTATTACTTTTAATTAGAAATTTATTGTTTATTTCTTCATCCTTTGTATTAATATCGTCAAGTTCAATTAAATAATCAAAATCCCTTCTAATTGCAGATTTCAACTTATAAGGAATAAGTTCAAAAACTACTCTAGGTTTATGATGGAAATTAGCAGCTAACCCGAAAGAATCTTTGTTTTTGAAGAATAGTTTGTCTACAAACATAGTTGGAAAGCTTGTTCTAGGTAAAAGAATAATCCAAGCTGAAGCAGATTTTACTTGAAATTCATCTTTCAACTGTAATCTTAACTCTATTTGCCTATCATTTGGATCTTTTCTTACATAATTATCATTGTAAAGTTCCAAAGCTGTTAATACATCGTCAAGTCTCTGTTCTTTGATTTTTTTATTTGCAAATCTTCCCCATATAAAGAAACCAATATAAAGACCAAGAAAGATGAGTAGTGGTAATAAAGAAACAATCATTTGTCCCAAGAAAGATGCCATAATTATCACATTATTTAATGTTATAAGGCTTTAAAAAATTATCAATAAGAATGTTGTGTTCTATTCTATGGCAAATTGAGAAAGAACAAAATTACTTACTATTTAAATGAGCATTCTATCGCTCTTTATTTTAATTATTTCTTTACCAAGAGCTAAAAAAGCTTCTCTAACGTTTTCACCAGTTAAAGCACATGTTGCAAAATAACCTTTAAGATCAATCTCGGGGTAAGTATTTTGATTATCTTCTATAAATTTCTCTGCCTTTCTATCCATTTCAGCATTTTCTTCATGAGAAAGAAGATCTGATTTATTACCTATTAAGAAAATAGGAACACGATTAGAGATTGAGCTACTAAGCTCTTCTAACCAATCAGATAAATGTTCGAAAGTCTCAACTCTTGCTTTATCAAAAACAAGTAACCCTCCTTCTGTACCTTTATATTGTTGAACACGTATAGTCTTAAATTCTGGTTGCCCTCCGAGATCCCATATTTGATACTTTAAATCAAAGTTATCATCAACGAAATGATAAGAAGCTAGATCAACTCCTAAAGTGCTTAAGTATACTTCATCTAAATGAAGACCCATAAAACTTCTTTTTAGAGTTGTTTTTCCTGCAGCATAGTCTCCAAGTAGTACAATTTTGACGACACCAAATGCTGACATAATCAATTAATTATATTCTAACTTTATTAGTTTTTCGTAGATTTGCAAAAAAAGTATGAGAATGAAATAAGAAAAAGAGAGAAAATAAATAAGCAAAAAGAGAGAAAAATTGATTTTTAGAAAAAATAAAGCTATTACCTATCAATTAATTTAAAATATTAAATTTTCTCCCTTCCACAAATGACATTTACTATCATAGCTGGAGGATTTTGGGGAGACGAAGGAAAAGGAAAAATTTGTTCCTATTTGGCAATAAAAGATGAACCTTCAATAATTGCTAGAGCGGGAACAGGACCCAATGCTGGACATACTATACAACATGAAGGGATAGAATACAAGTTAAGAATGGTTCCTTCTGGCTTTGTTAACAACAAAGCAAAATTGCTTATAGGAGCAGGAGTGCTTGTAAATCCTACTGTTCTACTTCAAGAGATAAAGAATACTAAAACTGAAGATAGACTAAAAGTAGACTTTCAATCGGGAATAATTGAACAAAAGCACATTGATATGGATACAAAAGACAAACATTTATCGGGAAAAATTGGGACAACTGGAAGTGGATGTGGACCAGCTAACATGGACAGAGCAATGAGAACATTAAAGTTAGCTCGAGATATCCCTGAATTAAAACAATACTTAACTGATGTAAGTTTTGAAATAAACAAAGTTCTTGAATCAGGTGAAAGTGTTATTGCAGAAGGAAGTCAAGCTGCCTTTTTATCTCTCTATCATGGTTCATATCCTTATGTCACTTCACACGACACTTGTGCTGCTGGTATTTGTTCTGATCTGGGCGTGGGCCCAACAAAAGTTGACGAAGTGTTAGTAGTAATGAAAGCTTTTATAACTAGAGTTGGAGAAGGAGAACTTCCAGGAGAGCTCTCTTTAGACGAAATGAAAAAAAGAGGATGGGTAGAATACGGAGCAGTAACAGGTCGTCCTAGAAGAGCAGCGCCATTTAATTTTGAACTCGCAAAAAAGTCAGTAAGACTAAATGGAGCTACACAGATTGCTTTAACTAAATTTGATATAGTTTTCCCTGAATTGAAAGGAGCAACATCAATTGATCAAATTAAAGGAGAAGCTCAAGAGTTCATTGACAGAGTAGAACAAGAAACAAAGGTTAAAGTGAGTTTAATCGGTACAGGTCCTTCTTCAGAGCATATAATTGATCTTAGAGAGAACATTTAGTTTTCACAATTTTTTTTCTTTAATAGTACTTCCGCAATAAGTTGACTGATTTCTATAGGTTAAAATTATAGGAGTTCATACTATCATTGGCGTGTTCTCAATTCATACTTTTTGAGATAATTCGGAAGTACTACTTTAAGAAAAAAGTATTAAAAAAGGTAGAATGAAAAATATCTTTTTTTTTTCTATTATTTTGTCAGACCTAATAGCTTTTCTAATATGTCGCTCCATACAACACCTAAAGCGAAACTTATGAAGAATGCTAGAATCATAATTATGATTACAACAAAAACTGATTTTTTACTATAACGTTTTGATGCAAAGCCAATACAAAATAGTGAAATAAAGTATCCTAGCCCCGTTATTATAGTTTTTGGGGTGCCACTGAAAAGAACGCCTATTGCTGAAATATATTTCCAAACTACACCCACAGCAACAACTCTAATAAAACCGTTAAAAGTCAAACTAATCTTTTTAACTTCTTCTTTGCTTTCTTTCTCAGTTTTAAATAATCGTCTTATAAGGACACATGTCAATTCGAATAGTTTGAAGAGTCCTAATAAGATTGCTGCAAAAACAACTGTAGCTATTAACGAGCTAACAATTACAGCAAAAAATAACCAAAAACCAGAAAGGTTTGTATAACGAGCAAAAGCACTGTGTCCTGCAGGTTTACCCGCGATTACTGAAAAAATTGCTTCAAGCAGCATGTAAATAAACAAAGCGAACCATGATAGTAAAGTGACTGACTTGTTTGAAACAGTTTCATCAACTTTAATCTTATTAAAAGTTAATCCTCCCAGATATAGATTTACAATTGTCGAAGACATAAGAGCCTAATTCTTTTTTTTTATTTAAATATTCTGTGTAGATTTTTAAAAAAACAATAGGTAGAAAAGTCTTTTTTCAATTAGTTGAATAATTCTTACATATGTAGGAATAAATTTAAATAAAATCAAAGTCCCTCTTTATTGGGAGCAATGAATGAGTAACAAAGCAAAAACTATAAGAAAAATAAAACCTGATTTTCAAGACGAATTTTTCATTACTTTAGACAAAATTTTGCTTCCACTGGGTGGGAAAAATTTTGAGAAAACAGCAATGGATGTAGCATTTTATATTGCTCATGAATATGGAGCAAAATTAGATATTATTCATGTTGGAAAACCTTTAAATTCCTTCATTGATAAATTTCTCGCTAAACTCAATAAGTACAAAATAAATTACGATCTAACTTATATTAAAAATAAACAAATTGCAAAAGCAATTATTGAACATTGGAACAAACATAAATATAGATTAGTTATTATGGCTGCAAGACGAAAACCATCTTTTTTTGATAAAATAGTTGTTAACAGCGTTTCTAATCAAGTAATAAAAAATATCGAAGCAGAAGTTTTACAGGTTTTCCCTCCAAAATTAGAAAAACTAGCAACAAAAATGAAAAAAATAGCTATTCTTTTACCTTACTCCAATCGAGATCCTTTTCTTTTACGATGGGCATCAGCAATAGCTGCTCCCCAAAGAAGTGCTACAATTAATGTATACCATGTAAATATTGTCCCTGAAGTCATTCCTCTTGATCAAGCAGTAAATGAAAAAGAAATTAAAAAGGAAAACTTGGAATTTGAAAAATATGTCAACCAATATGAGGAAATATTCGGTAGAATACTAAAAACAAAAATAGTAATAGGACATGATGTTTTTAGCACTTTAGAATATATTTTTGAAAAAGATGAGCCCGATTTGGTAATAATTGGAAGAACAAAAAAAGAATCATTTTTTAATTTTCTTTCACGTCCATTATCTTGTAAGATCAGAGATAAGCTATTAAATCCAAGTATAGTAATCCATCATATGCAACAATCATAAAACAACATGTTTATAAAAAAAATTGGAAGAAACCTTCATCGAGAAAGGTTTTTTAACAGTTAAAATATAGTTTTATTTACAATGGCAAAAAAAGCTAACATAGCGAAGTGGGGGAGAATACTAGCTTTAATTGGTGGGATTTTATGGGTCGCACTCGGAGTTCTTATGCTATTAGGAGATATCCTTTCTAGTATCGTAAGTTTATTTACATCATTATCATTAGGGGGAAACCTAGCAAATGCAATTATTGCAGCTATTATTTTAATAGCCGTCGGTGCTATAACAATATTGATTTCATTAGGCAGATTCGGACTTAAAGAATTAGTTACAGGAATAATTTTTATAATATTAGGTATTATAGGTGGAGGACTAGTAGCAATACTAGTTCTTATCGCAGGAATACTTCTAGTAATTGCTGGTTTATAGTTCATTTATTAAGAGTGTGGTTTTTCATAAACTACACTTCCTCTTTTTTTAATCTACTAAAATTCAAATTTTAGCACTATATTTTTTATTATCGCAAAATTCTTAAATCGTAAATATTTGCGAACATAGTTGATTTTATGGACACACAAGAAGGAGCGCCGATTGAGTTATCTAAAGAGCTAGGCCTAAAAGAGGCACTAGGAATAGCTATTGGAGCACTCATCGGTGGTGGAGTATTTTCAATTCTAGGTCTGGTAATTATTAAAAGTGGGCCTGCCGCTTTTTTAGCTTTTATCCTTGCTGGTGTTGTTAGTACTTTTACAGCGTATAGTTATACTTTTTTAGCTCTAAAATATCCTAAAGCAGGAGGAGCTTTCATCTACGCTAAAGAAGCTTTTAAATCCAAGATCTTTTCTGGAAGTCTAGGCATTCTGCTGTGGTTAGGTTATAGCTTTTCTGTCAGTTTATACGCAATGACTTTTGGCAGGTATTTTGCTGAGATTTTTAATTTTGGTCATAAACCTTTCTTAAATCCAAAAATCCTTTTTCCAGCTTTTTTAAATACACCAATACTTGCTTTTGCATTTCAATTATTGAGTATAACCCTTTTCATAGCAATTAATCTCCTAGGAGTAAAAGAATCATCAAAAATGCAAAATTTTCTTGTTTTTCTAAAAGTAACAATTTTGTTAATTTACGTTATTATGGGATTAACTGCAGTTAAGAGTTCAAACTTTCAACCTTTTTTTAGTGATGCTGGAGTTTACGGGGTTTTAATTAGCTCTGTATTAATCTTCGTTGCAATGGAAGGATTTGAGATTCTTACAAATTCTGTAGAAGAGATGAAAAATCCTCAAAGAGATCTACCCATAGGTATGTTCGTTTCAATAATTATAGTCCTTATAATCTATGTTTCTGTTGCAATTGTTACTGTAGGCGTTTTAGGAATGGGAAATATTGATGAAGAAATGGGAGAGGTAATTCTCACTGTCTCAGCTCAATCTTTTCTGCCAATTGCAGGAACGTTTCTTATGGCCGGAGCTGCAATAATATCCACAGCCTCAGCAATAAATGCAACATTACTAGGTTCTTCCCGTCTATCATACATGCTAAGTCATGAAGGAGTTATACCTGCAAAAATTGCAGAAATAAATAGCAAAACTAGAGTACCCACCCGAGCAATCATTATTTCAGGAGTAATGAGCATAATATTCATTTTGTTCTTCGACATTGAAACAGTAGCTACTGCAGCTAGTTTGATATTTATGCTTATTTTTGGAGCTGTGAATTTGTCTGCAATCAAACTTTTAGAAGGTAAAAAACGAATAGTGAGTGTAATAGGAGTAATTTTCATAATAGTTTATTGGGTTTTCTGGATAATAGACAAAATTTAGTCTTTTTTTCATTTTTCTATTTCAAAGCACAGAACAAAAAGTCTAATCCAAATATTTTTTAATTATGAAAAAGGATTCTATGACGATTAACTTTGACTAAATATATTCGTTGTAAAGTTTGTGGTTATATAACAACAGAAGGGGAAATAAAAGATTATTGTCCTACTTGTGGAGCAAAGGCAAAGGCATTTGAACCCTATGAGCTAACGATCTCTGAAAAAAGAAAGAAGATGCTCGATTATCATTTTCATCAAATTATCGTTCATTTCCCTCAATCATATGTACCAACGCTTTTACTATTATTAGTAGTGAGATTTATTCTTATTGAAAAAACACTTACAACTATAGATATTATAATTAGAATTGCATATCTATTATTAGATATAGTTTTCCTACTAGCCATTTTTACTGGGATATTTGACGCAAAAACAAGATACAAAAAACTAAAAACCCCTTTTCTAAAGTTGAAAATCTCTGTAGGAAGTTCAGCTTTAGTTCTCTCTATTATTAGCTCAGTTTTAATATTTGTTTTTGATAGTTCAAAAACTTTGTATATTATACTAATTTTGATTAACATTTTGATGAATGTTGGTTCTCTCTTTTTAGGAAAAACAGGAATTAAACTTTCTACAGCAGTAACGAGAGGAAAATAACTCTCTTTTTTAAGAACAACTATTTTTTTAAAAAAAGTTATATAATATTTCCCAACATGTTTACTGTAAACCATTCTTTTTCTGAAATATTTAAATTTTGAATGGTGGTAAATTATGAAATCAATAAAAAAAGATAAAAATAAAAAATTTTTTTTTTCTTCTATTCTTAAATTGGAACTTGTTTTACTCTTTTCTGTTTCATTTCTCTGTTGTAGCATCTTCTTTTCTTCAGCTGATTATAATCAAAGTAACTGTTCATATAGTCCAATTGAGCAGATTTCTTTTTCTTCTTCTACAATCTATATTAATGGAGATGTTGACTTTATCAACAAAGCAGAAAATGAAAGCTGGTCAGGAAGTGGAACATCTGGGGATCCCTTTATTATTTCAGGATTAAACATATCGACTCCTGAAAATGAGATAGGGATATTCATTGTTAATACAGAGGTATACTTTATTATTGACTCTTGCACTATTTCAGGAGGAAAACACTCTATAAAATTCTCTAATTTAGAAAATGCAAAGATAGTTAATGTAGTTGCTTCTGAAACAGAGAATGCAGGAATACTCATTGAATATTGTAATAAAATTGTAATTGAAAAATGTTCAATAGTACAATCTTCAATTGGTATTTACAGTGTTGATTGTGAAGATATAACAATTAACAACAATAAAATAAATGATGTCTCTGAAAGCGGAATTGTTTGCCATCCAGCCTATTATAATAAATTTGAACAAATAGAAGAGAAAGCTAATATAAAAGAAAAAATTGGGAACAGAGGAACACGTACTTTAGTTTCCAAAGTCTCGAATAATTATGTTACAAACGCAGGATACAATGGAATTGAAGTCCATACTAGAGAGGAGTTCTATGCCTTAGTTGAAGGTAATTATGTTCAAAATGCTGAAACAGGAATGTTCTATGCAATTCAAGGATTAATCAAAATTTACAATAATATAATAATTGATCCCATAAAAGACTGTTTTGTTCTTGTTGATTCTAACGGCGAAACATCAATTTTCAACAATACAATGTCAGGTGCTCCAGATCCATTCTCTGCTTTGTCATTCCATGAAGCTAAGAATCTGCTCATTTACAATAATTTCCTGTTTAATAATGGAATAGATGTGGGTAACGAGAAAGGAAGTGGTTCTGCTATAAATCTTGGTTCTAACTGCGATAATGTTACCATCTTTGATAACATAATTGTTGACAATAAAATAGGTATATCATTATTTGATACAGGAGATGTTGCAATTTCTAACAATGTTATTCAAAATTCCGATGATAGAGGTCTTCAAATTGTTGATGAAAATGAACAAGGTGACATTACCGTCTATTTTAATGATTTTATAAATAATAGTAAGGAATTCGGATTCTCTCAGGCAGCAGACAATGGCAATAGCAATAGTTTTAGCAATAATTACTGGTCAGATCATTCCAATCAAGATGAAAATAACGACAATATTGCTGACGAACCTTATTTAATTGATGGTTCAGCTAACAATTTTGACTATTACCCTATAATTACAATAATAAACAATAGAACACAAGAACATTACTTAATTCCACCAAGAATCGTGAGTCCGAATGGGGGAGAGATCTTGTCAGGAACAGCTAGGATAGAATGGATAGAAGCAAAAGATTCTTTTGGAAAAGACATAATTTATGATGTTTACTACTCTAGAGATAAAGGAATAAGCTGGAATCTATTATCTGAAGGAGCTGTTGTTCCTTTACTCTTGTGGGACACAACAACAGTTGAAGACGGAGAAAATTATCTTATTAAGGTTGTAGCACAGACTGAAGATGGTTTGATGGCCGAGGATATGTCAGATAAACCATTCGAGATAAAAAACAATGAAGACACCGAAACAGGAACTACTACAATAACATTTGATCTACCTGGATGGACATTTCTGGTTGTAATATTTTCAGTTGTTGGAGTTTCTCTAGTTTCAAGAAGAAAAAAAAGATGATGATTCTTTCTCTTTTCTTTTTTTTTATCTAATAATCTTTTTAACGTACTATTTTTTTTTTAACCAACATGAATAGCAAAATGGCAGAAGAAGAGAATACAAGAAAAAAAACAAATAAACCTTCACTTTTGAAAAAGTGGTCAACTATCCTTAACTCATGTAATTTACCTGAAAACGCTGAAATGGATCTTATTTCTAAATTTCTTCTTATTATCCGCTCCTGCGTTTTTTCTATGACTTTAATGTCAGGAATTATCGGAGGATTATTAGCTCTTTCATTTACAAAACAAATAAGCTGGTTAAACTGGGTACTGAGTACTATAGGAATTGTTATTGCCCATGCTGTAAATAATATAATCAACGATTTCTTTGATCTACAACAAGGTGTAGATGACGACGAATATGCAAGAGCAATGTATGCTCCTCATCCTATCTTAGCAGGACTTATTTCAAAAAGAAATCTAATTCTTCTAGCTTTAGCTCTAAATCTTATAGATGTTGGAATTTTAATTTACTTTATGCTCACAGTAAACTGGTACGTCTTATTCTTTGCTTTAGCTGGAATATTTATTAGTGTATTTTATGTTGCACCGCCTATAAACTTGAAGAAACATGGATTGGGAGAGCCAGCAGTATTCATCATTTGGGGACCTTTAATGATAGGTGGAACATTCTATGTTACAACTTTAGGCCAAATTCCCTATTGGGTCTGGATAGCAACAATACCCTACGCTTTAATCGTTACAACAATACTATTTGGAAAGCATATAGATAAACATGATCCAGATAAGAAAAAAGGAATAAAGACTTTACCTGTCATTATAGGAGAAAAAAATGCAAGAATAATAAATATCGTTCTAATGGGCTTATTTTATGTAGTGGTAATAGTACTAATTGCTTTTAAATATCAAGGAATAGGGTTAATACTTACATTTCTGTCAATTCCAAGATACATATTTGTAACAAAAAACTACCTAAAGCCTAAACCAGAGGAACCTCCAAAAGATTGGCCTATATGGCCTCTATGGTATGTAGGATTTGCATTTCATTTAATTCGACTTTCAGGACTCACCCTTATCTTAGGATTATTAGTAAATATATTCATTCCTTCCCAATATTTGTGGTTCTGGTAAAGTATTTTTTTCTTTTTTTTTAAACAACTCTAAATAAAGAAAATAAAGAGCTTTTTCTCATTTAACATTCTACTTATATTCTTTGAAGTCAAAAAGTATAGATACAATTATTTCTCAATAAATTGGTTGTATTTTTGATATAAATAACCTAAAGTTTCTTCAATATCTTCTTCTTTCACTCTTTCGTAATCGCCAAAATAAGATGATAGATCCCATTTTAGTGAATAAACATTATTAAACTCAATCCTAGAGTTATCTCCTTGAAGTAGTCGAAAATAAATAGCTTCCAAAAAGGAAGATAAATTGTCAGTTTTTCCTTTAAACAATCCAGGACAAGAAAAATCCAGCTCAATTGAAATTTGCGTATCATTGATCTTCGTGATAAGAAAAGGATAACTAAAGCAATTCAAAGGTTTGTACTCATGAATTTTACATAATCCTTTGTCTTTGTCAAAAAAGATACATAATCCGTCATTCTGATTAAGAGCTAATTGGTAATCTACTATGACCCCTTCTTCATTTTTTGAAAACATAACAGGTTTACAGAACTTTTCTAGCCTCTCCTGTCTTTTTGTCGAGATTTCAATTGCTTCTTGGAGAGTAAGGCATGCTAAATTAGATGGAAAACCTATTCTTTGACAAGTAAATAAACTTTGAAAATGTTGAGTAGATTTGTTTGGAATAGGATTAATTGAATAATTACTAGGGAGCTCACATATCGAGCACATTTTACAAGAAAAAGAAGTATCTGAAGGTAAATAAAGGTCTACAACCTTATCTTCAACTATCTTAGTTCTTTTGTAGAGAGTATAGTTCTCAATTTTACAACTTAAAGAGTGCTTATCAACTATAGATTTTATTTGTTCCACTACCGAATTAAGAGCATTTTCTTCAAAATTAGAAAAAATCCCGCGGAAAATTAGATCATTTTTAGGTTTTAACTTAGTTATTGAGTAAAGGTCAGCCCACATCTTATTGTGAACAACTCTATCTCTTAGAAGGACAACTATACCCCAAAAATAATCTATGTTAACTCTGTCTGTAATTCTTATAATAACATCACTTTGAATAGGAAGACGAATGCCTTTCCAATAATTGTCAATAATTGTTCGTGTAGATTTATAACCTAGACCTACAGTATAACCTTGTTCTAATAGTAGTTCATTAACTATCCTGAGAATAAAAGGAGAGTAATTAAATAACTCAGCTCGTTTATCAACTGACAACAACAATCGCTCAAGATCTTCCTCTGCTTCTCTTGAAATGTTCTCAGTAATAAAAAGGCGAGTCATCAATTAACTCCACTCTTCTTCAACCTCGTCTAATAAAACATCAAGATTTTTATCTTTCATAGAGCCCTGAAGTTCATTTAGATTGTATTCTAACAATATCTCTTTTTCTATTCTTTTAATTATAGAATCAATATCAACTTTTTGAAGAATCTTTTCTGAAATATTTAATTTCACAGTTATTTCACTCATTCCATTATAAAAAATTATTTGTAGATATTTAAATATTCTTTTTGTAAAAATTACTATTGCTCAATTCAGATGCTAAATTTGTTTATTTTTCAATCGTTTTCTATTTAATAACAGCAATCTTAAAATGAAATTAAAGACTAGAAGAAAAATTTAGCTGTTTCACTGCCTTAATTTCTTTTTTCTTTTATTTTTGATTTAATCTATTCGTTTTTTGCGTGTTTGCGTGTTTGCTAACTGAAATTAATAAAATAAAACTTGTTACAAAAAATTATTAATATGACAAAATTTTGAAAAAATGAACTAAAAATAAGAAATTATTAGAATTTGCTTATTAATGTCGTTTTTTTAGTTTTCTAGACCTAATTAGTGTAATTATTACTGAAGATATCAGGATAATACTAATGTTAATTGTTAAACTATTTGTATCTTCTTCGCCGTTATCATTTGAAGTTGGGCTTGGAGTAGTTGGTTCTACTTTATCTTCAGGATTTATAGGAAGACTCGGAAATGCATTTTGTGGTGTTGGTGCTTCTGTTAGGGGATATAGATCACTATTTGTTTTTTCATCTTGAATATCTAAAATATCATACTCACCAACTTGACTCCAATCTGACCAATAGTTACCTTCGTTTGTTTCGCTATCATACCAAAATACTTGATCATTAACGCCTTCTTGTCTTCCTAACGTTTTATAATCAAATTGTTCTCCAGCAATTATTGTGTTATGATGTATTGTTAAATTAGTTACATCATCCACTGTATTAATACCTATACCTGCAAAGTATACGTTAATAATACTATTCCAGCATATCTGAGTATTCTTTACTTCAATATCTGTTGTTATTCCCCACTCTGCATTGATGATTGTATTATTTAAAATCAATCCTTCTTTTGCTACAAGTGAAGCTGTAATACCATAAGGTGTATCGACAATTGTGTTATTAACTATTGCATTATATCCAGCATCAACAGTAATACCAGCAGAATTTGCTTGAACAGTGTTATTTATTACATAAAAACTAGCACTTTGTATAACGGTTATTCCTACCGAGTTAACGTTAATCTCACAGTTTTCAATACTAGCTGTTTTATAACTACTGTCAATCACTATCCCGAAATCATAGCCTTGAATCACACAGTCGCGAATGATATAATAGGAAATATAAGTGTTAGCGATGTATATACCTATATCACCATCACCTACGATGTTAAGACCTTCAATGATATAAGGATCTTTCAATGAACCAGAACCAGGAAAACCATATGTATCAAAGTCACTATCACTCATAATTATTATCTGTGTCGAAGTTGGAGATCTGTTACCCACTGTTGTATATTCTAAAGTGGTCAATATACAAACAATAGTGATTATAATTGATAAGAAACTAAAGAAAAATCTAACCTTGTTTCTCATATAAATTCACAAAGTTGATTAATCGACAATTTTCTATAAATTTTTCTCTTTCATTAACAAGAAATTAATATCATCACACAATCACTGTTTGTTATTACAGCCATTTTTTCTTTTTCAAAAAATAATTATTAGTAAAAAAGAGAACTACAGTAAATCAGCTTCATTCTTGCAACATAATCTTGGATTTGTACATACTTATGTATTCCTTATACGAAATTAAGTTGATATTTATTCTTTTTAAGCTCATTTTACGTTCATATTCGTTAAAAGGACTCTTCATGAGTAAAATTATCTTCCTTCTTGTATGTATCTCCTTATTAGATAACAACTTATAATAAAGAACTATTTTGATAAAAAGTAGTAGTTGATGATGAGTTTTCTTTCTATTAAAACTTGTTAATTAAAATTAACAAGATTACATGTTAAATACAAATCTTCTTTATTTAGTCAATAAGAATAAAACAATTATTTTAGAAATTAAAGTAAATTGATTGCAGGTAAGCAAATGGAATGTATAAAAAAGGAATAAAAGAAGCTATTACATCTTTTAACTTTTAATTGTTCTTGAATAAATTACTTATTACTCCACTAATTCCGAAACTTCCTCCAAAGAGAATGACACCTAACTTTAACTCTATTTGATCAAGTTATCACATTAAAAACTTGATAAGCGTTAGAATAATCGACAATATTGTTGCAATTATTGAAAAAGCCAGTCTGATTTTTTTTAAAACATCCATATCAAAACTCAGGAACAGTTCAAAAAGAAGAAGTCCTCCTGTTGCAATTCCAGCAATCAATCCCACAATTAAAGATGGTAGAGGTAAACGATCAAGGAAAGAGAAAAAGAGAGTTTGAGGAGAGCAAAACTTGTTTAACACTACTAAAACACTAGGGATGTTGATTATGACGATAAAAACCAAGATAGAAAAGATGAGCTTTAACTATTTGTCCGAGAGGAGAAAGAGAGGGATAAAGGGTATTATTTTGAGGAAGTCTTTTGTCATGCAAAAGTTTTTTTTCTCGTCAAGATAGCCTCTATTATCTCCATTATACCAAAAACAAAGCCAAAGATTAACCCGTGAAAGATAGTAAAGTTTGTAGGTTCAATAGCCAGGGCAGGAATACTGATTTCCTTTATAAAGAAATAACCTAAAAGATTTACTAGAGCTGTTGCTATGGTCAGAACAGGAGTGAGATATTCAATTGCCCTTTCTTTACCTGTTAAGACAAACTTATGATCAACAAGGATTGCTACCCCCATAATTACTGCTATACTTGGCATAATTAAATAGTATAAGTTAGCATTTCCAAAAGCGATCATTACAACTATAACTAAAAGAAGCCCAATATAGATTGGTTCTTTATAGAATGGCTTTTTCTTCTTTTTTTCTTCTGTTAAAATTGGACGGTTACTAACAAAATTCATTAAGAGCACACTGACAGGGACAATAAATATCCAGGGGATAAAAACAGGACCATATCTAAATAGATAAGCTGCAAAAACGAAATCTAAAATACCTGCAATAAGGAGTAAACATCCCCATATCATCTTCTGAACTGATTCAAGTTGTAGTTTATACTTTTTCTCAAAATTTTTGATTTTTTCCATATAACTTAATAATTCTCTAATTTCGCTAGATGATATATCCTCTGCCATTATATGGTAATTGATTTATGTTTATTTAAACTAAGAAGGAAGTTTGCTTCACAAAGTCTATTTAAGAGTAAAAAAAGAGAATATGGTAAGCCATTTGACATGTCTAAGTTTAGTTTAAACATGCCTAATAAAACTTCTCCTAGAAAAGATGAGCATCATTTGACATGTCTAAGTTTAGTTTAAACACTTTGCATTAATTATACAAATTTCTCAGCAGAAATACTAATTAAGAGTTTAATAATATTAATGATTAAGTGTGTATTGAATGCGTGAAGAGAGTTCTGAGGAGGAGAATGTTCTCAAAGAAGTCGCTAGTGTTAATGATATTATTCACACACCTGTTAGACTAGCGATTATGATATTTCTTTTACCTAAAGGAAAAGCTCTTTTCACTGAAGTTCAAAAGGTTTTAGACTTAACTGCAGGTAATCTTTCTTCTCACATTAAGAAACTAGAAGAGAATGGATTAATTGAAGTTCAAAAAGCGTTCATTAAAGCCAAACCTACAACTATTTTATATTTAACAGAGAAAGGGGTAAACTCTATCCAAGAGTATGCAAATCTAATGACCACAGCATTAACAACCATACTAGAAGAAAAAAAAGAAGGATAAAAATTCTCAAAAAAGAGATAAAGAACTATTTCATTCTCAAGTGTTTTTGAATATATACACCCAACCCCAGTCCAAGGTAGAGAAAGGCTAGCAGAGTTAATAGACATAGATCAAACCAATTCTCACCTAAAGTTCTTTGTCCAAGAATTAAAGAACGTAATATTCTTACAGCAGGGGTAGAAGGCAAGAAATCAAACAATCGCAAAGAGTTTCCTCCTAACCAGCCAACATTAGGAAGAATTTCAGGGTTTGGCATAACGGTAAAAGATCCAGAGAGAAAAGCCATTGGAACAGCTATAAGATTAGCTAACCCTTCTGCTTCGTCACCTTTACGTACAAGTCCAGCAAGCAAAAAGGCTATTCCTGTAGTGGCGAAAGAAAGAATAATTCCTACAATTATTCCGCTTAATACATGTATCGATAGTTCTAATCCAAAAAGCATTGCTGTTACAAACATTATTGGTACTTGAATAGCAACTAACAAGGCTTGACTAACAATAAGCGCGCTTACATAAGTATAAGAAGCTACACGAGTTAAACGAATTCTTTCCAAATTCTTTGAGTCTACATCGCGCATAGTTCTGCTTGCTCCAGAAGTGAGGGATTGCAACACACCGAAAATTATAACACCAGGAACAATATAGTAAAATGTGCTGAAACCTTTAGTTTGGTAGTTTCCGATTATGTTAACATTCACTCCAGTTTGTTGTTCATTTCCTAGCTGAAAAAACATTTTACTGAATTCATTTATAATAGGCCCTGCAATAGCAAACTCTTCTGTACTTGAGTCTCCTAGTATAGTAATTTCTACCGAAAGTGAGCTTTCTGGGTAACCAGACCAATTGTTAGTCAATAAAGAAAAGAAGCTATCGTTGCTAAATTGTGTTCTAAAACTAAAGAGTATACCTAAACTAAAATCTTCAGGTAAAGTAAGAAGAGCAACGATTTCTCTTCGTTCAAGTTTGAACAGTGCATTGTCTCTTTCTGTTTCATTGATGACAGTAATAAAAAAAACAGATTTATTGTCTTTTGAATCCGGGTAAACAAGATTGCCTAGTAATTCTAAATACTTTTCAGAGTAAAATGTCCCTGAAACAGTTTCATTTCCATAAAAAGCTACAGTGTTTTCAGGAATACCTAAATCATTGTTAATTACTATAAGATCCATAGTACGAGTTGTTGCCCCATCTCCACCATAGGATATACCGAAAACACCAATAAATATCAAGGGAAAGAGAAGCGTAAAGAAAAGAACCATTCTTTGTCTATAAATTGCTTTAAGGTTTACACTTAATAGTTGAACAAACTTGTTATTTCTCAAATTCATCTCCTATCACCTCCAAAACTAAAATTATTTTCTCTAAGTTCTTTTCCTGTTAGATTCAAAAATACATCTTCTAACGTTCCAAGACGAAGTTGTATATCTTGTAAGTAGGAAAGAACTGCTAGACTTTCAATAGTTTTCATAATATCAGATATTGCTTTCAAACCGTTTTTTGTTTTAATAAAGAACCTGTCATTTGCTGTCGAAAGCTGTTCATACTTATCTTTCAACTGAAGAGTTATTTTTTCTTGTATTAAAGGAGAAATATTTTTTGCAAATTGAATTTCCACTGTCTCAATAGATGCATGTTTTGATTTTAACTCATCAGGTGTTCCAACTGTTAGAACCTTTCCATGATCAATTATCGCAACTCTATCGCTCAGTTTATCAGCTACTTCCATTAAATGAGTTGATAAAAGGATGGTTACCCCTTCTTTCTCTTTTAATTGTTCTACACTTTCCCATAACACATTTCTACTCTGCGGATCCATACCTGAAGAAGGTTCATCTAAAAAGAGAATCTGTGGTGAGTGAAGTAAACTTAAAGCAATATTTAATCGACGCTTCTGACCTCCTGACATCTTTTCAGCTTGTCTTTTTGACAACTCTGTAAGTTGAAAAAGTTCTAAAATTTCATCTATACGTTTTCTTGCATTTTTAATCGAGTAAAGACTAGCAAAAAGTTGCATGTTTTCTAAGACAGTTAAGAAAGGATAGAAAACTAATTCTTGTGGAGCATAACCTATCAGTCCTTTTAGTTCAGTCGTACCGTTTAATTTAATGCCATTGAACAAAATTTCTCCTTTGTCAGGTTTCAAGATTCCAACGAGCATCTTTATTAAAGTCGTTTTTCCTGCGCCATTTGGACCAAGTAATCCAAAAACTTCTCCATTTTTTATTTCTAAATCTATTCCTTGTACGGCTTTAACCTTTTTATCATATGTCTTATACAAATTTCTAGTTTGAAGTATGACTGTCATAATTAAAAATTCAAAAGATTATTTATAAATGAAGAAAATTCTCTTTAAGACAGAGAAGTTTATAGAAAAAAGAACTTTGCATCACAAACTAAAAATAAAGAACAAAAAAAAGAAGCAGTTGTTAAAAACATTGTTAAAAAGCATATAGAAAAGATATTTAAAAAAATTCCATTTTTATCTCCAAAAAAGTATTGAATCAGTCTTTCATCTGTTTCTTCATCGCATGGATATTAGATAACGATTTTTCTGTAACTATCGAAAGTTGCTTTGAAAATTTCTACAAACAGACCAGTATAATAAGTCAAACTAAATAGAATAATAATTTCAATCCCGCTATGGTCTGATTATAAAAAGTGAAATATTAAGAAAAGAAATTTTTTCATAAATTTGCTAATAATCGTCCTGATACAGACAATTTTATTATTTTTTTCTTCCCTGTTTCTGTAACAGAAACCAGCTTCTTGTCATTTAAAATATGGACTACGCGTGAGATTGTACTTTTTGAAACTTTTAAAGTTTTAGCCAAACTGTTATAATCATTAATAGCAGAGTTTTCCAGTAATAAAAGTATTTTTTTTTCCATACCCTCCAATGGGAAGACAATTGCAGGTAGATTTAGTAAGAAGCATTCTTCATCCATTCTCGAATAATGATAAACTTTTGATATATTTCTTTTAAAAAGAAGATTAATTATTGTTAAGCCAATTGTAATTTCTCTAACACTTCCATAAGTATTTACAATAACTTCTCCATTTATATTTTTGAATATTTCAAGTAAATCAATTAGAAGAATATCGAAATCAGAAATGTCAACGAATTTAAGATCTATTTCAATATCTTCTGATATTAAACTAATAAATTTTTTAATTTCTGAGAGAGCATCTTTTGCATCTTTAGGCATCTTATCTTCTTTTGGTCTTATGATGATTATTCTATCTTCTTTACTAATTCCTTCTTTAACAATAAAAGAAATAATTGGCTTTGGCTCAAATCCAGAGGGAGTTATAATTGTCTTCACATGAAAAGATTTGATTTATTTAAAATAAATCTTTTGGTAAAAGATTGTCAATAGATAATAAAACAGTCATAGTAATACGATACTGTCCCAAAAAAATAACATTGTTGCAAAAATACGAAATATTTTTATATGTGTAGGACAATTATATAATGAAAATGTGATATTATGAGATTAAAAATCTTTGTTGAAAAGATCACTGATGGTCCATTAAATTTTAATTATCAACATTGGTTAACTAGTGCAATATTAAGAAAAATCAGTGATTCAAAGAAAGAAGTCTCACAAAGATTACACAGAAAAACAAAGTTCAAATATTACAATTTTTCAAATTTAATAATAGAAGAGAAAAAATTTTCAAAAAAAGGATTATATTTTAAAGAAGCATTCTTTTACTTTACATCCATCGATAACGAATTTTTAGACGGATTAGCAACAGGCGTTTTTAAAGATTTAAAATTCCATTTAGGGACCCAGCAGTTTGTAGTAAAGAGAATTAAAATTGAAAATAAAAAAAATATTAAATCAGATTGTACTTTAAAAACACTTTCTCCAATATATGTTAAGACTTTGAGACGCAACAAAGAAGGAAAGCTAAAACCTTATGACCTTACACCAAGGGATCTTAAATTTAGTGAAAATTTACATAAAAACCTGTTAGAAAGATATTATAGATATTTTGGAAGAAAACCGAAGCAAGACTTCTTTGAAATAACGAGTATTCGCAATTTAAAACTAAAAAGAGTTTTAATAAAAAATAGCTACAGAAGATGTACTTTGATGACATTTGATGTCCAAGCGAGTAGAGAATTGTTAAAATTTGCATACAATACAGGCCTTGGAGAGAAAACAGGGTTGGGATTTGGTTGTATTGAGGTGATTGAATGATAATCGAATCAATTAAATTTATGAAAGAACTTGAAAAGATGGAAAAAAACACTCAACAGTTAGTAGTAAGTGAAGATTATGATATTGATTCTATTAAAGAACAATTTCCTGTTATTTTTCTCATTGAAGTAGATTGGAATCTAGAAAATTCATATAAAGGATTTAGAATAATAACCGATCTAAATGATGAGCTTGTTCAAGATTTTCCAAATAAAGAACCTTTTAGTCTTTTAAGAAAAGAAAAAGAACTAATAAAAGTACTAGATTTTAAAAAATATACTTCCACAATATCAGATTCTAATAAGTACATAGGAAGTACAAGCGGATTAAACACTTTTTCATTATTTCATTTTAAACTAGGAAGTTTATTCAGAAATCCGCTTTATGAAAAGGGAAAAAATAAACCTCTCGAAAGAATCTCAAAACTTAACTTAAAAAACGAATACTTGAAATTAATTTTAAATACAGTCAAAAATAACAAAACAAAGGAATTTATCAATGAGATAATTACTTCAAACAAAAACAAAGAAAAGACAAAGATTATGCTCACTTATGAACATTTTTATCGAGAATTACTTAACATATTTGGTTTATTAGACCAAAATAATAAGGATATTTTAGGTGGAACTAATTTACAAGAAGGAGAATATAAGAATATTAAAAGCAAAAAGTACATAGATAATATAAGAAATCAAGTATCAGAACAAGAGTATAGTTTACTAAAAAAACTAAATATACTATTGAGATTATGTGACAAAGCATATGTTTTCTTAAACTATAAAAACTATCAAGTTATAGAAGAGCTTTTTGAACAATACATTATTCTTAAGTTGTTTGTTACCAGAGACACAATTATTGAGTCTACTTGCCCTGTTTGTGGAAGAAAAGGAGAAATGGGAAATATTTCAAATTATACATCATTTAATGAAAAAAAGCCTTTTTCTATTAAATTTGACAGGCATCTTAAACATACAATAAAAATTTGTATTTCATGCGCAGAATATTTTAATAACTTTCTCTATTTTCTTAAAGAAAATAAGATAAACATTTTTCCACTTTTTATCAAAGAAAGCTTAGTTAAAGAACAAATAGACTTTATTAAGTCATTAAAATCATTAGAAAAGGATAATAAAAATAAAAGAAAATTCTTTTTTTTGACAATAAAGGAAATTCAAAAAAGAAGCAACCTAAATTCATTTGATATCATATTAGTAAATATAATAAATAAAAAATCGATCATTTTTTTTGATTACATATCTAACTATCGTCTGTACTTCAACGGAAATTCCGAATATAAAGAATATCTTGGAACACAATCTAGTAAGAAATTTGGAAAAGAAGATTTGTTGAAAAAGTTAAAAAAAATTTTTGATCTTAAGATCAAGTTCTTTGGGGATTTAGACACAAAGAAAAAAAGTGGTATAACAGAACAAAAATATCTTATCTACAAGTATAGAAAAAAATTCTTTGATACAATTTATAGAAGCGAGATATGTTTAACAGATAACGATATTGCTGAAATTACAACTAAATTATTAGAAAATAAATTTATAATGCACAGTGAAACTGGAAAAAATACTTCAACAAAAAGTCAGATACATGAAATTTTAAACTTTTATCTTAACGCTGATCTTTTTAGTAAAGTAAATGATAATTTTATTAAAAAAAATAAAAATGGTGAGATCATGTTAGACAAAATAAGAGAAGAAAAAAAGAAAATAATTAACGGAGAATCTTTTAAGATCGATTCCCCTGAAAAATTTGCCTATTATTTAGGACAAATGGTTTACTACTTAATCAGCAAATCCAACGCAGATAAAAAAATGAAACTACTAACACCTTTAGTGTCTGTACAATCGCCTATAAACTTAAAGAGAATTTTGTTAGAAAAATATCTAGAAAAATATCTTCATGAAATCTCTGAATACAAGGACTTTAGACACATCGTTTTTGCTGAGACACTGAATTATTTGGCAAATAACTTTTCACAACCCTTTAATGAGATTAAAATGAGTTTCTACGTTGGATTTTTTGATGAAAATATATTTTTCATGAAAAAGGAGGATTAAAATTGAAAGAAAATCAAAACAATACAGAAAATAACCTTTTTGAAAAGCACGTAAGTGGCTTAATCATTGTAAAGTCAGTAAACAGTAATTTCAATGCTGACTTTTCAGGAACGCCAAGAAGACTTCCTGATGAGAAAGGGACTATATATGCTACAGATAAATCGCTGAAATACTGCATCAGAAAATATATCCTAGACAATAAAACTGATTCTAAGATTTTCGCTTGGAGAAGAAGGAATGACAACCTAAGTCCAATGACCTTAGAGGAAAATTACTATGCATTATTTAGTTCTGATGACAAAAATAAAAAAGAAGATGACAGACAAATCCTAAGAAATTTGCTTTCTTGCATTGATGTAAGAATGTTTGGAGTAACTTTTGCTCCAAAAAGCAAAAATCTTTCAAGTTTATCGATAACAGGACCAATACAAATTTCCTATGGGATCAACGCAACAAAAGAGAATATCCATTACATAAATCAGATATTATCTCCATATAGAGATGATAAAGAAGGACAGGAAGCAAAGCACACAACTATAGGTGAAGAAACAAAAGCATTAGAGATACACTATGTATTTGATTACATCATTAATCCAAATGCTTTAATGTCAGATTTTGTTCTTCAAAAACTAGAAAAAAAAGAACAATACCTTTTATCTAATTCAGATATAGATATATTCAAGGAAGCAGCAAGATTAGGAGTCCATAATGTTAATTCAACAACAAAAATAGGTTCTGAAACAGAGTGTTTCATCTATATTGAATATGATAATCCAATTTGTCTTCAAAACCTTAAACACTTTGTAGATTTTGAAAATACAGAAGAAAAAGGAAAAATTAGAATAAAGATAAACAGATTATTGGACTATATCAACCAAAATAAAGAAGTGTTATCACCGAATAATCCTATAACAGTTGAAGTTTATATCGACCCTGCTAAAACTGAAATCGAAAAAAGTAGTACAAACGAGAAAATTACCTTTGAGATAAAAAATCTCTTAACCGGGAGCATTTTAAGTAGTTAGGTGAGGATATGAAGAGAAATCTTTTATCCTTCATTATTTTTTCTGACTTTGGAACTTTTAGTAAACCTGACATTACTGAAACAAAGTTGACCTATGATATTATTCCAAAACCATCAGTACTTGGAATTCTTGGAGCACTGATAGGTCTTGAAGGTTATCGAGAAAAAAAGCAAAATCCTGAATTTATTGATAAACTTTCTGGCATTAGAATTGGAATAACACCTTTAAAGCTTAAAAAAGGCTCTAAAGCACCATATAAAGACTCTGATTTTGAAAATAGTTATTCGCCTTTAAGAAAAGAGTTCATTCAATTTATTAACTTTCATGGCTATGGAAGCTATGAAACGGGAGGAAATTTAATTGTAAATGAACAAATTCTCATTAAGCCTGCTTATCGAATTTATTTAGAAAAAGGAACTGCTCAAGATAACATTTTTGCTCAACTAAAGAAAAATTTACAAGAAAATCGAGCTCATTTCATGCCTTATATGGGGAAAAACGAATTTCCATTAAGTATTATTTATGAAGGAGAATATGAATACAAAGAAATCACTAGTGAAACAGAAACAAGGTTTAAAACAATTGTTTTTAATGATATTGTAGCAAAAGATGAAACAGATCTTATTGTAAATGCAGATATAGACTTTTTCTTTTATCAAAATTATCCAATTGGTTTCAGAGAAAATCAATATGTTTTTAAAACTGTTGTTTTTTCAAATTCTGAATTTTTGGTGAAAGAAACAATAACTCATGAATATATTCTTGTTAGTGATGAAAATGGAGAAACAATTTTCCTGTTCTAATATTTTAGGTGAATATAGTTATGATAAATTCCTTGTAGAAGAGTTTTCTAAATTAGTTGAAAGTTCAATAAAAGCCCACATGTCTCCAACAGGCGAAGTAGAAAGTTTATCTCAACACTCTGAACTTACTTTAAAAATTTTTGAAAGAATTATTAAGGAGTATAAATTAAAAGATATTTTCAATAACATGATAACAAAAATTTATAATGCATTAAATATAGATCAAGATATTCTTTCTTTAAACAAATTTGGAGATTTCATAAAAACAAATATTGCAAGAATAATCTATTTTCACGACTTTGGAAAAATAAATCCAAACTATCAAAGAAAAGTGTTAAAATTAAATCTTTCATTTCAACAATTAGATCAAAAAATAAAGGAAACGGTAGAAAATTTCTTTGGTAATTCAAAAAATCACAGTGAGTTTGGGCAGATATTTTTAGATTATTTTAACATACAAGAGATCTTTAACATTATGAAAGGGATTCAGCAAAAAAAGGGAGAAAAAAAAGAAAAAAAGATTCTTCTTTTAACTTTTCAATTGTTTTTCTTAAGTCTAGTTCTAAATAGTAGTGTAAATAGACATCATTCTAGATTAAAGAATATAGAAGAGTATTTAGAGGAGAGAGAAAAAAAACTACTAGAAGAGAGGAACATAAACTTTATTAAAAAATGCACATTAATTGAAATATCAGATGATAACTTAAGTCTTTTCAGAAGATATTGCAATAATTCGAAGATAAGAAAATTTACTTTGGAGAAATTACAAGATGGAAATACTCTATTTCATTTTTATAAACTTATATTTTCTCTCTTAATTTCAGCTGATAGCTATGCTACAGCTTCTTTTGTAAATAACTGGGATATAAGTGAACTTGAATTCAATTTAATTGATGAAAAATGTAAAAAAAACTTGGTTTCTAACTTTTTTAAAAACAAGATATTTAATCAACAAATTAAAGATAAAACTTTAGTTGATAAACTGTTAAAGAAAAACATTAACTTTATCGAAGATATAAATGAGCTACGAACAAGAATTTTGATTGAATGTAGTAGTATTCTAGAGAAGGAGTTAAATAAAGCAAAACGAATTTTCTTTTTTAGATCACCAACAGGGAGCGGAAAAACAAATACGTCAATAAAACTGGCATTAGACATTCTGAACAACCAACACACAAAAAATTTACAACGAATCAACTATGTTTTTCCTTTCATTAATATTATAGAACAAAATGCAAAAGTCATTAAAGAAACGCTCTCTAGTGAAAATGAACATATTTCAATTTCAGAGATTTATTCACTTATAGAATGGGATTTTACTATGGAAGAATTCGAAGAGACTAAAATTCTTCTTAATCAGATGTTTCTGAACAATCAGATCAATATCATTAGTAGTGTTAACTTTATTGAAACTTTCTTCAGAAATTCCAGAAAAGCTAATATAAAACTGCACAATTTTGTTAACAGTATTATTATCATGGATGAAGTACAATCAATCCCTGTAAATCTTTGGAATGCCTTTATTAATCTCATAGGAGAACTAGCAGAGAATTATAATATGTATTTTATTTTAATGAGTGCAACGCTTCCTGATTTATCTCTATTTCTTGATAATGAGCAAAAGAACAAATGTTCAGTTCTTTTAAAAAATTCTGATATGTATTTTCAAAGCAAGTTATTCCTTCGTAACACTCTGAATTTCTATATTAAAGAAATTGCTTCTTTAGACTTTTTCATAGAGAAAATATATGAAAATTGTTGTAAAAGAAGGAAGAAAAAAATTCTTTGCGTGACTAATACAATACAAAACTCCATAAACATCTTTCAGCACTTAAAAAACAATCTAGATAAAAAAAATTTTGAATTACTCCTATTGAATTCAACTATTCTTCCAGATAGGCGAAAAGAGATCATTCAATTAATGAATCAGGAAACACATGAAAGGAATGTTGTTTTGGTATCAACTCAATCAGTAGAAGCGGGTGTAGATATTGATTGTGATTTCGGATTTAGAGAATATGCAATACTTGATTCAATCGAACAAATAGCTGGAAGGATCAATCGAGAAAATAAGAGAAGTAAAGAAGAGAGCATACTCTATGTCTACAATATGGATTCTGCGGAAATGATATACGGTGTAGATACAAGATTTAAGGTCCAAGAAAATAGAAAAGAAGAATTAGAAGAATTTATCAAGGAAAAAAGATTTGCTGAGTTCTACAGGTATACCATTGAGTATAAAAAGAAAGAAGAAAGTGAGTATGGAATAACAATATCGCAAATAATTGAACCAATGAACTATTTAAGATTTAAAGAATTAGGAAAAATCAGAGTAATTAACAGTGACACTATTAGCATTTTTTTACCTATATCATTAAAAATTAACCCGAGTCTACTACCTGAAAGTGAAAAAGAGTTTTTAGAGAAAAATGAGATTGTTGAAGATTCTAATATTTGTGGAGAAAAAGTCTGGAAAAAGTTTTTACAAATTACTTGTAATAATCAAAATAAAAATGAGAGATATATTGAAATAAAGAAATTGCAAAAATATTTAAACAAGTTTACTGTCTCTCTTTCAAATAGATACGTACAAATAGATTCAAAGAGTCGTCTTTTAATTCACTTAATAAAAGAAAAGGTCAGAACAGGAGAATTTGAGGAATTAGGAGGATACATTAAAGTAAACAAAGAATTTCTAAACTTAATCAAGTTTTCTTATGAAGAGGGATTGGATATAAGGAAACTAAATGAAGTTTTTGATCAGAGTTTTATAATTTGAAAGTGAACGTGATGAATAACTTATTTGGACATTCAAAACAAATAACTGGAGTAATGGTATCTTATTATTTTATTTGTAAAAGGAAACTATGGTTGTATGCAAGGAATATTCAATTGGAAAATGAAAATGAAGAAGTTTTGATTGGAAGGCAAATACATGAAGAATCATATCGGAGAGAGAAAAAAAACATTACAATCTTAGATGCTATAAATGTAGATTTTTTGCATAAAAAGAACAAATTAATATTAAATGAAGTTAAAAAATCAAGTATCAACGAAGAAGCTGACTACTATCAGCTACTTTACTATCTTTACTTTTTAGATCGATACGGAGTAAAAGCAGAAGGAGAAATTCGCTACCCAAAGGAAAATAAAAAGAAAAATGTCACTTTAACTGAAGAAAATAAAAAAGAACTTCTTCTAATTTTGAACAAAATTGAAAAAATAATTGAAAAACCGCTTCCAAAAAAAATCAAAACATCAAAATGCACAAAGTGTGCGTATAAAGACTTTTGTTATGTGGTTTAGATGAAAAAAGAATTTTATATTGTGAAAAATGGAATTTTATACAGAAAAGAAAATACATTGTATTTCCATTGTAAAGATGTGAAAAGAGCTTTACCTGTTGAAAGAATAAATGCAATCTACGCATATGGAAATCTTTCTCTATCAGGCGGAGTGGTATTATTTCTTGGAAAAAAAGGAATTCCAGTGCACTTTTTTGATCATTATGGTTGGTATAAAAGTACATTATATCCCCGAGAAACACTGCTTAGCGGAGATATGATTATAAAACAAGCAGCACACTATCTATCTTATCCAAAAAGATTGAAATTAGCTAAAAAATTTGTTCGAGGTTCAGCTTTTAACATAATTAAAATCCTAAAGAGTAGAAGAAAAGATTCAATAATTGGTGACATAATTTCAAAAATAGAAGAAGAAACAAAAAAAATTCAAGAAATATTAGAAATTAAGAAGATAATGGGATTGGAAGGCAGTATTCGAAATAAATATTACTTAGCTATTGATCAAATTGTTCCTAAAGAATTTAAGATTGTGAAAAGAGAAAGAAGACCTCCTACAAATAGAATGAACGCTTTAATTAGTTTTGGTAATTCGCTTCTATACACTACAATACTCTCAGAAATATATAATACACAACTGAATCCTACAATTTCATATTTACATGAACCTTTTGAAAGAAGATTTTCTCTTGCTCTTGATGTGAGTGAGATTTTTAAACCCATATTATCAGATAGAGTAATATTAACTTTGGTAAATAAGAAAATACTCAACGATAAAGATTTTGAAGGAAAAATAGGAAACTTGTTGCTATCAGAGACAGGAAAAAGAAAATTCATTGAACTTTGGGACCAAAAATTAAAAACAAGAATAAAACACAAAGAATTAAAAAGAAATGTGAGTTACAAAAGGCTAATAAGGCTTGAATTATATAAGCTTTGTAAACACTTTTTGGGTGAATTAGAATACAAACCACTTATATCGTGGTGGTAATGCATGTATGTTATTATAGTATATGATATAAAAGTAGAAAGAATAGACAAAGTAAGAAGGTTTCTGAAAACATATCTGGAATGGATACAAAATAGTGTTTTTGAAGGAGAAATAACAAAAGCAGAATTGCGCTCAATAATAAAAAATATTGAAAAAATGATAAAAAAAAGTGAAGATAGTATATTAGTATATACATTAAGAGATGAAAAATATTTAGAAAGAAAAGAAATAGGAATACAAAAAGGAAATAAATCAAATATATTATAAGAATGTAGATATTTATAAAGTAAACACCAAATGGGAGGAACACGAATGTAAATAAAAAGAAAAGCCTTATTATTATCAAAAATATAGGAAATATGAAGTGTTAGAATCAGACCATAGTGGGATTGAAATGAGTTGATCTAAATGTGTAGAGAATTCAGTAAATGGGTTAGAATCAGACCATAGTGGGATTGAAATTCAATATAGAAATCTCCATTCCTGCATTTACGACATTGTTAGAATCAGACCATAGTGGGATTGAAATCTAACAATACTAATTGTTAAATTATGTAGGCCATAATGTTAGAATCAGACCATAGTGGGATTGAAATGTGCATTAGGCTTAGGCCTCAGCGATGGAATAGAGCGTTAGAATCAGACCATAGTGGGATTGAAATCTTTCTTTCCATGCTTTGAATGCGAGGAACTCCTGGGTTAGAATCAGACCATAGTGGGATTGAAATTATCAATCTATTATTGTATTTGATTTGTACTGCTTTGTTAGAATCAGACCATAGTGGGATTGAAATAAGCAAGAATTCGGCATTAATTACTTTGGCAAATGCTGTTAGAATCAGACCATAGTGGGATTGAAATCAATAAATTCTAATCTTGCGTTTACTTCTGACCATATGTTAGAATCAGACCATAGTGGGATTGAAATCAGGTAACTAACTCTCTTTCTGAATTTGCTAATTCTGTTAGAATCAGACCATAGTGGGATTGAAATCAATATCGATCAATCAAAGCATAAACTGTGTAGATCAGTTAGAATCAGACCATAGTGGGATTGAAATTAGCTCGAGCAATACATTTACCTAAATATTCGTATTTGTTAGAATCAGACCATAGTGGGATTGAAATTAGCTCGAGCAATACATTTACCTAAATATTCGTATTTGTTAGAATCAGACCATAGTGGGATTGAAATAAGTAGCCAAAAAACCTAACAGTAACAATAATATTCCGTTAGAATCAGACCATAGTGGGATTGAAATTAATGGGTCGCCTTCTTCAGCAATCATGGTTAAGTTAGTTAGAATCAGACCATAGTGGGATTGAAATGAATTAAGCTTATTAACAAAATCATTAATAAAATCACGTTAGAATCAGACCATAGTGGGATTGAAATTTCGCATTAATTGTTGTGGTATAAATTTGATCATTGTGTTAGAATCAGACCATAGTGGGATTGAAATTAAAGACAATAATAGAGCAAAAAACCAAACACTAATGTTAGAATCAGACCATAGTGGGATTGAAATAGAACAATTTAGACTTGTTAAATGGTTCAAAAATGTGTTAGAATCAGACCATAGTGGGATTGAAATGTATAGGTTAATATTTGTGTCAGTTTGTTCGATTGCGTTAGAATCAGACCATAGTGGGATTGAAATATACTGAAAGCAATATTATTTCACAGATTAATAACCTGTTAGAATCAGACCATAGTGGGATTGAAATTTTTTCTCATTCTGACGCTCTCAAGTTGAGGAATGAGTTAGAATCAGACCATAGTGGGATTGAAATTAAAATTCAGTCGAGCCGTCGGCATTTTGATGATGAGTTAGAATCAGACCATAGTGGGATTGAAATTATTCTTCAAGAAAACGCTTGATGCGTTCTTTTCTTAGTTAGAATCAGACCATAGTGGGATTGAAATTCATCATCAGGATTACAAAGCAAGCGTAGGATCATAGTTAGAATCAGACCATAGTGGGATTGAAATTCTGCTGATATATTCGTTTAATTCTCTTAGATCATCGTTAGAATCAGACCATAGTGGGATTGAAATTTTGTTTAGTTGCTCACACACAAATGGGGAAGAGTCTGTTAGAATCAGACCATAGTGGGATTGAAATGCACTAGCAGAAGCATAATTAATAAGAATATGATTAAGTTAGAATCAGACCATAGTGGGATTGAAATAAGTATGATGTTTTTTGATTTCAGACCATTTATCTTGTTAGAATCAGACCATAGTGGGATTGAAATTAACTAAATGAATAGATTATATCTTCATGATTAGTAGGTTAGAATCAGACCATAGTGGGATTGAAATTTCGCATTAATTGTTGTGGTATAAATTTGATCATTGTGTTAGAATCAGACCATAGTGGGATTGAAATTAAAGACAATAATAGAGCAAAAAACCAAACACTAATGTTAGAATCAGACCATAGTGGGATTGAAATAGAACAATTTAGACTTGTTAAATGGTTCAAAAATGTGTTAGAATCAGACCATAGTGGGATTGAAATGTATAGGTTAATATTTGTGTCAGTTTGTTCGATTGCGTTAGAATCAGACCATAGTGGGATTGAAATGTTTTTAACATCTAAAGTTAATAAAGTTACCCACATAGTTAGAATCAGACCATAGTGGGATTGAAATTATATTAATCACCTTTATTGTATTTTATTTTATTTTAGTTAGAATCAGACCATAGTGGGATTGAAATTTATATGCTCAGCGTCAGAGTTACCCTCGTTAAAATCGTTAGAATCAGACCATAGTGGGATTGAAATCTAGGAATATTACACGCAGCAAAATCAGTTAAATCTTGTTAGAATCAGACCATAGTGGGATTGAAATATATTAAGCTGTTTAGTAATAACATATTCAAATTCTTTCTTTATTATGTAAGAAACGTTTTTTCTAACAATTTTTTCCGTTTCTGAAGATTTAAAAAGTTTAGAAACATCGTAAAAAGTAAAGGGACGAGCTGAAAAACCACCTAAATGCATTTTTAACACTACTAAAAACAACCTTTATTTGTTTATAAGGAATCTATACTTAATGAAATCTAACACAAAGGAAATCAAAGAAGAACTAACTCTTACTGCAGCAGCACAATTGATAATAAAACAATATAATGAAGTTTTAAAAGGTAATTGTTCAATTGATGGGTTTTTAGCATTAGTTAGACATTGGTTAGGTTTTGCCTTAATGAAAACAGAAAAAGATAGAAATTTAGAACTGCTGTTAGGAGACATACACGTTTGGGCATATGAACAAGATATAAAAGAAGCCTTTGATAGAATTGACAAGTTGATTCAACCTCTGGTAAAACTCTTAAAAACACAATAAGATAATTACGTTAGAATCAGACATAGTGGAATTGAAATAAACGATATTCTTTATTTTTTGATGATTAGACTGAATTAAATTTCAATAATCTACAATAGTATATTTTATTTTAGCTAAATTAAATTTATAAATAACTATACTTTCATCTTTCAAGAGATACATCTATTACTTCTATATCGTGATTATTATGTCTGTTAAAAGAAAAAACAAAATTGATAATGGAATAGCTGAAACCGAAGAAGCTCTTTTCATGGGAAATCATGCTGTTGTTCAAGGGTTACTTGAAGCTGGTGTTGGTTTTACTGCTGCTTATCCTGGTACTCCTAGTACTGAAATTCAAGTTAGATTGGCTAAGCTTCATGAGAAGGGACAATTATATTTTGAATACTCTGTTAATGAGAAAGTTGCTTTTGAGGTTTCTGCCGCTGCAGCTTTATCGGGTGTTCGTTCAGCTGTTATTATGAAACATGTTGGAGTTAATGTTGCTTCTGATGCGATGATGGCCTTAGCTTACTTTGGTGTTCAAGGAGGTATGGTTATTGTTGCTGTTGATGACCCTGGTTGTCAGTCTAGTCAAAACGAGCAAGATTCTAGGTTCTGGGGCAAATTTGCTCACATTCCTGTTTTTGAGCCCTCCACTCCTCAGGAAATTAGGGATTTTATTCCTAAGATCTATGATTTATCTGAAAAATACAATATGCTTTGTATGCTTCGAATGACTAATTTTACTTCTTTAAGCACTGGAATTGTCAAGCATAGGCCTGTCGAAGAAAAACTTAGCTGGAATGGAGAATTTGTTAGGGAGATAAAATATCAAATTCCTGCAAGGTATCTATTACACAAGGGTTTACATAAGAGTTTGAAAGAACTTGTTAAAGATCCTCTCTTTGACGAATTTATCTCTCTTAAGGAGTCTTCTTCTTCATCTGAGAGATTAATCATCACCCATGGAGCTATTTATCCTATTGTTGAATATATGGCTGAACTCTACAACTTTGATGGAGATATTTTGAAAATTGGAGCCATCTTTCCTTTGAACGAAGAGAAGATTGCTGAAATTGTTAAAAAATACAAATACGTATACTTTGTTGAAGAGCTTGAACCTTATTTAGAAACGGAGATACTGGCTATTATAGGAAGATACAACTTAAATGTCACTGTTCTTGGTAAAGAGAAGTTGCAGATTCCTTATGAAAATTCTTTGAGACCCGATGCCTTAAAGGAAGCTTTTAGTCGTATAGTTGCTGACCCAAATGATGATTCAGTTTTCTATGAGATTCCTGATCCTTCTCCTCTTCCGAAGATTTTTGATAGTGAAGAGCTTTTAATTCCTCGTACTCTTCCCCGATTGTGCGATGGTTGCTCTCATCGTGGAGCTTTTTATTCCATTAAGAAGGCTACTGGTGAAGATTTCATTATTCCGTCTGATATCGGCTGTTATGCTCTTGGTCAAGTTCAGCCTGTAGATGTTGGAGATTATTGGTTATGTATGGGGGGAGGACTAGGAACAGCTTTAGGCATGTCCAAAGTCAATGGAAAGAAAGTTATTGCTATTATTGGTGATGGAACATTCTTCCATGCAGGTATGCCTGCTCTTCTTGATGCTGTAGAATACAACCACAACATAACCTTAGCAATTTTAGATAACTCTTTGACAGCCATGACTGGAGGTCAACCTTCTCCTTCCTCAACTACTTGGAAAAGAAAGGATTTCAACCCAATCAATCTTGAGGAAGTAGTTAAGGGATTGGGAGTAAAATGGATTAAATCTGTCCAAGCAATAAACGTTAAAGAGAACGTGAAAATAGTTAAAGAAGCTTTGGAATATCAAGGTCCATCTGTTTTAATTTTCAAGGGAGAATGTATTGTTAATAAACTCAGAAATATGAAAACTCCCGTTAAACCTTTATCTATTGACCAAGAACTTTGTACTAGATGCGGTAATTGTTTAATAGACTTTGCTTGTCCTTCTATAGTTAAAGAAGATGGAAGAATAATCATCAAACAGGACACTTGTACGGGGTGCGGTTATTGCGCCATGGTTTGTCCCGTTAATGCAATAAAGTAGGTGAGAAAGATGAAAGAAAACAAAGAAACTGTTAATATTGCCTTTTTAGGTTTAGGCGGTCAGGGAATCATTACTTTGGCTAAAATGATAGCTACATCAGCTCTTGATACTGGTAAAAAAGTTTGTTACAACGAGATACACGGTCTTTCTCAGCGTGGAGGGTCAGTTCAATCTTTTCTCCGATTAAATGAAGAAAGTTCTCCTTTATTTGCTAGTTCTGATGTAGACATAGTTGTTGGACTAGAGAAAATGGAAACTCTTAGATACTTGTATGGAATTAAAGAACAGAAACCAAAAGTTATCTTACTCGATTATTTTGAAATTAGAAATACTAACTATTTTGGTTTAGAAGTTTTTCCTGAAGAGGAAGAAATAGACAAAGAGATCAAAGAAAGAGCTGAAGAACTTTACATTTTTGACCGAGAGAACTTTAAAAAACAGTTCAAAGGTAATTTTATTCCTTACAATGTTGGGATATTTTCTGCTTTAACAACTTTCGAAGAATTGGGAATTACTGAAGAAATTGGAGAAAAAATAGTTAAGAAACTTCTTGGGAAAAACATTCTTCTTTCTCAAGTTAATAAAAAAGCTTTCAAAGAGGGTAAAAAATGGATAAAGAAAATATAAATTTACTAGTAGTTGGACCTGGAGCAATAGGAACAGCTGTTGCTACACCTCTTGCTGCAAATAACATTTATGTTAGGATTTTAGGTAAAGAAAGACACAAAGAATTCTTCTCAAAGAAAAAGATGGTTTATAATTCTTCTAAAGGAAAGTTAGAAGGAAAAGTAGTTGGAGTGACAATCGATGATTTACAAGATGAAAAAGAGTGGAAACCTGACGCGATATTAATTACCTTAAAAGCTAGCTCTACAATCGAAGTGATAAATCAGCTTGAACAAATTTACGACCCAGAAGTTCCTATAGTTTCTCTTCAAAATGGATTAATTGCAGAAGAAATAGCAAAAGAGTCACACTTCAAAAAAGTAATTGCTTGTGTTGTAGGATTCAATGTCAAATTAGTAGATATTGGAATAGCAGAGCAAACTTCAGAAGGAGACTTGGTTATCGGAAGAATAGGAAAAGAAAAAGAAGTTAAAAGCGAGGATGTGCCAGATTTTATTCCTAAAGTGCTAGAATTTGTAGCTCCAACAAAAGTTTCGGATAATATCATTTCTGATGTTTGGATGAAACTAATGATAAACAGCACAATCAACCCTATTTGTGCAATAGGAGATATGCCTTTAGGAGAAATTGCAAGAACAAAGGCAGCCATCTATTTGTCCTTATGGAACTGGAAAGAGATGGTAGACGTAGCTAAAGCTTTAGGGTTAAAGTTAAATCCATTTCAAGGAGTTTTATTCGCTGAGGTGTTATACGTTTACGACATAATCAGTTTTGGAATAGCCAAAAACGTTCTAAAGAGAATAGTTGCTCCTCACAAGAATGCAATAGTCTCAATGTTACAAGATATCAGAAATGGAAAAACAACAGAGATTGATTACCTAAACGGAAAAGTGTACGAGATAGGCAGTAAACTGGGTGTAAAGATGCCTACCAATGAAATGCTTATCAAAACGATTAAAGAAATCGAAAAAGGAAATAAGAAACCTGGCAAAGGATTATTGAATAAGCTCTTTAGAGAATCGATTTTATCAAAATAAATGGATAAAGAATTCTTTTTTCTCTTTTTTCGTTTTTCAAAATAAAAAAAAAGAAATATTAATCTTCTTTAATTGCCCGTGATAAATATTCTTTCTACTATTCCTTTTAGATTAAAATCGAGATCTGTATAAGTCTCTCCATCAAGGTATTTTTGGCTATCTAATTTATCTATTAATGGTTTCACATATTTTGCAAATTCGCTCATTTTTTCCCTGAAACTCGAATCATAACCTTCCACAAATAAGGCTATAGAAAATTTTTCATGGGGGTCAATTAGTAATATATAATCGGAATGCGCCATAAGTCTGAATTTTCCTTTCTTCCAAGATATTTCTGAACCAAATTTTTGTATAGCGTTTATCAATCCTGAAAGTAATAGTTCATCGGTAGTAAAACTTTTATCCTTAAAATTATAGGAAAAGCAAGGTAATCCACTTTCTTGAATAACTAAAAGAGATAATGGAGTAGGTGCTTCCTCTTGATCTCTAATAATTGTTAATTCTCTAACAGCTTTTGTTGAATAGGTCTGCAAGTCTTTTTCTAGTTCACGATGGATTTGTATTTTAGCTTCATTCATATAGTTATTGACTGATTTTGCTAAACCAATCAATTCTTTGATTTTTTCAACATGTCCTATCATATTGTGTTCTAAGCTTATTTTTTCTGCTTCTTCAAGTAATGAAATAGCTAGAGAAACCTTATTTGACAAGATATAGGCAGAGGCAAGCAACTGTTGATAATTAATCATCTGAAATATATTATCGTGTGATTTCAGGATAACAATAGTTTCTTGGCTTAATAGTTCTATTTCTTCTATTATTTCTTCTTTCACAAAAGAACTCGCTTCTATCTTGTATTTTGATATGTTTAACTCTATCAAATATATTAGGGCCTGCAAAACAAGAGGAATAACATTCTGTTTTCTAGCAATACTTAGACCTTTCTTTAATTTCACTTCCGCATCATAAAAATTTTTCTTTCTAAAATCAATAAAACCTTGATAAATAAGTGTAGTAGCGTTTTTGACTGTTTCTCCTTTTTCTTCTACATCTAAAAATTGAATGTATTTATTTAGAAAGAATTCTGCTTTTTCTATTTCACCTTTCAATGCATAAAATTCTGTGGCATCTATATAAATATCTTCATTAGGAGAATTGTATTCTTCCATCAGTTGCATGGCAATTTCAAGGTTCCTTTCAGCTTCATCCATTTTACCTAGAGATTTTAAACAATAGTAAATATCACTGTAATTCAGGATTAAATTCCTTATTTCACTATATTTTCTCATTATTTCATCAAATTCAAGAAGTAAGGTCATTGCTTCTTCGAACTTTCCTTCACGTATCAATAAATAGGCTAGATTCCCTTTTGCAATTGCTACTCCCCTATCCATCTTTTCTTCATTAAAAGTATCTCTAGCTTTGTATAGCATCTCTTTCTCTGGTCCCCTACCTGAAAACCTGTAGTTGATTGCTAAAAGATTGTATATTGAACCAAGAAGAAAATTGTCTTTAATATCGTTTTTAGTGAGTAGATGAACAGCTTTTTTTACTAATTTAACAGATTTAGTGTACTCTTGCATATGATACAAAGAGCAACCCTCAATAAATAATTTAAAAGCTTGCAGATGAATAAAAGAAAGATCAGTCTTTTCCATTAATTTCGAAAGCTCTTGGAAACCTTCTTCGAATTGTTTTAAAAACTCGTAAATTTTACTTTTTTGTTGCATTTGACTAAAATGGTAAATCCCCCAACCAATCAAGTCCAACCAACATTCAATAGGTTCTTTTAGCCGACTATAAGAGTTCAAAATTTTTTCAATTTCGTCTTTCTTACCTTGATTGGCTAAAAGTTTAATATAATTGCTAGCAACCTCAAGAGAGGAAAATAAGTCAAATAATTCCTTTAATCGTTCATAGTCAGAGTAACTCATTAGAATGTAAGAAATTGTGGATAAATGAGGAGAAGTTAAAGGTTTTCTGATTATCTTGTCCCAATTATCTATTAAAGTCTCATAAAAATCATAAATAGAACAAATTTCAGAAAAATTTGGTAAAAGTATAGCATCATCAGAAGAAAATAAGCGATGATATTTTGGGAATATATTCAATTAAATCACAAGTTTTACTTTTTTAAATCAATGAAAATTAAACTGTTTAAAAAAGTATAGAAAAATCACTAATGACATATGGAATCTTAATTCCAACTAAACTGAGATGCTTTTATATCTTTCCTATAAGATTACTAACAAATTTTCTTCTTTTGCTAAATTTCAATTTTCACTAGAATGAAATGATTTTTGCGAGATCTATACTTTTTACTCACTTTTTCTCCTGTTTCAGCGCTTTTATTTTCTCCTTTTTAGAATATCTAAATGCACGAAACATTTAGAAATGCTTACCTGATGTACAAGAATATCTCCATTCACATTTTATATTAATTTTTGAATCTATCCATCTTATTTTTTGTTGTTATTCTAAAATTAGTCATTAATAAAAAAATAAGAAAGTAAGTAAATTTATGTTTTATACTTTTTGAACTTTTTAGCTATAATAGTTATTACAGGTAAAGCGATAAAAATACTCCATACACTAAATGGTAAATCTATTGTTTGTTTATCTTGTGTAGTAGTTTCATTAGTATCATCAGAACTTGATTCATAAATTGCTTTTATTGATAATTTTAATTCATTGCTATTTCCAAAAACATCATAAGCAACCATTTTTATTGTATGTATTCCTTCTTCTGTAATGTAGGTATTAAGGTTAAATGAGATAGTAGTCCCATCAGTGTAACTATCGGTTTTAATCAATTCGTCGTCAATGTAGAGTTCATAATAATCAGGATTTGCATCATATAATGTAAATTTCACTGTTTTACTAGTACCTATTACGTATTCAATTGCATGCCAATAGTCCATGTTAGTATCTATCTGGGGTGCATCATAATCATCTTGATAGGCTTCAGTATAGGCATTAACGTAAATTGTAATATTATTATTGTTTCCCCATTGATCGAAGGCTTCTATGTAGATTTCATTGGTTCCTTCTTCAAAGATATAATCTCGCAATTGCAAATGTTGCTCATTCTCTGGATACCATCCATAACCTTCATAAGGTACATTGGAAAGCGTTAGATTTCCATTAATATAAAGATTGTAAGTATCAGGATATTTATCGTTAATGTAGAAGGAAATGTCGTAATAATCCCCAATTCTGTAATAGTCAACATCATATATATTCTCGAATGTGGGAGGATCAGTCTCCGGTTGACTAGGAACGACATTAATTTCCTTTTCATAATACATTTCATTTCCTGAGGTATCATTAGCAAAGAGGGATAAAATATGTCCGCCTGTTTCACTAAATAATTCTTTACCAGTAAAGTATATCTCAAAGTAGTTCTGATCATAGCTGCCTGATGAAATAATTTCATCGTTTAGTCTAATTTCGTAATAATCAGGGTTTTTCTCATTAAACCAAAAACTATATCGTTCTGCGCTTCCTAATTCATAGTAAGAGTTAACATTCCACCATAAATCTGGTCTTTTTAAATCTGTTCCTTCAGGATAAGCTTTTACCCATACTGATTCTTTCCTATAATTTCCAAATTGATCATAGGTTATAACAGTAAGGTTGTGCAATCCAACTTCATTAATAAGATCATTAAAGTTGTAGTAATAGTTAATTTGTTCAGAGTAATTTCCTGTATCATATAGAACTCCATCAACATAAAATTCATAGTAATTTGGGTTATCATCCCAAGTATTGAACCAGAATTCTTCATAATCTCCGATAGCCCATTTATGTGGTTCTCCAAAATTTTTTTCTTCATACCAAGGCACATTTAAATCTGGAGGGTCTACATCCGTTCCACTGGGATAGATAGTTACAGGAACAATAGTAGAATAAGTAGTATTGACCGCGTCAGTAAACGTTATGTTAACTGTATAGTCTCCAACAGCCCATATACCGCTAATCCAAATATTTAATGTCCTGTTTCCATAACCCTCATAATAGTTTGACCAAAATTGTGTTAAATCTGACTGATTATAATAGAATCTTGTTTCTACTTTCCAAGTAGTGTCAGAATAAATATAAAGACATTTTAAGATCAGTTCCTTGTCTTCTACTCCTTTATATTCTTTATTTGTTTCTATTTGACTCTGCCAATCGGGAATAGGGTACCTATCATCCTCAATAGATTGGTACTGTATAAATAAGTTGCCTTTTGTATCATAAACTATAATTCTGAAATTTTTATTTACATTATTAGGTATATATCCAAAGTAGTCTATTGGGACAGTATAATTCAACTCTGTGCTAGTAATTGTTTGGCTATTTACTAAATCCCATCTCCAACATCCATATAGGTAGTTATACACATAAAATTCTAGTTTCGCGACGTCTTTAGAAAATAGGAATGGAAAAGTTATTCCTGTTGTACTGTTTGTTATAGGTTGTGTCCAGCTATTGTCCTTAAAAATAAAATATGGGACAAAGGAATTATCAACAGTAGAATAGAAGTTACTAGATTTAATTAGTGTGTATGTATCTGTAGTCTTTTTATTTCTTACACGTGTGAAATTAACATAAGTATTATAATCAGCTAAGTATTCATAAAATTTGTAAGTAACATCATAGTGATGAATTTTCTTATATTCTAGCAAGATTCCAGTGTTGTTGTCAACATAGTAATAATATTCATCGTAATTAAAACTGTGCGTTGGAGTCTCAACACCATACCATGTCGAATTCCATGTATCTTCCCACTCATTCGTTTTACAATAGTAAACATCTATTTGTAAAGTAAATACTTCACCATTAACATTATATGCTCTAGTTTCTTGTGAGATAAATGTTGATATTCCAAAATAACCAGTTGGATCAAAAACTAGATTGGAATAATTATTTAAATTCCTATAATTAGCATTTCCTGAATCCCAAGAATAATATGTGATATCGTTGTATTCATTTGAGTAGTCTTTATACCAACCATCTGCTCCCCATCTATAATACGTGTTATTTTGATAATAAGAGTAAATAGTGGCACCTGTTTTAACTTCAAAAACTTCGATGTAATCTGAACTTAAATCTGTATTTGTAACATTAAAACCTCTAAGGTATTTATGTTCTTCTTGATTAATATAGATAGATTCATATGCATAATCATTTCTATTTTCATCAGGAAAGAATATTTCCCTTGTATTAGTTTCATAATTGTATATATGATCATAGACGAATGTATCTCCATTATTTAACTGATAATTCTCTGCATTCACAACTGCTGTTTGAAAGTTTACAAAAGAGGTGAATGTTGCAACCAAAATTAAAGCTATAATTAAACTTTTTTTCTTCTTCAACACGAATGACCTCAAAACTAAATTTGCATGAAGGATTATTTAAACATTGTTTTATTATCTTCTAAAAAATTCTGAAAACGTATATTGTAACCTCCATTAGATGAAAAGAAAGAAAAAGAATTTTTTGTTTTTTACTTCCATTAGAATTATAAGACTTGTTTTTCTGAATCCTTGCATTTAGTTAAATAATATCAGTTATTTTTTCATTTCATAAACTTTTTATTTATTTAAAAATGACTACTATAAAAAGAATGTTGGAAAGATAAGGTTGAATGTGAAAAGAGATCTTTTTTTTCCTCCTGTTATTATTCTTGCTGCAGGGGATTCAAGGAGAATGGGAAAACCTAAAGGATTGTTAGATTATAAAGGAACTTTTTTTATACAAAACCAAATAGAAAAGCTAAAAGAGATTGGTTTTGAAAAGATAGTTATTGTTCTTGGAAAAGATTATGATCTTTATGTTGATCTAGTTCCAAAATTAAGAAAAGAAATACTCGTTAGAAATTTACAAACAGAAAAAGGTCAGTTTTTTTCTATTCAATGTGGATTAAAAAAAGTGAGAGAGTTTAGTGATGAAGGAGCCTTTGTTTTACCAATTGATGTATCTTGCCCAGATAAGGAGACTTGGTTCAAGATACTTGAAGCGGTTGAAGGTGTTTCTGCAGTAATCCCTAGTTTTAAAGGAAAAAAAGGTCATCCTGTCTTTCTATCTCCTAAGTTTATTGATCATATATTGTCTTGTTCTAGCGATCATAGGTTAGATTATGAATTAAAGAAAATAGAAAAAAATGATGAAGTGCGTATTATTAATGTTAATGATAGAAAAGTTACACTTAATCTAAACACTTTAGAAGAATGGAAAAAGTATGTGAATGAACAATGAAAGAAACAACATTTATTCTTAATGGAGAAGAAATTACAATAGAATATGAAGAAGGTATGAGTTTATTAGACGTTTTAAGAGAAAAATGTGATATCACCAGTTGTAAAGATGGATGTTCTGGACAAGGATACTGCGGAGCATGTACAGTTTTAATCGATGGAAAAGCTATGACTTCTTGTAATCGCGATCCATCAAGTGTAGAAGGAAAAAACATTATAACAATAGAAGGTCTTGAAAAAGAAGAAAAATTGCTATTAGCTAACGCATTAGTTAAAGAGGGAGGAATACAATGTGGTTTCTGCACACCTGGAATTATGTTAAGGATAAAGTCTTTTCTTGACACTCATCCAAAATCTACAAGAGAAGAGAAAGCTAGGGCATTAAGTCCTAATTTATGTAGATGTACAGGTTATCAACGTATTATAGATGCGATAGAAACAGCAGAGGAACATTGGAAAACAAAAACTCCCGTTAATGTTGATGATCCTCCACGAAGAGCAGATTTCTTTGGAGAAAAATATGGTTTAAAGAGAGAATATGAACCAAAGAAAGATGGAGTAGGTTATAGTACAAAAAGATATCGTGGTCTAGACATGGCTCTAGGTCAAAAACCATATATTGCTGATATGAAAGTAGAAGGAATGCTTCATGGAGCATTTTTATTGAGTGAACACCCTAGAGCAGTAATAAAGAAAATTGACCTTACAGAAGCAGAAAAAGCTTGCGGTGTAGTCAAAATACTTACTGCTAAAGATGTCCCTGGAAAAAGATTCATTGGTCATATTATTCCTGATTGGCCAATTTTTGTAGATGAAGGAGAAACAACTCGCTATGTTGGCGATGTAATAGCTATGGTAGTAGCAGATAGTATGTTTCATGCACGTGCAGCAGTAGAAAAAATTAAGGTGGAATATGAGGTACTCGAACCTTTAGATGACCCTATAAAAGCTATGGACACTACAGCTGAAAAAATACATGAAAGCGGTAATATACTCAGCCGAACTGTTTTCAGCAGGGGAGATGTGGAAGAAGCTTTTAGGAATTCAAAATATTTTGTTAAACAAGAATTTAGAACTCAAAGAATAGAACATGCTTTTCTAGAAGTAGAAGCTTCGCTTGCTTTACCCACAGACAAAGGTGTACATGTTTATAGTCAAGGGCAAGGAGTACATGAAGATCAGAGACAAATAGCAGAAGTGCTAGGATTAGAAAAAGAGAATGTAATAGTTGAACTGGTAACAAATGGGGGAGCTTTTGGAGGTAAAGAAGATCTGTCTGTTCAAGCCCAAACAGCTCTTGCAGCTTATCTCTTGAAGAAACCAGTGAAAACAGTTCTAACTAGGGAGCAATCTTTGAGAATGCATCCTAAACGCCATCCAATGATTATGCGATATGAAGTTGGAGCTGATGAAAATGGTAAGCTAACTGGAGCAAGAATAAGGATAATAGGCGATACTGGTGCTTATGCTTCTGTTGGAGGAGCTGTAGTTGAACGTGCTGCAGGGCACTCATGCGGTCCATATTATTTGCCTGCAATAGATGTAGATGCAACAGCTGTTTACACTAATAATCCTCCTTGTGGAGCTATGAGAGGATTTGGAGTAAATCAAACCTCTTTTGCAATAGAAACATGTTTAAACATGATTGCTGCGATGATGAGGGATGATGGAAAGGAAATAGATGATTTTGATATAAGAGAACGAAACATCTTGAGAGAAGGAAAACGTTTTGCTACTGGACAAATAATGACAAAAACAGTTGTTGGTTTACAGAAATGTTTAGATGCAGTTAAAGAGCAGTATAAGAATTATAAAGGACCAAAAGGTATCGCTTGTGGAATCAAAAACACAGGAATAGGTAACGCTCTCGAAGATACAGGTAGAGTATTAATCCGTGTTCTTGAAGACGAAAGGTTGGAAATATTGACTGGTTTTACTGAAATGGGACAAGGATTATTTACTGTTTTAACGCAAGCAGTTAGCGAATTAACAAATATCCACCCTTCAAAGATGGATGTAAAATCGATAAGTTACGATAAAACAAAGTGTGGAATGACAACTGCTTCAAGAGCAACAGCACTTGATACTATGGCGGCAAAGTATGCTGCAGAAAAACTTGCAGAAGACCTAAAAAACCACTCTCCTAAGGAATTAGTAGGAAAAGAGTATCATGGTGAGTATGTTACCAACATAACAGTTAAGCCAGGTACCCCAGTAGATAACCCAATTACACATTTAGCTTTCAGTTATGCAGTTCAAGTAGCTTTTCTTGATGAAAACGGGAAACTGAAGAAAATACTGGCTGCTCACGATGTGGGTAGAGCAGTAAATCCTTTGGCTGTTGCAGGTCAGATAGAAGGAGGAATACATATGGGTTTAGGTCACACTTTATCAGAGGACTTTCCAACAACAAAGAGTGTTCCAGTTTCATTAAAAATTAGAGATCTGCAAATATTAAAGGCTAAAGATACTCCAGAAATAGAAGTAATAATAATTGAAGAACCTGAAGAAATTGGTGGTTTTGGAGCAAAGGGTGTGGGAGAAATAGGTTTAGTACCAACTGCAGGAGCAGTAACAGGCGCGTTCTATCAATATGATGGAAAGTGGAGAACAGAGCTCCCTATAGCTAGAAAAAAAAGATGAGGGTTAAAAATGAAAGATAAAGTAATGGAAAAAATTGAAGAATACAAAAAAGATATGTATAAATTCCTAAGGGATATGATTCGCATTCCCAGTACAAGTGGGAAAGAAAAAGAACTAATTGAACGTATAAAGCAAGAAATGGAAAAATTAGGTTATGATGAGATAAAGATAGATAAAATGGGTAACATTCTAGGAAGGATAGGAAACGGAAAACATGTTATAGCTTTTGACGCACATATCGACACTGTAGACGTGGGAAATAGAGAAAACTGGACACACGATCCTTATGAAGGATATGAAGACGACGAAATAATCTATGGAAGAGGAGCAAGTGATCAAGAGGGTGGCTTTGCTTGTATGGTCTATGCTGGAAAAATAATCAAAGATTTAGATATAGTCGGGGACACCACTGTTTGGATAGTAGGCTCTGTTCAGGAAGAAGACTGTGATGGACTATGTTGGCACCATATTTTGACTGAAAAAGTTATTGAACCTGAATTTGTAGTTTTAACTGAACCAACATCCTTGAAAGTAAACAGAGGACAGAGAGGGAGAATGGAAATAAAAGTAACAACCACAGGAATAAGTGCTCATGGTTCTGCTCCAGAAAGAGGAGAAAATGCTATCTATAAAATGGCTAAAATCATTCAAGAGTTGGAAAAACTACATGGAGATCTAAAAAATGATGAGTTTCTAGGAAAAGGCTCTTTAACTGTAACAGAAATATTTTCAAGTTCACCATCAAGATGCGCTGTAGCAGATGGATGTAGCATATCAGTAGATAGAAGGTTAACTTTTGGAGAAACAAAAGAAACAGCTCTAAATGAAATCAAAAATCTTCCTTCTGTGAAAAAATACAATGCAAAAGTAGAAATGTACACATACAATGAACCTTCTTACACTGGCTATCGCACTCTAGTGGATAGCTATTTCCCCACTTGGGTTTTAGAAGAAGATCATCCTCTTTGTGGGATGATGGTAGAAACCGCAGAAGAAATAATGGGAAAGAAGCCACTTTTAGATAAATGGACATTCTCCACAAATGGAGTATATATTATGGGAATGCACAATGTTCCTTGCATAGGCTTTGGTCCTGGACATGAGGAAGAAGCTCATGCACCTAACGAAAAAACGTTTAAGAAAGAGTTAGATATTGCTACAGCGGTTTATGCATTAATTCCAATGAAATATTCTGAAATGATGAAGAAAGAATAGAAATAAAAAGAAAAAAAATAGGTGAGAAATATGAGATCTAAATTAAGAGGAAAAGATTTCATCACATTACGTGATTGGACAAAAGAAGAAATAGATACTTTACTAGAAGTGTCTTTTGAGTTAAAAGAGAAATTCTTGAAAGGAGAACCTACACCTTATCTGCCATATAAAACGATTTTTTTGATGTTTTTTGAACAATCTACAAGAACCAGAAACTCTATGGAAGCAGGAATAGCTCAGTTGGGAGGACATGCTAATTATCTTGATACTTCTACAATGCAAATATCTCATGGAGAAGTAGCAAAAGATACTGCTTCAGTACTTTCAAGATATGGCCATGCAATAGCTTGCAGAAACTGCTTCTGGGGAATTGGAAATAAATATTTGAACGACATGGCTAAACACTCAAGAGTGCCTATTATGAGTCTACAAGATGACCTTTATCATCCAATGCAAGGAATAGCTGACCTTATGACAATTATTGAAAAGAAAAAAGAAACAAAAAACCTCAAAGTTTCAATAATCTGGGCTTATGCTACATCACATAAGAAACCCATTTCAGTACCACTTACACAAAGTTTACTTTTCCCAAGATATGGAATGGATGTGACTTTAGCTTACCCTGAAGGATTTGAGATGCCAGATTGGGTTATAGAAGAAGCAAGAAAGAATGCTGAAGAAAATGGAGGATCATTTAGAATAACACATGATATGGAAGAAGCTTATAGAGACGCAGACGTTGTCATACCTAAAAACTGGGGAAGCTGGAGTGGTAAAAAAGGAGATGTAGATATCTCTCAATTCAAAGACTGGAAATGTACAGAAGAGATGATGAAACTAGCCAAAAAAGATGTAATCTACATGCACGCTCTACCAGCTGATAGGGGAAATGAGGTAGAAGATTCAGTAATAGATGGACCAAATTCTGTTATCTATGATGAAGCAGAAAATAGGTTACATACAGCAAAAGCAGTTATGTGGCTAACAATGGGATAAAAAAAGAAATTTTCTTCCTAGTAAATTAAAATTTTTTATATTCTCTTTTCATTTTTTAAAGAGTTTAAATTTGTAAGCTTGGATAGTTAATATTAATATACGCTTTTTTTAATAATAGATTAATGACGATATATAAAAGAAAAATTCTTCTTTTAACAACAATACTTTTTGTGTTACTATCTTTTATTTCAATTAAAAATATTACAGTTGCACTTGATTTTCCTTTTTGTAAATCAAATAATACACATAACATTGGTATTAGAAGCTCCTCTTTCAACGATAGTAATTATAAGGTTTTATGGAGATTAATTAATCCATCTCCTAATTATGGTGATATTTCATTTGTTGATATAAACAATGATAACAACTTAGATGTTCTAGTAGGTATTAGTGATCTAGGTTTATTCGCTCTTAATGGATTAAATGGTTCCATTTTTTGGAGTAAAAACTTTACATGTGAAAGCTGTTGGTTTCCCACTGTATGGTGTTACGGCGCTAACCTTTTTGATTTAGACAAGGACAATGAACTTGAAATTATTTTAAGCGTGGGTTTAAATGGAACTGTATATGCTTTTGAGAAAGATTCTACAAATATATGGTCTTATAGTCCTCCAGGAGATAATATTGGTAATGCTCTACTTGGAGATACAAATAATGACTTAAAGCAAGAGGTTTTAGTTTCTTATTCTTCTTCGAAAAAGGATAAACAAATCAACCCAGGAGGAATTGTTAGCCTTTCTCCTGAAAATGGAACAGAATTATGGAAGTATGAAGATTATCGAATCATATCTGGAACTATTGCTGTTACGGATTTGAATGATGATGGATGCGATGATATTATTGTTAGAACCTATTTAGATAGTCTGTTAGCGGTTGATGGAAAAACCCATACTCTACTTTGGGAACATAGTTTTGTGAAAAAAGATTCTAAAGATAACACTCTCAAAACTCCATTAATTGCAGATGTAGATGAGAATGGAAAACTAGAAATTTTTGTTGGATCAAATAATGATTTCTTCTATGCTATAGATGCTGAGTCAGGAAGAAAGATTTGGGAGTATATGACTGGAGGTAATATAGGTAGTCGTTCATCTTTAGGAGATTTGAACTGTGATGGCGTTCTAGATATAATATTCACAAGCGAAGATGGAAAATTATATGTGCTTGATGGTTTAAAAGGAAGACTTATTTGGTCTTTTAAATTTGGAAAATCTCTTAATATTCCAGATTGTGATTGCTTCTACATTACTTTTTCAACTCCTCTAATAGGCGACCTCAATAATGATAATAGACTTGATGTGCTAATTGGTGGATGTGAATCTTACTATGCTTTAAATGGTAAAACAGGTGAAACTTTATGGAAGATAAGCAATCCATCTAGTGAAGAAAGACTTGATTCTGTAGATATTGTAGATACAGGCGCCATTGTTGATTTAGATAATGATGGAGAAAATGAAGTCATTCTTCTTTGGTCAGGATTAGGTATTTATGCCTACGATTTCTCTCAAGGATTAACAGGAAAAAGGATCTATTGGGGAACAGCAAGAGGTAATTCGTTACAACGAGGGAGCTCTTTAGCAGTAGACCAAGATAATGATTGCTTATCTGATTATAGCGAGCATTTGTACGGAACTAATGTTGCTGAAAAGGATACAGATAATGATTCTCTTCCTGATGGTTATGAAATTTCATGTCTCAACACTTCTCCTACTTGTATTGACAGTGATAATAACGGTGTTAATGATGGGAATGAAGATTTTGATGACGATGGGGTTTCGAATGCCAAAGAATATAATAAAAGAACAAATCCCTTTTCTAAAGATACAGATTTTGATGGCTTTAATGATAACATTGATCTTTTTATTTATACTAATGACTTTATTTTCTATGCACCAACTTTTGGGATAGTTTTTCTCGTGACATTTCTTTATTTTATTCGCAAACTGGCCAGAGTTAAAAAATTAAAAAGAAAAAAATAATTTTTCTTTTTTTGTTTATATTAATCCCACTTCTTCGTTGAATTGATTAATTAATTCATCAATTTTATCAGGGTAAGTTCGTAATTCTTTCCAGTAAGAGTCGTTGTACCACTGTTCATTAAGTTCTTCTAACTGCCTTCCTTGTTGCTCAATCCAAGTGAAATATTTGAGGTTGTGTATCCTTCTTTTTTGTGGATAAGTAAGTTCAAGTAAGTTATCTAACTTTTGACCATGTAAACTGAGATGAAAGTCTTTAATTGCATCTCTAACATTATAATCTCCATATTTTTGTCTCATTTCTAAAATCCTAGATTGGTAAAGTTCCATGCTATCAGTGAATACTGTGAGTACAACATCTTCTCTTGTAAGTTCATAATACTTTGAGAATTTTATAGCCATAAGCATGTTAGCAATACTGGATAGACCCAACAAATCAAGTTTATTCACGATTTCTTCTGAAACTCCTTGTTCAACCAGATATTTCTTTCCTTCTTCTTCATTGAAAAGACGCATAATTGACATTACATCTCTGTCATCGATTGCAATAACCATGTCTGTGTTTTTGACGTTATGAATCCACGGAATGTGTTTATCACCTATTCCCTCAATTGTATGCGCTCCAAAGCCATTTAGTAACATTGTTGGACATTGTAAAGCTTCTCCTGCAGCAATTTTTGATGAGGGATATAATTCCTTGAGGAAATCTCCAACGGCAATTGTTCCCGCTGAACCAGTTGTTAAAGTAACACCACGATACCTTCCTCCACCAAGTTCTTTGTTTAAAACTTCTTTGAAAGCATTTCCAGTGACATCATAGTGGAATAGAGAGTTTCCGAATTCTTCAAATTGGTTAAAAACAAAAATATTTTCTCTCTCTGCTCTTAATTCCCAGACTTTGTCGTAAATTTCCTTAACATTACTTTCTGAACCTGGAGTTGCAATAATCTCTCCAGCAACAGTTTTGAGCCAGTTAAACCTTTCTTGAGACATTTCTTCTGGAAGGATAGCTATAGATTCACAAGCTAATAAAGAAGCTACGTAAGCTCCTCCTCTACAGTAATTTCCTGTACTTGGCCACACAGCTTTCATTCTTTTAACATCAAAAGATCCAGAAACTAAATGCGGTGCTAAACAACCAAAAGTTGCACCTACTTTGTGAGCACCAGTGGGAAAATACTTTCCAACCAAAGCAATGATTCTAGCTTCAACTCCAGTTAATTCAGGAGGAAGCTCAATGTAGTTAGGTTCTCCAAAACCTCCTCCGAATTTAACAGGTTCATTTTTCCAAGTTATTCTAAAGAGATTTCGTGGATGAATATCCCATAGACCAATCTCTTTTAATTCTTCTTTAATAGAGGAAGGTATAAGTTCTGGATTCCTCATTTGAGCAAAAGTAGGAATAATAATATCTCTCTCTTTTATTCTTTCAATGTTCTCTTTTCTGGTTTCAGAGTTAATATCTAAAGGAATTAATGTCATTAATTAGTAAAAAATAAAATATATATTAAATTGTTTGTATTGAAAACAGAAACTCAACCAAAACTATATTTGTGAAAAATTTAAAATCAAATTAATGTATAGTTTAGGATTGATAAATGGCTTAGTTTATAGAAATGGTTCATTAACTCATGAAAATATTTACATAGATGGAGAAAAAATCAAAAAAATTACATCTAACAAGGAAAAGCATGATTGTAGTGAAGAAATAAATTGTGAAGGAAAGATAATTCTTCCAGGTTTTATTGATCCTCATGTACATCTAAATTTAAATCTTGGAGAGTTTATCTCTGCAGACGATTACGAAAGTGGTTCTATTGCAGCAGCTTTTGGAGGAGTTACAACATTTATAGACTTTTTAGAACCAATAAGTTTTGTTAGTGAATTTAAAGAAAAGTTTGATCAAAAACTTGAAGAGTCAAAACTTTCCCATATTGACTTTAGTTTTCATACAACAGTAGGAAATTATAAAGACAAAGTGGATGAATTAGTAAAAATTTCTCTAAAACATGGTATCCCCTCAATTAAACTCTTTACTACTTACTCTGAAAGTGATAGAAAGATTTCAGATGAAAAACTAAAAGAATTGTTACAACTTTCCAAGGTTGAAAATTTATTAATCTTAATTCATGCAGAGAACGACAATATAATTTTAAATTCAAAAAAATATGAAATATTAAGTCAATATGAGAGCTCTAGGCCTGTAGAAGCAGAGTTAAAAGAAGTTGAGAAACTTTCAACTATAGTTAAAGAAACAGAGGGAAGAGCATATATTGTTCATTTAACTACAGGCACAGCTTTAGAATTTATGAAAGAAGATTGTAATGATTTATTAGGAAAAAACCTCTTTTTAGAGAGTTGCCCTCAGTATTTTTGGTTAACTCGAGAAGTGTACAAAAGAGATGATGGGAGGTTGTTCTTACTTGCTCCTCCTCTGCGTTCAAAAGAAGAACAAGGAAGATTAAGGAAAAACATTGATCTTATACATACTATAGGCACTGATCATTGCCCTTTCACAAAGGAAGAAAAGTACAGATATTCTGAAGTTAGTAAAGTCCCAAAAGGAATAGGAGGAATTGAATATAGCTTCTCACTGATGTACAACCTTTTTGGTACAAGCATTATAGATAAGTTTACTATAAATCCTGCAAAAATACACGGTCTCTATCCTCAAAAGGGAGTTGTACAAGAAGATTCTGATGCTGATTTGGTTATATTTGACCCAAACAGAGAATTAACTATAGATGCAGGACACTCTAAGTCAGATTATAGTCCATATGAAGGAATAAAAGTTAAAGGAATTGTAGAAAGTACGATTCAAAGAGGACAATTTTTAGTTAAAGAAAGAAAATTTGTAGGAAAAGATGTTAAAGGAAACTATCTGAAAAGAAAACATTATAATTTCTAAGACTATTGTGATGTATATGAAAGCTATTGTTAACGTGAAAATCTATGACTATGATACATTTATTGATGATGGTTATTGCTTGTTCAATGAAAAAATCGTTGAAGTAGGTTCAATGGATAATTTCAGAAAAAATGATGAGATTGATCAAGTAATAGACGGTAAAAACAAGCTTCTCCTTCCTGGTTTAATCAATTTTCATACACATATTTATTCTACATTAGTAAGAGGAGCTTCCATACCTTTCAACCCTACAAGCTTCAAAGAATTGTTAGAACAACTTTGGTGGAAGTTTGACAGTCAATTAGATAACCCAACAATCTATTACAGTGGGTTAGTTTATGGAATAGAATCACTGAAAAATGGAGTTACATCTCTTATAGACCATCATGCAAGTGGAATAGATATTAAAGGCAGTTTAACTGAATTAAAAAGAGCAATAGTTGAAACCTTAGGAATGAGAGGGATTTTTTGCTTTGAAACAAGTGACAGGTTTGATGTTGAAGAGTGTATTGAAGAAAATCTCTCAGGACTAGCTTTTAACTCCTCTGATGCTAAAGGTATGTTCGGTTTACATGCTTCGATGAGCTTATCGAATGAAACTTTGGAGAAAATAAGTAAAATAATCGAAAAAAATCCTATACATGTTCATGTAGCAGAAAGTAAAGAAGATGAAGACGATTCTTTATCTAAATACGGTAAAAGAGTGGTAGAAAGATATGATGATTACAATTTAATTAATGAAAACTCGATTTTTGCACATTGTGTTCATATTAATGAAAAAGAAGCAGAAATAATGAGTAAAAAAGGAGCCTATATAGCTCTTAATCCAACTTCTAATCTAAACAACGCTGTAGGATTTTTCAACTACTCTCTTTATAAACAATTCAATATCCCTATTTTGATAGGAACTGATGGTCTAGGTACAAATATAGCCAAAGAATGGACTAACCTGTTTTACTTAGGAAAAGCAGGAATGAAAAATCCTGTAGGAATAGGCTTAGATGAGATAAAAGAACATATTGTTCATTCTTACGAATATTTTGGAAAGATGATGAATATAAAAATCGGAAAAATAAAAGAAGATTATGTTGCTGACTTTATATTAGTTGACTATATTCAACCCACAACAATGAATGAGAATAACGTTTTTGGCCATTTATTCTTTGGAATATTTGATAACCTTAAACCTTCTTGGGTATTTGTAAAAGGCAAACCTCTAATAAAAGAGTACAATAGTATTTTTGAAGAAGAAACGATTTACAAAGAAGCAACTGATGCTTCTAAAAAATTATGGGAAAGAATAGAAAAAATGAATTAATTGGAAAGTGAAAAAAATGGATCTGTCAATAGAACTATTAGGAAAAAAATTTTCAAACCCTTTAGGTCCTGCTGCTGGACCGTTATGTGAAGGATTAGAGAATATGCTGTTTTTTAATAACAATTCTTGTGGTTACATGGTCTCAAAAACCATTTCAATAAAAGGAGCAGTAGTAAAGAAACCTTGTATAGCTGGTACATCAAACACAATTTATAACAGAGAATTATGGTCAGAACTTCATTCTGATGAATGGATAGAAACTATTCTACCGAAAGTTCACTCGGAAAAAAATAAACCACTGATTATAAGTGCAGGATATGTAGAAGAAGACTTTAGATATTTAATTCCAAAGCTAGACCCTTTTGCTGATTTCTTTGAAATTTCAACACATTATGTCAAAGAAAATCTAGATGGAATCGTGAGAAGTATAAGGGAAAATACAGATAAACCTATTTTTATGAAACTCAGCCCTCATGTAACAGACTATCTGGGTTTCGTAAAAACAGTAATTGACGCTGGAGCTACAGGAATAGTAGCAATAAACTCTTTAGGACCAGCTACTGCAGTAGATCTAAAGAACCGTTCTCTCTTACTTGGAGATGAAGTGTGGATCAGTGGACCAGCTATCAAACCTATAGCTTTGCATAGAGTATATCATATAAGAAAAGCTTTTCCTGATTTACCAATTATTGGAGTAGGAGGAATAGCAAAAGCTGAAGATGTGTTAGAGTTCATTTTTGCAGGAGCTGATTTGGTTCAAATGCTTTCTTCCGCTTTAATTAAAGGGAGATATCTTTACGATAAAATAGTGAAAGATCTACCTAAGGCATTGGAAAAGTATGGTTTCTCATCAATTGAGGAAATAAGAAAAGTAAGGAAGGAGACTATTTTCAGAGTTGAAGAAGAAAAAGAGAATAATTTTCCAGAATTTAATGAAAAGTGCACATTATGTGGTCTTTGCGTGAAAATATGTCCTGCTGGAGCATTATCAGAGGATGGAAAAATTATTGTTGACAAAAACAAATGCATCCAGTGCGGTTTATGCGAATCTCGTTGTCCTTATGATGCAATTAGTGGAGTATTAACATGAAAAAAAGAGGAATTCAAATGAGCAGCTACTTCCTTCGTTGCATTTCTTGCAAAAAAGAATATGAACCTAGACCAGGACTATACTTCTGTGAAAAATGTGGACCAATTATGGGTACACTTGAAGTGATCTATGACTATGAAAAGATAAAAGAGAACCCCGTCGTAGTTCAGAAGAATTTCTATAAAAAAGCTTCAATGTATCAATTTGATTTTCTTTTACCAACAAAGGCAAAAGGAAAATTTGATCCCTATGTAGGAGGAACTCCCTTATATAAATTCGATTTACTGGGTTTAAAAGATTTAATGTTAAAATATGATGGGTCTAATCCTTCAAGTTCTTACAAAGATAGAGCAAGTTCAATAGCAATAAATATGGCTCTGGATGAAAAAAATGATACTGTTTTCTGTGCTTCAACAGGTAATGCTGCCTCTTCTTTAGCTATGCTAAATGCTCATACGCCCATGGAAACTTATATTTTCGTCCCCTCAACTATACCCGGAGGAAAGAGAGCTCAACTAGAAATATCAGGAGCAAAAGTTTTCGCTGTAGAAGGAACATATGATGAAGTTTATGATCTATCTTTGGAACTTGGGTTGAAGAAAGGGTGGTATTGCAGACATGCAGCAATAAATCCTTATTTGTTGGAGGGAAAAAAAACGGGAGCCTTTGAGATTGCAGTACAAAATGATTTCAAAGTTCCAGATTATGTTCTTGTAGGAGTGGGAGATGGAACAGTAGTAAGTTCTCTGTATAAGGGTTTTAAAGAGTTTAAGGAAATAGGATTAATAGAATCAATACCTAAAATAATAGGAGTACAAGCAGAAGGAATAGCTGCAATTAAACATGTTTTTGACAAAGGAGAACCTTATACTCCTCATCCAATTAAAGGCTCAACAGTTGCCGATAGTATAAGTGTGGGAACACCAAGGGATGTAATTAAAGCTTGTAAATATGTCGCTGAAAGTGGAGGATACTATGTGACTGTAAGTGATGAAGAAATATTGGAAGCAATTTCAGAATTAGGAAAAGAAACAGGCTTATTTGCAGAACCAGCTGCTGTAGCACCATATGCAGGATTGAAAAAATTAATAAAAGAAGGAAAAATAAGAAAAGAAGATTCTGTCTGTGTCGCTGTAACTGGAAATGGATTAAAAGATATTAAAGCTGTAGAAGGAGTTATCTCAAGTAAGTCATATTCAAAAGAAGAAATAGTTAAGATGTTCGAAACTCAATAATTGAAAAACAAATCACTTGCATAAAAAATAAGAAAATAAATTGTTTGATTAATAAGACTTATATCGTAAAATTAGAAACTTTGTAATAAATAGAGTATATTATAGCTCATTAAAAGGTAAACTTTGAGCTATGATATGTTTGGTAGAATAGAAAACAGTGAAAAAAATGAAGTTCGTACTAAATAACAAAATTGAAGAAATAGATGCTCCTTTAGGAAGTTCAACTTTAGATTTTTTAAGAAAAAAAGGATTCACTGGAGTAAAAGAAGCTTGTCATGAAGGAGAATGTGGCGCTTGTATGATTTTACTTGGAGAAATGGAAGAATCTACAGTAAAATATAAAGCTGTTACTTCTTGTATATTACCTCTAGGAGAAATAATAGGAAAACATGTTGTAACTATTGAAGGAATAAATCAAGAAAAGTTAACTCCAATTCAAGAAGCAATAGTGGAGGAAGGAGCTTCACAGTGTGGATTTTGCACTCCTGGTTTTGTTATGAGTTTGACTGGATTTTTCTTAAATGAAATTTTTGTAAAAGAAGATATCTTAACAGCAATTGAAGGTAATTTGTGTAGATGTGGAACTTATGCAGCAATAAAGCGTGCTGCAGAAAAAATAGCTGAAAAAATAAAAGTAGAAGATCTTAATTATTCGGCGAGAGTTAATTATCTAATTGAATTAGGCGTTATTCCTGAATATTTTAAAAATATACATGAAAAATTAGAGAAATTAAATGAAAAATTAGAATCAAATGGTAAAGGAACAAATGTCGCAGGAGCAACAGATTTACTTGTTCAAAGAGAGAAAATAGAAAAACCTGTTTTTCTGTCTCAACTGCAAATTAGAAACGATATTTGGGAAGAAGATGGGTATATTTACATTGGTGCTTTAGCGAGTATGGAAGATATTCGCTTATCAGAAGAGTTGAATGAGCTTTTTGATATAAAGAATGATTTAAGAGTTGTTTCTGCGTTACCAATAAGAATAAGAGCGACTTTAGGAGGGAACCTAGTTAATGCGTCTCCAATAGGAGATTTAACAATCTATTTTTTAGGATTAGGAGCAGAAATATCATTGAGAAAAGGAGAAAAAAGTAGAATTCTACCTCTTAAAGATTTTTACAAAGGATACAAACAAATGGATTTAGAAGAAGGAGAAGTGGTAGAATCGTTAAGAATTAAATCAAAAAAGAGATTTTTCAATTTTGAAAAAGTAGCTATGCGAAAATATGTAGATATAGCAAGTGTAAACAGCGCAATATCGTTTGAAAAAGAAGAAAATAAGATCAAGAATGTCCATTTATCTGTAGGAGGAGTAGCTCCCGTTCCTAAATATTTAGAAAAAACTTCAAACTTTCTAAATGATAAAGAGGTTAATTCTGAAGTAGTTAGAGAAGCGTTAGAAATAGCTGACTCAGAAATAAGTCCTATAAGTGATGTAAGAGGAAGTGCAAAATACAAAAGACTACTAGTTCGTCAATTAATTATTGCGCATTTTATGACATTATTTCCTGAAATGGAGGTTAAATTATGAAAATAATTAAAGAATTTTTAGCTCCTCATACAAAAGGAGAATCTTTGTATGTAGATGATTTACCAGAACCATCTAATTTGTTACATGCATTTGTTTTTACTTCAACAATTCCTCACGGAAAAATAGTTAAATTAAATTTAGAAAAAGCTGAAAAGAGCCCCGGAGTATGCAAGATTCTTACTTCTAAAGATATTCCTGGAGAAAATCAATTAGGGCGAATTATTCAAGATGAAGTGCTATTAGTAGAAGACGAAGTAGAATTCGTAGGACAACCGATAGCGATAATTTTAGCTGAAACAAAAGAACAAGCTAAAAATGCAAGTAAGTTGGTAGAAATAGAGTATGAAGAACTTCCTGCAGTTTTTGATCCGAGAGAAGCAGCAGAAAAAGGTCTTTTTATTGCTCCATCTAATACTCTTTCAAATGGAGATGTCGATGCAGCTTGGGAAAAATGTGATGTTATTATTGAAGGAACAGTAGAAAATGGAGGACAAGAACACGTTTATCTTGAAACTCAAGCAGCATTAGCTATTCCTGATGAAAATGATAAGATTCTTATCTATTCCAGCACTCAAGCTCCCACTACTGTTCAAGGTACAACAGCAAAAATACTCGGTTTAGATATGAATAAGATAGAAGTAGATGTTAAGAGAATAGGAGGAGGGTTTGGTGGAAAAGAAGATCAAGCTACACAGTGGGCAGCTATTTGCGCTTTAGGTGCATACCATACAAAAAGGCCAGTAAAACTTGTTCTAAACAGAAAAGAAGATATACAGATGACAGGAAAAAGACACCCCTACTCAAGTGATTACAAAATAGGTCTAACAAAAGAGGGAAAAATTATAGCTTTTGAAGCATCTATTTACCAGAACTCTGGAGCAAGTGCTGATCTATCAACAGCTATCTTAAGTAGAACTCTTTTCCATTCTACTAATTCATATTATATCCCAAATGTAAAAGTAACAGGTTATCCATGTAAAACAAACTTACCTCCTTTCACAGCCTTTAGAGGGTTCGGAGGACCACAAGGAATGTTCTTGATAGAAGCAGCCATTGACAAAGCTGCAGAAGTAATGGGTGTTCCAAAACATGTTCTACAAGAGAAAAATCTGTTAAATGAAGGAGACGAGTTTCATTATGGGCAAAAAGTAGAAAGATCAAATGCAAGAAGAAGCTTCGAAGAACTACTAAAAGAAACGAATTTTGAACAAAAGAAAAAAGAAATAGAAGAATTTAATCAATCGAACAAGTACATGAAAAAAGGTCTCTCAATCATGCCAATTTGCTTTGGCATTTCGTTTACAAGTACTTTTCTAAATCAAGCAGGAGCGCTAGTGAATATTTACAAAGATGGGAGCGTAAGTGTAAGCACTGGAGCCATAGAGATGGGACAAGGAGTAAATGTTAAAATTAGACACATAGTTTCATTAGCTCTCGGAATAGACCCTGAAAGAATAAGAATAGAAAGTACGAATACAACAAGAGTGATCAACACCTCACCCACAGCAGCGAGTACAGGGGCTGATTTGAATGGGAAGGCAGCAGAGATAGCTTGTAATAGATTGGTAGAAAGACTGAAAAAAGTAGCTTCTGAGAAACTTCAAGTTCAACCAGAGGAAATAGAAATAAAAGAAGATTATGTATATGTTAAAGGAAAGAAAACAGAACTAGGTTGGAATGAACTTGTAAATTCAGCATACATGAGTAGAGTAAATCTTTCAAGTCAAGCTTTGTATGCTACACCTAAAATATTCTTTAACAAAGAAGAAAAGAAAGGAAAACCCTTTGCTTACCACGTTTTTGGAGCAGCATTAACAGAAGTAACAATAGATTGCTTAAGAGGAACATATACAATAGATAAAGTAACAATTGTTCATGATGCAGGAAAGAGTATAAATTATCTGGTTGATTTAGGACAAACAGAAGGAGGGTTACTTCAAGGAATAGGGTGGATGACAATAGAGCAACTAATGTACAAAGAAGGACATATCTTGACAAATTCCTTTGCAACGTATAAAGTACCAAATCTTCCATTCACCCCCGAAATAAAGGTGAAGTTTCTAGAAAATGCAGAAAATCCAGAAGCAGTTTTAAAATCTAAAGCTATAGGAGAGCCACCATTCATGTACGGAATCGGAGCATATTTTGCTATAAAAAACGCTACAAGAGCATTTAGGAAAGATAAAGAATGGGTTTACTCGGCTCCATTAACGCCAGAAAAACTTTTACTTTACCTATATGAAAATAATTCTTAAAATCTAAAGTGATGAAACGTGAATGATGAAAAGTTTTGGAAAAGTGTATTATCTGAGCTTCAAAAAGGCTCAAACGTTGTTCTAGTAGAAATAATAGAAAGAAAAGGTTCAGCTCCCAATGCAGAAGGAGCAAAAATGTTTGTAACACTAGAAAAAGCAGAAGGAACAGTGGGTGGAGGCTTATCGGAATATCAACTAATAGAAAGAGCGAAAGAAAAACTAAGAAAAAATGACTTTACTACAGAAAAAGAGTTTATGATACATAATGAAAAAGGAGGAGAACATAAATCAGGGATGGTATGCTCAGGAACACAAACGTTTGCAATAGTTCCTATAGTTGAAAAAGATAAAAGTGAAGTACAAAAAATAATAAACGCTTATAACAAGGCGGAACAAGCAATAATTACAATAAATGAAAAAGGACTAAAAATAGAACTGGATAAAATGTCAGAAAAGCAGTACGAATTCATAGAAGAAGGAGAAAAATGGACATTTAAAGAAAATATAGGCTTGAGAAATAGATTAATAATCGTAGGAGGAGGACATGTATCTTTAGCCTTTTCTAGAATAATGAAAACGTTGGATTTCCATATTACGGTTTATGACAATAGAGAAAATCTCGATACAATGAAAAACAATAACTACGCAAATGTGAAAAAAGTAATAGATTATGAAGAAATAGAAAAATATGTACCAGAAGGAAATAATGTGTATGTAACTATTATGTCGTTTGGACATAAGTACGACGAATTGGTTTTAGAAAAACTTATCCATAAAAAATTCAAATACATAGGCTTAATGGCTAGTAAGTCAAAGAAAAAGAAACTTTTTGAGAATCTAAAGCAAAAAGGAATATCTGATGAATTGCTAGAAAAAGTTCACTCTCCAATAGGAATAAGTATTAACAGTATAACTCCAGAAGAAATAGCAATAAGTATAGCTGCAGAAATAGTAGCCATAAAAAATGCTGAAAAGAAAAAATGACACTTACTTTCAACAAAAGTGAAAAGAACTAATATTGAATCTTAGACTTTTTAAAACTAATAAGAAAATGAAGAAATTCTGCTTTAAAAAAAGAAAGAAAAATTGTTTTAATTGAATCCTATTCTCTCTTTTTTAGCTTAACATTGAGACTGAAATTAAATGAAATTAAATGAAGTGGAATGAGATGAAATAAAATCAATTAAAAGATAATTACAACTTTAGTTCTGAATGTATCTATATTCGATTTTAAGATTTATAATCATCAGCCAATTATAACAATTTTTCTGAAAAAGGAAAAAAGAATCATTAGTAAGTTCTAAAAAGAGAATAGAAAAAAATTTCAGCTCGATTACTTAATTAGTAATTTTTAAATATTATTTCTGAGAAACTTTATTTTGGGGTGTTAAGTTGATAAGAAGAAGTAATTTAATTATTGCTTTGATCTTAATTGCTACATTTACTTCTTTCATAAGTTTGCAAACTGTAGGAGTAAATGCCGAGATTTATCAGTTAAATAATGGAGATAAATTCGTTTATAATTATAAGAAAGTTTATGAATCTAATACAAATGAAATATTCTTTCCAGATGATAATAAGGAAAATTATGCTTACAAATCTGTACACTTTAGGAAAGAAGAATATAATTTTCTTAGGGCTTTTAATGTTACAAACACAAACCTAAGTTCAAGCTATATTGAAGTTTTTGATGTTGCAACGGGAGCCACCGATTATATCTATTATTGGAACAGCACATATTACAGATGGAATTCAGATGGTTGGTATAAAGACAATTCAAATGAATATGAAGATATAATCAATTATTCTTGGGATTCGGGATATACTGATTATAGGACCCTTAATAATTACACTGATCTAGTTTTTGATCCAATAGGTTATTTTGGAGCATCAACATTCATTTCTCAAGAAACTAGAACATATGTTGTTAATGGTGAAGTATTTACTTTACAAGTAGACATATATTATTGTAAAATGAATGAGTGGGAAGACACATGGAATTCGACATGGTACGATGTTGAGACTACAGCACACAGCTATAATTACGATGAATGTTATTACTATGTTGACAACAACACCGGAATTTTGCTAGAATATAAGAAAAATTATCATAATGATATTTTTTATAGTTTCTATGAATATTTACCTGATTACAATACATATGTTAATTTTACCCGTGTGGAAAATAACCAAAATTCTGAAACATATACTCTAACTAAAGCAAGCAAGTTCTATTCTACAAGTGATAATTCTTTTGTCCCATATTTTATTTTTAAGGACAATAGCTGGACTCAACCTATAACTAATAGTACAACAGGAATAACTTTTCCATTCCTATTCTCTAAAGATGTTGTTAAAATGGAATTTTATGTGCATAACTATCAATATGGCTTTTGGAGATGGGATTTAGTAGATAGTCAAACAATTACTAGCACAGAGTTGAATTATACCGCTCCAATTGACTACTTTGGATATATACAGTATGATATACATAAAGATTTTAAAATAATAGTTTACGATGCAAAAGGCAACTTATTCGTAAAATCCTATTCATTAAAAGATGACAGGTACCCTATTCCCGATTGGCAGAGTCAAATAGAAACAAATAAAGAATATAAAGGAGTAGAAGACAAGGAACTGATCTTAAAATGTCTTTATATTTATTCTGATACTACTTGGAAAGTAGAAACAAGATTCTATTATAACCAGTCAGATTTGACACAATTTTGGTCAAACTATTATGAGGGTTATGGAAATAGGACACTATATGTTTGGATTGGTGGTACATGGGCTGTTGGAGACTATACAGTTAACATAACGTTTACTGACGCGGTCAATACTACTTATTCTACTATTGTTCCTGTAACTATCTATCCCAGTGGAACGGATGTAGACCCTCCAGATTTAAATGTGCCTTGGTATGAAGAAAAAAATTTTGGAGAACCACATAAATGGGCTATCGGAGATTATGAAGAATTCTGGTTCAATACTTGGGATGATAACCCAAATTACTATGAATTTTATGTTGATGGAGTTCTATATGATACAGGAAATTACTCTGAACAAATTAACTATTACTACAACTTTAATGATCTTATTAATGAAGTTGGATTGCACAACCTTACTGTTATAACCTATGATCAATTTGGAAATTATAGGAAAGAATCAGTATGGGTAAAAGCTTATCCTGAAGGAACAGATTTAAAAAGACCAGATTTATGGTGGAATGTTAACTCTTACTATGAATTAGGAAGCGCAGAACGATATAGTTTTTGGTTTAATGAGAAAAACCCTGATTATTACGAAATTAGACTAAACGATGAAATTATTTCATCAGGCAGCTATGATCAGAACTACTTTGAGATATACTTTACTGGTAAAGAATTATTTAGTGAAACAGGCGGACATATTTTATCCCTCTTTGCTAATGATACCTCAGGAAATGAAATGTATTATGAAAAGGAAATTAATGTCGTTCCTAGTCAACCGGAGACTGATCCTCCCACATTCGAGAATATATATGATGTTGACTATTACAGAATTGGGGATTATTACGACATTTCCTTCTACATTAACGATAAATATCCTGATACTTACAATCTTTATATTAATGGAAATCTAACGCTTTCCAATGTACCTTATGAAGGTTATGGATGGTATCCAGAGAATGAGCAACATTTGCAATTGCGAGATTATATCTTTGAAGAAGGAACCAATGAAATCTACATAGAAGCCTTCGATCAATGGGGAAACAATAATAATATTACAATTTACGTTAATGCCTATACTGAAGCCTATCAAGATGATTATGATGCACCCCAGATAGATACTAACATGGACTATTGGCATGCAATTGAATACGTAATAGGTACTAGTAAAACAGTGAAATTTACATTATATGATGCAAATCCTGATTATTATGAACTCTACATTGACGACGAATTGATTAAAACCGATAGTTACACTGATGGGACTACTATCTCATTTAACCTTAATACCTACATTACAGAAGAAGGAATACATACAATAAAAATGGTTGCTTATGATGTTTTTGGAAATAGCAATGAATTAAAATTATCAATAAAAGCAATTTATGAATCAAGTTCTGATAATACTAATGAAACTACTACACAAGATAAACAAACAATAGATTTACCATTTAGTGTATGGAGTATTTTTATCGCTTTACCTGTAATAACTATTATAGCTAAAAAGTTCAAAAAGTATAAAACATAAATTTACTTACTTTTTCTTCTTTTTTATCGAGAATTAATTTTGAATCTATAACTAAAACAGAATTCATTTCTTCTATTTTTTAGTTTGGCATTATAAGATTGAAAAAACTCTATTAATTAAAATTAAGTTAGTTTAAAGATAATATTAAGTTCGATTCTTAACTTATTCAATATTCAATTTAAAATTAATACGCATTGATCAATTTTAGCAATTTTCAAAAATATAGAAAAAAACAAAGTTAAGAAGTTATAGAAGATAATAAAGACAAGCATTCTACTCGATTGCATATTAAATAATTTTTATATAATATTTCTGAGAAAATTTATTTTGGGGTGTTTATGTTGATAAAGAAAAGTAATTTAATTATTGCTTTGATCTTGATTGCTACATTTACTTCTTTCATAAGTTTTCAAACGACATGTGTGAATGCAGAGATTTATCAGTTAAATAATGGAGATACATTCATTTATAATTATAAGAGAGTTTATGAAACTAATACCAGTGAGGTATTCCTTCCTGATGAGAATAAAGATAGTTATGCTTATCAAAATATTTACTACAATAGAGATGTAAGAAATTCTTTTCGAGCTTTTAATATTACAAATACAAACTTAGGTTCAAGTTATATTGAGGTTTTTGACGTTACTACAGGTACCAATAACTATTCTTATTACTATGCCAATACATATTATAGATGGCAAAATAATGATTGGTACGAAAGTAGTACTTACGAATACGAAAAAATCTATGAATCATGGGATTCAGGTGATGCATATTATAGAACTTTAAACAATTACACTAATCTAGTTTTCGATCCTCTAGATTATTTTTATCAAACATCATTTATAGGCCAAGAAACTAGAGAATATACAGTAAATAATGTTATTTTTACTTTGCAAATAGATGTTTATTATTATAAAACAGAAGTTTGGCAAAGTTCTTGGACCTCTTCATGGTATGGCGTTGATGCTGATACACTTAACTATAATTATGAAGAGTATTATTACTATGTTGACAATAATACAGGAACTTTACTAGAATTCAAAAAAATCTATCATTATGATTATATTTACAGTTTCTATGAATATTTAGATGACTATGGCACCTATGTTAATTTTACTCGTGTAGAAAATACTAAGTCAGAGTACTCTTATACTTTAACTAAAGCAAGCAACTTTTATTCTACAAGTGATAATTCCTTTGTTCCCTATTTCACTTTCAAGGATTACAGCTGGAATAAACCTATAACCAATAGCACAATAGAAATAACTTTTCCACTACAATTCTCAGAAGATGTTGTAAAATTAGAATTCTATGTAATGAATTACAAGTATAATTATTGGCGTTGGGTTTTAGTTGACAGTCTGCCCATTTCTAGTACAGATCTATATTACACCGTTCCAACAGATTATTTTGAGTATAATCTTGATTCTACTTGGAAAGATTTCAAAATTATAGTTTATGACGCTAAAGGAAATTCATATGTAAGGTTCCAATCGATAGAAGATGATAGATACCCAATTCCTGAATGGAAGAGCCAAATCGAGACAAATAAATTATATAAAGGGGTAGAAGATATAGATCTATCTCTAAAATACATCTATATCTATTCTGACACTATTTGGGAATTAGAAGTTAAATTCTATTATAACCAATCAGATTTAACACAATATTATTCAAACTATTATAGAGGTTATGGAAACAAAACTTTAGATTTATGGATTGGTAATACATGGGCAGTTGGAGACTATACAGTTAACATAACTTTTACTGACGCAGTCAACACTACTTATTCTAAAATTGTTCCTTTAACTATCTACCCTAGTGGAACAGATGTAGATCCTCCATATCTATATACGCTTTGGTATGAAGGGAAAAATTTGGGAGAACCTTATAAATGGGCTCTAGGAAGTAATGAAAACTTCTGGTTTGATGTACAGGATGGAAATCCAAATTACTTTGAGTTTTACGTTGATGGAATTATATATGACACAGGAAATTATTCAGAATTTTATACTTATTACTATAATTTTAATGATTTAATCAGTGGAACAGGCTTACATAATCTTACTGTAATAGCTTACGATATGTTTGATAATTACAAAAAAGAATCATTCTGGGTAAAAGCTTATCCCGAAGGAACAGATATTAAAAAACCAAGTTTAGGATGGAGTGTAGATACCTACTATGAACTAGGAAGTGCAAAGAGGTATAGCTTTACAATTAATGAGCAAAATCCAGATTATTACCAAATAACATTAGATGGTGTAATTCTTTCTTCAGGAAACTATGACCCGAACTATTTTGAGCTTTACTTTACTGGAAAAGAATTATTTAGTGAAACAGGAGGACATATTTTATCATTCTTTGCTAATGATACCTCAGGAAATGAAAGATATTATGAATGGAAAATTAATGTTGTTTCTAGCCAACCAGAAACTGACCCACCTAGATTTGAGAACATATACAATGTAAGCTATTATACAATAGGTGATTATTACAACTATACCTTCTACATAATGGATGAATATCCTGATATATACAACCTTTACATCAATGGCACACTTGTTCTTTCTGATGTTCCTTATGTTGGCTATGGATGGTATCCAGAGAATGAGCAACATTTCTTATTGAGTGACTATATCTTTGAAGAAGGAACCTATGAGATTTATATCGAAGCATTTGATCAATGGGGAAATAATAACAATATAACATTTTATGTAAACAGTTACAATAGCAGCTATGAATATGACTACAATCCACCTCAAATTTACACAAACCTAGAAGATCCTTTTGACTATATAATAGGTACAGATAAAGAATTTACTTTCACCCTCTACGATGATAACCCAGACTGGTTCGAATTTTACATAGATGGAAAACTAATTTTGTCAGGATCCTACAGTAATGGAGATACATATTCAGCCAATCTAAAAGACTACATAACTACTTCAGGAAAACACACTATTTTCATTACAGCTACAGACACTTATGGAAATTCAAATAACATAACATTAACAGTTCAAGCTTCATCCGATTCCCAACCAACTGACCCAACTGACCCAACTGACCCAACTGACCCATCTGACCCATCTGACCCATCAGAACCAACTACGACACAAGATAAACAAACATTAGACTTACCTTTTAATATGTGGAGTATATTTATTGCTTTGCCTATAGTTGCCATTGTAGCTAAAAAGTTCAAAAAGTTCAAAGCATAGCTTTTTTCCTTTTTTCCTTTTTTCTTTAATTTTTAGAACATGTATCCTTCTTTTTTCAAAAATTCATACTTAATTAGAATTTTTACAGTTTGTTCTAATAGAGTATCATCAATTCTTTTTCCACTATGAAGTCTAGGAGCTGGAAAGTCTCTCCATTTTTCTCCATAGGCATTAAAATGATCTATTAGCTTATTAGAATTTGTAAAAGCATTTCCTTCCGGGATTGTTTGAGCAAGTTTAAACACTTCATTCACTGCATTAGTTAATCTTTCTGAAAGTTTTTGTGCTTGTTCGTTTTTTCCTTTATTTATTAAATCAACTAGCGAGTAAAGTTCTTTAGGAAAACTATTTCCAGTGCTTAGTAAAAAACCATCATACCTTCCTCCAACTACTTTAAGTTGTTCAAAATAATTCCCTTCTGCTCCTCTTAAAATCACTAGACTGCGATAATCTCTATCGGAGTTAGCGATTCTATCAGCTCCACTTGAATCTTTTAGCATATATACATTATAGTAACTTTTTACAAGATATTCTACTAATTCAGGAGTTAATTCATTTTCTGTAACTTGAGGAAGTTGATAAAGAACAAAAGGATAGTCTTTTTCGAGTAACTCTATAATATCTTCTTTAATTTCATCTTGAGTCAATTCTTTTCCTTTTTTTGGACATATGACAAAACCCTTGAAGTATCCAAAATTAGAACCATTTGCTTTGATTTCAATATTTTTCTCTTTAAGGAAACTTATAGCATGGTCTAAAAATTCCATTCTATCTTTAGGATCCTCTCTTAACAAACCAATGATTAAGTTAATCTTGTTTTTAGTTCCAAATTCTTTGTGAATGAATTCAAGAATAGACTTGTACTCACTTAGTTTTAATTCCCAACCATCTCCTGTTGAACCAGGGATTAAAAAAGAGTGAATATATGGTATCAAGAATTCAATATGTTTTTTCATTCTGTTAAAATCAATCTCTCCATTCTCATTGTAATGGGTAAGAGGAGGACACCATATTTGAGGAACATGTGAAGGAAAAAGATTTTTTATCAAAGAAGTCCTTTTTTCTTTTATTATCATTTTTGCACAAAAATAGCTAGAAATCTACTTTTTTAATTTTTTTATGTAAAAAGATTTGGCGAAGTTTCATGTAGATACACTATATTCTAAATGAGTTCATTATTTGGACAACTGTTTCTGCTTTACTTTTTGTCCCTTTTATTCCTCGAAATACCTTTGATTCTTTTTCCTTTATGTCCATTTTTACTTTAAGTTTATTTTTATCTACCCGTGTTATTTTTCCTATTATATAATCAATGATTGTTCTAAAGAAGCTAGTCATTTTATCGAGTATTTATTAGACATACAATATATAAATATAATCAAACAGTTTTTTCCTAAATAGATTTCTACTTTTTTCTGTAAGTTGAAAAACTATTTTGAAAACGTTTAAATACAATACAGAAGAATTAAACTTTAGAGTTAAGATGTTTAAGAATGGACGAACTCATACGCTTGATAATTGGTTTTTTGTAGCGTATGCTATCGTCCTCACACCATATTAAAAGTAGAAGTTTACTTCTTCACCAGGGTCTTAACTCTGTTCTGGCTTTTCGTCCATTCTTTCTGGTGAATAAGAAATTTCTCGACTTGTTTTTAGCCAAATTGTTAGCCTACGCTATCTTCAACCTTTCGCTACTTGTTGCAAAAATATTAAAGGAAGTGAAAAAATGATGTGCTCCTCAACAAATGAATTGAAAGGTAAAGAAAAAGAAAAATTAATTAAAAGAAATAATCTTTTCTTTATCCTTTCTAAGTTAGATATTACTGCAATGGTTATTCCTGTAATAGTAAAAGTTTGGGAGTTAGCAAACCTATCTTTTGCTCAAATGCTACTATTGCAAGGAATATTTGCATTAAGTATAATGATATTTGAGATTCCTTCTGGTGCTTTCTCTGATATGTTCAAAAGAAAACTGGTATTAGTAACTGGTTATTCTATCCTAACTGTTGCCTGTTTCTTATATTTCATAGGAAGATCCTTTACTGCTTATGCTCTTGCTGAAGCTCTATTTGGAGTTGGAGGTGCAGTAATTTCAGGCTCGGATGTTAGCTTGGTCTATGATGGTCTGATTGAGATAAATGAAACTGAACGATATAAGCAAATCCTCAGCAAAGCAACCACTCTTAGTTTCTTAACTGCAATGATTTCTTTACCCATCTCAGGATTAATAGCCCTTCATAATCTATATACTCCTTTGCTAATAATTAGCATTTCCTTTGGATTTAAAGCTGTTATGTTTCTCTTCGTTTATGAACCAGAGAGGAAAAAAGCAGAAAGTATTAACGGAGCTACTGTTAAATCTATTAAACTATTCATCCATTCTAAGTTCCTAATATCCATTTTCATTGCTACATTCTCGCTATCTGTCTTTGGACGAGCAGTATTCTGGTCATATCAACCAAAATTATTTGCCTTAAACATTAGTACATTTGAAATTGGATTAATTTTCGCCACAATGAATCTTATTGCTGCTCTGAGCTCTACAATAATGGGAAAAGTAAAACAAGAGTTCGAACTGTTGGCAGTTTATGCTTTTCTTGTTATTGAAACAATAAGTTACCTTGTTATCTGGAAACTACATTCACTATTAATTCTTACAGCTATCTATGCCTTGCAGATTACAAGAGGAGGACGTGTACCAATTATAAGTCAAATGATACAAAGAAAACTGAGTTCGGATCTTCGAGCTACATTTACTTCATTTATCTCTGCATTAACAAACTTAGCTTTCTTCATCTACAGTTTATTCCTAAACTTTTACAATGTAACCATTGATACTACTGTCTTTTCTGCAACGTTAGGAGCTACTTTATTACTTCCTTTTTTCTTTATACTAAACAACTTTAAACTTAACATAATGGATTAAACTACACTCTTCAAGTTTTAAAATAGAATGAGCTTACAAGCACAAAATATTAAAGTGCTTACTTTTTTTCTTATTTATGTCTAAAATAAATCTCAACCTATTAGAAGAGTTAACTAATGATTTTGGTCCTTCAGGTTTTGAATGGGAAGTCCAAAAAAAGATGCGTAATTATGTCGAGAAATTTGCTGATCACATCGATAAAGATAGAACTGGTTCTCTAATTTTCACTAAAAAGGGAACAGAGGATAGCCCTAAAATAATGATTGCTGGGCATATTGATGAAATAGGTTTTCAGATCAAATCTATCACCAAAGATGGCTTTCTTAAATTTCATCAACTTGGTGGATGGTGGGATCAAACTCTTCTCAGTCAAAGAGTAATTATTAGAACTCATAAAGGAGAGTTTATCCCAGGAATTATTACTGCCAAACCTCCTCACGTTCTTTCACCAGAAGATAGAAACAAAGTAGTTGTAAAAGATAAAATGTATATCGATGTTGGATGCACATCAAAGGAAGAAGTAAAAGAACTTGGTATTCGTGAAGGAGATCCTGTTATGCCTGATGCTAAGTTTGAAATTTGGGAAAGACCTAGATTAATAGAATCAGAAGACGGGGAAGGTAAGGAAAAGAAATTTGAAATGAAGAAATTTGTAGTAGGAAAAGCTTTTGATGATCGTGTAGGAGCAGTTTTAACTGCTGAAATTATCAGAAGGCTTAAAGAAGAGAATATTAAACATCCAAACACTGTTTACGGTTGCTCAACTACACAAGAAGAGGTAGGGTTAAGAGGAGCACGAACTGCTGCAGAAAAAATTTTACCTGACTTGGCTATAGCAATTGATGTAGATATCTCTGGAGATGTCCCTGGAATTGGAGATAAAGCTCCTGCAAAAATGGGTAAAGGCCCAAGTTTGTTTATTTATGATAGATCAATGATCCCCAACCCAAGATTTAGAAATTTCATGATTGATTTAGCTGAAGAACTAAATATTCCCTATCAATTATCTACTGTACCTGGTGGAACAGATGCTGGAGTCATTCATTTAGCGGGAATTGGTTGTCCTTCTCTTGCTATTTGTGTCCCAACTAGACACATTCATAGTCACAATGGTATTATTTCTGTTGATGATATGGAAAATACAGTAGAACTTATAGTAGAAGCATTGAAAAGATTAAATAAACAAGTTGTTGAATCCTTTACAGAAATTTAAAAAATAGAAATGTTGTAAGAATTTCTACTATCTTTTTTTATCTTAAAAGCAGTTTTTTGCTTTGTAGATATTCAAGTATAGGATACAACGTAAGGGAAGGCAGACTCTATATAGCTTTCAAGATTTGATGATTGATTAATCGTTATTTCCTCTATTTTTTCCTTAGGAATAGTTCTTGTAATATTTTTTTCCAAAAGATCTAACGACTGAGATAATATCGCACTTGTTTTATTTGTAATCAGAACAAAAGCAACTGGATAGTCCTTTTCTTCTGAAGCTTTGATAATTAACGAAGCTTCTTCTAACCTAATCTCTTTAACTAGGCCTTTGTGAAGACTCTCATTCAATATGTTTGTAATTCCATGAATTGCTCCAGAAAATAAGTAACTATCAACTAATCCTGAATTATCCCAAGTGTGAGAAAATAAAGGTAAACCAGATTCTATATCTATTAATAAAAGCCTTGAGACTTTAAAAGGCAAGATATAACCTAATTTTGGCTCTTTTGAAAAACTATAAGTAGTTAATAAAGCACCAATTGCTATTAAGAAATAGTCAGTCCCTGGTAAATACCATACAATTCCAGATGCATAAACTAATCCAGCAAGAGGTCCACCAATAATAGCTCCCAATAGATTAATAGAAGCTATTTTTCTCAAATTTTTTGGAGATTTCAAATATAAAACCAAGAAATAGTAAAACCAAAGCACAGAAGAGACTAAAAATGATGCAGCTAGCGCATAATTGAACCTTCCAACCACGATAGGCCCAACTTCACCCAACTTTGAAACATTTAATGCTACTACATTTTTCTCAAGACCAAAAGCAAAAGCTAAAGTTGAAACTATCATAACAATGGATAATTTAAAGGGTTCAATTGATTCTCTAGAGATAGAATCAACTAGCAACATTATAAAAAATGTTAAAGGTATAGTAACAAGTAAACCTACTTTGTAAACAACCAGATTCAGAGTTAAATATCCAATTGCTAATAGAAGGTTCCCTAGCCAAAGGAAGAACCAAGTTGCAAACATATATAGATAATGCAAATACCTTTTTTTCCTAAAATTTATTGCACACATTACCAAAGCAATAAACTCTGGTATTGTAGAAATAAACATTATTAAAGTACTAAATGTTAAATTGATCACGATTCCTTATAGAAAACAGTTATTATTAAATTTTAAGTAAATAATAATTTAAAGTAATTAAAGAAACTTAGAAAGTAAGACTAGGTTTATTTTGCTTCAAGATATAGATTTTCTTTAATCTTTAATCTTGTAGGTTCTCTAAAGGTTAACCAGCTTATTACCTTCGCTGTTATCCATTCTAAAGAGCCAATAAAATCAATTTCTTCCCATCCTCTTAAAATTAAGAACCATAAAAATATTAGTGATATTCCATAAACGAATGCTAGTGATAAATGAATTGACCACCCGGGAAAGATCTTATCCAAGATATATACTTTAATTGAAGTTCCTACTATTGGTTCTAAGAAAAACACAGTTAATGTTTGGAGCCCAAATCTACGAACAAATCTAGAACGGAAAATTCTTTGAACTTTTGTCATTTTTGTGTTAAAGTGTATCCAATACACAAGTGTCATTATTAATATCATTGACCCGATCTGTGAGAGATTCCATTGTATTGACAAGGTCTGAAAAACTTCTGTAATATCAGGATGGCCTAAAATAATTAACAGAATTATTCCTGAAATTAAATAAATTCCGCCTACAGTTCCTCCTATTTTAGCTACTTTTCTTCTATCTATTTGGTGATAATAAGCTATTCCAAAAATCATCCCATAGAAAGCAAAACCTGCGTAAGGGAAAAAAGGATAAGTATCTCCTATTAAAAAACCTAACAAAAAACCTTTGACATATTGATGATTAAGTGCATAACTAACCCAAATTGGCCTTAACCATATTTTTAAAGGTTCTGTTACCAAAATGACTATTGTTGCTACTGATCCTATTATTATTAAATTTCTTTTTAATTTTTGGTGATTATTCTTTCTTGACAATAATGCAAGAAAAACTCCAGAGCACATTACACTCATTCCGATAACAAATAGAGCTGTATTCTTAAAAATTAAAATAAATTCTGATGGAAGTTGTAGCTCTCCCGTTTGTATACTCCCAACAATTAAACTATACTGTTCTGGTCCATCAGGATAGGGTGTTACTAGATCACCTTTAATTGTATGATTGAACATGGATGTGTGTATTCTTCCTAGAAATATTATCCACAAACCTGAAACAAAAGAACTATAGATTATTCCTCCTATCTTATTTTTTTTATTTTCTACTCTTGCACTGATACTAATTGCATTAGCTGCTCCAGAGATAACAGCGAAGATACCCGCAAATTTACCTATAAATAAAGCAAAAATTGCCAAAGGGTTGTTCAACCAATTATTCATCTCTGTACTAGTCATCGTTGAATCCCAGTAGTAAGAACTGTGAAAGACTAGCATAACTAAAATTGCAATTCCTCTTAAGAAATCGAGTTCTTGGATTCTTTGGAACTTTTGTTGCATTGTTTCAACCTTTTTCAAAAGTTGTAAGGAAGAATATTTTTGTTTCTTATAAGTTTTTTCTCAAAAATAGATAAAGCAAGAAAAAACTGAATTTTACTTTAAAGTAGATAAAAATTTGTTTAAAATATAAAATTATAATTTAACGTCTAAAAAGTTTCCAGTTTCTAAATCGTAAAAATGTTTTTCTTTCTTTTTTATCCTTATCTTCTTCAATGCTGAATCCATGCATTTTAGCTAAAGATAACAACGTAATTCTAGTAGTTGGAGCAATCGAAGCAAATCTCTCTGTAAGTTTTTTAAAACTTTCATCTATATCTTGAGAGACAACTTTGCCGTCTTCTAGAGTTATTCCTGCTTCAGAAACTAGAGACATCATCTTCACTGGTCCTATTACACCTGTACCTCTTTCAATTATTAAGAGAATAGCTTCTTGCTTTGAAACCATTATAACCACGCTCCATATTGCATTTCAAATAATGCATTAACGTATTTCTCTATATCTTGCTTGATTACAGATCCGTGTTGAGGAGCAATAATCTTAATTGGAAGAGTAGCCAGTTTTTTTGCAGCAGAAATTACCGGTTCTTTACAACCTATATATGGTTCTGTAAAAGCTTTTACTGCTTGAACATAATTATCATCAGCATAAAGTTTCCATTCAAAACTGAAGGCTGCAAATATATCACTACTGAAAAGAACTTGTTCTTTTGTATCAAAGGTTACAAATGAACCTGCAAAGTGAACGTAAGGAGTAGTGACGAATTTCAAAATTCGTCCAGAAGGAAGTTCAAATTCATCTCCGTCTTCAATAATGATGATCTCAGCTTTGCTTCCATAATAAGGAATAAACAAACTTGTTCTTAGAGATGTGATTATCTTAACATTATCTACACCAATTAATTCTTCAAAGAGAGGGATAGAAGCACAAAGGTCAGGATCTTGATGATGGACTATAATATATTTAATTTTTTCAAAAGGTATTAACTCCTCAACTTTTCTTTTTACAATGCTAAAATGTTCATCGGCTCTTGAACCAGGATCAATAAGAATTCCTGTCCCGTCACTATCTATTATTAAGTAAGGATTATTAGAAAATCCTGCATTTCTATCTGCAAAGCCTACCCAATAAATTCCAGGGGCAATTTCATGGCTCTTATTCTCATCATGTTCAGACATTAATATCAATTGGATATAAGAAAAAGAAGTAATAAAGATTATTGTTTCTCAAATGAACTTTTAAGAAAGATATTCTTCAGGGCAGAAAATATGAAGAAAACCCATTCTTTCCAATGTGAAACCATGTTTTTCTATTAGTTTGTTGAATACAGCAGCAAAAATTTTTACACTTTTATTTTTGTTTCTCTGTCGAAGTGTAGAATTAATTATCTTTACTGGTTCAACAAAAATTTTCACTATTTCATTTGAAGAATATCCCTCAGATTTCAATGATTCTAAAATGTGATTAAAATCAGAAGGAGAAACTATTTCTTCCAGAGGAAAGAGAAAAATGGCTTTACTTTCTTCTGTTGCTTTATTACATATCGCTCTCACTTCTTTTTCATTGAAGTAATTCATCATTTCTGAAATAAGAAAGTTAAAGTAGTCAGAAATTATCAGACCTAAAGCTTTAGTTTCTGTAACAGTTTTTACTATATTCATTCTTAACATATCTTCTATGATTAATTTAACATCTAAAGTGGAAAATTGTTTCTTAATCTCTGAAACAGTTTTCTTTCCATTTATAGTTTTGTAGATTTCATAACTTTCAGCACTGATCTCGTTTGTAATTCTGTTCTGTGATTTAATTATATTATCAATCAGAAAACCTACAGATTTTTCTAAAATAAGATAGTCTCGCACCTCTATCTTAAAGGAAATAATATCTAACCATTGAAGAATTATGAAAAATGCGAAAATATTGTCAATACTTATTCCTGTTTTAGAGGAAAGTTCTTTCAAATTTGAATTTCCATCAATGCTATTGTAAAAAATTTCAGCTTCTTTTACCCAAAGTTCTTCTTTAGTACTTTCTTCCACCTTAAATGGAATAACCAGTTCAGGATTTGAATAGGTATAAACTGCGCTCATCAATAATGATCTTACTTGATTTATTTTGTTTTCATCTACAATTTCACTTGATATTTCTTTTTCAATAAATGAAAATAATTGGTAATAGAAGTCGAAATGAAAAGAGAAAATATTATTTCCTACAAGACAATAATAATTTTCACCAATTTCTGTTATTAATCCTTCATAATCAGCTTGAGCAAATTGAGTATGCATTTCTCTTGAAGAAAGGATTTCAGAGAGAAATTGAGTTATAGCTGAAATAAAACCTGAAAAAAGTACATCATCAACTTTGAATTCTTCATCAAAAATTATTGAAAGTTTAGGTATTCCGCTATTATTTGTTACAATAAAAGCATAAATCTCTGGAATTTCCATAAAATAAAAAGCGTGAAATAGTTTATATTTTTTTAGGAAATGCAAAAAGAAAAGCTAACCGATTCATTCTTTTTTATATAATACATATTCAACTGGTATAATGTGTCCTTTGTTATATCTATCTAAAACAGCATCTAAATCTTTTGAAGCATAGTGTTCATTTATCGCACAGAGAGCTAGCAGTTCAGAGATATCAAACCATTCATCTCCATCTACACTGCATTTTACTAGTCTTACTACTTGTTCAGAACGTTGTTTCTTTTCCATCATGAAACATTATAAAGATTTCAATTTAAAAACTGAGAAAATATTCACGTGTTAATTGAAATCTATATGGGTATTACGCTTGAACTAAAAAAGAGAGAAAAAAATAGTGAATATTAGAAAACATTTTTTTAAGCAGATTTTGTGAAAAAAACTAATCCAATAAAGAAAAAACGGAACAAGAGTTAATCTGTAAAACTAAGAATCTTTAAAAAACTAATTTGCGCTAATCATTCGAAGGGGACATAATGAACAAAAAAGATGAGGAAAGGATAATTCAGAAACAAATACTAAAAGAACCAATTATGATTAAATTTCGCCTTTACGGTTTTTTCAAAAATTTAAAATTTTATGAACCCTATATTTTACTCCTTCTTCTTGCCTGGGGGTTAAATCTTTTTCAGATAGGATTATTACTTCTTATTCAAGAAATCATTACTTATGTTTTTGAGATTCCAAGTGGAATTATTGCAGATAAGTTTGGTAAAAAAAATGAGTTAATGTTATGCTTTTTGTTTTATATTGCATCATTTATTGTTTACTTTTTTGCTTTAGGTAACCTTATTCACTCTTTTGCTTTTCTTGCTATAGGTCCATTATTATTTGGAATGGGAGAGGCTTTTCGCTCTGGAACACATAAAGCTATGATTTTGTACTGGATGGATGAAAATAACTATTCTAAATTCAAATCTTTTGTTTATGGGACTACTCGTTCATGGTCTCTTATAGGTTCAACATTAAATGGAATTTTGTCAATTTTTCTAGTTGTTTTTGCTCCAGAACCTAGATATGTCTTTCCTTTTGCAATAGTTCCTTACCTTGCAGATTTAATTCTGATCTCTACTTATCCATCCTATATGAATAAAAAGAATCTTCAAGAAGGAAAGAGCATTTTTTCAGAGTTTGTTTCTGGTTTCAGAGATCTCTTTATTTCTCTCAAGAACAGGGATTTACGAAGAGGTATAATTTCTTCTTCCTCTTACGATGCTGTCTATAAATCAATTAAAGACTATATCCAGCCAATAGTTAAGGTATTTATTGCTGTAATGATCATTAATCTTGGTCTATCTTCAATTGATATTTCAGAAGAGAACCTGGTAAGAATTATCTTAGGTGTTCTTTATTCTTCTTTTTATCTTCTTTCTTCAATATCTTCCAGAAATGCGTTCAAAATAAAAAATTTGTTCAAAAGTTCAAGAAAAACAATGGACATCATCTATTACTCTTTTTCAATAGTGTTAGTATTATCTGCAGCATTTATTTGGTTACAATTGCCAATAGTAGTAGTCTTTCTTTATTTAATCATTTACGTTTTTGCAAACGCTAGAAGGCCAATTGTTATTGATTACTTAGGATCAATTATGAAAAAAGAACAACGAGCTACAATCTTGAGTGCAGAATCACAATTGAAATCCATAATTGTTTTAGCAATTGCCCCTTTATTTGGATATATTGCTGATTATTCTATTTCCCTCTTGTTTATCATAATAGCCATTGCACTTGCTGCAATCAATCTTTTATTCCTATCAGAAAATAGTCTAATACTTTCTTTTAAATGAAGAAAACAAAAAGGAAAAGCATAATTCAAGTATCATTGAAAAAACCTATAAGCACTAATGAGCTTTCAAACTTGAATAAAATGAAAAAAAAGTTATTAATCATTTCTAGTGTTTTATTTGTTATCACATGTATAGTTCTTGGAGTAATACTATCTATAACAATTAATAAAGATGTAACTGCTCCAAGAATAACATATTATAATCCCACCCCTGCTCAAATAGTTGATAATCTTGTTAATATCTCTTTTGAAGTTGTTGACGACACGACACAACAGAATAAATTACAAATTGAGCTTTATATTGACAATGTTTTAGTTTCTACTACCACCACATATATCTGGGATACTTCTGACTATGAAGAAGGTGCCCATACCATTTCTGTTAAAGCAACTGATAAGCATAAAAACAGTAATATAAAAAATGTAACCGTCATTGTAGACAATATCAAGTATTCTCCACCAGATGATGCTTTCAAAATAATGACGTACAACATTCTAGAAAGTGGGAAGCAACCAGATTGGATAAAAGTTGTTGAAGAAGAAAATCCTGATATTTGTCTTTTTGTTGAGACTGGAGATTGGGATAATGCAGGTAACCGTAGTTTCTATCAATATCTTAATGTTTTTAATGATTATTTCTTGGAAGAAGCTCCTTATAGAGGATATACAGCTCAAGGGATTTCTTACTCTACTAGTGGAGAAGCAATTGTTAGTCGTTACCCTATTATTGATTTTAATCAGATTGACACTCTTACTTTAGATAATGGAGAAACATATCACCCTACACATGATTTTATTGAAGGGGTGGTTAACATTAGTGGTGTAGAAGTTCACATTATTGGTGCTCATCTTAAAGCAAGTACAGGAGAAACAAATGAACAAAGAAGAGAACTCGAACAAGAAGGAATAATTAACTATATGGATGAATTAGGATTAGTACCAATTATCTATTTAGGCGATTTCAACAGCCACAGCCCAGAGGATGTGGGAGAACTAGCTCCTGAAGTTGATTTAGGAGATGGACCTATGAGAATGTTACTTTATCCAAATGACACAAATTATGGGCAATATTCTTCAAAGATTCACAACTTCACAGATGTTTTTCGAACTTTAAACCCCACTGACCCAGGTTACACATTTGGCCCTGAAAATCCTTCGACTATTGGGAGAATAGATTACATTGTAGTTAACCAGTTTTTTGCACAAAGCTTGATTAATTCGACAACAGGAGATACACCTCATGCTAATACAGGTTCAGATCATTATACAGTTGATGCTTTCATTAGTATGAACTTTACTGAACAAATTTCGAGTTCTAACAAACTGAATTTAGTTAATTTCGAAGAAAATAAATTATATTATGTGAACCATCACTCTAAAGACTTGTCCTTTTCTTTATTTTGTATGTTTTTTCCATACAAAAAAGTATCAAAAGCACTATATAAAAAAATATAATTTAATAGATTTAAGTACCTATTTCATTTTTTTCTTTAAACATCTAATTTTGTTTTCCGAAAATTTAATATTTTTAAATAATTAAAGTTTATATTACGGGGAAAAAAATGGGGAAAAAAGAAGTCAAGAATAAACTTAATTTTATTAACTCTTTACTTCAATGTTCTAGTATCGCTGCTACAACTTTTGAAAGAATGGAAGAATTAATTTCTCAAACTTTATATTTTCTTCCAAATTTTGAGGAAAGAAGTATAATAATGAAACAGTATTACGAAAATGTTCATCGTTTCATCGATGAAATATCGTTTGTTTTAGCAAATAGCGTCATTAAAGATAACAAGACTTTGTTTATGTATGAAACATTTTTTACTTATTTGAAAGAAGTTTCTTCTAAATTTTATCTTCTACACTCTTTTTTTTCTATTAAACAGTATGAACTTTCAAACATAGCAATGGATGAACTTATTTCTCTAAATAAAACTGTAAGTTATTCTGTCAACTTCTTTGTAAAAGAGGTAGCTAATTTTAGTTCAAAAAAAGAAAAAAACGATAAAAGCTGGCATCTGGGAGAACTAGAATTCGCAGTAAATGAACACATACGCTTAATTCAATACAATGTTCTATCGAATAATTACTCGTGGCAACAAGCAGAACTTGTTGTAGCTATAGCAAAAATAATGGGGGGTATTGCGAACATAATTTCAAAAGCTTTGAGGATATTACCATTTCTGAAAGAATAAGAAAAGATTAGTTAGTTTTTTTAGTCCATTCATCTGCCAAGTAAATGATTACTTCTACTGCTTTTTGAATAGCGAGAGTAGGAATATATTCTTTTCTTGAATGGAACAATAAACCTCCAGCGAAAATGTTTGGAGTAGGTATTCCTTGAGCAGACAATCGTGCTCCATCTGTACCCCCTCTTATTGCCGTGTACTTCACTTCTAGTCCTGCTCTTTCAATTGCTTTTTCAGCGTGATCAACTATATGTTTATGTGGTTCAAGATAAACTTTCATATTTTCGTAGCTATGTTTGTACTCTAACTCAATTTTTAGGCCAGGGTATCTTCTTTCGTAAGCTGAAATCAGTGATTTGATATAATCTATTCTTTTTTCATTTTTTTCTACGTTAAAATCTCTAATTATCATTTTTCCTTCTGCAATTTCTGCATTACCTGAGAGATTGTGCAAATGGTAAAATCCTTCTCTTTTTTCAGTTCTTTCTGGAGTTTCATATTCTGGAATCTGAGAGAAGAACCTACAAGCAACATCTATTGCATTAATCATTTTGTTTTTTGCATATCCAGGGTGAACACTTAGTCCAACAAATGTTAGCTTTACAGACCAAGCGTCAAAACATTCTGTTTCTAATTCACCCATCTCTCCACCATCAAAGGTATAGCAGTATTTAGGTAATCTTTCTTTGTTAATTTTTTCTGTTCCTCTACCCACTTCCTCATCTGGGGTAAAACATATTTTTATTTCTCCATGATTCAAAGACGGGTATTTTTGCCAAGTAGATATTGCAGTCATTATTTCAGCTACTCCAGCTTTGTCATCTGCACCTAAAAGTGTATCTCCAGAAGCCGTAATTATATCTAAACCGACATATTCTTCTAACTCCTTTGAGTCTTCTTTTGACAAAGTTAACTCTGGATCTTTAGGAAAAGTAATCGTACCACCATCATATTTTTTATGAACAATAGGCTTAACGTTTTTCCCTGATACTGCAGGAGAAGTATCTATATGTGCTATGAGACCAATAGGTTCGACGTTTTCATAACCTTCACTTGCAGGAAGAGTAGCATATACATAACCAAATTCATCAAGTTCCACTTCTTTAAGTCCTAACGATTCTAGTTCTTGAACAAGTATTTTTCCTAACTCTAATTGTTCCTTGGTTGAAGGATTAGACGAAGAATTTTCGTCAGAAGTAGTTTCAACTTGAACATATTTAATAAAGCGTTCTACTGAATCATTTAATATAAATTTTCTCATTTCTTCATTTATCATTTGAATACAAGGAGATTCAAAAGAATAAAAGATTTTGGGAAAGTAAATCCAACAAAAAAAATTAGTTTATCGTAGCAAATTATAGAAATTTTTGTATTGGATCAAAGAAATGTTCTCTACTCTTCTTCCAATCAGTTGTTTCTAAATCATAGTTTAATGGGTAAAACCAGTATAACCGCCCAAAAGGCAACCAATGTATTGTTCTCATACACTCTGGGTCCATTGACCATATCCAATTTGTTAATTGGTTAACATAACTAGTTGGAGAACGATAGATGTACCATCTAAAACCTTTTTTCGTTTCAACGAAATTTGTTCTGAATGGTAGAGGGTTGTTAATTAATTTCTTTTTTATCTCCTCAACATACTTTTTCTTCATTATAACATTAAAAATCATCCTAACATCCAATGAAAAAATTTCTGAATTTATCAAAACTTGAGTATCACCGATATAGTTTTCCAAGATATAGTTTTTTCTTCTTGAAATGGTTGTAAGATCTTTCTGTAACTCTGTTCCAGTTAGTTTTTTCTTTTCTTCTTGTAAATTCTGTAATAGATCTTTATTTTTTTGTCGAGGATTAATAGTTAATATTCGCATAAGCCATAGATCAGTTTCATTTATTTTCTTTTTTTCGATTTTAGATGCTATCTTAATAGTATTCCCATCATTTTTTTCGTTCCCATTTATCCATTCTTCAAAATTGAAAGTCCACTGCAAAGAAGAAGGGTCAATAAATTTAAGATTTATATTTGTTTGAATTACATTTTCTTCTTTCCCAAGCTCCAAAACGTTGAAAATATATTGTTTTTTTGTTAAAATGTCTATTAACTCTTCAATGTATCCTTCTGTACCTGGAGGAATCTCAAATTCCACATACAGACCAGTCTTTGGTCCTGTGATAGCTCGACATCTGTATCTACTGTAGTTATGGCTATCCAATATTTTTTCTAACTCTTGAGTTTTCTTGAATGAAGATGTATTAAAAAAGTAACTTCTCTTTTCTAGGCCTATTTTACTGGGATCAATAGAGGCAGCAAAGTTCTTAATTATTCCTTTTTCTAAAAGTGAAGTAAAGGCCTTTTTTACACTATAAAAAGATCTTTCTTTGGAATCACGTTTACTTATATCTTCTCTAATATCGCTAATACTAGCAAGGGGATCTTTTTGTAAGGCTAGCAGTACTTCATACTCATTTTTATCTAAGTACAAATGTTTCACCAATTTTTATAGCATCTTAACTATATTCTGGAGCAGTATTACTTTTTTCATTATCCAACTTCTATTCTGGGAGGATCTGCTCCATCAGTTCCACCAGGAGGATCAAAGATAACAAGTGATTCAGCTAAATAATGATTACTACATGCGAAAAATGAAGCTACATATAAAATATAATCCCCACTTTCAGTTGCATGATTATACATGTAAATTGGAAGAGTAATTTCATATACTCCATAGAACTCAATAGATATCAGATAAGAATAGTAGTATCCTGAAGGAAGTGTAAGTTCAACATAACAATACAAATGGTTATAATAATACGGAGAGTCAAAAGAAATGTAAATGGATGTAAAAATATCATTTTCTACTCCTTTGTCCTCTAAATCAGAATAATAGGCAGTTAATATGTGAGTTGAGAGAATGTTAGTTTCGGAAGAGTAAACCTCGGTACAAGCTGAAACTCTTGATCCAACTAAAGAAAGACCTACAACTAAAAGTATAAACACTACAATTTTTTTACGATAGTTCATCAATGCAATAATTCTTTCATCATTTATATATTTTTTTCTTTTTTTTGCACATCCGTGAAAAAGAGATTCAAGACAAAAGAGTAAAAACTTATTGAAAATGGAAGTATTTTTTGTTTTGAATCAGTTAATAATCCACAAATTTTCTAATAACCTTTCTTCACTAGAATAAAATAATAAAACTAAATCTATTGAACTCGTAATGTATAGCATTTTTTCTTTTTTCTATACAAACTGAAAAAAAAGGAGGATTTAAGACCAGAAGTGAAAATGTTAATTAAATGCATGATTCGCAAGAAGGAATAATTTTTTTTCCAATAGCTGAAGATATCAATATTCTAGATGCTTCACCAGTTGTTTATCTTAAGGATATTCATTCTTTAGTAATTGCAGATGTTCATTTAGGATTAGAAACTATTATGGCAGAAGATGGTGTAACTGTTCTTGAAACGCAGAGTGAGAAACTTACTAAGAAAATTTTGTTTTACATTAGAAATATAAAACCTAAAAAATTAATTATCAACGGTGATCTAAAACATAGTTTTAACGAACCAACAAAAGTTGAAAATAAAGAAGTTAAAGAATTTTTAAATATAGTTTCACTTTTTATAAAAGAAATAATCATTGTGAAAGGCAATCACGATGTTTTCCTTTCTTGGGTTACTAGAGATATAGAAAATTGTAAACTTGTTGAAGATCTAGTAATTGAACGTTATTTCTTTACACACGGACATAAAAATCTTCCAGAGGATTTACCTGAAAGTGTTGAATTTGTTCTAATAGGCCATGAACACCCATTATTTCATATTAAAATAGATGAATTGCAAGTGGTAAAACAGAAATCTTTACTTATTGGCCCTCTTGATGGAGAAAAGGTAAAAAACGCAAATCATAGAAAATTAATTGTTCTTCCTGCCTTTTCTTCTTATTCAGGTGGAAATCCCATCATGCCCAAGGATCAGTCTTCATTGCTTTCTCCTATTTTAAGAAATAATGTCGAACTCTTAGAATTTGAATCTTTTGTTCTATTAGAAAGTGCTAATGATGTTCTTCACTTTCCTCCATTTAAGAAATGGTATTAATTTTAAATAGTTAAGATATGAACAAATAAATTTAACCTTTTCAAATGACTAAATTTCTTCATCAACAACTTATGGGCTAATTCATCTCGAAGATATAGATAATTTGATAGATTGTTACTTATATTCATATTCACATTTATAGACGGGCCAGAGGATATAAATATTCAAAATTTCGTATATTGGATAGGCCCAACATAAGTCCTTTCCTTTTTTTAAAAATAGTAAAACATTTATACAAAAAAGAAAAGACAATTATAATGAGAAAGAAAATAATATTAAAAGGCATATGTATATTTATTTTTATCATATTATTATTTAACACGTTAAGTGCCTTTAATGAGTTTAGCAATGTTAATAATAGCGTAATTAGGGATAAAGGGATAATAGAAACGAACGAAGTTGAAAATAAAAATGAACAAGATCGTGAAGTATCACAGGAGTCTCAAACAAATAAAAAACTCGGGAAAGTAAGGAGTTTTTCTAACTCATGCACATTCAATAACTTGATAGTAGATAAAAAAATGAGTTTTGTTAATTGTAGCATTATTATTGAAGGAAACATAACAATTCAACCTCAAGGGAGCCTGACTTTTAACATGTGTCAAGTATTTTTTAATCTCTCATCAGAGGATATAAACACAGTAAAAACATGGAACCTCTCTACACACTTTATCTCCATTTACGGTAATTTAACAATAATTAATACGGTCTTAAAATTAAAAAAAATTGATTATTCAAATTTTTCAAAGATAGCTCACATTTTTGAATTTAATACCTATGAAAACTCTTCTTTAGAAATAAATAATTCGACTCTTGATTTTCTGGTATCGGAAGATGAATTAGATACTTATGCTATTATCAACATAATGTCTTTTTATAAAAGAGCTTCAATTCAAGCTCATGGAGCAGATATAAAACTTATCAACAACACCATTTACAATTATTATGCTTTCCTATATCTTTCAAATTCGTCTGCTAGAGTAGAAAATAATATTGTAAAATCAGAAAAAGCTTTTGCAACAGCATCGTTTTATTTTGAATTTAATTTAGTCGCAAAGTTAATAGAAATTCAAGGAAACGGAAGTTACTACTTTTTTCATAATTTATTTAATAGTTTCAATTTGCACAACTGTAATATAATGACGAGAAGCATTTTTATTCTGGACTTAAACCAGATTGACAATATTACTTTTGAAGAAAATATTTTCAACACTGGAAGATATTATGCATATACCTTCGTAAATATAACTGGCGTTCACTATTTGAAATTATTGAATAACATATTTCTTCATATCCCCTTTTTAGTTTGGAATACTCAAGAACTTTCAGGTTTATGGCAAGGAAATCTTTTCGCATTAACTACATCTCAATATGAAACGTTTATTGAATTCGATCAATCACCAAAATACAAAAAATTTACTCTCCAGAAAAACAATTTTATTGATATTGATGAAGATTTTAGCTTACCCCCTAATGTTATTTCTTCTTTTCTTAAGACAAAAGATAGAGGAAAATTACTCTATAAACAAACTAATGAACAAACCAATTTTCAACAAAATGATGATAGTTGGTTCAATTACTTTAGTCCATCTCTTTTACATAATCCAGTCGACACAGATGGAGATGGTTATTACGATTTTCTATTCACTTCTAAAAACTATGCGAGTTTAGCATCTGTTTCTCCTTTTAAGATGATTAAAAACGTTAACTTAATCGATAATGTCAACCTATCAGTTTCTAATATAGAACATTGTCCTGCTAATCCAAGAAAGCCAGCTGGTTTCGATTATACGAAAATAACTATTACTGCAAATGTTACAGGTGCAGACTTAGAACTAGTATTATTATCAGTTACTACTACACTTTTCGGTATTGTTTCTGTTCCAATGGTTAAGGTAGATAATACTCTTTATTCCTATACTTTATATTATTATGTAATCAATTATACAGATTCACTTGTTCCTTACACAATAAAAACTTATGATGTCTATGGTAATGTATATGTTTCAGAGACGCACAACATCAACTTCTATGTCCCCAACAATATAACTACATCAAAGACAATGTATTGTGAAATCGTGTTCATTTTTGCTATTATACTTTTGAGTTCAAGAAAAAGGATAAAAAATAATTGATTCTTTTATGCGGCCTATTTTTCAGTAACTTTTCTTTCTCTCTTCGCTCATCTAGTAGTATACTGAAACGAATGAAAAACAGGGTACTAAAAGGATTGATAAATATCTGCAACATTAAAGATAATCCCTTATTTTTTAGCTTCAAAGTTATTAGACAGCTAGCAATTACTTAATAAAAATTATATTTAATTCAACACAGATTTGATATTCTTTTCAAACTAACATCCACCAATAAATCATTTATCCCTAAAGTGTAACCCATCTCTGTGGAGTTAAGAGCTCTTTTTTTTATAGGAAAAAATTGATATATTATAATAATAACATTATACTGTATCAACTTAGTGAATAATAATGCCTAAAGAGAGTTATAGACCAACAATATGCATGTTTCCTTGTCCTTTTTGCTTAGTTGATACTGATATTGATTTATTTGAAGAATATACTCGCAGCACTTTTTATTGTCGAACTTGCGGAAGGGTATACATTTGTAAGGTTCCTCTAGGTAAGATACAAGTAAATGATGAAGAACGTTATCTTTGTCCTATTGACCATTCAGAGTTAGAAGAATCTCCTTTCCGAGCTAAGGAAATTGAATACCTTATCAAAAAAGCTAAAGAAGCTAAAGGTTAATTACTTTTTGAGACATATGAACCATCAAAAAAAGAATAAATTTTCAAAAGTTAACCATATTAATTGCTTTGCAGAACAAACTGTTTCTGAACTTATGGATGAGTTTGCCAATTCTGGAGTTTTTGGGCCAGGACGAATAGCTGAAGCTATAAAGATTTACACTGAAATGATTAATGATAATGCTACAATTTTTCTTGGTTTGGCTGGAGCTTTAGTCCCTGGTGGAATGAGACACATCATTACTGATATGATTAAGAAGAAAATGGTTCATGTTATTGTAACTACAGGAGCAAACGTAACCCATGATTTAGTTGAATCCTTTGGAGGAGAACATGTAAAAGGAATAAATTATTCCTCAGATGAAGAATTACGTCAAAAATCAATTGACCGTATTTATGACGCTTTTGTTTCTGATGAATCGTTTATGAATTTTGAAGATCACATACAGCCAATTCTACAAGATATTTATTCTAAATACAAAAATGAGAATAATCAATTAATTATTCCAACATATCAGTTAATGAATTACATTGGGGAAAGGATTTCTGACCAACACTCTTTTGTTCGAGCAGCCTATGAGAATAATGTGCCTATTTTTATTCCTGCTTATGGAGACAGTGTGCTGGGTTTACAGACTTGGCTTTTTTCTCAAATGAATAAGATATTAATTGATGATATGGAAGATCTTTCTAAGATTCAACAGATAGCTCGTGATGCAGAAAAGGCAGGGACTTTCTTCTTAGGTGGTGGAGTTCCTAAGAATTACATTTTCCAATCTAGATTAATGTCTCCTAAGACCTACGATTATGCTATACAGATAACAATGGATAGAGTAGAAACTGGTGGACTTTCTGGAGCTTCACTTGATGAAGCTATTTCTTGGGGAAAAACATCTTCTAAAAGCAAAATGGTTACTGTTGTCGCTGATGTCACTATTGCACTCCCTCTAATTTTTGTCGGAACTTTAGCTAAAGTGGGTTAAAACTCATGAGACTAAAGAAAAATTATTATTTAGCTATGTGAAATAAACATGATGAACCTTAATCCCAAAGCTATTTTCATTTCTACAAAGAAGTTCGAAGAAGAAACTAAACAGAACAACCATAAGATACTTGATTTAAGAGAGTATTCAAAATATGAAGAAGGGCATATAGCTAACTCTGTATTTATTGATAGTTCTATTTTTTCTTGGAAAAATATCGAGGGGTATAACGAAATCCCACCTAAAGAGATAGTTGAACAAACTCTTCAACAGGCTGGAATCAACGAAGATGATTATATTTATCTTATTGACGATGTTTTTAATTTAAACTGCTCTTTAGCTGCTTGGACATTACACTACTATGGAATCTCAAATATTTCACTAATTGACGGAGCTTTACAAAAATGGATTTATGAAGGAAAAAAATTAACTAAAAAGATACCTAATATCGAACCTGGAAACATAAAAATCAAAAATTCTAATGAAGAGATCTTTATTTCTAGAGATGAGATAATGCTTAACATTTATAATGAGAACTATGTTTTTGTTGACAATCGTTCTGAATTCTCCAGAACAATGGACTCGCAAGGAGGATCTATTCCTGGATCTAAATTTTACTGGTGGATGGATTTATTTGAAGAACATCCTGATTTCTTTGTACTTAAAAAAGAAAAGAAAATATTAGATGATTTAGAACAGCTAGATATAACAAAAGATAAGACAGTTGTTCTTTATTGTGAAAACGCTGCTCAATCGGCTTTAGTTTATTTAGTGTTAAAGAGCATAGGTTATAAGCATGTACGAGTCTACTTAGCCGGGTATAATGAATGGAGGCTTTGTGGAGGATTTGTTTGAAGCACAAATTTTTTTTACTGGTTTTTTTACTGGATATAATTTTTTTAAGTTCAATAGTTACTGTTGAAGGTTTTTCCAAAGAAAATAAAAAACAAAGTTTTTCTGAGCTTAGAAAACATGACCCTATCATTATTTCTTCCGATGAGCAATTTTCTCTTTTTCCTGGTAATGGAACAAGAGAAAATCCTTATCGAATAGAAAACTATTCAATTAGCACTCCCTATTTATCTGGCATTTATATCAAAGGAACGAGTGTCCATTTTGTTATTCAGAATTGTTTTATTAATGCTGGTCAAACAAGAAGTGCAATTTACATTGCTTTTGTTGCAAATGGAACAGCTGTTATCAAGAATAACACCATTGTTCAATCAAATTATGGAATAGAGATACTTTATACTGATTCATCTGTAATTGAAAATAATACGATTGAAAACCATAAGAATTCAGGCATTAAGATCTCTTCTTCACACTTTACTACTATCTCCTCAAACCATATTAGAAAAAATGGAGGACATGGAATTCTCTTGGATGTAGCAAATAATTCAACAGTATATAAAAATGTAATAGAGGACAATTTAGGGTATGGAATCTATTCTGTATTCTCTTATTTTTCAAATTTTAGTTCAAACTATTTGATACATGACATTATTTTCTTTTATGAGCAAGAGACTGAAATGTACAATTCTTGTTTCTTTTCTAATAATTTGATAAATGGATTACCAATATCTATTCATATTGATACAGAAGGAAAAATCATCTCAGGAGACTTAGGTTTTTTGATGATTATTAATTGTTTTAACCTAACTATTACAAATTTGAATATAACAGATTCAGACACAGGAATCTATATCTACAATTCTGAGGATATAATTATAACCAATTCTACTTTGAAGGATACACATCAAGAATCCATTATTGTTTCTAAATCTGAAAATGTTATACTTGATAAGAATATTATTTCTTATTCATCACAAACAGCTATTAATATCTATTTTTCTTCAAACATTTACTTATGTGATAATTTATTTTTTAGGAATTATTATGGAATAGAAATTGATGACTCATTTAATTGTTCCATAGTTTACAACACTTTTGAACAAAATATTAACTACGCAATTCTTCTCAAATCGAACAGTAGTCTGGTTTTAGTTCACCACAATTTATTCATTAATAATAACTTTCTGGGAAACAGTCAAGCGTATGACGAGGGACAAAATAATATTTGGTATGATAAAGAAACCAAAAAGGGGAATTATTGGTCAGATTACGAAAAGGAAGGTGTTTACTCAATAGATGGTCCAGCTCATTCTTACGATCCTTTTCCTGAGGGTAAAAAAGAAACAACTTCATCTCCATTTTATCTTTTAAATATCTTAATTCCTCTAATTTTCCTCTATATTACTAATAAAAAATTAAGAAAAAGAAAAATCAGGCAAGAAACTCTCATCTAGATTGTACTCATCTAAAACTAAATAATTTAATTTTTTCTCTAATTCTTCAACATCACTATACTCATTTTTAATATTACAATGTATTATTCGTTTAACAATTTCTGTTATTTTTTTTTCATTTTTCATTGGGGGAATAGGGAATTTCGCAAGATCTTTTGAAAAAAACTCAATTGCAGTTCCTTTTTTCTTTCCTGCTTCTTTAAACCAGAATTCCGAAACTTTACTATTTAGGATACCTAAAAGATAAAAGAGCAGCTCTTTTCTCTTTGGAAAAATAGCATAAATATCTGTTGAACCAAGAAGACCTTCATTGTCATAAGCGAAACTTACTCTTTTACTTCTGTAGGGAGTAAGTATTTTTTCTCTTTCCTTCAAAAAAAGATTAATATTCCTATAAACACTGAAATCAAACCACCTAATTTTATTTTTCGCAATAAGTTTTTTCCTATCTGGGCCATTAATCAATATTTCTCTATTTTTTTCTAAATAAGCTTTAGTAAAAGGATATTCTTCTAAATTAGTTATTTTCTTCGGAAATATGGTTACAAGATTTGAAGAAGCAAAAGTCCATTTTGAAATATATTTGTTAGTAATGAAAGGATAAAGGATCTCCTTTTCCAATTTCATTTTTTTAGCTTCATTTACTGTCATTACAAATATGTTTTTTACTCCAGGAGATACACCTTGTGCAATTGTCGCTATTTCAGATAACTTTTTCCCGTCTATGCTATTTTCTACAATTTTGCTAAGTTTAAGCTGATTTGGAGACAAAACCCATTTTTCTCTCGTTAGAGAGGATTGAGAAACTTTAAACTCATCAAAGTTTTCTTTTTTGAAAAAATCATTCAAATTTAAAGATCTGATTTTCTTCAACTTATATACTGAAAAAAGAGAATTTGAGGGGACTTCATTAATAACACTCAAGATGGTGGAAGAAATATTTATCCTCTTTCCACCATCATAAAATACCTGTTGGTTTTGAAAATCTATGATTTCTAGAATCTTATAATTTAGTATTTTTTCTCGTAGTTTATCAGCAAAATGGTTAGTTATCCAGTAACTTGGGATAATAAAAGATAACACTCCTTTTCTTTCTAGATGATTTAGAGATTTTACAATAAAGTAAAAGTAGATATCTGCAGAAGAACGAAAGTAACATTTCCAATAGTTTGATTTTTTTAAATAGTCGTATAATAATTGATTTTCTATTTTTTCTAGTCCTAACTTTCTAAAACTGAAATAAGGAGGGTTACCAATTATTAAATCAAACTTGGTGTTGTGAAATTCTTCTTTCCAGGAAAAAGGAGAAAGGAGAGAAGAGTTTTCATCTTCAAACATTTTGTATATATCTGGCTCTACTAAAGAATTACCTACTTTTAGTTGTTTTAAGTGAGATTCTTTGAGAAAAGGATATTTTATAGTCAAATTACTTTTACATTTTTTCAAAGCTAGTAAATCAATCTCTATTCCAAATAAATTATTAGAAACAAATTCAGTTATTAGTTCTTCTTTATCTTTAGTTTCAAATCCGAGTTTCTTTAGATTATAGTTTATGTGTCTTATTATTCCTTCAATGAATCTTCCAGTTCCGACAGCAGGATCTAAGATTTTTAAAGAAAATAAAGAATCTGTGAATTGCTTTTTCGATTTTAGGTTAATTTTCTTCTTTTTTTCTAAAAAATCAAAAACTCTGGAAACCATAAAGTCAACTATTGCTTGAGGAGTATAGAAGGCACCTAATTGCTTTTTAATATCTATTTCCTTTTTAGAATCCACAATAACACTTTATAATAGACAATTTAAATATATTGGAAAAAGAAAAGAAAAAAAAATAATTTTAGAATCCTGCTTTCTTTAGCAGTCTTTCCCATCTCTCGTCTACTTGTTCTTGAATCTCTTTTATCTTTCCTTTCCATTCAGGTTTGAAAAGATGTTTAAATCTTCCTTGTAGTTTGAGATATTCTTCAACTGGAACTTTCTTTTCAGGGTTCTTTGCAATCTTTAATGATTCGCTAGTTAATACCCATTCATCTTTGTAAGTTGAATATAATGGGAAGAAGCAACTTTTTACTGCTAATTCTGTTGTTTTAAGAGAGATGTTAGGTGCGTATCTTTGTCCTAAATTGCATGGAGAATCAACTAGCAAGAATGCTGGCCCATCATGTTTTAGTCCTGCTTGAACTTTTTGCATTAAATCTCTATGATAGAATGGACTAGCAGTAAAGGTTGGTATATCATGTGCAGCCATAATTTCAGCGAGAGGTTTTTGCCATTTTATTTTTCCTGGGATAACCGTTCCAGCTGGGCTTGTTGTGGTTATTGCACATTGAGGAGTTCCACCACTTCTTTGTATTCCAGTATTCATGTATGCTCCATTGTTATAACATACATACAAGAAATCATGTCCTCTCTCAATTGCTCCAGAAAGAGATTGAAGTCCAATATCATAAGTTCCACCATCTCCGCCGAAAATAATCATGTTCACTTTTTCTTCTTTCATCAGTCCTTTTCTCTGCATAGCTTCCATGGCAGCGAGAGCTCCTGAAGCTGTTGCAGATGCGTTTTCAAAAGCGTTATGTAACCAAGGAGCGTTCCATGCGCTGAATGGATAGATAGTAGTTGCTACTTCTAAACAACCTGTAGCATTTACAATCATGAAAGGTTCTCCTAGAGCTTTAGCTGCTAGAGTTACTTGTCTGGCCATTGTTCCAGCTCCGCATCCTGCACATAATCTATGTCCAGAGACAAGAACATCGTCTTGCTTTGCTATTTCTTTTAATTTAATTCTTGGTAATTCTATCATCATAATCACCTTTTCCTATATCCAAACCATTCTGTAGTTAGTGCTTTTCCTTCGTCGTGGTATGCCTTTGTTTTCATGTAAATTTGCTCAATTTCTGGAATGGTTAGTACTCTTCCTCCAAGACCGTTTATGTATCCATGTAGTGTTGGTACATCTTTCTTTCCGAATAGAGCAGTTGCAAGATCTGATTGAACAATTGTTCCTGGAGAGCCAAAAGTAGCTGATCTATCTAAAATTGATACTGCTTTTATTCCTTTCAATGCATCATATATGTCTGGTGCTGGAAATGGTCTATACATTCTTATTTTAAGACTACCGACTTTTTCTCCTTTTTCTCTCAGATTATCTACTACAGCTTTGGCATTACCTGCTGTTGCTCCATATGAGACAAAAGCATAATCTGCGTCTTCAAGTTTGTACTTCTCAATAATTTCATAATTTCTTCCTGTTAATTCAGAATATTCGCTCATTACTTCTTTAGTTACTTTATAAGCTTCTTGCATTGCATCTTCTTGTTGCCTTTTTATTTCCATATAATAGTCTTGTAAAACTAAAGACCCAAATGTTCTGATTTCATCTGGAGTAAAGGCATATTCAACTTCTCTTTTTTCTGGTAAAAAGTCTTTTATCGCTTTATCTGGGAGAGTGTCAACTCTTTCCAAAGCGTGTGTAACAATAAATCCTTCTACACCAAACATTGTTGGAAGTAGAACCTTTGGATTTTCTGCAATCTTGAAAGACATTATTGTTTCATCATAGGCTTCTTGTGCTGATTCTCCAAATAGAGAAACCCAAGATGCATCTCTTGTTACTAATTGATCTGTACATTCTGCGTGAATGTTTATAGGAGCTGAAAATGCTCTATTTGCTACTGCAAGAACAATAGGTAATCTCATTCCTGATGCAACATAAAGAATTTCATACATCAAGGCTAAACCTGCTGAAGCTGTTGCTGTGAATACTCTTGCTCCAGTTGCTGAAGCTCCTACACAAGCAGACATAGCAGAGTGTTCTGACTCTACTGGGACAAAAGAGGTATCAACAAGCCCATCATTTACATAATCGGAGAATCTTTCAACGATTATTGTTTGAGGGGTAATTGGGTAAGCTGCTACAACATCAGGATTAATTTGTTTTGCTGCCCAAGCGACAGCTTCATCTCCTGTCATTCCTTTAACTATTGGTTCCATCATCTTTTTTTTCACCTCAATGATTTCATTTCGATTGCATCAACAGGGCAATGTTGAGCACAAACTCCACATCCTTTGCAAAAATCAAAGTCTGCTTCCGCTTTATTATTTTCATCCATGGCAATTGCTGAATCAGGACAATAAAAGAAGCAATTTAGACAGCCTATACATTTTTCTTTATCAATATGAGCCTTATAAGCTGACCAATCACCAGTTTTATATCCATAAGAGCTTTGATAAGGAACTACACCACCAACGGGTAGTCTTTCTGTTCCCCATTTTTCACTTATCCACTCTTCAAATTCCTTTGGGGGGGTTTTTTTCTCCATTTATTCCACCTCTTCATATGCACGACGCATAGCTTTTGCGTTTTTCTCTCCTACTGAACCTTTGAAACGTTCTTTTGTTACTTCGATCAAGCTCTCAAGTTTGACTAATGGACGTACTTTCAGTAAAGCTCCAAGCATTATCATATTTGGCTTATCTACGCCTAATTCTTCAATAGCTATCTTGGATGCATCTACTTTGTGTATACTTGCATCAATTCCTTCAAAATACTTTTTCAATTCTTCGAGTTCTCCACTATAGTTGCAAACAATAGTTCCTCCTTTCTTAAGTCCTTGAGCAACAGGGACTTCTCCTAAAAGGGTAGGATCAATTACAACAACTACGTCAGGTTCAAAAACTTCAGTTTTTTCTGTAAAGGGTTCAGGGCAAATACGAGTAAAAGAAGTGACAGGTGCTCCAGCCCGTTCTGGACCAAAATTAGGAAAAGCATGGGTATACTGTCCTTCTTTTATAGCTGCTTCACCTAGTAAACGTGAAGCAGTTACTGCTCCCTGACCACCCCTACCATTTAGTCTGATGTCAGTTATCTTCATAATTTTCACCCATGTAAACGTTTGTTAATACGTTTATTTCGGTTTATGAACAATAAAAATGAAAAGAAATTAAAGTTTGTTATGAGACACTATTTTTATTATCAAAAAGATAACAAATTTAAAGAATAAAAATGAAATCTAGTAAAAGACAAAATATCTTTAAAAAAATCACATGTTTGATTTTTTAATCATTAATCTTGTTAGTTCAAAATAGATATCGTCGACGTTTTCACCTGTTTTTGCTGAAGTTTCAAAATAAGGAATATTTTCCAAATTATATTCTTTACTCATTTCTTCTGCGTATTTTAAAGCTTCTTCTCTTGTTACTTCTCTCTGTTCTTCCAAATCGTTTTTATTTCCAACTAGAATAGCAGGAATTGTTGTTTCACAGTTATCATATACTTCTTTAAACCATTTATTCAAATTTTCAAATGATGCTTTGTTGGTAATGTCATAAACAATTAATGTTCCATATGACCCCTTATAATACAACGGACGAATATAGGAATATTTATCGTGTCCTCCAGTGTCCCAAGCTTGAATTTTTACCTTGTTTCCATCGACTTCAATATCTTTAACACTAAATTCTACGCCTATAGTAAAAAGATATCTTTCTCTAAAAGTTCCAGTTGAAAATCGGAGTGTAATTGAAGTTTTTCCAACATTTGGGTCTCCAACAATTATTGTCTTGAACAAATAATCGAATGACAAACTTATCAAATAAAACAAACAATCTAAATTAATAAATCTAATGGTGTTAATAAATGAAAAAAAAATACTTTGATCAAAACTAGAATAGGTTTTCTTCATAATATGGGATAATTTTTCCAGAAATGAACTCAAATTGTACACTTTCCCCGGCAAGTTCGGGTTTACCTTTAATATTGATTACTTGTACTTCGTTTAGAGGTCGTTCTTCTTTTGTGAAACCTTTTTTCACTCTGATTGTTACGTCACTCAAGTGTTCTATAGCTTTAACTAGTAACCTTGGATGTGCATCATAATGCAAAGAGAATAGAGTTACTGAGCCATCAAGTTTATTGCTTGCGAGTCTATTTTGTAAGAAAGAAAAAATCGTCTTCTTTGATTCATCAGTAGCATAAATAATAGATGATAGCGAGCTTACAATTCCTCTTTTGATTACATTTTGATCTCTCACATGAAGAAAAGCTCTTCTTATAATTTCATTTAATTCACGTGGTTGACTAATATTTCTTACTGCAAGATCATGTTCAGAACGAAGGTCAGTATATCCAAAGGGATTGGAGAAAGCATCAATATATTTCAATCTTCCTGTAGCTTTAAGCATGTCTGTATTAACGCCTATTCCTGATAACATTTCAGAAAAGTATTCATATGGGTGTTCTGTTGCCATAATATATCCATATTGACCTGCTTTTAATCCTTCAGCTAAAAACTGTAAAATAAATGGATTAGCCTCTGCACCTATTTCATCTTCTATTAAGACTATAGAACCTGTTGGAATACCTCCTCCTAGAATTTCATCTAAACTTGGAATACCAAAAGGTAGAAGATTTTTTTGTGGTTGAACTGCATTGGGAAACATATAACTCAACTCATTCGATAAAATACTTATTCGACTTGGTATTTAAAAGTTAGGTAGAAGATAATTACATTTTTCTCCTCAATTTTTTGTACAGTCTATCATCTAAAGAACTAGTATCAAAGACATCGTATTTGTCAATTTTAATAGGTCTTTTAGGTTTGGAAGCAACTTTCTTATCTGGTCGTAAACAACGACCATCATCAGCTAACATTTTTTCTGCACAAGAAGCATATTTACAAAAATAGCCAATGCATTCGTCTCCTTCCATCTTGCAGATGAATTTTTTTGAACCATTTCCTTGGCGTTCAACTTTTAATGCTCTGTTAGTGCAGCGAAAAGATCGGCAATAAAGCGTGCATTCTTTCATCTTTTACAACTTATATTTTTCTAAATTTATGAAAAAAGAATATATTTATAATCTTTTCTCAATAGGTTGAAAGACCATTATTCAAACAAATGTAAAAAAGAATATATTAATTAGGAAAAAAGGATTATTTTACCACCATACGTCTTTTGCTTTAACAGCATAGGCAAGCAGGTTTGCAAGAATATGTAACAGTGGAGAAATAATAAGTAATGTTACTAGAAATTGCCAAGGAATAAACTTAAACACTGGCCAAGACCATAACAGCCCAAAGATCATATAACCAGTTTGGTCAAAAACAGGAAACTTACCCCCAGAAGCGATATTTAGGCGACGTTTAATAAAAGAACCAAACATGTCTCCAAAATTACAACCCCAACCCATCACCAAACCAATCCAGATTGGATATTTCAAACCCATTGAACCATATAATTGTTGAAATAAGTCACCCACTGTATACCAAACAACTATACTAGCTACAAAACCGAATAATATCCCCGCGAGCAACCCTCTAATGGTTTTGTGATTGCCTAATATTCTCTTTCCATCTATGAAGTTTTTATAGAAATCGACTGGATAACCGCCTCCAAAAATTGTGGGGATTGCATTAGAAATAAAAATAGGACTTGCAAACATAAAAGCCAATCCAACATCCAACATGAAACCCATTTTATCACTCAATGCGCTTTTATGACTTTTCTAACTCTTCTTTATTTAAATTTATGGATTTACAAATGCTAAAAATTGAATATTTTTTAGATAAAATATTTAACTTAAAAACTACATTTTTTATTTGAATGTATAATTTAATTACACTCTCCAATGAAGAGATGAAAAAGCATGTAATGGATCCCCAGCACCCAGAAAAACCACTAAGGTTAGATAAATTCATCCAAGGTTTTAATTTGTTTAAAGACAAGAACAACTACAAATGCAAATATGTAAAATCAGAGAAAATCTTGGAAGAAGACCTTCTGCTGGTTCATAATCTAAATCTAATTAATATAATAAAATCCATATCTCTTCAAGGTGGAGGAGTAATCACATGGGATAATGTTTTGAATAAACACACTTTTTCTTCTGCATGTTATGCTGCAGGGGCATCTAAACAAGCTGCTGAGCTCGTTTCTAATAATGAAACAGAGAAAGCTTTTGCTATAGTAAGACCTCCAGGACATCATACTAATTCTTCAACAGTTGCAGGATTTTGTTTTTTTAATAACATTGCAATTGCCGCAGAAACGCTGATATCCAAAGGTTTTAGTAAAATCGCTATTGTTGATATTGATCAACATTTTGGTAATGGTACTGCAGACATCTTTTATTCACGAAATGATGTTTTATATTATTCAATCCATGCTCATCCAGCTTATGCATATCCAGGAAGGGGATACCCTTTTGAGAGTGGAATTTATGATGGAACAGGATATACAGTAAACTGTCCAGTCTTACCTAAAATTAACACCCAAAATTGGATTTATACATTTCAACAATCAATAAAGATACTAGAACAGTTTAAACCAGAAGTAGTTTTAGTTTCTGTAGGTTTCGATGGTTTGGAAACAGATCCAGTAGGGATGCTTAACTTAAAAATTGAAGCCTTTCAAGCAGCAGGATTTATACTTTCTCAAATTGCTGACAAATATTCAAAAGGGAGAATTATTGCTGTTACAGAAGGAGGATATGACCTTAATAGCTTAAGTTTTTGTACAAATAGTTTTTTGAGTGGTATAATGGGAACTAAACCAAAAATTTTGACTTATCAAGATAACTGGAAAATATTCAAAACAACAAGATATCAACTTGCTATATTTAAAAAACATTTATCTTCTTTTTGGGATCTATAATTACAAGTTTAATTGATAGAACTTTTACCATAAATTGTGCTTATTAAGAAGAAAAAATTAATTTGGAATTTTTTGGACCGATTTAATTTCTTCGAGCTAATAAAGCCTATTTTGCTTCTTTTTTTTAAATTTACTCACTTCTTCTTTTTATAATCTAGATAGCTCACAGTCTGGTCAACTACTACTACTAATACTCCAAAAGAGATAATTACTATTCCTCCAATGAATTGATTTATTCTCTCTGTTACATAATTTACAGAAACAGTCGTCTTGTACATAAAAGAACTATTTATTGTCCATTCTTTTAGAAGGTATAAAATATAGAATCTACTGCTATCTTGGATATTGCTATAGAGGGTTATAGAAACCTCATTCATACTTTCAGTTATTTTTCCTTCTTTCACTATTTCACTTTTATTTATTGTTTCATCTACTAAATCATAATACTGCTTTTCTAAAGATAGATAGTCTAGAGTATTATTATAATAATAATCTGTGATATTCCAAAAATTATTGAAGAATGCAGAAAAAGTATTATTATCTACAATTAACAGTACCGCAGTATAATTCACTTTTGTTATTTCTGTTTTTATTAAGAGAGAAATATTCCTTGCTTTTTCATTTTCTAAAGAAAAACCTAGTGTTGGATCAAATACTGCATCTGTATTTGCCAAGTAAACTGCAAAGCTACCTTCATAGGTATTCATTTTTCCTACTGAAGGACCATACATTAATCCAATTAGTATAAGCAAGAGCCCTACAGCTGATATTTGTCTCCTTGATTGTTTTTTTAAGATGTTACTTATTGCAATTTTTTCACTCTTCCTTCCCGTATCTGCACTTCTTTTTCTTTTTTTCTTTATCATTGGTAAAATAATAACATAAAACCAAACAATTGCTAACACTATTTCAACTGTTAATTGTGGAAATGTTAAATCAAGAAACTTTCCGAATATACTAGCTCTTTGTTCTTGTGTAAGATTGATGAAAAACATATTTTGTCCTTCAGTTTTGGAGTAAATTTGCCACTGGGGGATTATTCCTACTAGCATTAAGTTACTGGCATTTAATCTGAATATTAAGTTAAGATCATAGAAATGATTATCTAAAGGCCAAAAAAGCATTATTGCGTCCCAAGTTAAATCAATTAGAATATGTGCAATCCACATCAGCATTGATAAACTAACAAATCGAGTGATTCTTTTATTCTTACTTTGATATTTGTTCTTTTTCTTCATTATTTGAGAATACACAACAGATAGAAGTAGAATCAATGTAGGGATTATTATTCCATGAGTATATTCTCTATGTATTCCAAAGAAAATATCTATATCTGGGAAACCTGCAACGATGTTTATTGCTAATAAATCCCATTTATGAGTTTTATAATAATCTTTCATTTTTTCTGGCATAAAAGTCCATAATGCTATACCTTGCAGAGTTATGTGAGAGCTAGTATATGTCATTATTACTTAATTATTCAAAACCTTATGTTATATTTTTTCCTTGAACAATAATAGGTTTAATTTTTTTTATTTTCATCATTATTTTTCTATTTTACCTACCATTTTCTTTATTACTTAATTTTTGAGTTTATATATTAATTTCTCGTTATATTTTTTGACATAGTCTAATAAGTAAGACTTATTATCAATCTAATAATTGCTATTCTATAGAAGGAAGGATCTTAATGCATATTGATACAACTGCAAAAGGGTATTCAGAACGATTCAAAGAGTTTTTTCAAGGTTACATGGACGAAAATGGTAGATATGTTTACACTGAACAAATTCAGAAGATGGTTTTAGAGGGCTTAACTTCTCTCTATGTCAATTATGATGACATTTTGCGTTATGACCCTGGACTTGCACAGATGATTAGAGACGAACCTGAAACTATGTTTCAAGATGCAGATGAAGCACTTTTTGAAGTCATTTCTATAGAAGATTTGAGTTATGCACAAGAAAATAGACAATGGTTCAAAGTAAGATTTGCAAACATCCCGGACATAGTTGATCTACGTCATGTTCGAGCTACTCATTTAGGGAAATTTATTTCGGTTGAAGGTATTGTTCTTCGTCAATCTGTTGTCAAACCTCTTCTTATTCAAGGAGTTTTCCAGTGTACCCGTTGTGGGGAGATAATGAGCTGGGATCAAGATTTAGGTTATTATTCTGAACCTGTCCAGTGTAGTAACCCCGATTGTGGAAAAAAAGGTCCTTTCAAGCTCCTTCCAGAAGAATCATCTTACACTGATATCCAGACAATTACTATTCAAGAAAAGCCAGAAAACCTTCCTCCTGGTCAAATTCCTCGCTCTCTTCCTGCATACTTAGTTGGAGATTTAGTAGATGTTGTTAGAGCAGGAGATAGAGCAATTGTTAACGGTATTCTTAGAATGAAACCGTCTTTACAACAAAAAAAGAAACAGTTGGCTACTTTTGATCCTTGGTTAGAGGTCAATTTTGCTGCATCTAGACAGAAGGAATTCGAAGAATTAGAAATTGATCCTGACACCGAAAAAGAGATTCTAGAACTTTCCAGAGACATTAACATTCATAACAAAATCATTCGTTCAATCGCTCCCTCTATCTACGGTCATGAAATCATCAAAGAGGCAATTGCTACTGTACTCTTTGGAGGAGTTTCCAGAGTTACACCGGATGGAATGAAACAGAGAGGAGAATCAAATCTATTATTAGTTGGTGATCCTGGTGTAGGAAAAAGCCAACTTCTTCATTTTGCAAACAGATTAGCTCCCCGAGGTATTTTTACTTCAGGGCGAGCAAGTTCAGCAGCAGGACTATGTGTTGCAGCAGATAGTGAAATATATTTTGAAAATAAGGTTGAAAAAATAGTAAACATTGTAGAAAGAGAGTTTAAAAACAACAAACCACAAGAATACCAAGAAGGTTTCTGGTTTGTTGAAAATAATCTAGAAACAGATTCAAATTATAATTCTATTTTAAATTCTTCTAACTTAAAAATCAATTCTGCTAAAATTGAAAAATTCTGGAAAATCAAAAGTCCTCGTTTATTAGTAAAGATTTCATCTAAAAGTGGTAGGACAATTAAATTAACTCAACAGACTCCTCTTCTCACTCTTTCAGAGAGAGGAATAGTATGGATAAAAGCTAAAGATTTGATTAAAGGAGATTTAGTTGGAACAATTAACCCTAAAGAAAGAAATTCTAAAGACTTAAAGGATAGTTTAGTAGATGGAAAAGTAGCTTCTTGCATAGAACAACTATTAGGTGAATTAATAGAAAAAATCAATCTTTGTAATAACACAACCCTTAGTTTTAATAACAACATAATTTTGGATTTTAAGAATAGCAATAAAAAAGAAATTGAGAGTATCATCAGCGAAATTAAATCAAGTTGTAAAACAAACACTGAGTTGAAGCAAGATATTAAACTTATAGAATCGCTCCTTTCAAGCGAAATATTTTGGGATGAAGTAACTAAAGTTGAATTTATCGAAAAAGAAGATGAATATGTTTATGACTTAACTGTCCCACAAACGCACAATTTTATAGTTAATGGGTTTATTACTCACAACACTGCAGCAGTAGTTAGAGACCCTGACACAGGAGAGTTTTCTTTGGAAGCGGGAGCTTTAGTACTGGCAGATCGTGGTTTAGCCACAATTGATGAATTCGACAAAATGACTGCACATGATCGTTCAGCTATACATGAAGCTATGGAACAGCATTCTTTTCATCCTATGTTTGAAATTAGATTATCTGATGGAACTGTAACACAAATTGGTTCACTAGTAGATTCTTTATTTGATAAGTATCCGGAACGCAAAGTTAACGGTATTAATTGTGAGATTTTACCTATTTCAGATTTAAATATCAACATTCAAACAACTGATTTCAAAGACACTTTTCCGATAATTATTGACCGTGTCAGTCGTCATACAGCACCAGACTATTTTATTAAAATCACATATTCTAATGGTAGAGATATTGTTGTAACACCAGAACACCCAATCTTCGTTTTTCACAAAGGGATCATAAGAGAAATAGCTGCTGAAAATGTTAAAAAAGGATCCTTTATACCAGCTGTAAAAAATCTAGTTTTTAATACAAATAGCACTTTAGATACTGATATCTCACTAGGAAATAAAAAAATTCGACTACCAACAAAAATGAATACCTCTTTAGCCAAGTTTTTAGGCTTTTTCGTTTCAGAAGGTTATTCTTATAGTGGTTCATCAATGGAAGTGGGATTAAGTAATTATGATCCAAAAATAGTATCAGAAATGAAGGAAATTATTAAGTCAACTTTTGGTATTGAACCAATTGATAACGTTGAAAAAAGACGTGTCTTACGCATCATATCTAAATCATTGTATAATTTTATGGCAAAAAATTTCCCAGAGTTAATGAAAAAGAGTATTTATAAGCGCATACCTAAAAAAATATTTGAAGCAGATAACGATTGTCGGATTGCCTTCTTATCTGCTGCTTTTGATGGTGACGGATCAATAGAAAGTGAAGCGGTTAGTTTTTCAACTTCTTCAAAATTGCTTGCAGTTGACTACCAAGATTTACTCTTAAGTCTAGATATCTTTACTATAATACATAAAAGTAAGTATACAACGCCCAAAAGTAAAAAAACAAAATATAGATATAAAGTTTATATTTTAGCAGAAAGTCTAGATAATTTTGTAAGGAAAATTATTCCACACCATTCTGACAATCCAAAAATAAAAAAATTCATTAGCAGAACTAAAGCAAACCACAAAAAAAGAGATGTTTTACCAGTCGAAACAGCAATCAGCTTAATTGATTGCATGAAAAGACTAGGAATGGTATATAATGGAAGATTCTATGGTAATATTAAATTTAACAATAGTATTGCAAAATTTGTTGTAGAACGAGAATTAGAGAAATTAAAAAGAAGAATTAACATCATTAACCAAAAAATCTATGAAATAAATAATGTTCGTGAACTGAGAGAATTCGTTGGTTATTCACAAGCAGGAATTGCAAGATTAATTAAAAGTACCCGTTCAACAATAGATTACTGTGAGAATGGGGGCTACACCGTACAAGTTAGGACTTCGCTTCTTTCTCAGATCAAGCAATTTCTAAAAGAAGAAATTAATTATGTCAACAATCAAATAAGCTATATTGAAAGTATGCTAAATTTCAAATGGCTTAAAGTTAAAAACGTTGAAATAATAGAGAACAAAGGAAAATTTAAAGCAAAATGGGTTTATGATGTTACTGTAATTCCAACAAAAACCTTCATTGCAGGGGGACTAATACTTCACAATACCGTTAGCATAGCCAAGGCGGGTATCGTTGCTCAGCTTAATGCAAGAACAGCTATTATTGCTGCTGCTAACCCTAAATTTGGTAGATATGAGGAAAACTCTCACCCAGTTGACAATATTAATCTACCCGCTACAATTATTTCTCGTTTTGATCTTATCTACATTATGCGTGATGTTCCAGAACCAGACAGCGACCTTAATATGGCTAGACATATTTTAGAATTAAGAAGAGGACAAATATCAGCTACTGCAGAACCTCCTATTTCTATGGATCTTTTAAGAAAATATATTAGTTATGCTAAACAAAACATTGAACCTTCATTAACTGATGAAGCTATGCGTAGAATAGAAAAATTCTATCTTGATCTCAGAAAACAATCAGACAAAAAATCTATTGCTATTACACCCAGGTATTTAGAAGCCATTATTCGTCTTTCAGAAGCACAAGCAAGAATGGCTCTAAAAGAAGATGTAACAATTGATCATGCTGAAGCAGCTATTCGTCTTCTTACAGAATCCCTACAACAAGTAGGACGAGACCCAGTAACTGGAAAAGTAGATGTAGATTACTTTTTACAAGGAACATCAAGAAGTGAACGAAGTAATCTCCAAAAAGTTATCGATATTATAAAAGAAGAAACGAAGAAAGGTTTTTCCAATGAGGTTTCTATTAACAAAGTTAAACAAATTGCTGAAAAAGAGTACTCAATAGACGGAGATTTTGTAGACAAAGTAATTAGACAATTAAGAGAAAATGGTGAACTCTATTCTCCTCGTGAGGGGATAATACGCATGGCGTGAAAGAGGACTATTAGAAAGAATTATTTAGAATGATAATTAGAGTCGTTAAAGATAGCTTGGGTTCCAAATGAAGATTGCTGAATTGCCTATTCCTAAAGAAATTATTGAAGAACTAGAAAAACAAGGAATAAGTTCACTTTATCCTCCTCAGACTGAAGCAGTAAAAAAAGGATTGTTAGATGGGGATAATCTTGTTATAGCAATACCTACTGCTTCTGGAAAAACTCTTTTAGCTCTCCTAGCTGCAGTAAAAAAAGTAGAGGAAACTTCTTACAAAGTCCTTTACCTTGCTCCTTTACGAGCCCTAGCTTATGAAAAATATCTCGAATTCAAAAAGTTCTTTTCTAAATTAAAAAAAAGAACTATTTTACTCACTGGTGACTATGACATTGAAGATAATCGAGCCATGTATGCAGACATAATAGTTGCAACTAACGAAAAAATAGATTCAGCCCTGAGACATAAAAGCAAATGGCTATCAAAAGTTGGTTTAGTCATTTCTGATGAAGTTCATTTAATCAACAGTATGAACAGAGGGCCTACATTAGAAGTTGTTTTAGCACAGTTAAAAAAGAACCCTGAAGTACAAGTAATTGCTCTTAGCGCCACGATTCGTAATGCTGATGAGCTATCCAGATGGTTAGAAGCAAATCTTGTATCTAGTACTTGGAGACCTGTAGAGTTGCACGAGGGAGTTATCTATGGAAATACTATTATTTACAAGGGGTTGAAAAATGTCTCCATCCCATTAACTTACAAAGACTCTTTTCTTAATTTACTTGATTATGTTCTAAAGAAAAAATATCAAACACTTGTATTTCTTACTACAAGAAAAACAGCAGAGACTACAGCAAAAAAAGTTTCTTCTAAAGTAAGCAAAATTCTAACACAAAAAGAGAAAGAAAGTTTATCTTTAGCTGCAGCAAGAATAGTTAAACAGAGTTCTGGGACAAAACAAGCAGAACAAATCGCCAAACTTGTTCAATCTGGTGTTGCTTTTCATCATGCAGGTTTAAGTCCTATTCAAAGAAGGATAATAGAAATAGAGTTTAAAAAAGGAAATATAAAGATACTTACTTCAACTCCTACACTCGCTGCAGGAATAAATTTACCAGCACGATTTGTGATAATCAAAAGTATTTACAGATATAGCACCAGTTTAGGGAGTCATCCTATTCCTGTTCTTGAGTTTAAACAGCAATCAGGAAGAGCAGGACGTCCTCAATATGACAAAGAAGGAGATGCTATCGTCGTAGCCAGAAATGAAGATGAAGCCCAGGACCTCTATTCTCGATATATTATTGCAGATACTGAAGACATAGAATCGCGATTAGCTTCTGAACCTGCTTTACGTCGTATAACTTTAGGTCAAATAGCAACTGAAAACACAAGAACTATGGAAGAATTGTTTGATTTCATTAGTGAAACTTTCTATGGCTATAAAGAAAATCCTGTAAATCTATCATCTCTAATTAAATCTGTAATAGACTTTTTTAAGGAAGAAGGATTAGTTAAGAATAATCCTGAAGTCTTACTGCCCACTAGATTCGGAAAAAGAGTAAGTGAATTATATATTGACCCCAGAAGTGCAGTAATTATTCGTTCTGGACTAGAAAGAGCAAATAGAATGCCCAAAGAGTTAGTGACAGAAATATCTATTCTTCATCTTATTTGTTCTACCCCTGATGTGAGATTTATCACTTATAGAAAACCTGATCAAACTCCTCTGATGAATTTTGTTACTGAACATGAAGATGAGATTTTGACAGAACTCCCTTCAAGTTACGCTGAAATAGATATTTTTTTGAGCCAATTAAAGACAGCTTTGGTTATTAGAGATTGGATTAATGAAGTTCCAGAAGACACAATACTCAGCAGATATGGAATTGGAAGTGGTGATATTTACAATATAATTTCAAACGCAGAATGGATACTCTATTCTGGAGGAGAATTAGCTGAACTACTAGGTTATTCTGAAATAGCTACAAAAATAAAGAGACTTCATTCAAGGATAAAAGTAGGAATAAAAGAAGAATTACTTGATCTTACACAGATTCCAGGCATAGGAAGAGTACGTGCTCGAGCATTATATGATAATGGATACAAGTCTTTAGAAGATTTAAGAAAAGCAAAAGTTGAAAATTTAGTTAAACTTCCTCGTTTTGGCAAAGAATTAGCTGAAGCAATTCTCAAATTTGTTCATACTGGAGAAGCAGACTTTTCTTTAGAAGATTTAGAAACAGAATTTGAACAAGAAACAGTTTCTACTTCCTCACAAAAAAGTTTAGATGATTTCTTTTAATCAAAAACTTCTAAAGTATTAACTCAATTCAAGAATTAGCATGCATTTAACAAAAGATGAAGTGTTAAAAGAACTTGAAAGATTGCAACATGATTTCGAAGAAAAAAAAGTAGAAGTTAAGTGCTTAGAATCAAGAGAAGAATTTGATATAGGAGGAAAAAAAATCAAACTCCAGAAAGGATCAATTCTTCAGATTCCGTTCTGGATTGCATATATTCTTCACAAGGAATCTTTAGTAGAATATGACTTTTTGAAAAAATTCAACCTCAGTTCAGTTCATTTCCTTACAGAAAAAGAGAAAGCGAAAAAAGCTCTACAGCCAATAGATCCTTTTTTTTATATTATAGCTAAAAAAACTATTGAAGAGTTTAAAGAACAAAAAACTATTTCATTTAGAGAACTAGAGATTTTAGAGATAGAGTTACGTGAATTGATGACTTTAAGATTAAATAAAGTTATTAATATGAGCACAAAGTCAAAAAACATTACAAGTACAATTAGAAACCTTACTGTTGAAGAAAAATGGTTGTATGATATTGTAGCAGATGCCGTAGAAAAATGGAAAATAATGGTCGGATAATCAACACTTTGTATATTCTTTGGGAAATTATTAACTATTATATTTCACATTCAGAGTTATATAATAAGAGCTTAAAAAACTAAAAAGCAAAAAAAATAACAAACCTTTTCTTAAGTAATTCCTTGTAGATAAATTTATTTACGTTTCTGGTTAACGATGAATATGCCCAAATATGTTTTTGTTTGCGGAGCTCTGATATCAGGATTAGGGAAAGGTATAGTTACTTCTTCTGTTGGTCGCAATTTACAAATTAGAGGAAAAAAAATTAATGTTATCAAGATTGACCCCTATCTTAATATTGATGCAGGGACTATGAATCCCTTCGAACATGGAGAAACATATGTTACAGCTGACGGTGCAGAATTAGATGTGGATTTTGGCCACTATGAGCGAATGCTAGATTTAGAAATGAATGCAGAGCAAAACATTACTACAGGACAAGTTTATCTCTCTGTTATAGAAGCAGAAAGGAGAGGAGATTTTCTAGGAAAAACTGTTCAGGTTATTCCTCATATAACAGATGAAATTAAAGCAAGAATAAAAAAAGTGGCTGAAAACAATAAAGATATTGATGTTCTGATTATAGAGGTGGGAGGAACAATAGGAGATATTGAATCACAACCATTTTTGGAAGCTATCAGACAATTGAGAAGAGAAACACCAAAAGAAGACACTGCGCTTATTCTTCTCACTTATGTTATGAAACCTCCAAATCTAAAAGAATTAAAAACCAAACCCACACAGCATGCAGTTAGAGAATTACAATCTATGGGTTTGACCCCTGATATTATAATTGCTAGAGGTGAACAAGACCTTACTGAAGAAGCCAAAGAGAAAATAGTTATGTTTTGCGATGTCCCTGCAAACGCTGTTTTTTCACTTCCTGATTTAGACACAGTTTTAAGAGCTCCCATTTATTTAGATAAACAAGGTTTCGGTTCAACTCTTAATTGGATTTTAAATTATGAAAATGTAAAAGCAAATTGGATGGAAGATGAAAAAATAATCGATAAACTCCTTAACGCTGAAAATGAAGTTACAATTGCAATTATTGGGAAATATACACGTTTAGCAGATTCTTACATAAGCATAAAAGAGGCTTTAAAACATGCAGGAATAACAAACAATACAAAGGTTAACGTTGAATTCATTTCTTCTGAAAGATTTGAGGGAGAAGAAAAACCATTTCACGAATTACTAAAGTACGATGGAATTCTTGTTCCAGGAGGTTTCGGTTCTAGGGGAGTAGAAGGTAAAATCAATATTATACGTTTCGCGAGAGAAAATAAAATACCTTTTTTGGGTGTATGTTTTGGTTTTCAATTAAGTGTCGTTGAGTTCGCAAGAAACGTTTGTAATATGGAAAAAGCTCATACAACTGAAGTAAACGAAAAAACACTTTACCCAGTAATTGACCTTTTACCAGAACAACATGATATACATGAAAAAGGAGGAACGATGCGTTTAGGAGCACACAGAGTTCTTTTAGAAAGAGACTCTATTTTTCATTCGATGTATAACGCTGATTTCTGTATAGAAAGGCACAGACATAGATATGAAGTTAATCCTAAATTTATTCAAGATCTAGAAAAACATGGATTACATTTTTCAGGAAAATCAGAAGATGGTAGAAGAATGGAAACTTTAGAATATAAAGACAATCCCAACTTTATAGCTACTCAATTCCATCCTGAATTTAACTCTAAACCAAAAAAACCTTCTCCACCTTATAATTACTTTATTTCTAGAGCTTTAAAAAACAAAGAACATTAATTCTTTTTTTCTTTTTCTAGTTGAGTTTATATAGTATTTTCTCGTAGTACAACTAGAATTGAGCGAAAAAAAGAATTTAGAACAAGCCATAAGCAACATAATTAAGGTAATTAAGGAATACAATAAACACAGAAAATTATTCCAAGATTTATTTAGAAAAGTTAAGTATCAACTGGATCCTTCTAGTTTTCCTGAAGCTTTTCAATTTAATACAAAGGACACAAGTTTTATAGTTCGAGTTCCACAATCATCTACTACAGGTTTAAAATATGCAGGAGTAGACGGAGGGATAATACACAGAAGCATGAATTTTTTTGATGTTGCTCTTATTAGAGCTGTAGGTGTGCTGTTCTATCACAACAAAGATGAAAAACCAAAAGTGAAGTATTTTCCAGAAAAAAATCCTTTTCCTGATATTTTAACAAGTGTTGAACCTTTAGCTCAAAATGAAATAGATTATCTTATTGCTTTATGGCGAATACAAAAAGAAATACGGTGTGCAATAGATTTACTGGAAAACGATTCTCCTGATATTCTTATTTTAGATGGTTCTGTATTACCTGTCATTGATGTTAAAAGTATCCAAGGCAATGATTTTCTTTTTTCTCAATATCTCAGGCTTAAAGCTCTTTATAGGAGATTGTATACTCTCTCTCGAAAAAAACGTTGCTTACTCTGTGGAGTGATAAAAGATTCTAGGTCTGCTATATTAACTAGAAAACTCTCTTTAATTCTTCCTCATTTGAGTAAAAGACCAGAATTTAAAGAATTATTAGATATTGATTATAGACCTATTATTAAACAATTACGAGATACAGACTTACTATTCAACGTTTTAGATATAAATGAGAGAACATTTGAATCGCATCTGAGCAAATTTAACGAGCACGAAAAAGATTTAGAAGACTTCGATATTCACTTTTTTTATCTTAAAACAGCAGAATACGATACACCCCTTAGAGTCGAATTTCCTGTACTATTTTCAGACAGTACAAATCTAGCTCAAACAATTTCTTCTCTAATTTGTTCTATTTCAACTTTTCATCCTGAATACGGTTTGCCTAGCGTAATAATAGAAGCTGATGCTAGAGCTAAAATAAGGGAAGACGATGCAGATATTTTGATAGATGAAATATCTTCTAGAATAGGTTATTCTAGTTTTTCGCTCCAAAAAAGAAGAGCAAGAAATCCATGGAGTTAATAAAATGAAAATGATAGGAACAGTAATAGTAACACAAAACACCCCTAATCCTTCTGAATTCCATTTTGTAATAACAAAAGATAGTAAGGATTTTCAGTTAAAAAGAGATATGTACATCGTAGTTGAGACACCAGAAGAAGAGGGAAAAGTAATAGCGCAAGTAAAAGATATTATAAAAACGAACAGATATTTTTCTTCTCCATCTGCAGTAAAAGCTTATGAAACAAGTGGAAAAACATTAGCTTCAATTTTTCCTGCTGATAGTTGGGAATATATTATTGCCAAAGCAAAAGCATTAGGCATTCATACTAAAAAAGGTGTAAAACGATTACAACACCCAGTTAGTCCAGGAGACAATGTTTTTCTAGCAGATGCAAGCCTACTTTCAAAATTTTTAGGTCTAGATCAAAATAATGGTTTGTATATCGGAAAGTTAGAACATCATGATGTAAAAGTAAAATTAAACCTTACTAGATTTCTACAAAAACATTTAGCTATACTTGCAATAAGTGGCGCAGGAAAATCGTATACAGTTTCTGTTCTTTTAGAGGAGCTACTAAACAGAAAAAAAGAACAAGGTAGAATAGCTACTATTCTGTTCGATGTTCATGGAGAATACAAAGGACTGAAAGAAACTGGAGCAGAATTAAGTGAACAAATAGAAGTTATATCTGCTAGTTATATTCAATTTGCAACACACTCTATTTCTGCAGCTCAATTTGCAAATTTTCAACCAGATATAAGTCCAGTACAACTAAGAGAACTATATGTTATTCTTGGGAGAATGTACAATGAGAAAGTGAAAAAGGGAGTCAGTTACACGATTTCTGATATTATGGAGGAAATAGAAAACGATGAACGAATGAATCAACGAACTAAAGATGCCCTTAATGGATGGTTGTTTGAACTAAAAAAAACAAAACTTTTCGGTGTAAAGGAATTTCCTGACTTAAAAGAAAAAACTAAACCAGGAAAATTGTTAATTATTGATTTAAGTGATTTTACTAGCCTACGACAGAAACAGATGATTGTTTCATACACTCTTTCAAGATTATTCGAATTAAGAAAAAAATCAGAGATTCCCCCTGTTTCGGTAATTTTGGAAGAAGCTCATCAGTTTGCTCCTGAAAGTAAATTGAGTTTAGCTATTTCAAGGCCTATAATAAACACTATTGCTAGAGAAGGAAGAAAATTTTTCATATCTTTGATACTTATTAGTCAAAGGCCTGTGAATCTTTCAACAACTACGCTTAGTCAGTGTAATACACAAATCATTATGAAAATAATGAACCCTTACGATCTCGAATTCATAGGAAGAACTAGTGAAGGTATTGATAGAGATACTTTGAACTCGATAACTACTCTTGGTGTAGGAGAAGCAATTGTAGTAGGAAATGCAGTTAATCATCCAATTTATGTAAAAGTAAGAGAAAGGATAACAAAAAACCTCGAAACAAAGAATTTAGAACAAGTGGCAAAAAATTTCGATCTGTAAAAAAAGTTTATCAAAAGAAAAGGAGCATAAAATAGGTTGTAAGTATAAAATAAAATCAGTATTTAACAAAAAGCTTTTTATAGATTCTGAAAAGTCGGTGAATAATTACTGTTTAGATTTTATTGAGAGTGAAAAATAATGAGTATGAGTAGCATTCCTGTTAACAGCTTGAGAAAAGCATTAAATAAGCAAGTGATTATTAGACTTAAAGATAACGTGAGATATAAAGGAAAACTAGTCTCTTTTGACCAAAATATGAATGTTTGGCTTCGTGAAAGTACTGAAATCATTGAAGATGAAGAAGTAGCTTCTTACGGAGATATTTTTGTTCGTGGTAACAATATTTTGTTTGTTCAAGTTAATATAGAAGATTATCCTGCTTAATTTTACATTTATTTCTTAACCTAGGATAACTTATTTCCTAGGTTTATCACAGCTTTAATTAGAGAGCAGAATTTCTAAAAGCATTCTTGAAAAAGTTAAATATTTTCTCCTAATTCTCTTTTTCTTTCTTTCCTATACTCATCTACTAGATTTTCAAGAATAGACTCTTTTTCTTTAATGATTTTTTGCTCTAATTCTTTTCTAGCCATGTCTATAGCATTATCTATTTCTTTTTCTTCTATTATTGCAATTTCATCCATTCTTAAAGGATTAACTTTTTCTCTGTCGATTAGAGGGATCTGGTATTTCATGAATTTTGTTTTTGCATAATAAGATAGGTTTTCTATGTCTCCAATTATAGCTTTGATTTTATAGCTTATTAACAATTCAGCTGTTTGCCCTCCCCCTCCTGTTGTGTTTAAAATGTAAACTATATCTCCAGGTCTTAATCCATGAATTTCATTTGTTTTTTCTATTTCTTCTTGGGTAAATTTCTTTATGACCTTTAAAGCTACCCAATTCTCATTTGCTCGTAACCACACTATTCTTTTTAGTTCATCAATTTTTGTAGCATAGAAGTCAAGCTCTTCTTTTAGTGCTCTATTTTTCTCTTTCAAAGAGTTGATTAGACTGTCTTTCTGTAAAAAGATTTTTTCTTTATAAAGTCCCTTGATATACTTTTCTTTGCCTTGAGCAAGTTTGTCTCTCAGATAGTCTATTTCTCTTTTTAGCTCCTCATTCTCAGAAAAGATTTCAGCATTTTTACTTTTTTCTTCTTCTAGTTGTTTTTCTAACCAATCTATTCTTTCTTTTAAGATCTTATTTTCTTCAAGAACTTTCTCTGGTTTAATATCTTTAATTTCTTCTATAGTAATTATTGGTTCTTCTTTCTTCTTCTCTTTTTCTAGCTCTTTTCTAATAAAGTTTACAGAATCGTTTAAACTTCTTCCTCTAACTAATAAATCCTTAATTTCATCTCTGAGATTTTTATCAAACTCGTGTAAATACTTTTCATCTACTTTAGAAAACTGCTCTCTATATTTTCTATATCCACTAAAAGCTGCAGCTAAAGAATCTCTTTGATGAGCATCTTTTATTACTATTCCTTGCTCTATTGCCAATTGTCTTGCTATTCTATTTTTTTCTGCTACAGTTAAAATTGATCTAGGAGCAAATAATTTTCCATTCAGGTTTCCTGCTATCTTTTCTACATAACTAGGATAGGGATAAACATCACAGCAAATTAAAGTTGGTTTTCCTAATTTGGTTATTGCTCTTATTACTTGCCCTCTACTCGCTTGGCGTAGAGATAAGGTTTTTAGAACTTTCCCCCTCAAATCAAGAATGGATAATCCAACAGTTAAACCAGGATCAATACCTACTATTAGCCTTTTTAGTTTAGATTTAAGAGTAACTTCTTGACTTAAAGGAATAAACTCTACATGTTCCTTATTTACAGGAAAAATTTTTACTTGACATAACTCTCCTTTTTTATTTTTTATAAATGATAATACTTGGTTTAAAGAACTATAAACGTCAAAAACAACCTTTTTTGCTCCATATTTACTTTTTGTGATATGTCTATCATAATCTACATCATGTTCTTTTAATACTGATTCTACCTCGTTGGCTACTTGAAGAACGCTAGTATCATATAATCGACCATACCTTCCTTGAGACCATCCACCAGCTCCTTTAGACCTTGAACGAGAGACAACGATTTTTGTCTCATCTTCAAAGGGTTCTACACGGTAACCTATTTTCTTATTTGCTAGTATAGCGCATGCTTCTGCTGATTCAACAGGACTAGGCTTCCCTTTAACATCTAGACCATATTTTCTCATTAACTTAGTAAGAGGAGTAAAACCATGTAAAGGACTGCCTGTGATTTGAACAAGTTTAGTGTTTGGAGATAATTGAATACAAAGGAAAGGCAAAGAAGAGGGAGAAGAAACCAATTCATAAACATTATCTGTAGCCAAAAACTTTGCTTGTGTTTTCTGAATAATGCTTATTAATTTATGAAAATTAATGTTTTCAAATGAATCAATAATTTTTTCTTCAATCCCATCGTATACACACACTGCATAGTGTGGATTCTTTGATGCCGATGTCTGTGGAACGATGTCAGCTCCTACAATTATCTTCTCTTGAGCTATATCAATCACCAATGAACTAATTATTCCTTCTTTTCTTGAACGATACTTTTTTCTTTTCTAATTATTGTTTTTCTTTTCACTCTTATTTAGTTACCTTTTATTTAGTGATAAATTTCAGAACAGAATCTGTTTCAAGACTAACTCCATACTTCTTACCAAAGAACTCCATCAAATGATTAACATCTCGTTCTAACAGTTCCAAAGCATTAGGATGATCAATTGTAACAGCTTGAGGAAAATCAATAATTGTTATTTTTTTGCTATCTTCGTCATAAATAATGTTGTATTCTGTTAAGTCCGCATGAATCAGCTTATACTTCTTGTACAATTTTCTTTCAAATTTGATGATCTGCTTTAATACTTTCAGTGGTTTTTCTATATAATCAATATTCACCAGTTCTTTTCCCTTAATTATGTCCATCACTATTATATGTCTATTGTATCCTCTAATCTTTGGAACAGGCAATTTTGATCCTTGTAATTTAGATAAAATTTCATATTCTCTTCTTGCAGATAAATAGGCAGTAAAATAAATTGAATAGTGAGTTCTTTTTTCTAAAAAGTCTCGCTTTTTCTTCACATTTCTAAAACTTGCTCTACCAGTTCTATTTATTTTAATAATTACTTCATTCCCTTCAAAATCCAGAGCATAGTATATATCACTCTCTTTTCCTACTCCTCTTGCTGAACCCACACTTGAAATTATCCCCCCTTCGTATAGAGCATTTAAAGCTAAAGCATCGAAACCTGCAAATTTAAGAGTATAACCTATATAATGTCCTTTCCATCTCTCAATTAATTTTAATTTGTGAATTTTTGATAGCCTATAATTTGTTTCTTTTACTGTAAAACCAGCATATTTAGCTATTTTTTCTAGAGGTGCATATTCTCCCTCTTTTAACAGTACTTCAATCATTTGAAGTATTCTTATATCTTCTTTGTCCAATTCTTTTAACACTTTTACTGCATTCAAGCTTATAGGCATTAATAGGTACTTTCCTATATAGTTAAAATTCTTTTCTACAATTGTTATATCAATGCGTAAAAAGAAGTTTAGAGTAAGAAGAAGTTACGATGAAACAGCAGAAATGTATGATCGTCGTTATATTTCAATACAAAACAAAAAATATCTAGATATCATCAAACATTTTAAAATTCCTAGTAACGAACCTATTTTAGATGTTGGAGCAGGTACAGGATTGTTTTCCAAATTTTTAGAAAAACAAAATCAAGTAATTTCATGTGATATTAGTTTTAATATGTTAAAAGAAGGAATAAAAAATAATGGTTTAATTTTTACTATTGTTTGTGATAGTGACGCATTACCTATTCGCAGAGATAGTATATCAATTATCACTTGTTTTTCTGTCATTCAAAATGTTCCTGAACCTTTAAACACAATTAATCAATTTAACTTGATATTAAAGGAGGGAGGAAAAGTTATTCTTACTGCTCTCGCTAAACTTTTTTCTCTAGAAAAACTACACGAATTAACTGATAATTATTGTAAAGTTATTGACAGTTGGAAGCTTCCAATTGAAGATAATGCAATTGTTTTTCACAAACCAAAAAAAGAGAAAAATAGCGATAACGCTATTAAAGATTGATTATTACTTTTTTTACATTTGTTTTACAAACTTTTCTAACACCGTGAGCACCAGGTTCGTACCTTGATTCAAGGATTTTCGCCTTCTCAAGGAACTTAATCTGGGCTGAAGTGTTAGCTTCAGTTTGTTTCATAGCTTTAGCAATGTTTGATATGTCCATCTCCTTATCTATTAACAATTTTACAATTTGATACCTTGTAGGAGAAGACAAAGCCTTTGCCAAAGCTACAATTTCTTCTGATTTGGATACTTCCAATGTTCCGTCGCTCATTGTATACCCACAAAAAAATTATTTAAATAATATTTAAGTTTATTGATGAATGAAACATAAAAAATAACAACCATGTTATAAAATTATAATTTATAATTTAAAAGAATCCTTTAATACATTTATCAAAAATAGTGTAAATTACTTTTTTATATGTTGGAATTAATGCACTGTTAGATGTCTATATTTACGATTAGTAAATTAAACAAACAATTATAAAAGAGTCTTATTTCACCAATATTTGTTAATTACAATAGTTAGAATATCTCCATCTTTTAGGACATGTTCAATGCCCACTCGTTGATTAGGATGCTTAGCACTTGGACCACTGACTACAGCATATCTAAACTCTGAGACAAATTTTCTATGTATTTTCACACAAACATCTCGCACTGTTGAACCTTTTTTTATAATCATTGGTTCTGAAAAATCTGTTTTTTCTCCTTGTTTTTTCATCCATATTTTGATTAACTCTAATCTATCCACTATTGCATCTTTAAGTACATCTAGATTAATGTCTTTTAATGCACTGATGAATACTGCATCAGGATATCTTTCTTTTATCTCATCTATTACTTCTTTAGGATACTGGTCGATTTTGTTAACAACAATAAGTTTCTTCGGATAAACCCTGTTTCCCTCTAGAACATCAATTAATTCTTCCATTGTTGGATCAGATCTTACTGTTACTATTGCATTAGCGATCTTATATTCTCTCATTATCCCTGCAAAAGTCTTTTCTGACATATGAGTTAATCTATGGAGAGTTGATATCGCTATTCCTCCTTTATCTGTCTTCTTGATATTAATATATGGTTTTTTCATTCCTGGACGAATAGCTACTTTATACAACTCATTCATTATTAATTCAATTTGTTTATCAATATTTTCAGGAGTAACTAGTATTATTATCATGTCAGAAGTTCTAGCAACGGCTAGGATTTCTTTTCCTCTACCTTTTCCTTCAGAAGCTCCTTCAATAATACCTGGAAGATCAACTATCTGTATTTTTGTTCCATGATGGAACAACATACCTGGTATAGCATCTAAAGTTGTAAAAGCGTATTCTGCTACTTTACTCTCCTTATTTGTTATCTTAGAGATAAGTGAAGATTTTCCTACTGATGGTAAACCTACAAGAACAACCGTAGCATCTCCAGATTTCTTAACATCAAAACCGTAACCGCTTCCTGACTTAGACATCTGAATATCTAGTTTCTTTCGTCTTAGTTTAGCAATCTTTGCTTTGAGCTGACCAATATGGTGCTCTGTAGCTTTATTTTTTTGTGTCTTTGCGATTTGGTCTTCGAGCTCTTGTATCTGCTCATCAATAGTACTCATTATCATGTTTCTTATTCTATTGTTTTTTAGTTTTTTTTTCAGTGAGAAAGATAAATAACAATAATTATACACTTGTCGATAAAAAGCATAGACAAAAAAGTAAACTGTCGATAAAAACATCGACAAAAATTTTTTTCTTAAATCAGTGTTAAACTCAAACAATATTGGAAAAAAAAAAGAGAAAAGTAGAATTTTAGTCCTTAAGTTCAAAAACTACCTTTCCATCAATTATTGTTTTTACCACCTTTACTTTTTCAAAATCTTCTTTCTTAATTTCGTCAAGGTTATGACTTAAAATTACAACATCAGCCAATTTTCCTTCGGTAATAGACCCTTTCATATTCTCCTCTCTTGAAACAGCTGCAGGAATAAAGGTATAGCTCCTTATTGCTTCTTCTATAGTTAGTTGTTGCTTCTCATTTGGATGATATAGTGCCCCCAAAATTCCGTATAAAGGTCCTAAAGGCATTCCATCGCTTCCAAAAGTAAGAATAAGATCATTTTCTTTCACCCATCCAAAGGGATTATTCAACATTGTTCTTTCTTTGCCTAGTCTCTTTTCATACATTCCATTTATACCTATTCTTCCCCATCGATAGACAAAATTGGGTTGCATCGAGAAGACTATATTTAATTCTTTTGCTTTTTCTAAGTCTTGAAATCTAACTATTTCAGCGTGTTCTATCCTATGTAATCTTCTTTTGCATTCTTCTGGTTTTATATTTCTTACAAAAGCTTCAATTAACTGTGCTACTGCTCTATCTCCTATAGCATGTGCTGCTACTTGGTAACCTGATTCATGCACTTTTTTAATCATATAATCTAACTTCTCTTCATCGTAGAGAGCAAAACCGTATTCTCCTTCTTTATCTGCATATTCTTCAAAGAGATAAGCAGTTCTTGCTGATATTGCACCATCGGTCATTAGTTTTACAGCGCCAATTTTAAACCACTGAGAACCGACTGTTTTGTTGAGATTGAGTTTTATAGCTTCTTCAACCATATCTTCATAGATTATTCCATAAACTCTTATTTTCATCTTATTATTTGTGAATAAATAATGGTAAGCGGGTAAAAGCTCAAAAGTAATATTATCGTGAATAGAGGTTATTCCTAATCTTATACATTCTTCCATTCCTAACTCTAACCCTTTAACAAAATCTTCAAAACTTGGCCTTATTTCTTTGAAATCTGAAAGCTCAATATCTCTTAAAGTACCAACTACATTTCCTTCTTTATCAAGGTCTACTCCTTGTAAATCCTTACTTAACCCCAACCTCTCAAAACCTAAAGAATTGACGGTTGCTAAATGGCCAGAAACATGTCTCAGTAGAACAGGATTTTTTGGACTTATTGGGTCTAAATCTGCAGCAGTAATATACCTTTGTTCAACCCAATTACTTTGGTCCCAGTTTCTGCCTATGATCCATTCTCCTTCTTCTTTTTTTTGTATTTCTTCTTTAATCAAAGATAGAGCTTCTTCTAAACTTTTAGTATTTCCTAAATCGAGATAGATTTTGTTTAATCCAGTCCATGCAATATGAGTATGGGAATCGATAAATCCGGGAATAACTGTTTTGTTTTCTGCATCTATTATTTTTGTTTCAGGTCCAACTAATTGTTCAATTTCTTTCAAATTTTTGGTAACTTTACAGATTGTGTTGCTATATATTGCCAAATGTTTAGCCCGTGGGTTGTTATCGTCCATTGTCCATATATTAGCGTTCTTTATTATAAAATCTGCGTATAATTTATTACTCATATGTGTTTTGTAAGACAGCAAGATTAAAGAAGTTTTCTTAATATTTTAGTTTACTAGAAAAAGTGATTTCAATGACAAAAGTTGCAATTGTTGTAACCGAGAATAGAGAAGAAGGAGTATTAAAAGTAATAGATTTGCTTGGAATTAATCCAGTAAAGGGAAAGGATGTTATCTTCAAACCTAACTTTAATACAGCAGATCCTCCCCCCGCTTCAACTGATTTAGGAGCGCTTAGAGTTTTCCTTAAAAAACTCCAAGATATGGGAGCAAAATCTATTACAGTAGCCGAGAGAAGTGGACCCGCAGACACTAATGAAGCTTTTATAAAAAGAGTGCAACCTATAGCAGAAGAACTAGGAGTAAAGCTTGTTAATCTTGCTGAAGTACCAATAGAAGAGTATGTTCATGTGACACCAAAAGATAGTCACTGGAAAAATGGTTTTCTTTTCTCTAAATTATATTATGAAGCAGAGTGTATAGTTGAATTTGGTTGTATTAAAACTCATCAATATGGAGGACATTTTACTCTTTCACTTAAACTTGCTACAGGATTAGTTCCACGTAGAAACCTCGATGGAAATTCTTACATGAAAGAACTTCATTCTTCACCGCATCAACGAAAGATGATTGCTGAAATAAACACTCAATATTCTCCAGATCTCATTGTAATGGATGGAGTAGATATTTTCGTTGATGGAGGACCAGATAAAGGTACTGTCAAACATGCGAAGGTAGTAATCGCTGGAACAGATAAGATTGCTATTGATGCTGTTGGAGTAGCTATTCTGAGAATTCACGGGACAACCCCAGAAGTTTCTCAAGGAAGAATCTTTGAACAAGAACAAATAAAAAGAGCTGTTGAGCTTAACCTAGGCATTAATGACCCCTCAGAGATAGATTTTCTAACAGATTCTCCTGAAGCAGATGAATTATCTACAAGAATTCTTAATGAACTCCTTGCTTAATACTTATTTCTCGAATTACAGTAGAAGATATTTAAGAGAGATTAAGTTTTCAAATTAAACTAGTCTTTCTTTTTTTTGCTAGTTAAAAACATTTTTTAAATGAATATTTTTCTTTATATTAATGACTGAACCCATTATCCCTACAGAGGAAGAAGAGATAGATTTAACTTTATTTAAAATTATGAAAACAGAGGAAACAAGAGAAGTCATCCCTTTTTTAGTTTCACAATTCATCGGTTTTTTTGTCCTAATGGCTCTACAACAACTTTATCCTCTTTATTTACAAAAAGTGACTACTAAATCTGCAGAACAAATAGCTTTAGAATGGGGATTAATTGTTACAATTTATACTTTTGCTGGTATTTTTGCTCGTATTCCTACAGCTTGGTTATTAGAAAAATATGGAAGAAAATTAACTGTTATGACATCATTTGTTCTTATGATCATAGGTGTTGGAGGATTAATTTTTACTACTAACATTGTTTTAGTTTCTTTACTGTTTGTTGTTCTTCGTATAAGTAACAACATGTATAGTCTTAGTAGCAGATTAATAGTTTCTGACCTGAGATCAAAATATAAAGGACTATATAACTCTCTAATTTCAAGTTTTGGAAGATTAGGTAACCTTGTAGGAACAGTGGGTTTAGGTTTTGTTTTAAATTATCTTCCACCAATTGTTCTCTTAATAGTCATTGTTGCTGTTGCAATCGTGGGAATGATTGTGTTTAAATTGCTATTTATCGAAGGAAAAGCAGAACTACGCCATTTCACTAGAAGAATAGATGTAAAACAAGGAAAGAAAAAAACTAAATTTAAGTTTAAATTACTTACTTCTCAAATTTTTATCTTTTTCTCTTTTGGTTTCGCTTTATATGGAGTAATTGCAGGTTTAACTAACCCTCTTTTTTCTATTTATGGAAAAAATGTCCTAAACTTATCTGAAAGTCTAGTTGGTACCCTATTAGGACTTTCACAACTGAGCTTTATTGTTATTTCTCCTTTTGTAGGGCTATTGGTTTCTAAAAGACCAAATTTAACTTACTACCTTCTTTTGATTGCTTCATTACTAACTACTTTTAATTTGATCTTATTTTACTTCTATTACGAATCAGTAGCTCTTTATGCTACATTTCTATTTGTAAAGAATATTGCTCAAGCTCTATTCTTTCCAGTAATTTTTACCATTTACACCTTTGAATTACCAAAAGAACATTTCTCTCTCCTGTACTCCATTTCAACTACCCTGTTCTTTTTGGGTTATGCTTCCACTTCTTATGTTTCAGGAGTACTCTTCAATATAAGCTATAACTTACCTTGGCTTTATGCATCTATTGTGGGTGTAGTACTTATTTTAACAATAATCGTAGCAACAATCTATAATTCAAAAAAAGGAGAAAAATTACAATAAAACTTCTTTTTCTATTAACTTTTTTTATTCAAGAAGCTTCAAGAAATCATTACAACTTTTAGTTATATTCTCAGAAGCGGTTATTGCTCTTCCAACAACAATAATTTGAGCGCCTTTAGAAAGAGCTTTTGCACTGGAGTCAAGGTTTAATCCACCTGCTACTGCGACTAAAACTTGTGGAAAATCTTTTCTTATTTGTTGGATTAAATCCCAAGGATGGTCCATATTACCTTCTTGATCTATTCCCCTATGAAAAAGAACTATTTTAGGAAGTTCATGAAGCTCTGAAAGTAATTTCAGCGGTTCAGCTACATTCATTAAATCTAAAATGATATCAATATTCCTCTCTTTTCCAGCTTTAATAGAAGAAACAATTGTCTCTAAAGGAGCTAATCCACTTACAGCCATAGCATTTGCTCCATCATCTGAACAGATCTTTACTTCAATTTCTCCAACATCCAAAGTTTTCATATCTGCAATAACATAAGAATCAGGGAAATATTGTCGAATGGTATTAATCACTCCCGAACCGAATTTTTTAATCAGAGGAGTCCCTGCTTCGATAAGCAATTTATTACTGCTAGGAAGAAGAGATAAAACCTTTTCAAGAAATTTTAAATCAATAATATCCAAAGCGACTTGAATATAAGGAAAATCTGTTAATGTCATGTTAAATAACGAAAATCAAGAGAGTATGTAAAATTATCGAAAGAATATATCTAGAAATTAAAATTGTATTATTTTCAGCAAAATAATCACAACTTTCATTGCTAATCATCAGAAACTTACTGGCTAACGGCAAAATACATTAACTTACTGCTGTCAAGATAAATATTGTAGATTATTTCAAACATTTAAGTAAATTATTATAGAAATTTAAAAAAACACAAAAAATAAGTTTAAATCTTTCGATTTTGGGAAAATTAAATCTTTTTTCCTTCATCACCTTTTGACCATTCATCGTATTGTCTTAATAGAGAGTCTATTGCATCAGCCACTTCACTATCGTATTCTATTTCTTCTTTTCCTTCTTCTTTTTCTCCTTCTTCCTGTTTTTCAAAAATTATCTCATCATCAACAATCCTATAAGAAAAATCCAAATTTTGCTTTGACATCCAGTAAATTAGGGCAGAGTTAGATGAAAATTTGAGCAAGTAAGCTAGTTTGGAAAGTGAAATCTGTTTATAGACTGAAACTACTTTATTAAGGGTCTCTAACCTTTCAAGGTTCATCCTTTTATCAGTAAATACTTCTTTTACTTCTTTGATATTCTTCCTTACCTCACTTCTTTTATTTTCAACTTCTGATTTTACTGTAACTATAATGTCAGACAGTTTTCCCCAGTAAGAAGTCAGTTTAGAAAAAGTGAATTCGTCAATAAATGACTCAGTTTTTCTTATATTCTTGTCAATTTTTACAAGTGTATCAAGTAAAACGTCAAATGGTTGTAATAATTTATCTTCAGAGGGTTTCTCAATATTTTCTAAAGTTATCTTTGTCAATTCATTATTTATTTCTTCAAATTTTGTATCAATATCAATTTCTTCTAGCTCTTTGAGCAATAAAGCTCTGAATTGGTCAACTAAGCTATTTAGTCTTTTTTTTGCGCTTAACCAATCAAGGTTTGTTAGATACTTTACATCTTTTGTAAAAGCGTAATTAAATCCTATTAATGTCTCAATTAATTCTACAAATAGTTCAGATATTTTCTCAGAAAAAGCTGTATCGAATAAAGATTGACCGCTTTTTTGTTCTCTTTCTACCCATGACCACTCATTTTCGAGTGAATCTATTTTCTCATTAAAGAACTTCAACCCTATTTTCTTTTTTTTCGTTATTTTCGTTATCTTTTGCTTCTTTGTTTCATCCATCTGTTTATTCTTTTTTTTCTTCATTATATCGACTATAGAAGCGATAATGATTGTAATTACTAACACTAAAACTATTATAGTAATTATAGAACTAGCAAGTGAAGAGAACAAATATGCAAAAAGAGAAGAACCTTTTGGATTCTTTCCTTTACTTACTTCTTCACCATCAGATACACCATCATTATCTGTATCTGGATTAAGAGGGTCTGTACCATAAACATCAACCTCTTCGCCATCAGATAAACCATCGCCGTCAGTATCAGGGTTAGTAGGATCAGTACCATAAGTATTAATTTCCTGACCGTCGAACAAGCCATCATTATCAGTATCAGGGTTAGTAGGGTCAGTATTGTGAGAATACTCAGCAACGTTACTTAAACCGTCACCATCAAAATCCTCTGTAGACTCATCATTTGAGGGGTTTAAACCATAATTCACCTCCCAACCATCAGGCATACCATCCGAATCAGTATCTGGATTGTTGGGATTTGAAGAATAGGTTTTAACTTCTTCACCATCCAATAATCCATCATCGTCAGTATCAAAATCAAGTGGATCAGTAAAATAAGTGTGAACCTCTTCTCCGTCTGATAAGCCATCTGAATCAGTGTCAGAGTAGTTAGGATTAGTGTTGCTAGTGTATTCTTCTAAATTAGTTAAACCGTCACTATCGAGATCTTCTGCAGAATCATTGATATTAGTGTTTAATCCATTATCTTCTTCCCATTTGTCAGGCATACCATCTCGATCAAGGTCTACATGCATAGGATAAGGATCAAAGTTGTTAGCTGAACCATCTATCGCATATATTCCTGTTCCATTCCAATCATACCAATAGTTTCCAGTTATATCAGTATAGAATTTATTAATTGTTCCACTATCACTAGCTTGAGACGAACCTCCTTGATTATTTTTGATAAATAAGTTTTTTACAAAAGTATTACTTGAACTAGAATAGAGATCTATTGCATAATTAATATTCTCTGCTATAATATTTGAAGCAAGGTTATTATTTGAACTAAAAGAAAAATAAATTCCCTCACCGTTATTATTTGTTATATTATTAAATGTGAGTGTGTTACCAGAACTAAAAGAGATAGTTATTCCATCATCGTCACTGTTTGTTATTGTATTAGAAGAAAAAGTATTGTTAGAGCTAGAAGAGAGATATAAGCCGTCATTATTACTATTCGTTATTATATTAAAAGTAAAGGAGTTATTAGAACAAGAAGAAAGGTAAATACCAGTAGCATAGTTGCTTATTGTGTTGTTAGTCACAGTTATAGTTCCATCTGTAGTAGAGTCAATATAAATACCATAAAATGATGAACCTGAACCTCCCCCATTAAGATAACAATCGTGAATAAGAATATACTTTGTAGTCCCAGATATCTTTATACCATGAGTTGTAGAGTCAGTTATATTGTAGTTTTCAATGACATAGGGGTCATCCTTTGTTCCTAAACCTGGAAAACCTGTAAGATCATCATCAGACTCAATAAGAATAGGAGAATGAACTGAATAAGCTTTTTTTACAGTTCTATTTTCATCTGAATTTACGCCAGACATTGAATCTATTGTTATTTTATTAGATTGCAGGACCATATTTTCCTCTTTATGAGTCGAAAGATAAAGTAAGAAAGTTGTAGTTGCTATTAATATTAGCACCAAACCTAACTGTCTATATGTTGTTATTCTTTTCATTTTTCAACCCTACAGACTCTAACATTAAATTGTAAATGTTTATTGAACATTTTCAAGCTTTTAAATTTGAATCACTTGATAATGAATAAATCAATAATTAACTTTTTCTGTTATTTGTAAACAAATGTGAGTTGAGTATACAGTTATTTGTAAACATCAACAAGAATCTACTTTCTTACTGTTTATTCTGCGATTTTTTCGTTTTTATTTTAAACTTAAAAAAGTGGCTTATAATTAGAAAGAGAACAAAAATCTAACTCATTTCTAAAAGAAAAATTATTAAAATTATAGTAGAAATCATATTCTAATTGTTTCTGGCTTTTTTTCTTCCAGAGTTATTGGATGAGAATATTCTTTCATTAAGTTTCTTAGATACAATTGGTTTTTTTCTATTCCATGGACAAGAATAACTTTCTTTGCATTTATTTTTTTCACATATTTTGCTAGTCCTTCTGCTGAACTATGTCCTGAATACGGGAATTTCATTATTTTACATTTTACCTTTATTTTTTTCGGGTTGTTGAATCTTCTATCGTTAAATATTGTTATTTCTTCTGCTCCATCGTATAATTCTCTTCCTATTGTTCCTTCTACTTGATATCCTGTGAAACCTAGTGTGTTATTTTCATTTCCTGCGCAGTAATCCAAGTAAGTATGTATTGGTCCTCCTTCTAGCATTCCTGAAGTTGTTACTATGATTGCTCCTTCTTTACTTTTAGCTATTTGTCTTCTGAATTGATGAGGAGATTGAGCTCTATTTATTGGGATAATATTCTCTTTATTAAATGGTGAATTCATTTTTCTACTTTTCAATTCTTTTAGAAATCTGTCAGACACCCAATCTTTTGTTAAATATGCTTCAGTCAAAGTATTCATCATATTTATCATTCCATCAGTATATATTGGAACATCGTCGATGTCATCATCAAAAGCTAGAGTTGTTAGTAGTTCTTGTGATCTTCCTACTGCAAAACTGGGTAGAAGCATCTTATTTCCGCTTTCTGCTACTTGTTTTGAAAGTAATCTAAAACCTACATCTATCTTTTTTCTCTCTGGGACATATCTATCTCCATTTGTACTTTCTGTAATTAGTATATCTACTTCTTCTTCAGGATATTCAAATCCATCAAAGAAAGGTGTTTGTCTGTCGTTTATATCTCCTGAATATAATATTAATTGCCCGTCCCAATCTATTAAAATTTGTGCTGCACCTAAAATATGTCCAGCATTTATGAATTCTGCAGTTATTCCATCTACTATTTTGAATTTTTCATGATATTTTTTCGTTACTATTCTATTGAATGTTTTATCCAGATCATCTTCTGTCCAATGTCTTTCTCCCTCTATTTTCAGATGATCTAACCATAATCTAAAAACTATATCTTTTGTTGGATGGGTCATATAGAATTTTCCCTTATACCCTTTCTGAGCTAGTTTAGGAACATATCCTGAATGGTCGATATGTGCATGGCTGAGCAAAAAAGCGTCTACATTTTTGGCTATTGCATCTACACCCTTTGGTGCTATAGACAGTTTCTTTGGCACTAGTTCTATTCCACAGTCTAACATCACTGTTCTATCTTTATCGCTTATTGTAAAAGCACTTCTTCCTACGAAGTTGGTTGCGCCGTAAGCAGTAATTTGTATATTTTTCATAAGCATCACTATAAATTGTTTATTTATTTATGTTCTAATTTATTAATACTATTTTTGATTTTTGTTTTTATATTTTTAAATCCTAATTTTAATATTCTTTAGACTTAAAGCTTCTTTAGCTACAAATGTTTTTAATGTTTGGATTTAACAGAAATTGGTTAGAGCTGCTAGAAACGGTTAATTATTTTTTAGATTTTAAAAAACATTCATTTTTCGAATTGAATAGTTTTTTAAATAATGCTTGTTTATTTTCTCTTGATACTGATGGGTAAAAGAAAAGGAAAGAAAGAAACAGAAGACGAAAAAAAGGAAGTTAGAGAAATTTCTGATGAAGATTTTCGTTCTTCTCTTTCACAAGCGTATAAAGCGTTTGATACTGATTTAGTTTCCACTCAGGAGAAAGATAAACAAAAACGAAAAGAGATTCTTAAAGAAGGAATTATTAAAGTTGAAAAGGATTCAAAGAAGCTTCTAAAGTCTTCGAAACTTTTAGTTAACAAAATCATGCAATTGCGAGAACAAGCTGGACTTACTGGTTCAATTGGTACTGCAGGAAAAATGAAAACTCCTGTTCTTTTTGGCAGTAAAGGTTTCGAACAAAAACTTAGACAAGAAATACTAATAATAGGTAATGAGGAATTAGAAGAATTTGGTGGAGCTATTACTTTAGGTAATTTCATTGATTATTTCAAGGAGACTCGTCCTAACTGGGAAGTTAGTCCCAGTCATATTATTCGAGCTATTCGTTCTCTACAGAAAGATAAAGTTATTCCACCTGAAATTGATCTTGGAAATGATGAAGTATTAATCAGATTCAAGCCTTTAGAAACTTCTTCTGATTTTCGCGCTGTTCTTCAGTTAGCTACAGGGTTAGAATTTTTGACTAGAGATATTCTTGTATCACATTTAGGTTGGTCTTCAGAGCGTGCGGTTGATACTTTGTCTAAGATGGCAGAGATTGGTTTGGCAGTTGAGGATGAAGAAACGGGTCAGTATTACTTTCCAGGAATTTTCAAACTAAAACTTTCTAAATAACTTTTTCTTTTCTTATACATAAAAAATGCTTATCTATAAATAATAATACTTATATTCTTGATTTTTTCTTGTTTATTACTAAACATTTAACTGGTAAAAGAAAATGAAGGATCCAAGAATTAGAAGATTAGTATTGGACGTTTTGAAACCTCATCAGCCTAGAATAGACGTCTTAGCTCTTGATCTAGGCAAACTTGAGGGGTTAGATTCTATTAATATCATTCGAACTGAAACTGATAGAAGTACTGAAGGGATAATCGTCACTATGGTTGGACAAGATTTAGACTATGAACTAATAGAAGAAACTTTACGCGACTATGGTTGTTCCATCCACAGTGTTGATGAAGTCGTAGTTGGTGAGCAAATCATTGATACTGTTCGACTTCCTGAAGAAGAAGACTTGTTAAAATAAACTGACAACAATTTTTCTCTTTCTTTTACTTCAATTTTTTATTACATTTTTTTAGATTAATTATAAAATTGAAAAATTTAAAAGAAAAAAAGAATTTAAGATTTCATACTTTGAATACCAAGCTCAAAAGCTTTTAGGTTTGGTTCTAGATATTTTGGTGGAACTCTTTCTTTTAGAGCTTCTCTTAACTCGTCTTCAGTTAAGGGAAATCCTTCTACTTGTGATAGAGCTCCTAGCATAACTATGTTTTGGGCTAAAGCCAACCCTGCTTCTAGAGCTAACTTTTCTGAATCAATCATTATCACTTTTGCATCGAATTTAGCTAGATTCTCTGCTATTTTTTCTCTAGCTTCATCAGCTGCTTTCTTGTTTTTCTTCCAACCTACAGGGTAAAGAACAGTTTTGGCTGAAATCACTTTTCCTCCTGGTTTAAGGTATTGGATATACCTTAAAGTTTCATTTTGTTCTAATCCTACTAGTAGTTCTGCCCCTCCTATAGGAATAGTTGGAGAATAGAGTTCTTCACCTATTTTCAAGTTTGTTATTACTGAACCTCCTTTTTGAGCCATCCCATGTACTTCAGAACCTAGTATATGCCATCCTTTCTTTCTTGTAGCTATTGAAATAATGTCTGAAATAGTGAGGATTCCTTGTCCTCCCACACCAACAATTACCATACTGTATTCTTTTGTCATTTTCATCACTTACTCCTTTCTTTTGGAAATTGCTCCGGATGGACAGATTTGAGAGCAAACACTGCAACCTGTACACATTGAAGGATCTATTACTGCGTATCTCTTTCCTTTTGAATTGGTATCGAGACTCCATGAAATTGCTGGGCATTGATATTGCACTAAACATATTCCACAAGCTGTACACAATTCAGGGTCGATTTCGTATGTTTCTATTTTTATTCCTTTTCTTCTTGTTTGTCTCCACCATTCATTTGCGCATATTTTTCTCATTATAAGAACAGTTGGACCTTCATGTTCTATTGCCTCTCTTATTACTTTTTTCGAGTTCTCAAAGTCATATGGGTCGAATTCTACAACATAGTCAATTCCCATTCCTTTTGCAACATTTTCTATTGGTATACTCTCTGTTGGATTTGGTTGAAATCCTGTCATTGCCGTCATTCTATTATCTAAAACTAGTACATTCAGATTTGCATTATTGTAAACTGCGTTTGCTAGAGCCGGTAGACCAGTGTGAAAGAAAGTAGAATCGCCTATAATTGCAAATACAGGTTTATCTGTTATAACTCTAGAAAAACCGTTACCCATACCTATTGATGCACCCATACATACTATGGTGTCTGTTACCCAAGGATCCATAGAATAACAACCTATATCTGAAGCAAAAATAGCGTTATTTTTCTTTACTTCTTTCAACAATTCATAAAAAGTAGCTCGATGTTGACATCCAGCACAGAATAAAGGTGGTCTAATAGGAACATATTCTTTTGTTTCTTCTACAGCTTGTTGTATTTTATCAACATTTTCAGTTTCTATTCCAATTACTTTAGCGATAGCATGAGCTACAAGATAAGAATTTAACTCATGATAATATTTTGTTATTCCGTTATATTTTCCATGAACTTTTACTTGTAACCCATTTTTCATAAATAAAGCAGAAATTCTATCTTCTAAATAGGGGTCAACCTCTTCAATGAAAATTATTTGCTTTTTAGTTTTAGCAAATTCTAAAATCGATTTTTCATCGAGTGGAGAGACCATTCCCAATTTCAAAATAGGCAAGTCTACACCTAGATTGCGAAGAGCATCTTTTACATAAGCATAAGATATGCCAGAAGTTATTATACCATACTCGTGCTCTTCTGGTCCTTCGATTTTTGTTAAACCACTTTCTGGTATCCATTCTGCTATTTCTTTCATTTTTTGTACTAGTTTTGGATGGTTGGCTCTTGCTAAAGCAGGAAGACAAACAAATTGCCTTGTTTTCTCAAACGTTCCATCGTTGTAAGTAAAATCTACATCATATTTCTCAAATTTCACATCTGCTCGAGCGTGAGATATTCTTGTTGTTGATCTTAAGAGTATAGGAACACCGAACTTTTCACTTATATCAAATGCCCTTTTAGTGAATTCTTTCGCTTCATGAGGATCTGATGGTTCTACTATTACAAAATTAGCAGATACACCTAACCATCTTGAATCTTGTTCATTTTGACTGCTAAAGCAATGAGGGTCATCTCCCACAACAGTTACAAAACCTGCTTTACAACCCATGTACATGAAAGAATAGAAAACATCAGCAGCAACATTTAACCCTACATGTTTACATGCAGTCATAGCTCTTTTTCCACTAATTGAAGCAGCATAAGCAATTTCCATAGCTACTTTTTCATTTGCACTCCATTCAGCGTAAAAACCTAATTCAGGAGCTGCTGCGTTTAAAGCCATACTTACTTCTGAAGAAGGAGTACCAGGATAAGCTGCAAAAACTTGTACTCCCGCTTCTATTGCTCCTCGAGCGATGGCTTCATTTCCTAAACACAGAGCTCTTTTTTCTTCATTAGCAATAAGCTCTTTAAGTTTCATACAAGAAGGTAAAAAATTAACTTATAAAAAAGATTTTGAAATGGAGTTGTTGTTTCATTCAAAGATTATTCTACTTCTTGCTTTCCTCAGTTACTATTGTATTCGCTGTTAGTTGTGTTTCATAGAGAGAGTAATATTTACCCATTTTCTTAAGTAATTCTTGATGTGTTCCTTGTTCTATTATCTCTCCATGATCAAGAACCACTATCTTTGAAGCATTTTTTATTGTACTTAATCTGTGAGCTATGATTATCGAGGTTCTATTTCTAAGTAAGATGTCTATTCCTTTTTGGATTAGCGCTTCAGTAATGGGATCAACTGAACTACTACATTCATCTAAAATAAGTATTTTAGGATCAGCGATTAAAGCTCGAGCTAGTGAGATTAACTGTCTTTGTCCTAGAGATAACCTTGATCCTCCTTCTTTTACATCTGTTTCATAACCTTCTGGAAGATTGAGAATGTATTTATGTAAACTTAAAGTTTTACAAATTCTATACACTTCTTCATCTGTTGCTTCTTTCTTTCCATACTTCAAATTATCCATTATTGTTCCTGAGAAAAGAAAGACATCTTGAGGAACAACAGCTATATTTTTTCTTAAGAAAGAGAGTTCTATATCTTTAATATTTATTCCATCGATTAATAACTCTCCTTCAATTACATCATAATAACGTGAAAGGAGTTTAGTCATTGTTGTTTTTCCTGCTCCTGTTTCACCTACAAGAGCTACACTTTCTCCTTTTTCAATTACCAAGTTTATGTTTTTAAGTATTGGAACATCAGGAGTATAAGAAAAGTGAACATTTCTAAACTCTATTCTTCCTTCAATTTTTTCTGGGATAATTGGATTTTCACTGTTTTTTACAGTATATTCTTCATCCAAAACTTCGAATATTCTTTCTGCTGCTGCAAATCCTGATTGAATTACTGTATAGAAGGTGAATAAACTGATTATTGGCATAAAGAACCTATTTGAATATTCTAAGAATGCATAAAGTTCTCCGATGGTTATTGTCCCAAATTTAATGATTGAAATTCCACCAAAGATGAGTATTATGGTTGTTCCTATAGCTGAGATAAATTGTATAAGTGGCATAAATAATGCTGAAACTCCTGCTGCTTCTACATTTGCCTTATAATTTTCTTGGTTAATGCTCTTAAATGTGGATATATTTTCCTCTTCTCTTGATAATGCCTTTGTCACTTTTACTCCACTTATACTTTCTTGTAGATTAGCTGTAACTTTGGCTATAGCCACTCTAGTTTTTCTATATGCTACTCTCACTTTACGTTGGAACATTAATATTACAAAAATAAGAATAGGTATAACAGTAAAAGTGAGTAAAGTCATTTTTATGTCGTAGCTAAACATTATCGCTACTATCCAAATTAAACTGAAAAAATCAGCAAAGATATCTATTAATCCTGTAGTCAACAGTTCTCCTAGTGCATCTACATCATTTGTAACTTTAGAGATTGTTCTTCCTGATTCTGTTTCTGTAAAATAACTGAAGGATAGATACTGAAGTTTTCTAAATAATTCAGTTCGTAGTCTATAGATTATTTTTTGACCTAGCTTTGAGAAAAATACAGTTCGAATAAATATTAAAGCTGCATTCATCAATATGAAAGTAAGGTAGATAGAAGCCATAATTATAATGCCTTTAGTTCTTTCTGTAGATATTCCTACATAGATGAATGAATCTATCGCTCTTTGCATGATTATAGGGATTAGAGAAGAAAAGACAGAAACTGTGATTATGATAGCAATAACTGAAAATGTTTCTGCTTTATAGTAGCCAAAAATTTTGATTACCTTAACAAAAAGTTCTCTGTCAGAATATATTTTCTTTCTTTCTTCTTCTTCTCGTGCTAGTCTTCTTACTGCCCAACCCATTTAATCTCCCCCTTCTGCTAAAAGTTTTGAAGGAATAACGTAGCTTTCTGCAAGTGTTTCATATATTTCTTTGTAAATTCCTTCTTGTTTAATAAGTTCTTCATGTGTTCCATCTTGTATTATTTCTCCTTGATCAAAAACTAGTATTCTATCAGCGTATTTCACTGAAGAAATCCTCTGTGAGATGATAATTGTTGTTCTACCTCTGCTTAATATATCTAAAGCTTCTTGAATGTGATACTCTGTTTCTGCATCGACAGAAGCTGTAGAATCATCAAATATTAGAATAGATGGATTAGTTAAAAGAGTTCTAGCAATAGACAATCTTTGTTTTTGCCCTCCACTTAAAGTAATTCCTCTATCACCTATTCTTGTTTGATAACCATCAGGCAATTCTGAAATGAAATCGTGTATTTTTGCTGTTTTAGCTGCTGCTATTATTTCTTCTTCTGTTGCTTCAGGGTTCCCAAAAGCTATATTTTCTTTTATTGTCGCATTAAATAGAAAGGTTTCTTGGAGAACAAAACCTATTTGCTTTCTCATTTTCTTCAATTTATAGCGTTTAATATCAATATCATCTATTTTTACTACTCCAGTAACTGGGTCATAGAAACGAGGAATAAGGTTTACAAAACTAGTTTTTCCTGAGCCTGTTCCACCTAGTATCAAGACTTTTTGACCTGGTGGAATAACTACATTAATATTCTTTAGCACCACAACCTCATCATAACCAAAAGAAACGTTTTCATATTCTATTTTACCTTTAAAAACAGGTGGATCAATGGCATTAGGATCTTCTTGTACTTCTTTCTTACCAGATAACAATTCAATTATTCTATCTCCACTTGCCAAAGCTCGCTGAATTATTCCTACCAACCAAGTTAGTTGTCTTGTTGGACCTGATAGCATTGCTAAATAGGATATAAATGCTATAAATTCTCCTCTTCCCATCTCTCCTCTCATAACTGCTAATCCACCAACTAGTAAAACAATTGAAGCTCCTAAACCTATTAGAAAGAGCATAAAGGAGAAATAAAATGAACGGTAGATTCGAGCTTTAACTATTAAATCTCTATATTCTGCATTAGCTTTATCAAATTTCTCAATTTCACTCTCTTCTTGAGCAAAACCTCTAACTACATGAGCTCCTGTGACATTTTCTTGTAAAATGGATGTTACTTCACCAAATTTTGTTCGAGATTGATAAAAAATAGGACGAACTTTTTTACTAAACCAATAAACTAACCATAAGAAACCTGGAAAGAGTCCTAACAATATTCCTCCAAGTTTTGCATTCATGGAAATCATAGCTGCATAAGCACCAATGAAGAAAATTACGCCATTCATAAGTAGGCGAAGAGTAAAAGAAACTAAACTTTGAATTGCATTTAAATCCGTTGTAACTCTAGTCATTATTTGACCAGTGTTTTCTTCGTTATAGTAATCCAGATGTAACATCTGTAAAGTTTCATAAATATCGTTTCTCAATTCCATAACTATTTGTTGAGCGTATAATGCAGAATAAAAACGTGTAGCATAGACTAACAAACCTGTAACAATTGCTGTTAAGAGAACCGCTCCACCTAATAAATAAACAAGCTTAACGTTATTACTTGGAATGGCTATATCGATGATGTACTTTATTAACTGGGGGGTAACAAGACCTACTATTGCAGATAGAAAAGAGATCACACTAACAAATATTAGCCCTAGCTTCTTTCTTGATAAATAAGGAAGCAAAAGACTCATTATTTCCTTAAATGAATGTTTTCTCTTTCTTTTTTGTTCTAACCAAGCCATCTGTTTAAAAAAAATGCTTAACGTAAAAAAGGTTTTTCTTTTTCCATTTTTTTAAAAAATTTTAAAGAATATAGTTATTAAAAATTAAATTTGGATGAATAAAATCAAATAAGAATTGACTTTTCATTTTTTCTTCATTTTCATTTTAATTTATAAAAAAACATAACTAACAACTACTTGTAAACTATAATTATCAACTTGATAAAACTTTATATACAGTTTTTAAAACAAAGAAGTAGTAAAATTAAAAATTATTCTCGAAAAAGGAGAAGACATTAAATGACAGAAAAAGTAAGAATTGCGATTGCTGGACTAGGAAATTGCGCTTCAGCGCTAATTCAAGGATTAGAATATTACAAAAATGCCAAAGAAGATGATTTTGTTCCTGGAATCATGCACGTAAAGTTCGGACCTTATCACATTAGAGATGTAGAAGTGGTAGCAGCGTTCGAAGTTAATAAAATGAAAATAGGGAAAGATATTTCTGAAGCAATTTGGCAACCACCCAACGTGTGCAATAAGTTTGCTGACGTACCACACAAGGGAGTAACTGTATTGCCTGGCCCCATTTCTGATGGTGTAGCCCCACACATGAGAGAATCATTCTATTGTTATGATGAGAACGAAATTAAACCTGTAGATGTAGCTAAAGTTTTGAAAGAAACTAAAACAGATGTATTAATAAATTTCTTACCTGTTGGTTCTGAAGAAGCTACAAAAATATATGCTCAAGCAGCACTTGATGCAAACGTTGCCTTTGCTAATGGTATTCCTGCTTTTATAGCAAGTAATGAAGAATGGGCTGCAAAATTTGCAGAAAAAGGCGTACCAGTAGCGGGAGATGACATAAAATCTCAATTAGGTGCAACTATTCTTCATCGTATGCTTGTCCGTCTTGCTCATGAGCGAGGAATAAAGATCGATGAAACTTTTCAATTGAACGTTGGAGGAAACACTGATTTTGAAAATATGAAAAAAGAGTATCGACTACAAACAAAACGTGTCTCTAAAACTGAAGCTGTTACTAGTATGATTCCTTATGAAGTTCCTACTCGTATTGGTCCAAGTGATTATGTTCCTTTCCTAGAAGATGAGAAAGTTTGTTATTTGTGGCTTAAAGGAAAGAATTTCGGTGAACAACCAATAACTGTTCAACTTAAACTTAGTGTTCAAGATTCTCCTAATTCTGCAGGAGTTATGATTGATGTTGTTCGAGCTCTTAAGATTGCTAAAGATCGTGGGATAGGTGGAAAATTAGAGAGTGTTTCTAGTTACTTCTTCAAACATCCTCCCAAGCAAATTCCTGACCCTATTGCACATGATCTTGTTGAGAAATTTATCAAAGGGGAGGTTTCTAATTAGTTAAGGTGATTATTATGGAAAAACGTATTAATGTCGCTATTGCTGGTGTTGGTAACATTGCATCTGGTTTAGTTCAAGGGATTGAATATTTACGTAAGAACAAAGATGCTTGTAATAACTTGCTACATCCCTCAATGGCTAACTATGGAGTGAATACTATTCATATTGTAGGTGCTTTCGATGTAGATAAAACTAAAGTAGGTAAAGATCTTTCTGAGGCAATTTTTGCATCGATTAACAGCACCCCTAAGTTTCTTGAACTTTCACCTTCTGGTGTAATTGTTGAAAAAGGTCCTGTTTTAGATGGCATTACTGGTACTTTAGCTGATGTTATTGAGGTTTCTGACTCCCCTGAGGTAGATGTTGTGCAACGTTTGAGAGAATCTGGAGCAGAGATGTTAATTTGCGCTTTACCTACTGGTGCAGAAAAAGCTGTAGAATTTTATGCTCAAGCTGCTTTAGATGCAGAGATTGCTTTTGTTAACTGTACTCCCACTTTCATTGCTAGTGACCCTCTTTGGGCTCGTAAATTCCGTCAAGCTAATATTCCATTAGTTGGAGACGATCTTCAAAGCCTATATGGTGGCACTGTTCTCCATAAGGGTATTTTAGAAATTTTGACAGAACAAGGAATCAGGATTAAAGATACTTATCAACTAGATGTTAGTGGAGGATTAGAAACTCTAAACACTTTAGATGACGACCGTAAAGCTTACAAGCGTACAGTAAAAGAAAATACAATAAAAAACGCTTTTCAAGGTCAGATCAATATTGCTTCTGGGACTTCTGACTATCTTGAGTTTCTTGGTAATCGTCGTATTGGTCATTTTTGGATCTATGGAGAGACATTTATTGGAACACCTATTAAGATTGACATTCGTTTAGAAACATTAGATGGACCTAATGGAGCTGCGACCCTATTTGATGTCATTCGAGGTGTGAAAATAGCTATTAACCGAGCTGTTGGAGGTCCTCTTTCTTCCGTCTGTGCTTATGGTTTTAAAGCTCCTCCTGTTTATACAGACAGGCACAACGCCCATATTTGGTTTAACGAGTTTGTAAACGGTTCTAGAATTATTTAACGAAAAATCAACAAATATTAATTAAAAATTACTTTTTTCTCTTTTTTTAATAATCTTGAAGAGATTTTTCAAATAATCATTAGTTTTAAATTTCTCTTTTTATAAATTTAGACTTAAAAATCTGGTTATTTCTATCAATTTATTTCTTGCAGTAGATTCAGGGTAGCTTTTTAATATTGACATTGCTTTTTCTATATACTCATTTACTAGTTTTGCGACTGTTTTTATTGCTCCCGACCTTTTTATTAAAGTCCTTATTTTTTCTACATCAAGTTCTTTTTTCTCTATATAATATTCTTCTAGTTTCTTTTTGTCTTCTTCAGCTGCTTGTTCCATTGCTACAAGAACAATATATGTTTGTATTCTATTTTTAATATCTGTTATAACACTTGTCTTTCCTATTTCTTCTTCCGTAGCAGTAATTGAAAGTAAGTCATCTCGCAGTTGAAAAGCTCTACCAAAATATTTACCAAAATCTTTCATCTTTTCTCTATCTTCTTGTGTAGCTTGGTTTAACAACACGCCTATTACTGATGCTGCTTCAAATAGTGTAGTTGTTTTTCTATCTATAAGCAACAAAGCTTCTTCTTGTGTCATCTTTGTATTTGCATTTCTGAATTTTTGTTCAAGAAACAGAGAGATAGCTAAATTTTGGGTTGCTTTTGTTAATTCTTCTACGATTTCTAACAATTTTGTTTTTAATGCCAAACCGAATGCTAAACTACTCAAAGAGTAAGACATAGATATTGCTGAAAATGTCGAGAATTTTAGGTAAAAAGACTTTTTCTTTCTTCTAAAAATATCTTTATCAAAGATGTCATCAATTAGTAAACTTGCATTATGAATTATTTCTATTGCACAAGCAGCAGCAAAACTAGTATTATCTCTTTTCTTGTTTGAGATCATTTCGTAACATAATAAAGTAATTAATGGTCTTATTCGTTTTCCTCCTGTTTCAATTATCTCATTAATTAAGTTTACGATTTCTTCGTCATAAGGAGCGTTATCTTTTAATTTGATAAGTTCATTATTTATTTCTTCGATATCTTTCTCTACATCTAATTTTGTCTTGGAAGAAAACATTGTAGAAATCTTTTTTTAGTAGTTAAAAAAACTTGCCTATTGTCAAAAATAACTAAAATGGAAATAGAAAAACTGCTCTTTGGCACACAATCACTATTTCCTTTATAAAAACTGCATTAAATACAAGAATTAGCATAGAAATGAAGCTTGATATGTGTAAATTTGGTTCAATTCGCTTATAACCAAGTGGTAAACTTGTTCTCTTCAATGAGTAATATATCACTCTAAAACTACTTTGTATTCCAAAGAAGAAATTTACAGAAATGATTGATGTAAGAATTATGAAGTATAATGTACTTATATCCTTGAAATTCAGATAGAAGATGTATGTATAGGATAAAGCTAGTGGAAAAGCTATCTCTACAAACTGTAAAATAGCAAAAGGGAATACTTCTATTTTCTCAAGTTTTTCTCCTTTTAATAAGTCATCCAAAGAGTTGAAAGAATATTTGCTTGACATCAAACTCGTTAAACTTGTTTGTACTATTTGCATCATGAAATAAAAGATGGTTAAAAATAAAATAAAGGCATACCCTTCAATGCTTGTAGAAATTGTTGCATCTGATGAAAAGTTATTTGACAAAAATAACAGCAGTGTACCAATATAATAAAAGTCAATATACACAAGTAATTCATTAATATTTAATTTATTTATTGCTCCTACTACGCCCCATAAAGAAACTATTCCACCAATTGTCAAGAAAATTATGAAGTAAAATTGCTTATAGTTAGAATTTACGCTTATTGGGCGTGATAAATTTAGAATCATAAAAACACCTACAAGTTTTTTTAACAAATTTACTATTTTTGGGGTCTTAAATTTCTTATTAACTTCAGAAAAGCTTCTGAAATGAAAGGGTGGAATCTCAAGGAGAATTAGACTTGAACAAAATATGAATATGAAACTTAATAATTCTAGTGCCCAAAAATCATTTCTTGGTTTAATTTGAATTATAAAAGAGTTAAAAACTAAATTGTAGAATAAAATCCCCAAAAAAAGAAAAACCAAGCTAAATATATCAAAAACAAACATAGAATGAAGTTCTTTTGTTACTTCAATTTCTTTTTTTAGATATATGTTTCGCAAAATAAATGTTATGCCCACAATTATACCTAGCAATCCTAGATAAATAAAAACCCAAGAGACGGATGAAAACATAATAAATGCAGAATATTGTGTAAAGAGTAGAGAACTATAACCCACTTTACTCCTATTGCTAAATTCATCTACATCTGACAAGAGGAAAAATCCTGTGACTGATATTAATAGAGTAGATAATGCCAAAAATATGCTTGAAAATGGTGAAAAAGCAAATTTTTCTAATATCTTTGTACTCTGACTAAATGGATGGACAGTATACAAATATACAATATAAGCACAAATTGTAATTAAAACACTGATATAGTTAAAAACTATCCTCGTTTTTCCTTTTAGTAGTGGAAACAGTTTTGTTATAAATTGTGATGATCTTTCCAATATAAAAATAGCTGCAATTCCAAAAAGATATATTCCTGTTATTACCCAGAAAATCATCCCACTCTACCCCCGAAAGCTATCCAAATTGAAACTAATAGAAAAACAAATACACTTGTAACCCATATTTGAAGATTAAGCGGTGCACGCTCAAATCTATGAACAAAAAATGATAATTCTTCCATGTTCTTTTTAATAACCATATACAACTTGTAAAAAAACTTTGAAACTATTACAAAGAAATTTTTTCCTAATTCTAAAAGAAAATTTACACCTATTTTTAAGCCATAAAATGCAGGTTTGATAACTTTTAGATATAATATTGCTACAAAAAAGTAATTTGAGGACTTAATGATTACTTCTTTAATCTTAGGAAGAAAAGATTTACTTTTTCTCTCTTTTTTAACTTCTTTTTCTTTTTTTGGAAGTTTTTCTCTTTCCTCAACTTCTTTTATGTCTTCAACTTCTTTTATGTCTTCAACTTCTTTTATGTCTTCAACTTCTTTTTCACTCATTGTTCATTCTCCTTTATTTTTGCTTCAAATACAGGTGATTTTATTGCTAACAAAATTATAGTTAAGATTGAAAATATTCCAGTATAGACAAAGATAATTTCATCTTGGGCACTATTAAAAAGAAAAGATAAGCAAATCGCTCCAATATAAATTACTGTTATTCCGTAAATAAATTTGATATTTGTCAGATGATATTTAAAAGCAATTAGTCCTATGAATATTATTACTAAACATAAAACAAGATAAGTTTCTACTGATACCATTCTTTTTCTCTCCTACCTTCTACAAAATCATAGATAAATAAGAAAACAAAAACCACCAAGAATATCCCAAAGAGTATAGCCAGACTTCCTTCTATTCCTAGATTATTGTTTTGCTTCATTAGGTCGATATTTAGCTGAGAATAATCAAAAGTCACAATCAAAAAAACAAGAGGAGCGCAAAGAGTTAGAGAAAAAACTGCCCCCAAAATTAAAGAAAAAATTTCAAATTCTTCTTTCTCCATTTTTTTTCTTTTACTTGTTTCATAGTATGAAACTGCAGTAAATGATAAAAACAGGATAACACTTAAACATAAACTTAACAAAAACATTATTTCAAGATGTGTTTTTACACTGAAAGCAATTAAAACAAAGGAAGCTAGTGTAATCCATATGTATTTCACCCTTTTATCTTCAATCATCATTTTTAGAAGAAATACTATGATAGTAGAAAGTGAAAATAAGACTAAAAAATCTTTAAGATCATACAATATTCCAAAAACAAATAGAATGAATAACAATAGCCCTCCGGCACCATTTACTATTTTTCTAATTTTTCTTTTTTTAATAAAAAAAGTACAGACGAACAATGATAATACAATTCCTTCAATAATGTAAACAATCAAACTATCTATTGTGGAGGAATATAAAGTCATTTTAATTAGTTGTAAACTAATAGAACTTAAAAATGCTTTGAAATAAAAATAAAAAGAAAAAGAATTTTTGTTATTTCATTTTTCTTTTCGTTTTATTATAAAGGACTAAAACTGAAAATGAAAGAGATACAATACTTATCATTGATGATAGGCTGCTAAAGAAATCAGTTTCTACTGTAACTTCATTTTCTTTTGTTCCTGTGTAGTATGGAATGGCAAAATTATATCCTGAGTACTCTGGTACTTCTGGGAACAATGGATTGTCAGCACCATATGTTGTTAAGTTTCCATATGTTGTGTTTCTTCCGAGATCTATTTCATATTCTAAATTTACGCCAGTGGCAACTGTTAAGTTAACAAAATATACTGGTGCTTCATAAGCTAAATAAGGCCTTATTTTATCATATATAGGATTAGGATAGTATATTACTTCCCAAGTAGCTGGGGAATCTTGAGGAATTCTCATTCTCCAAGTTGCACCAAGGTATGGTTCAAGGATTTTAGTAAAGTACCCTTCCACACCTGGATCTTCGATTATTCCATAAAATCCATAGTAAGTATCCATTGAATCATCATCATTTGTGTCCAAACCTAGTACTGCTATTTCTATGTTAGGAGGTTCATAATTTTCATAATTTATTCTAGTTGACGGATCCTTTACTGTTACAATAACTGTGTCAACACTTTGCTGTCCATAAATATCTTCAACAATTAGAGTAATATTATGTTCTCCTATCTCTAATGCAGATATAGCGTAAGAAATAGTTGGGCTCTCTGGGTTCCAATCACTTTCACTAGTATTTTCTGACCAAGTATTCGAGTCTACTGTTCCTCCATTTCGTTGAATTACATAACTTGATAGATTTTTATCAGTTACTTGCCAAACAATTGGTCCAATGCTACTCCCCTCAAAGAACTCTATATCTGCTACTTGTCTTATGTATGGAGCAGTTTCATTTACTACACTTACATAAACTTCATCTTGAGCTTTGTTCCCTTTAATATCTTGAATAATTATAGAATAACGATAATTCCCATTTTCTAAATCGTCCAAATTTACAGTTATATATTGATTTGATTCCCATTTCCCATTTTGAATAAGACTATCATTCATATAAATTGAATAGTTATCAGGGAAATCTCCTGGATACAAATCAGATACAAACCATTGAAGACTGTTTTCAGTTGTATTAAGTTCTAAGCTTACATCATTTAAAGGAAAAATTGTTGGTTTAGTTTGATCTAGTTCTTCAGCTTGAAAAATTGGAGGTCTTCTTAATTCACTATCTACCCTAATTACTCCGGAAAAATCCCACTCTGATTCGTCATCTTGTGCATAAGTAATGAGATTGATGTTAGCAATTAATGAAGAGAATAAGATTAGAGTTGTAAATACAAAAAAAACTTGTTTATATTTCATTTAATTTTTCATCTCCTTTTTTTTACTTCTTTTTAGAACATTTAGGAATAAAGTTAATGCAAAACTTGCTAATACTGTTGAAGTGAGAGAGTAAGGAACTCTAACTGAATGTTCTCTCGGCAAAGAAGATCTTTCTATGTCTTGTGCAACTGTCACATTATAATCAGGCCATGTATAGCTTGATTTTGGATCTTCAAAAATAGGATTAGTTTTGCCATAAGTTGTAAATTGTCCACGGATAATTGTACCATCTCTTTGGATGATTTCCCACAACCCGATTGTTTCTCCTATAACACTAGATAAGTTAGCAAAATGAATTGGAAATTTAATAACTCCTGTTCTTTCCCAAACATCTGATCGTGTCTTGAATAAGGAATTATTTGCAATAGCATTGTAAACTGTTAAATATTCAGGAGCATAATTTTCTGAAGTCTCATCGGTTACTGATTCATAAGTTATATCTATCCAGTCAATGTCATAGGAATCGTTTAACCAGTAGCTAAAGCGGGTATAGGTTGCACCTTCACTGAAAAATTTTGAATAATAAGGAGCACTTATAATGGGCCTTAGTCCATAAAGAACAACTAATGACTCTACTGTCTCTGTTTCTTCATTATAGAAAAGATGATAGTAGTATCTCAACTTAATTGGAGAATCCTCATCAAATTTTATTCTATCTGCTTGGAACTTAATCAACCCTGAATAGTCCCAGTCTATTTCTTCCTCTTCTATTTGAGCACTAATGTTTAGTTTTGGGGTTAAACTAAATGACAAACTAATTATAAAAACTAAAGCAAGGACGTAATGTTTTTTCACCTTTTTATCCACCCATTATTTCTCTACATCAATCCAATTTGTCATACCTTTTTAATATTTTTGCTATAATGCCCAACCCATGCTTTAATTGGAGTAAATAAGTTTAACGAGTTTCCTATTGGCATGTTCTTATAATAACAAAAAAAGTAAAAAAGGAGAAAAAAGAGTAAAAATTACTCGTCATTTGTTTCTTTGATATCTTCTGTTTCAGTTTCAGTGGGCTCTTCTAATTTTTCTTCGGTTTTAGTTTCTAATTTTTCTTCACCTTTTTGCTCTTCTTTCTCTTCTCTAATTTTATAATGACCTTCTTTGGGTTTAGTTATACCATCTAGAATAAGAGTCCCTCCTGTTAAAGTAAGGAGAAATGCAAAAAAGAAGACAACAGAAGAAGTGACTGATCTTGAATAAAAGATTAGTACTACAGACGAAAGTGTTGCAGCAACAGAGCCTACCAATATGTAAATGTTAGTTTTCCATCTGGGAAGCGTAGATGATTTGAAGCCTATTGAAATACGTAAACATCCAGTTACAAACATTATAACCATTAAAATTATTGTTATCATTTGACTAGCTACAGAACCAAAGATCATAGGAAGTATACCTAGAACAAGAACAATAACACTAGTTACTATAAAGAGAATGCGCTTTGTTTTTTCAGTTTTCTCTATTGCCAAGAAAGTATATAGTATTATTGAAATTGAAAATATAATCAGAATAGAAGATAGAACCCAACGCATAATTTGTAAAGTTTTTTCAGTATCGATCATACCAGCAATTGATATCAAGATTAAAATGATTCCTCCTGTGATTTGAAAAATTTTTGTTAATACCATAGATTGACCAAGTTTTGACATAAGCTTAGTCAACAAATTTAAGATTATAAAGGTTACTCAAGAAAGAAGAAATGAATCATTATAAAAAAATTTAATTACACGTTCTAATATCCATATTTATGGATAAAATTCTCGTGACTGGAGGTCTAGGTCAGGTTGGTGCGCATATCTACAAATATCTAAAAAATGATTATGAGTTTGTTCTTCTAGATAATTTATCTAACGCTAAAATTGCACCTCCTAATGACTGTTTATTTATTAAAGGAGACATATTAGATGCTTCTATTTATTCTTCTCTTCCTGAAGTTGATTTCATTATTCACACAGCTGCTCAAATTTCAGTTAAAAAGTCCACGAAAGAGCCTTTATTTGATGCTAAGACAAATATTGAAGGAACACTAAATTTGCTTGAATTTGCCAGAAAACGAGATATCAAAAAGTTCGTTTATTTAAGTTCTGCAGCTACTTTTGGAGTACCAAAATTTCTTCCAATTACTGAAGAACATCCACGTGAACCTCTTTCTCCCTACGGTTTATCTAAACTTGTTGGAGAACGTTACACGATGCTATATCATTCTTTATATAATCTTCCTACTACATCTCTTGTCCTATTTAACCTTTACAGCAAACTACAAAAAATAGATGATCCTTATTCTGGAGTTATTAGTAAATTTATACATCGAATTCACCTTAATTCTTCACCAATTATTGAAGGCGATGGAATACAAACACGAGATTTTATACATGTCCAAGACGTTGTTTCTGCTATAGAACTAGTCTTAAAAAACGACAAATCCAACGGAGAAAGTTATAATATAGGTACAGGAAAGCAAACTTCGATACTAGAACTTGCAAATTTACTTCTCAAAATTGCAAAGAAGGACCTGCCAATAAATTACACCGAGCCAAGAACTGGAGATATAAAGCACAGCTATTGTTCAATCTCTAAAGCTCAAAAAGAACTTAATTTTAATCCAAAAATACGTTTAGAAGAAGGGTTAACAGAGCTTTATTACAATATAGTATAAATTTGTAGATTGTCCATTTGATATTAATTTTTTTAGTCTTTACTTTTCTAATATTTGCAAAAATGTTTTATGTGCTAATGATTTATAGTAGTATTAATGGAAACATTTGTAGTTGACACTAACTTCTTTATTTCAGGTTTTCAATCTGAACCCCAAAAGTACTCAAAGTTTGCTCAAATAGTAAAGAAACTTAAGATAAAGATTGTCATCACTTCTTATATAAAAGGTGAGATGAGACACTTTCTTTTTCGAGAACTTGAACCACATATTACAGTTAAAAAGGTAGATACAGAAGATTTTAACCAATTTCTAACAAGACTTTATTCACTCACACCTAGTGTTCCTCAAAAACCTGATTTGAGTGTAATTTATGTAGCTTACAAACTCAAAGCAAAGATAGTTAGTAGCGACATTAAACTTATTGAAACTGCAGAATTAGTAAACATTCAATCCTATATTGATAGTGCTTTTGTTCGTTATCTTATTGAGAAGTGTGATGATTCTTCTTCTCTTAAATTTCTTCAAGAATTAGAAAGAAAACTTTTTAGTGCCGAGATTCGTTATTCTGTAAGCAGTACAAACCGTTATGACCCTGTTAAACGCATCTCTAAAATTTTTGATTCAGCAATTTCTGTAATTAAAGCTGAATATGAAGAAAAGATAAGTGAAATCAAAGAAGGAGACATCAGTAAAGAAGAGTTTTCTATACAAGCTTTGCAACTAAAAGAATTAATTTCTGAAGTGTGGGAGGATCTCAGTATTTTTGAAACAGATTTCAGAGAAGAAAAGTACGAAGAACTACAACCAGAACTGATTTCTCGAGTAAGAGAGATAATAGATGCTATAGTAGATTGGCGTTTAGCTTCCTCTGATATAGAAGATCATCCAATTTACAATTCCTCTTTGGTTCTTTTAAGTCGTCTTCTTTATCTTGCATGTATCTGTCTTATTGAAAATAAAGAACTTGAACTCGGAAGAGTCTACATGGATGAACTTTTAATGATCTTCTTCCAGAGCACTGCTGTTGTTACTGATTTAGATATGGAAATCCATTTTCTAAGAATAATTTTACTCTTGTTAACAGAACAAATTCACCGTCTTCCTTCTTATTTTACTCCAGCCTTTGAAGATTTATGTGTTAGGAGAAACAGACCAGATTTAGCTAATTTAGTACACACACTTATTCTACTTTCTGTAGTTTTGAGCAATGGAGAAATTGAAGAAGAAGCTATACCAAGAAGTTATGAAGACATAGAGTTCATTAATCAAATTGGTTTTAAGTTCATGCAACAAGGGAAAACTTTTCAATCACGATTAATGTTTGAACAATCTTTTCATCTTGCTCTTAATTCTGAGAACTATGGATTATGCATTTTAAGTTTAGAATTTCTTACTTGGCTATTTTTCTCTGGAATACCAGAATTGAAAACAACCATTGAGGATTATTATAATAAGCTTATTAAAAAATCTCCAAAAATCAAAGATTCCTATAAACCTGTTCTTAAACTAAGGAGCTCCAAATCTGCGCTAAAAAAGTTTGTAAGTTCATCGCCAAAACTTCTTAAAGAATATCCAAAAGAAATGAGATCACCCTATTACGTTCTTTCTTCAGAAACAATAAAAATCAAGAATATTGGATTTGTTCCTTTAATTAGGACCATGAACTGGGACTTAACCGCGAGGGTAGGAATTGTAGATGAAAAGAGCTCTTGTGTGGAAAAAGCAGTACTAGGCTCAATTATTTATTTAGTGGATGGAAAATATACTGTGGTGGAAGCTTCTTCATATGTAAAGAAGAAATTCAACGTAGAACTGTTAATTTTTATTGATCAAACTAGTGAACCAACGGTAGTTATTAAAACTCCAGGAGGAGGTTGGCATTTACCTAAGAGAGAAGAAATAATCAACGTTGATGAAGTAGAGGATGGCATTATAGACTGAATTTAAGAATATTTAATTTGATTCTGAAAAGACTTTGCAGTGTGCAAAAACTTATTATTTCCTATTTATTATTTTTTTGTGGTAATGATGGAATTAGTAGAAACAGGTATTCCAGGACTAGACAAAATTTTGGGTGGCGGTCTTCCCAAAGGGAGAACAATATTATTAGCAGGGCCTGCTGGTGGAGGAAAGTCTACTTTTGGTCACCAATTTCTCTATCACGGTATTGTCTCGGCGGGAGAAACAGGTATTTTTGTTTCATTTGATGAACACCCAGAGCACGTAAGACAGCAGTGTCTTAATTTTGGTTGGAATCTTCGAGAACTTGAAGAACAGGATTTATTAGTTATAATTGATGGTTTTAGTCCTAGAGCAGGAGTGAGTTCAAACGAGAAATATCAAACTCCTGTGGATGTAGATGAACTCATTAATCAATTAATTACAACTATAGATGCAATTGGAGCAGAAAGAGTAGTTATCGATAGCATTACTGCTCTAGCTCTTTCGATGGCTAGTGAACAACAAATTCGAAGAGAAATACTTAAGCTTTCTGCAGTTATGAGTTCCTTGGATTGTACAACTATATTAACCAGCGAGATGGCAGGAACCGAAGTTTCCCGTTTTGGTGTAGAAGAATTCATGAGTCAAGGAGTAATTGTCCTTAATTACAAATTTGTCAACACACTAGGTGTAAGAAGTCTTAATATTAGAAAAATGCGTGGACAAAAGCATGAGATGATGGAAAGACCGTTCACTATTACAAAAAATGGAATAATTGTACATGTAGATGAGCAATTTTATTTCTAAACCAATTTTTACTTTTTCTGTCGGAATTATTATGTTAAATATCTTTTTCACTGAACCTAATAATTCTAAATGAACAAAAGTTTTAAATTCCTACCAATTCCATTGAATTCAAGAAAAGCTAACGATAGATTCCAATCCTAGGTGAATTAAATGGGTAATGTAAGAACAAGTCAAATCAAAAAACTCGCTAAACAAATAGTTAGAGACTTTCATGATCAATTAAATTTAGATTTTCAGAATAACAAGCATGTTGTTGAACAAGTTTGCAGTCCTATGACAAAACACATGAGAAATAGAATTGCAGGTTATGTTACTCGCATCATGCGAAAATTCCAAGACAAAACAATCCAAGTTTTAGAAGAATTATAATTTCTTTTACCATTCTTCAAACTTTTGTCTTGTTAAATCTTATTTTGAAAAGTTTTTTAATTTCTGCTTAGTTTCTATTCTTGATGACCCTTAATTCAAGAATACCGAAATTTTATTCTTATTCTCAAGAAGAAAGAAGGAAAATTATTTCTTCTATGGTTAATCTAAATGAGCATGACTTTAAATCCTTACAAGATCAAGAAATTAGTGATTCTGTCTTTGAAGTTATGATTGAAAACACTATTGGAAAAATACCTTTTCCTGTTGGTATTGCAACAAATTTCAAGATTAATGGTAAGGACTATCTTATCCCTATGGTTATTGAAGAGTCCTCTGTTGTTGCTGCAGCTAGTCATGCGGCAAAGATAGCTAGAAAAAAAGGAGGATTTACTGCAGAGTATACGGGTTCAATAGTTATTGGACAAATACAGCTTTTATCTTCTGATTCTTTTGAAACAGTAAAACAAAAAATTTATTCAAATAAAGAAAAAATTTTAAAGATAGCCAATTCTACGAATGAATTTCTAGTAAAGCTGGGTGGAGGAGCCAAGGATATAGAAGTGAGAAGAGTTAAAGGAGATCTAAGAGAATATTTCATTTTGCATCTAATTGTAGATACTAAAGATGCTATGGGTGCAAACGCTGTTAACACTATGTTAGAAAAATTACAACCTTTTATTGAAAGTATTGTTGATTGTAAAGTATTACTTAGAATTCTTTCTAATTACGCAATTAAGCGTATGGTTAAAGTCAAAGCTACATTTGACAAAGAGCTCCTAGGGGGAGATAAAGCAGTTGAAAATATCTTATTTGCCTATGACTTTGCTAAACATGATGTTTTTAGGGCAGTTACACATAATAAAGGAATTATGAATGGTATCACTGCAGTTATGCTTGCCACTGGTAACGACACTCGAGCAATTGAGGCAGGAGCTCATGCATATGCTTCAAAAGACGGAAAATATTCTTCATTATCTAAATTTGAAAAGGATGAGAATGGAGATCTCGTAGGTTATTTAGAATTACCTCTTTCTGTTGGAGTTGTAGGAGGAGCGATTCGGGTTCATCCCACTTATAAGACTCTACTCAAGATTCTTAATGTCTCAACTGCTGAAGAATTAGCTATTGTTGCAGGATCTGTAGGGTTAGCACAGAATTTAGCAGCTATTCGAGCACTTGCAAGTGAGGGAATACAAGCAGGTCATATGTCTCTTCATGCTCGTAATCTTGCTGTAACTGTAGGAGCTCAAGGAAAGGAAATCAAGAAAGTAGCCAGTAAACTTATAGAATTAAAAGAGATAACATATGATAAGGCTTTAGAAATTTTAAAAAGTATTAGGAAGTGAAAGAATGTCTAAAAAAGTGTCTGCTGATAAACCTATTTTTGAACAAGGAATGCAATACCATATTGAATGTAAACCAGGAGATTTAAAAGGTCCTGTTTTACTTCCAGGAGATCCAGAGAGAGCTAAGAGAATAGCTTCTACTTGGGAAGAGATGCATCAAGTTGCAGCGCATAGGCAATATTACTCTTATACAGGAAAAGTACATGGTGTTCCAATAAGCGTTACTTCTACAGGTATTGGTACTCCTGCTTGCGAAATTGCTATGACAGAGTTGGTAAATATAGGGTGTGATACTTTCATCCGTGTGGGCTCTTCAGGAGCTATCCAACCAGGAATAGAGTTAGGGGATCTTATTATTAGCAGTGGAGCAGTGAAAATGGAAGGTTCAAGTGGTTTTTATGTTCTTCCAGAATATCCAGCAATGGCTCATTATGAAGTAGTTCTCGCTCTCATCGAAGCTTGTGAAACATTAGGGTTCAGATACCATTTAGGAATAACAGCTTCTTCATCTAGTTTTTATCTAGGTCAAGGACGTCCTGGAGTCAACGATTACAAATTAAGTAAAACAGATTTAATTGTCCCCGATTTACAGAAAATGGGTGTTCTTAACTTCGAGATGGAAGCTTCTCACATATTTACTTTGGGACAAATTTATGGATTGCGTACGGGAGCAATTTGTGCGGTTTACGCTAATAGAGTAACTAATGAATTTGCAACAAAAGGAGAAAAAGAAGCTATTCAAGCAGCTAATTTAGCTGTAAAAATATTACATGACATGGATCTAGAAAAGAAAGAAAAAGGTAAAAAATATTGGTATAGAGCTCTTAAATCGTTATAATAATCAAAAAAAGAATATAAATCGTTCTCGAAAAATAAGTATAACATATTTTTTCTATTTCTTGGTTTTTCTTCCTTTAAACTTTGTTGAGAATTACTTGAACCTTACTGTATCTTTTCTGAATATATTCAGAATCTAAAAAATCATTTAAAAATGATGTAAACAAACTAGTTCTCGGAGTAATTTCACTCGAAAAGAATATAAGACACGCTTTATATATTAGATCTAGTGTCTGGGGAACATTAAGGTTATGTGAGAAATATGAGTAAAGAGTATCCCTATGATTTATGGATTTCTGTTGGTAGTGATGCGGGAATAAGCTTTGCTTCAGTAGGTCATTTGCCTAAAGATTCAAGCATGATGCAAGGAATATTATTATCTTTGCAAAGTCTAATGACTACAGAAGTTAATGTCAGTGATTCACAATTTATGACTGGTCAGAACGAATTTGTTCGCTTTGGTAGTTTTACCATGCCTAGCGAAGAAACAAATATCGTTGTTCAATATATTGTTCGATCAGAAACAGCTAATACAATTTCTATTGAGGATGAAAGTTTAGTACAGGAGTTAGCATTATCATTTGGTAAATTTATCACACTTACACCTAATTTTTATGATAATGTAGAATCGGGAAGAACTGTTTCCCCAGACTATGTATCCAAATCATTTCTTAATGCTTGCACAATTGCAAGGCAAAAAATCAGCATAAAAGAAAATAGCTCAGTTTTCATCAACTTGATTAATGACCACATAGAAAAAGCAGCTACACAACCTGATATTTACCCTACTCTTCTTCAAATGAAAAACTTAGAAGCATGGTTAAAAGAAGAAGAACAGTCATGGGATAAAGGAACGATTAATTCATTTAAACGTCAACTTATTATTCAAATGCTTTCTCAAGACATATTAAATATTATTTCTCTTGAGAATCCTTTTGCAATCTTACAATATAAAAATCCTAGATATGCAGTAGATGAAATCTCTTCTAGAATAGAGAATTATCTAAAAAAGCATTCTCCAAAAGCAGAGGATCTAATTGATGAGTATTTAGGTAAAAAATTGGACAAGAAAATAAATTCAATTTACTCCAAACTTTCAATTTCTGCTATCCATTCTGCAGAAACTTTTATTGCTGATGAGTTAAGTAAAGAAATTATTCTAAGCATAGCAAAAAAGAAACCATTAATGGGTTTGATAGATTTTAGAGATGTTAAAATATACCAAAAATTACAAAAAACGATTAAAGAGAAGATAAGCCCTATCAATCAAGGAGACATAATTTGTGATGCATTAACAGAAGATGCTGAACCTTTGATTCTTCAAGGAGCGAGACTTTTCTTTAGTCAATTAATAGGTTCATTCAAAGAGAGAGAACTTCCTCCAAGTGTATGGAGTGTCATAAATGATTTTACTTTTGCTATTATTACTGAAGAAAATATCAAAACTGTAAAGAAGTCAAAGAAAGGAGGTTCAACGCTTAATCTTAAGAAAGAATTTATTATAGGCAAAATTCAAAAGCTTACAAATGTAGGCAAAAATCTCCTGAAAGAGCTTACCTCAATTATAGAAAATGCTGGTGTGGGAGAAAGGTTACAAATATCAAATATTGAAGAATCTGTTATTTTTGCTAAAGCATTAGAGAGAGCAATTATCTCAACTTTGGTCAAAATTGTTCAGGATCAGTTCTTCAATTTTTCTCTTGGTAATATCTATTTATATATCATCAATTCTTTCAAGAAGATTATCCCATTATACATTTTTTCAACAATTATATCCAACTATATTCAAGATATTCGTAAGAGAGAACTTGAAATAGGTAAACAACTAAGTCTAACAGCAAGAGATTTAATAGGTGGAGCTATAAACACGGGATTTCTAAAAGCATATATCAAGTCTGTACCTGTAGTTTACAAAAAAAGTTTTTTTGGTAAAATACAATTAAAATTTGATAAGAGAGCTATTTCTGTTTATGAATTGTTGCTAAAACCAGGTTTAACAGTTAGATATGATAATAGCGTTTTCTCTCTTTCTCAAGCTGAATCCAACCCAGAGATACTTACTGCTTGTTTAATTGATCACAAGATTCTCAATTCAAGTTATAAGAATTCAATCATCAGAAAAATGATGAGTAGCTATCCAGAGAAGATATTCAAATTTGAATCTGATATAGTGGCTAAATTAGATAATCTTATTACTTTATTCCAAAAAGAGAGAGTATCAAAATTAAGAAATGCCAATTTACTACCAGAGATAAAAGAATCTTTTCCATCTTTTCCAGAGTTTAAGAATGTACCTGAAAATTTTGCAAGTAAAAATTATCATATCAATTGTTATGATATTTGGAATAAAAATTCAAGCAGAGTTCAAAAAGTATTGCAGGATCTGCTTTCTTCCTTTGCACAATTAAGAAGTAATGATATTCATTATAACGAAAAAGCTAAAAAGCTTTACACTTCTGCAGAAAAAGAACTTAAAAAGATAAGAGGAAAGTTGATTAAATCTTGGGAACCTGTAAATAAGAAAATATTTTCAGATATTCAACACTGGGTAAAATCTAAAATAGGAACAATTGATACTCACTTGGATTACATTAGGAAGAATTACGAAAACTGGATTGATGACGCTTTTCATTATAAAAAACTCCAACCCAATCAATTCACCCCTAGTGTTGAAGAATGTAAAACAAAAATCGATGCAATAATTAAAGAAGTAAGAGAAAGAGAATTAGAAGAGCTACCTAAAAACTTCTTAGAGATTGCTCTCTCCATTTTACTTTATCGTAGAATTCCAGACTATGTTATAGATGATTCTTATAATCAAATGATACAAGATGCTAAAAGCGCTATGCTTACTGTTAAAAGAGCCTGGACAAAAAGTAAAACCAGAAAGGAGTTTGAAACAAATCTATATATTAATATGCGCTCTCTAGGAAACACTCTAATTAAACTGATCAACAATTATATCCGTTTAATTCATGATTCGTTTGTAAATCGAGATTTAGAACTGTCAACAGATAGAAAAGGCTTCTATATTGACCTTGGAACCATTCCTAAAGAAATTTTTTCAACTAAGAGTGAAGTAACTGCACTTTATAGATTTGACAATATCTCAGTCATATCAGGAGGAAAAGACTGGATAGTCAAGTGTTACATTGAACCTGAATACTTTAAAAAGATGACAAAACATTTAGATAGGTTAGTAGTTATAAGCGATATAATTCGTTTCGTAGCAAGGTATAAGTTTGATGAGATGACAGAACCTTTAATTGATGGAATTAAAGCAGCAACAAACTATTTACTTGAACAAGGAGACAAAAAAGTAATTGATCTAATAGAAACTATGAAGGAAGCAATATTTAGATTATCTGACTATCCATCTATTTCCGCTGAAGAGAAATAAGACAAGTTTAAGGTGTAGTGTAATAAAAAAGAGAAAAATTTTTTCTTTTTTTCTGCTCTATATTGTTTTAGATCTTCTTTTTCTTTTCTTTTACTATAGTTGTTCAGAAAGGTTCTGTCCCTCAAGTAATCGGTCACAATATTTACATTGAAGAATTAAGGGTTCTTTAGATATAACAGAAAAACTAGGAAAAACAGGTTCTCTATTATTGGTAACGCAGTTTGGGTTTAAACATTTTATTATTTCACTAACTTGCTCGGGAATTTCAAGTACTATCTTCTTTTCTACTTTGTAATCATTAATGATGTTTACAACTGCGTTTGGTGCTATGAGAGACAATTTTTGGCTTTCTTCGGAAGTTAACATTTTACCCTTAATTTTTACTATATCTTTTAATTGCATCTTTTTTGATTTAACCCTCATCGCCAAAGCAACTGTATAAGGATAATTATCATTAATACCAAGAACATGTAAAACTTTTAGAGCTTTTCCTGGAGGAATTCGATCTATAACTGTTCCTTCTTTTATTTTTGTTACAATTAGTTTTTTTTCTTCTACTGTTTCCATTTCATTCAACTCCGAGCAAATTAAGGATTAATGCCATTCTTACAAATACTCCATTTTTTGCCTGTTCAAAATATTTTGCACAAGGTAAGCTATCCACTTCAGGAGTTATCTCATCAACTCGAGGAAGAGGGTGTAGCAAAATAAAAGAGTCCTTTACATTGTTTAGCGTTTCAGGAGATATTTTGTATGAACTCTTTAGCCTTTCATAGTCCAGCTGATCTGGAAATCTTTCTTTTTGGATTCTGGTAACATATAACACATCTAATTCATCAATTATTTGAGAGATATCATCTATTTCATAAAATTTTAGATTAAAGCCATTCAACCTTTGTCTTACATGACTTCGTATCTTTAACTCTTTAGGAGATATCAAATACAGAGTAACATCATCATATTTTGCTAAACCATATAGAAGAGAAGGAATTGTTCTTCCATATTTTAGGTCACCCATTAAAGCGATTTTAAGTCCATCAATTTTACCAAATGCTTTTTTTATAGTATAAAGATCTAACATTGCTTGTGTAGGATGAGCTTGTGTTCCTGTTCCTCCTGAGATAACAGGTATTGACGAATATTTTTTAGCTATTTCTCCAACTCCTTCCAAGTAATGTCTTATAACTGCAATATCAGCATAGCCGTTAATCATCCTTAGCGTATCAGCTATTGTTTCTCCTTTTGCTGAACTACTTGTTTTACCACTTGCAAAACCTAATATTGACCCTCCTAATCTTAACATTGCACTTTCAAAAGATAACATTGTTCTTGTACTAGGCTCAAAAAAAAGAATTGCCAATATTTTACCATTGCACTTGTTTAAGTAATTTTCAGGGTTTTGTTCTATTTTGCTTGCTAATGAAAAAATTGATTCTAAATATTCTCTAGAGAGATTAAGAGTACTAAAAATAAATTTTGTAAATTTCATCCTCTAGGATTAACGCTTCTTACTAGGTTTTTGAACCTTTGTTTTGGAGCTTATGGGAAAAAATAGAAAATTAAGATATAAGAGTATTCTGGATTAAATTATAATCTATTTTTAAAAAAAGAATTAAAAAGAACTTTTCATTGTAATGTAAAAAGTAAAAAAATTAGGCCCTTGAGCTTCTAACTTTTCTATATTGAAGTATAATTTTATCAGAATGTTTGTCTTTCCATTTCTTTTTCTGTTCTAAAAGTTCTACACCATCATTAATTTTATTCAGGTCTCCAGTCTCTATTACTTCATTGTTGTTTCCTATTATTTCATTTTGCAAATTTTGGTTTTCATCTAGTAAGTATTCTAAGTTTCTTTTTACCTTTGAAAGTAAGGAAATACCTATACAATCAAACCCTATATTACCATTTATTCCTACGAGAGCTAATTTCTTTGGTTTACTCATATTGTTTGCTATTTCAAATGGAGGAATAACTATGTGCCCTAGTTTATTCTTGTATTTATATCGAGCAATAGCTAGGGGAACATATATATTCATACTATTAACTGAAGATTCTACTCCTAATACATCTGCGTTTAAGGTAAAATCAGTTCCCCGCATTTCATAATTTTGCATAATTTGTTTTTTAAGATCTTTCTTTTTGTTTTTTAGGTCTTTAAGTATGGATTTGGCATCATTAATCTCTCTATCGATATCTTGTAAAGCTGTTTCTTTTTCATTTTCAATTGAATTATATGCTGTTCTTTCTTCTTCTCTTAAAGATTCTAGTCTTTCTGAAATATTTCTCTTATCTACTGCTCCTTGTTGCTCATAATCTCCGTATTCAAGATGTCTGTTTTTCACTTCAGATAAAGCAGAATTTAAACCTACACCTATTGATTGAACATCTTGTTGAAGATTATCTATCTCTCTCACTAGTTGTTCTAAGTCAGTTTCATCTTTAGCAGCATTAATTTTTGCTAAAAATTTGGTATAATTTGATGCTAGAGTTTTGATATCATTCTCATATTGCTTCCATCTAGTGTCAGATTGTAAACTTTTTATTACATTAGCTTGATTTTTTGCTACTTCTTTATCTATTTTAGCATGTTCTGCTTTTTCTTCTACCTCCATCTCTTTGAGTTTTTGTTGAATTTCTGCTTTCTTTTTAGCTATTTTTTCATCATACTTTTTCTCTGTGTTTACTCTCTCTTTCTTTAACTTCTCGATTTCTTTAGTTATTGCTATCTCAAGATCTTCTAAGAATGCATTTATTCTTTCTTCCACTTCAATATCGGATAAAATATAATTTTGAAGTTTACGAATCTGGTTAGTTACTTCCTCTCTAGAGATTATAGGACTTAATTTCTTGTAATTATTATCAGCTGTTCCTGTATGTTGTGGTAAAAGTTTAGCTAATCCTTGTATTCCATCTCTATTCAGAATTCCATTTACTTCTATTGTTTCTACATTCTTTCTTAGAAGCTTAGATTCAATTTGCTTATATTTTTCTTGTATCGAAATATCTGAACTTAATATTTTCTTTATGTCGGAAGAATCAGGAATTTTATTTACTGATAGCTGATTCTTTCCTTTATCCAATGCATTAATAATTGCAAAGTTTGATTCATTTACCCTTATTCCAAAAAAGGGGAGGTAACACATGTAGATACCTTCTAACTGTTCTCCCTTATTGAAGTGGTCTAAAGCAAATCCAACTATTGCAGAATATTCTACTTTTTCTCTTTCCTCTCCAGCAAAATCACTGCTGATTAGTTTTAAAAATATATTACTCATCTTTTTCACTTCCATTTATAATTTAATAAGTTATTTGACCATCATGTAGTCGAATAACTCTATCAGCAAACTTTCTTAATTCTAGATTGTGAGTAGAGAGTACTACTGCAGCTCCTTCTCTACTAATTAACTTCATTTGTCTTAAGATTTGCTCTCCAGTCTCACTATCTAGGTTTCCAGTAGGTTCATCTGCAAATACTATTTTTGGCTCTTTAATTAATGCTCTACATATCGCTACTCTTTGTTGCTCTCCTCCACTAAGTTGATCTGGAAAAGCATTTTCTTTGTCAAATAGTTGCACTTTTCGAAACAGTTTCTTTGCTCTATCTCTGATTTCTCCTATAGGAATATCTAAAGGATAGAGGCTTGATTCAACATTTTCTATAGCTTTTAATGTAGGTATCAATTCCCAAGCTTGAAAAATGAACCCAACATTATATCTTCTGTACTCTGTTAATTGTTTTTCATCCCATTGGGTAATATCTATAAACTTTTGTTTTTTGATTGTTTCTTCATCTAGTCCCTTTACCTTGAATTTTTCACTTGCCTTAGCAACGTTAAACAATATTTTTCCTTTTGTTGGTTTATCTAGACCAGAAAGAACATTCAGTAATGTTGTTTTTCCTGAACCAGAAGGACCAGCGATCATTATTATTTCTCCAGGACGAATTTCGAGATCTATATCTTTCAAAGCATGAACTGATTCTGAACGCCCTCTGCGGTAAATTTTTGTTACCTTTTCACACCTTAATATTGCATTACTACTCACTTTTTTCACCTTGCTTTAAACAATAGAATCGGATTAACTCTTGTAAAAGATACACTTGCAATTAATAATCCTGGAATTGACAACCCTACTACAATACCAAATGACATCAATAATGTCAGTGGTGTGATTACTTGATTTGTAAAAGTGAATCCTTGTGTCCAGAAATAAATTAACATAGCTGAAAGACCAATTATGAAACCTAACAAACTTATCGTTAAGCTTTCACCTAGCAAGTTTATTCTTATTTCTCTTTTCTTATAGCCCATTGCACGTAAAACAGCTATCTCTCTTTTTCTAAACCATACAATTAAGGCATTATACAGAAGAACAAGAACCATACCCCCTAGAATGCCTACAAAGAAATATAAAAAGTCAGTTAACCTTTGCTTTTCTGATGCTCTAGCATCTGGAACAATGGGTTCTCCCCACACACCATATTGACTTGTTTCTACAGGGTCATCAGGATTAATCCATATTATACTTGTTTGGGGAGAAAGAGCTTCAATATTATTCTTTATATCATGATTGAATGGTTTAAACAAGTCCCCTTTAACTAAAATAGCGATACTATAGCAAAATACTGGAGAATTGTCACTATAATACTCTTGGATTTGATCAAAAGTTGTATCCGATACAAATAACTTAAATTTTCCTGGAGCGTTTATTGTATCTTCTATTTCTCCAACAATAGCTATATCAAGTTCATTGTTATCCTTTTTGAAACTTAACACCTCTCCTCTATGTAATGTTGCAGTCAATGATGCTGATAAATTTCCAATATCTGCAGTAATTGACGCGTCAAGAGAAACTAAAGCTTCATTATTTTTTGTAATATATTTACCATCCACAATCTTTGAAGGTTTTGCTTCTAAAAACATCCATCGTGAATCAGGTTCAACACTGAAAATACGTATTGAATCCCCTAAATCAAAATAACGAAATAGAGTTACTTTTTCTACTTGAGGAAGAGCAATTATGTCATTGCGGAAGTTAATTCCTTGTTGCTCAGTTACTGTACCTGTGTTTTCACTTGTTCCTGCAGCTTTAATATAAAACCCTTTCTGAGACATTAATTTTTCTGTTGTATAACCATTGAAAGTACTTACAAAAAGTGTTACAAAAGCTGACAAGAGAGCAAATATAATAACAAAAGTTACCCATCTTTTTTTTGCTCTGAAAGCGAATCTTATGGAATTTTTTATTAATCTCCAGATTGCCATTGATTAAACCTACTTTAACTACTATTAAAAGATAATGAATTACTGTTATAAAAATAATACTCTTAAACATAAATCAGCAATTACTTATTCCGAGGCCCAAATATCGCTGTTCCAACTCTAACCATTGTTGAGCCATTTTCAATTGCGAGTTGGTATGCATCTGTCATACCCATTGAGAGTTGTAAGTTATCATATTCTATCATTGGAGCTAATTCGTTATCAACATATTCTCTTGTTTTTTGGAAGAATTTCGCTAGTATCTTTTTATTTTCCATGTACTGCAAAGGAGCAATAGTCATAAAACCTTGTATTTCTACATTATTGTATTTAGTATTAATTAAACGAATAATTTTTTTTGTTTCTTCGAGGTTTAACCCTTTCCTAACTTCAAGATTACTAAAATCGATCTGTAAAAATATTGGAAAAACTTTCTTATTCATTTTAGCTCTTTTATTAATTAAGGAAAGTATTTTTTCATTATGAACGGATTGAACAAGATCACATTTTTCTACAGCGAACTTAACTTTATTTGATTGTAATTTTCCAATAACATGAATAGTAGCATTATTTTGTTTTAACACATCAATTTTCTGTTTTAGTTCTTTTCCAACTATCTCTCCAATTATTTTTAATCCTTCTTTTAAAACTGGAATAATTCTTTCAATCTCTATTCTCTTTGTGACTCCAACTAATGTAATCTCAGAAGGGTCTCGGCCTGCTTTCTTTGCGCTTTTTTCGATATTAGATAACACGTTGTTGTAATTTTTTACAATATCAATATGTTGATTTTGGCTCATTTTATTCGTGATTAAATAAAATACCTAGTAGATTAATCTTTCCAATGATATCAAAAATGTTTGAATATGTTTATTAATGAATATTCTGAGTTACATCTGATTACAATGCGAGAAGAAACAATTTCTAAAGTTTTAAAAATTTTAGAGGAAAAAGGAGTAACCTATGCAGACATTCGAGCAGAAAGTTCTCTTATGACAGAAATAAAAGCTGTCAACGGTAGAATTGAAACTTCAAGTACTGGAATAGAATCAGGAATTGGAGTAAGAGTTCTTAACCAAAATGCTTGGGGTTTTGCATATGGTCCTTTTGAGAAGTATGAAGAAGTAGTGTCCATGGCTTTACAAGCCAACAAGTTAAACATTAAACAAAAGAAGGAAGACATTAAACTTGCTGAAATCAAGATCGTTAAAGATAAATTTATCGGAGAACAAAAAAAGAAGATTAAAGACTTTGGTTTTGATGAAAAAATAAAATTGACTCTTGAAGCAGATAAAGCTCAAGAAGACGAGAGAATAAAATCTCGTAAAACCATGTATCGTGAAATCATGAGAGACCAAATTCTTGTTACTACTGAAGGATTGAGAATTGAATATCAAGTTCCTTATGTAATGATGGGCTGCACAAGCGTTGCTAGAGAAGGAACAGAAACAATTGAAGGTAGAAGTAGAATTGGACATATAGGCGGACTTGAATTATTTGATATTCGTTCTCCAGAAGAAACAGGAAAACAAGCAAAGGAGAGAGCAATAGAGGGGTTAAAAGCCCCTAAAGTTAAATCTGGGAGATATCCTGTAGTTTTAGATGGTACAATTAACCACTTATTCGCCCACGAAGCTGCAGGACATTCAGCAGAAGGAGATTTTGTTCAGGTAGCTGGAGTTTTTCGAAACAAACTAGGAAAAAGGATAGCTAATCCTGTTGTAAATCTTATAGATGATGGTTCAATGATTAAGTCTAACGGTATCAACACCTTTGGTTATATTAAATATGATGATGAGGGAGTACCTGGTCAGAAAACTTACATCATAAGAAACGGAATTCTTGAAACATACCTTACTGACAGAGCTACAGCTGCGCATTTTGATCTCAAACCTACAGGCAATGCAAGAGCAGAGGTTTACAATGTTCCTCAAATTGTAAGAATGACTAATACTTATATTGCTCCAGCAAAAGACCCAATGAAACCTGAAGAGTTACTAGAATTAACTAAAGAAGGTTTTCTCCTTATGCAAGGTGGAGGAGGACAAGTAGATCCTATAAAAGGTACTTTCAATTTTGGAGTCGCAGAATTGTATAAAATCGAAAAGGGTGAAATAGGAAAAAGATATCGTCCTACCACTTTAGCTGGGAATACTTTAGAGACTTTAAACAAAATAATTGGCGTTTCTCCAGAATTTGAGAACCCATTAGATAGTATAGGCTTTTGTGGAAAAGATGGTCAATCTGCACCTGTTGGTGTCTCTGGAGGTTGGCTCGCAGTAAAAAACATTGTTGTAGGATAGGTGAATTAAATGGTAAGTAACGATTTAAAAGAAAAAATACAAAAATCTCTAGATATTGGTTTAGAATATGCAAAAAAGAATGGTGCAGAACACGCGGAAGGTTTTGGAGTTCTAGAAAGAACATTTAATCTTGAATTAGAGAAAAATAAACCTAAACATAATTTAGGAATTTTACATGGAATAGCTTTTAGAGTTATAGCAAATAATGCATATGGATTTGCTTATACATCTTCCTTCCGAAGTGAAGACATTCAACAAACAGTAAAAGCAGCTATTCAAAATGCCAAAACCAAGAAACCTGACCCAGATATTGTTCCTTTTCCAGAAAGTAAAAAAGCAGAGTATACCCTTAAATTGGATAAAAAATTCATAGAGATGAATATAGACGAATCTGTAAAACCTTTTGAACAGCTTCTTCCCACCGATCTTCCCAAGAATCTGTATTTCTTGGCTGCGATGGGAAATATAGGATCAGGTGAAACTTTTCTAAAAAACACTTCTGGAATAGACATTTACAAGCAAGAGGCAGGATATGGCCTTGGAATTGGATTTCTATCTATCCATGGTTTTCCAATCTATGACTTTCATTTTGAAGGTGCTAGAGAGTGGGGAAAAATTGATCCACAAGAAATAACAAAAACAGCCATTGAAAAAACACTAGCTGTAGCAAAACCTAAAACTTTGTCTTTATCAGGAGAATATCCTATTATTATTCCTCCAGAAGGATCATATGGTCTTTTCGGTGGATTGTTTATGATACTTACAGATTTATTGAAAGGTGACAAGGCTTCAAGAGGAGAAACGGTCTTTTCTGATAAAATAGGAGAAAAGATAGCTGCTGACAATTTCACTTTAATTGACGACCCTCTTCATCCAGATATGATAACAAGTACAAACTACGATGCTGAAGGAATACCCACTCAAAAAACAACTCTAATTAAGAACGGAATACTACAAACCTACTACTTAGATTCGTATTATGCCAACAAGTTAAACATGGAAAGTAATGGTAAAGCAACACGAGGAGGATTCTTTGGTGGAAATCCTGTGAAAAGATCTCCATCTATTGGCAGTTATGCTACCATAATCGAACCAGGTGATTCATCAAAAGAAGAGATGATACAGGAAACAAAAGAAGGTTTTATGTTACAAAATTTCATGGGAATACACATGAGTGACTTTTCCTCAGGAAGATTTTCTGTTACTGGTTCTGGATGGTACATAAAAAATGGAGAGATAGCATTCCCTGTTCAAGATATAACTATTTCAGGAACAATACCAGATCTTATTCAAAACATTGATTTAATTTCCAAAGAACGCAAAAAAGGACTAAACAACGAGGTTCCTTATTTTCGTGTTTCTAAACTAAGTGTAGCCGCTAAAAAAATGGATTTCAAAATTAGAATTGGAATGAAAATACTAAAAACTCTAATGGCATTGAAACTTGTAAAGAATCCATTTATTTAGGACACTTAATTCTATTTTTCATATTTATTTTTTTACAATTTTTATTAGAAATTATAGCTTAATGTAATTGAGAACAAAAACAAGAATAAAAAAAGAAAAATAAAAAGAAAAATTGTTTATTTCTTTCTCTTTACTAATGTAAGGAGAGAAGCTATGCTGATCAATCCTAGACCCATAATGAGAACATCTACAAAATTGAATCCAATTCCAAGAACACCTTTTCCTTTGATTTCAATTGTATAGTTTGTTCCGCCATTATTTGCTGTTGCTTCATTTTGTGCAGCTGTCATATCTGTTGCAGTAATATAAAACTCTACAACAGTATCAGCAGCAAATGGACCTATTTCAGCGCTGTAGATTCCTGTTCCATCATCTACCATTTCTACTTCTTGCCATTCAGATGTGTCATTCTTGTAGTGTAAGATTACTGAACAAACTCCATTATCATCTGTTACATTAGCACTAATAGTAATAACATCTTCTTCTGTTGGTTTATCTGGACTGTAAGTTACATCTGAAATGATTGGTGCTTCGGTGTCTTTTTCTGGCATTTCAGCAAAGGTTAGAATGTCAGTTATACTTGTTATACTTGATATTAAATCTGCTCTGATTCTGATATCAATATCTGCATAGAGTGTGAACTGAGGTGAGGTTGGAATATTTGAAGTGAATGTTTCATCTATTGTTCCTTCTACACCAGCTCCTAAGAAAATACCAGTGGTATAATCATAGGCTGTCCATAAAACAAGTTTGAAGTATAATGAGACTGTTGTTTCTTCCCATTCCCAATCTCCATTTAGCATTTCAACACGTAATTCATATCCTCCAGATATACCTGCATAGAGATACATTATATTATTGGTTGAATCATGGTATGAACTCACTTCATAGTACAGTTCATTTCTAAATGCATCAAAAGTTGGGTTAGCATCGCTTAACATATCTACAGCATTACCTATCCATTCAGACATAGCCAAATAAGAATCTCCAGTTTGCATAATTCCGCCCCAAAGGTCCCAATCAGGCAATATTTGTATTCCAGGAGATAAAGTTGGTTGCATTATAGTAACTGGATCTGATGCATCAGTTGGGTTGTTAGGATCTTTGAATGTAACGTTATATTCATTCCATAGACCAAGATGTTGAATCCAATCGACGTCCATGAATGCGTTTCCAACAGCATCTTCTCCCCCATTCTTGAAATTATTTAGTCCATCTATAACTTCAGGTGGAGCGTCATCAGGTAATTCATAAGTAAAGCTAAATGTATCTATTAAGTAAGACCATGAAGTTGGATCAGGTGTTGGTAGATTGATTTGTGTATCTGATTCATACTCCATTGCAACATTAATGTACATATCTGCTTCTGTTGTGAAATCTACACTAAAACCAGAATATTGCAAAACTCCAGTAGTCATATCATAACGAATTGTAAGCTCGAAAGTAATATCTCCACTTTCTTCTTCCCAATAGAATACCATTTCAAATATGTTTCCATCTATAGTTGTTGCAACTCCTGGCATGTCACTTTCTGGGTCAAAAGCCCAATCCCAAGTATCTAGCTCTGCCCAATCACTTTCAGGAGCATATATACTGAAAGGTGTAAAGTGTTCTGTAAAGAGATCTGTGTTTTCACCATAATCATAATCGATTTCGTAATCCATCATGCTAATGTTCAATTCTTTGAACATTGTCATATCTGTAGGTACAGGTAGAACTGAACCAGATTGTAAAGTTAAAATCACATCAGGTAAATACATGTAATAGAATGGTCCTTCATGCATTAACCAATTCAAATCGTCTCCATCTCTATCTACAAGAAAAGCATATTTCCATCCATCATCATAAGCTTTAGGATACATCATTTCATAAATGAAATTAGCTCCCTCTTCATACATATCAGCTGGACTAGAAAATGGCAATGTAAATGTTGAATTATCATAACCAATATTATTTATATAATCTTGAGCTCCAACTTGAAAACCATCTTCATGTGCATTCCAGATATAAGATTCCATACCCCAGATATATTGTTCATAATCATTTACTTGGTTGTAACCGTCATCGTATCCATATTGATACCCTTCTGCTAAACCATCATTATATCCCCATTGATATTCATCACGAGGATCCCAATATCCCTCTGGAGGATAGAAGTTATCTCCATAGCTTCCATAGTCATGGTCATATTGTCCATCCCAAACACCAGTATAATATCCATCTCTAAATCCGTCTAGGTAACCACCAGGATAGGTATCCCAAGTATCACAATATAGTTCCCAGTAGAGTCTGTCATTGAAATATTCTTGTGCTCCTTCATATAAGTATCCTGCATCATAATATACTGGCCAAGCAGCGTCATATCCACGCCTTTTACCTATATCAGTTATATCATTAGTTGCGTCGTAAGGATTACTAAAGGTTTTATCTGGGATTCTATTATTATTTACATAATCATCTTTTCCTTCATTATATCCATCATCTCTGCCTTCTAAGAAACCTACTTTAAAAGCTCCACTAGCAGAGTTAGCATCATTCCAAGCTGTTCCCCAAGGATCACCAGGGTTTTCATTTCTTGCATTCATAGCTGCTTCTCTTCCAGTGTCATATCCCCACATTTGTCCAAAGTCTCGAGCAAACCAATACATGTCATAATACTCATCGGGACTAGGCCAATTGAACCATGCCCAATCATATTCATTTATCTCATCTGAAAATCCCCAATTAAATCCGTCTATAAAACCTTCGTTGAATGGATTCCAGAAATCGTCACTTGTTATTGGTGTTTCAAAGTGAGACATTGGCCAAGAATCATAATAATAAGCTTCATCTTGTCTTACTGCATCTTCTGGATAATTAAGTTGGGATAGGTTTGCAAAAGCTGAAAAGTCTTCACTTAATTTTATTCCAGCTAAAACTTGCATTACATTCTTTTGAGTAATGTTTTCTTTAGTCCACTCCCAGTCAGAGTAATTGTATTGGAAGAATTGCAGTTGGTCTTCAAGACTGATATAAAACCATATTTCACTTCCTACTAAACTGCCGTCATAACCAAACTCGATATCAGGTGCTTCTGGATCTTGTGTTATGTCTTGTAATAATTGATCAAAACCAGAACCTAATTCAAATTGTGTTATTTGATAGGTTAGTTTACTTCCTACTCCGATTTCTTCAGGAGTTATTTGATTATTATTAACAACCGGTTGAGTTGTTGCTTGAGTATTAACTCCAGAATGATAAATCGGAAATAGAGCAATAATTATTGCTATCGCTAAAAATATCCTTTTTTTCATAAGTTCAAACCCCATTAAGGTTCTAATAGAATGTATGTCTTTTCTAGAATATAAACCTAGCGATATCGATAGCTACAATGGTTTTCTTAATAATAATAAAAAAAAGAATATTACTCTAAATCTGTGGGTTGTTCAAACTGTGACCCAAAAAACTCGAATGTGTGGTAGCTTCCACAGCTGGGGCAATAAAACATTAAAGTAAAGGTTTTCTTTCTATCTTCTCTAACGAATACTTGAGTTGTCACTTTATCACAAAATTTACAATAGAACTCTAGTTCTTGCTTTTTTTCACTCATCTTTTTCATACTCCTTTCTCGTTTAAGGTCATAAAAGTTTCGTTAGTCTCTCAATTACTTGCTCTATTTTTTCTTCATTTACAGAACCAAAACTTGCCCTTAGGAAGGTTTTTTGGCTTTCTTCTTGTCCAAACTCTGTCCCGGGTACAAAAACCACTTTTGCTTTTTCAAATGCGAAATTAGAAAATTCTTCTCCAGTCATATTTAGCCCAGAAACATCAAAATAAGTATAGAAGGACCCAGCAGAATTATAAGCTTTAATTCCTGAAATAGAATTTAGACCCTTTACAATTTTATCTCTTCTTTTCTGAAAAGTCTCTCTGATTTTTTCTCTAAAGTTTCTTGCATCATCTGTGTTTATATAATTGGCTAAAGCTACTTGAGTAGGAGTCGTGGCATTAGCAACAACAAAAGAGTGGTAACCTAATATTGGGCCCATCAGTTCAGGTGTTGAGACACCATAACCCATTCTCCACCCTGGTACGCAGAAGGATTTTGAAAAAGAATTAATTGTAATTGTATTATGATAAGCATCACCTATAGAAGCGACATGCACGTGTTTTTTATTATCAAACACATAATATTCATAGACTTCATCACTGAGGATAATTAAATCATTATCGACAGCTAAATCCACTATTGCTTTTAACTCATGTTTTTCCATCATTGCACCAGTTGGATTATTAGGAAAGTTAATCGTGATAATCTTGGTTTTTTCATTAATATTCTCTTTAACTGATTCCAAATCCATTTTAAAATCAGGTGTGGATTTAACCCAGACAGGTTTTCCTCCTGCAAGGATTATTTGGCGAGGATATGTAAGGAAACATGGATCTTGAATTATTACTTCTTCTCCTTTTTTCAAAAAAGCTTGTAAAGCTATATAGATTAGTTCAACTCCCCCAGAAGTTACAATTACCCCGTTGTTTGTATCATAGTCCATGTTATACTCTTGCTTATATTGCTGAACTATTTCCTCTCTCAACTGGGCATTACCAGGTGTTTGATCATAATTGTTGAAATTATTTAATACGGCATCAATTAAAGCTTCTTTCAATTTCTTTGGGGTTTCTATATCTGGTGCGCCTATTCCTAAAGAAATTGCGCCTTCTATTCCTTGTGCTTTAGCGAAAAGTTCTCTTATTCCACTTGGTTTTATATTGCTTAGTTTTTCAGAAAAAAACTTCATGTTTTGTAAATAAACAAAGATAAATTAAATTTTTTGCAACGGATTTATTTTTTTAAAGAAAGAAATAAGACTTTTACTTTGTTTCTTTAATTCTTAATCAATTCTATCACTTTATCTATAGGAGACTCCATTTGAGATAATATGCTCTTAGTCTTTTGTCTCAATTTATCCTTAATATTTTTAGATGATAATAACTCTTTTGCCCTTTTTATTGCATCAGAGATTGTGTATTCATTATAAAGAGGGATTCCTGTTTCTGATATGTATTTCAGCACATCGAGTTCTCTAGGAAAATAAGATATCGCTGGAGTTCCTATAGCTGCAGATTCCCGTGCCATTGTTGCCCCACCTGTTATACATAAATCAGCATAATAATAAAGTGAGAGAGTATCTACAGCTTTCGGTGGTACAATGATTTTTTCTTCATAGCGTTCTTGTAACAATTCTTTTTGTTTTTGATATCTTGGAAAAACTACTACCTTTCCTTTATATGTTTTTAATAACTCATCCAGAATAACATCTAAATAAGTTGAAGAAGTAATGTTATCGTCTAACATATAAGCTGCACTGCTTTCTTCTGGTCTTGCAACAATAAAGTGATCTTCTTTAGATAGACCCAACAGTGAAAGAACTTCTTCATTAGGTTCAAACGATTTTAACCAAGCAACTTCATCTATCCCGTTATATGGGCACAATTGTTCTTTTACTGCACCTAACTTTAACCACTCTTCTTCTTTTATACAACCACTATACACTAAATATTTCGATAAAGGCACAGTTAATTTAGCTACTGCCCAAGCATGTGGAGAATCATTAATATTAATTACAGGGATACCTAACCCGAACGCTACTCTTGTTGACTCTGGACAGCCAAAACATATATGATAATCTGGTTTTTTATCTAAATTATTAATATATTCAGCAAGTAACTTTATTCTCTCATTTCCTGCAATGAGCTTTCCATATAGTGTTTTTCCTCCGTGCTTACCAAACACTTCTACTTTTCGTCCTAACAGTTCAAAAAGTGAAGAAACATAATCATATTCTCTACAAGTGAAAAATACTTCATGTCCTTCTTTTTCCAATTCTTTAGCTATTGCGTCAAACAACAATGGCTCTTTTGCTGTTACTGCATCAAACCAAATCAACATTAAACGTTCTTTCACTATTATAATTAAAAATCTTTGGAAAAATAGGAAAATATAGAAAAAAATTTTGAATCTTTATTAGCTTAACTACATTTACTATAACCACAGCTTGTGCAAGTATAGCAACCCTCTGAAAAAGCTAAAACTCCTCCACAGTCAGGACAAACGATAGAACCATTAGATTCACGTACGTTAGGATTTCCTTGTATATATTGTTCAAGCACTAAAGCTATACCATCAGCACAAGAGAGAATACTTTTTCCTTTATAGAAACTAGGGTTAGGACAGCGTATCCCTGACAGTTGTCTCACAATGGATTCAACTGAAACCTGCGAACGAAGTGAAAGAGAAATTAATCTTCCAATCGCCTCGCTTTGAGAGGTGATACACCCTCCAGATTTACCTACTTGAACAAATACCTCAAAAATATCTCCATTTTCATCTTGATTAACAGTAACGTAAAGATTACCACAACCACTTCTAACTTTATGGGTTCTACCTGTTGTTATTTCTGGTCTTGCTCTAGGTACAACTTTTGCTGAAGTAACTACTGGCTTTTCTTTCTTTTTCTTTTTTGTCTTTGTTGATAATACTTGATACTTTCTTGAACCATCACGATAAACAGTAACACCTTTACAACCTAGTTTATGGGCGAGTTTGTAAGCTTTGGCGATATCTTCTTTTGTAGCATCTCTCGAAAAATTAATTGTTTTGCTAGTAGCGTTATCAGTGTATTTTTGGAAAGCTGCTTGGATTCTTACGTGCCACTCTGGAGAAATATCTTGGCTTGTTACAAACAACTTTCTTATTTCTTCAGGTATTTCATCCAATTTCTGTATTGAATGAACAGAAGAAATTTTTTCTACGAGCTCTTCAGAGTAGAATCCTTTCTCTTTAGCTATTCTTTCGAAGATGGGATTAATTTCAAAAAGTTTCTTTCCACCTAGTATATTTCGCACAAAAGCTATTGCATAATAAGGTTCAATACCGCTTGAACACCCAGCAATAAGAGAAATAGTTCCTGTAGGAGCGATTGTTGTGATTGTTGCATTTCTCATGGCTTTGTACTTTCCTCTGTAAATACTTCTATCAAAGTTAGGAAAGCTACCTCTTTCTTCACCTAATTTAACAGATTCATCTCGACCAACTTTTTGAATGAAAGACATAACTTTTTCAGCTATTTCCAATGCTTCTTCTGTATCATATTTTATACCGAGCTCAACAAGTAGATCAGCAAAACCCATTACCCCAAGGCCTATCTTTCTATTGGCTTTGGTCATCTCTTCTATTTCAGGAATAATGTAAACATTGCGATCGATAACATTATCTAAAAAGCGAACAGCTGTACGGATAGTTGATTCAAGTAAAGACCAATCTATCTCTCCATCTTTAACATGCCTTACAAGATTAATTGATCCTAGATTACAAGACTCATAAGAGAGAAGGGGCTGCTCTCCGCAATCTAAACTTACTATTCCATTAGCAATGAAGCTTAATGTTCTTGGTTCAGTTAAATCATATACTTCGTCCTTTCCAACATATTTTATACTCTTTATCTTCTCTTCAAAGATGACTTCTCTTCTTTTTCTTGGTTTAAGGTTAGCTAGTTTTTCTTTTTTCTCCCTCTGTAAGAAATTTATTTTTTCCTTGAATATATCAATATTTTTGCCGAATATTCCCAGTTCATAGAGAATTCCATCACTGTTGTAATACTTTAGTGAACCATTTTTATCTATGTACTTGAATGTTCTTTCTCTTCTTTTTCTTGTTCGATCAAATATTCTTGATTTGATACCCAAGTTTAACAGTAACAGTTGTACTCCTTTTAGCAATTCTTTACTTTTTGATGAAAGGGCTATCCATTCGCTTGAAGATTTCTTTGAGTAACGTATTGTTCCATCTGCAGAGAAAAGTGCTTGTAGGAAAGCAATTACTGCTTCTTTAGTAGCTAGAAACATTGACTCAGGTACAACCTTTTTTGCTGATTTTTCTGGTTTAACTCCCAAATTTATGAAGAAATCAACAAAATATTTTGAATGGTAACTTAAATGATAAACATTTGTTTCTCTTTTTATTTCATTAATTTGTTTGTTGTACCATTTATTTAATACATCCTTGAGATACTTTAACACTTCTTCATCTTTCTTTGAAAAAGTAAATCCTACTCTTCTATTCTTATCTCCTGTCCTTATCCAGCCATCTCCTACTAGCCAACCTAGTACATGACCTAACTCTTTCGACCATGTTTTTGGTAAATTAAAACTATATTTTCTTCCGTTCTCACCAGTTATTTCATTTTCGACTTTGATGGGTAACTCTTTTACACTGTTAAAAACTCCTTCTCCTGATTGTATCTTTACTCTATGTTTTTTAACATCTAAGTCTTTTACTTGTACCCAGCCTTCATTGGTTAGTACTTTATGGTCTCCAGTAGCTTTCAACTCGTAACCTGACACTGTAGTTAGTTTGTATACATCTTTTATTCCAGTAGAGAAAGCACGTGTAATAGTATTCAATGATACCCCTTGAGTTTTTGTATCCAACAACTGCACTTGGTTTCCAGATGTTAATATTTGTTGAGGAACACGGTTATCAGTAGTTATTTTTACTGAGCCTTCAGGAAACTTGGAGACTAAATCACGCATTTTCATTAATCCAAATTCTGTAGATATTAATGAATCACCCACTACACAAGGATTAGTGCTTTCAATATCTCCTACTTCAGGGGTAGGATTGAATTCGTTCATACGGTCAATAAAAACTATACCCGGCTCGCCATTTTTCCAAGCCATCTCAACAATTTTGTTAAAAACTTCAGCAGCATTGAGTTTACCTACAACTTTCTTTGTGCGAGGATTGATAAGATCATAGTCTCTGTTTTCTTCCACTGCTTGCATAAACTCAGAGGTAACTGCAACAGAAATGTTAAAATTAGTAAATTTGGTCTGGTCTTCTTTACAAGTAATCCAAGACATGATATCAGGATGGTCAACACGAAGGATACCCATGTTAGCCCCACGACGACGATTATGTACTAAGAAACCATTTGCTACGAATTTGCTTGATTCTGGCACCTCGAAGTCCATTGTATAAGTTCGATTTTCTTTAACATCTATAACCTTTGTAAAATAGTATTTTGGATCAGACATCTGTTGGAAATGCTTGGAATTCTTAACTTGTTCGAAATTTTTCATCAAATAATTTAACCTTTTTCTTGTCAAATTTCTTTTAGAAGATGGATTCTCGCTTATATAATGGTATATTGCTCTATAAAATTCTCTGTTTGCTCCTTTTTTATTTCTCCCTTTACTGGTCCCTGCACCAACATAACTATATAGCTCTTTCAGTTTTTTGCCTTGATTAGGAATAATATCTGATTGTTCGAACTTTTTGCCCGTAAACCTAGATTCCAGCAACTGTTTTTTTCTGTTTGATATAAAACCAATTTCTTCTTTGAATTTTATAATACTTCTTTCTGGAATTATTGATAATTCATATAGAGGTAAATCACCTAAACTATTACTTCTATCTTCTTCCTTTATTACAGAAGAAACAATGTTAAGGCCTAAAAGAAGTTGTTGTGTCTGTTCAATTAATGTTTTAGATGTTGAATAAAGCCTTGGATATCCTTCAGAACGAACATTACCATCACCTTCAAACAACCCTCGGACGAATGCTTTTGCTATTTCTGGTTCAGAAATAAAAATCTCTTGAGGGATAAAAGCTTCTGATGATGACTCTTTTTTCCAATTCATTTTACTGAAATAGTCGCATAGATCACGAGAATAGAAAATAACATCCGAGTAAGTTTGTTTATCCTCTATTCTTCCAAGTTTTAAATTAAATACTTTTTTCATTAAAGATTCGATTCTTTTAATGAGATCTAAATCCTTATTATCGACACTAAAGATGATTCGACCACCAGTACTAATACATCCATCAGCCATATACAAACCTAAGATTTCGGCAAGCTCAGCATTAAATTGTTCAGGGATTTTAATGGGATTAGCATTATGATGTTGATTTTCTATTTTTGGGAGGAAGATTTTTTGTCCAACGTGACCCCCTAATACAATTACAACCCAATCGCCCTTCTTAATCTTCTCAACCTCAGTCCATACTATATTCCCGTCTTCATCTACTGTAGCAATTAAATGATTATATGTAGCTTTTAAAGTCAAACCCAGCTCAGTTTCAAGAATTAATACATCCGCAAAACCGTTATCCAGAGACAGAAAAGCATTGTTATACGACTCTCCATCATAGATTAATTCTTGAGTGTTGTTTTCGCCAAGAGGAGGACAATTAAGTAAATCACCAGCAGGAAGAACACCATTTGTAGTTCTTACTAAACTCTCAGCAGCAATACATCCCCCTTGTTTGATAGTATTTGTTGCAGCATTAAAGACTTCCATAAAGCTTATGGGGCCTGAATTTGAAACATAAAAACCATTAGCCACAAGTCGATGGATATTCTTAACTTCGAGATTATAAACACGTTCAATTCCTTCTTTTTTAATAGACTTTATCTTTACAGGGTAAAGATTTTCTAGTTTCTTTAAGAAAGCAATTTCTTCGGGTGTAAGTCCATATTTATTAGAATTTTGAAGAATCCGTAGAATAGCTTTACGATAGGTATTCTTTCTGTTATAAGGTATTACTGTTTTAGCAATATCTGCCCTCTTGGAAGGATTCCCAACATGAGTTAAGATGTTAAACGGATAAGAAAAAAGTTTATTTGTAGATCCTTCTTTCAATGTATAATTTTCTAGTTTTATTGAGTATTTTGAAAGCTGTTCTACAAATCTTTTCTTGAAGAGAGCTGTTGGGATTGAAACTCTGTAACTTTTTTTATTTCTTCTTATTCCATAAATAGGGGGACTAATATGAGTTGTAGATAGTACACCTAACCGCGTTATCAATAATGAAAAATCTTCACTCATTTGTTTGGATATTGTTTTAATGCTAATTCGCCCGCTTTTACTTACATGACCATCACCATCGAAGTATCCTGCAATAAATGAGCTTAGGACATTTCTTGGGCTTTGAAATAATAATTCTGGAATACGAATATTTTCACATTTTTCTTTAAGTAAATTATTTTCTTTTAACAATTTTACAAATCTTTTTCCGTGTAGAACAAGTTCAACTTTATTTACATTTTTACGCTCATAGACTTTCAAATCATAGTCAAACTTAGTTTGAACTATTTTCTTTATTTTTTCGATTATACGTATTTGGTTCTTGTTTAAAGTGATTCTTACGCTATAATGTCTTCCATCATCAATAATATGTCCATCTGCATAAGTTAATCCTATGAAATAGGCAAGATCTTCATCAAGATAAATTTCATCAAAAGTTTGACCATCGTCAGTAATAGGAGATAGCTTAAATGGTTCTTTTTCATCAACAGATTCAAAAGTAGAAAAAAGAAGAACATAATCTCCTTCTTGAAGTTTATTAAGAGGCTTTAGTACCAACTCATTATTTTCTATTGTTAAAAATTTATGAGTAGAGGTTGCCTTAACTGAATATCCATTAGATGTAATAAGTCTGTAAACTTCAGCATCTCCGTTATCGTATTTATTTATTATTTCGTGGAATCCATCATGAGTCAAAGCTTTAATTGGTTGATCAGATTGGATTATATCTTTGATTGTTAATAATCCCTTGTTAGTATAAATCCTTACATCTTCAGGAAAACAAGCTACCCCCCCAGTAGTTTTGACTACATCATTTTTTGGTCTAATATTACTAAAGCTAAAACCTGTATTATGGATAACTGTAAATTGTTTAGAACCTGCTAGATAGTTATTATATTTAAGTACTGTAAAGTCATAAAATACTTTTTCTTCTTCTATTTCTTTTATTTCTTCTACTTTAACCTTGTGTACATCGGAAATACTAGAAGTTTCAGTTATCTTATGGGTAGAGGGACTAACCAACAGATCTCCAACTTTCAATTCATCTGCTCTTTTTTCTGTATAATATCCTCCTTTCTTTTTCTCTTCAGAAGGGACATAAACTATGAAAGGATGCCAGTGTGTGACTTCTATTACTCCTTCTGTTCCGAATTTAATGCTCAAATATTTATTTTTCTTGAATTTCCAAAGTTTTGTTACTGTTCCTTTTGTGAAAGATTCTTTGTCCTCATCAAATGAATAAACAGTGAAAGGTTCACAATCATGTCCTTGTTCGTCAGAAGGAATGTTTTCAAATCCAGGTATCTTTTCAATGGGTATAAAACCGAATTCTTCTGTAGGTATTACTGTTCCTTCAGCAACGCATCCTCCTCCACTTTGGTGTATTAATGCCGCTTTTTTCACTGCATCAAAAATGGAGGGAAGAGAATCATCTATTGGAAGTACAAAACAATTGTGAACTGAAACAAAATTTGCAACATATGTATGTTCCTCCTCTACTTCTAGATTATAAACAGTCACAGGTTCTTCGATACATTCGATACTTCGTATAGGGAGAAAAACAGTATCATTGACAATTATATGATTTAATTTTTGTAAAGATAATTGAGAAATTCCTTTACCGTCTTTTCCATGAATCTCTACAAAGGAATCGCTCTTTTCTGTTTCTCCAATATAACAAGAATAAGAATAGGTGGTTTCACCTTTTGGAATAGGGGATTTATCAAGATTGGGAACTATCCCCATTCTCATTAACATGATCCATATTGAATATACTAAATTATCATTACACGCAGATAAACGAGCATCAAGCATATAACTACTAGAAAATAAAGAGTTATCTCCTCTAAAACACCCTAAAACAAAGTTTTCTTGTTTTTCTGGAGGTAATTTCAATATCCATATGGGAACTCTTTTGTTGTTTCCTTCTCCTATGACTTTCTTAACGAATTCAGATAGTATGGATGAATAAAATTGCACAATCACTATATTTCCATCAGAGTTTTCTATTCTTGCATCTAATTCAAATTTACTTTTTGCAATTGATATTACTTCTTCAACATAATCCATCTCTTTATCTGAAAAAGCAAATCTTACTATTTTTTTATCTAGTTCTCCCACACTAGCATAATAACCTAAAAATCTAAGAAACTCTCCATCTACTTCTATTTTATTTCTTATTGGAATTTCTTGATCACTTATTTCATCTGATTCTATTCCAACTTTTGTATTTTTATTTAATATCATACCATCCTTTACTTTATAATCTCTATCAGATAAGTAATCTATAACATTAATTGAAGAAATATCTTCAATTTCCTTTGGGTATGATAAAGCTACAAAATCGTTTTTACTTAATTCTTTTACTAAACTCCATTTAATTTTTCCATTTTTGTAGGTAAGAATAGGGTGATCTTCTGTTACAGAAAGAGTAGAGTTAGGTAGTTTCAAAACATCAATAATGTATCTTTTGTCAACTTTTCTTTGCATAGTTTGGGTAACCTTTCTAAAATTACCTGAAGCTGTCAGGACTAAATCTCCAATTTGAATATCTTTTATTTGCTTATTTCCTTCAGCTGTGATTATTACTTGCTCTCCAGTGAAACAAGCTGATAGTTGACCTAGCTTCGTTCCTGCGTTCATAAGAGTAGGGCTGTTAGGTAGAAATCTTAAAGAAGTCATCAATTCATAAAATTCTTTTTTTTCTTCTTCACTTGAAGCTATACTTTTTGCCACTCTTTCAAACATCTGTTCTGGAGTTTCAATTGCTTCGTTTTTCTCATTTTTTAGTAAGTACCTTTTTTGTAGTACTGTTAATGCATTTTCTGATAGTTTTAGATCTGCCAATATTATCCCCTATTTTCTTCTAATAACTTTTAGAGACTTTAGTACTTAAACAAGAAAATTTTTCTTAAAGATTCTCTTTCCATTTAAAACTCTTTTACCTTTTATAAGCACCTAACTTTTTTTCACTTAATTTTTTTTTACATCATAGTGTAAAAAACTTATTTTGCAAACAGTAATTTCAAGCCCCAGTACTTCCGACAAAATGCCATTACATAAACTATATACGACTTACTAGATAAAATAAAGAGAAACTAAAAAGTAAAATTGTTTTAAAAAGTAATGCAATGAAAAGTGAGTAAAATGATAAAAGAAAAAGAGAGTTGAAAAAAATTTGATAACTATTAACAAATAATAAGTTATCATTAAGTCTAAGTATGTAAATTATTATTAGCTTATTTCATAGAGCAAAGAAAAACCAATAAGGTTATATTTGTTATAGTCAAATTAAAACAAGAGAATGAAACTGAATAGAAAGAAGGGAGTATCTCCAATAGTAGCAACAATACTTATGTTTACGCTTATATTAGCAGCTATAGGCATATCTTTAGTTTATATGTTTCCTAGCATTATACAGTTTAAAGATAATAGTTACAATAATTCTGTTCGTTTATATTTTAGTGCACTAGACTCAAACATTCAGAACTTACTTGTAAATCCTCCACCTCAGGCTATTTCTTTTGATTATTACCAAGAAGATGGTTCTTTATACTTCGATAATAGTAAAGTAGTTTATTTCACCTTATATGATACAGCAAGTTCTTTTAGCAAATCAATTCTAGCAGAAAACTTGACTAGATTAGTACATAAAAGTACAAATGTTGAAGATTTCGAAGAAGGAGAACACAGATATCTTAAAGGCCCTGAAGACCAAGATTATTTATTTATTAATGGTAGTACCAAATTATATAATGACATTACAGTGATAAATGAGACCAGAACAATATTTGATCCTGCTTATTTGTATATGTCTTTATACTATAGATACAGCATCGATATTGATTATAAGACAGAAGGGACAACAGAAATTTTTACTATTGATATTATTCATGTCTCAATTAGCACTAACAGCGAGTTTGGAGTCGAAAATACAACAAAATCTATATCCTTAGAAATTGAATTTAGTGGAACAGAGAAAACATCTCTGGAACCAATTGCTTTTAATTCGGATTTAATAGGAAAAGCTAATGTTTATGGAGAACACCATACCTTGGAAGAAGAACAGCCTGTATATGTTCCAGTAAATGAAAATTACAGTTTTCATTATCTTTACGTTAACATTATTAAGATAAACATCAATATAAATATTATAGGGTGAGAAAAAGGTTTGCCAAGCGAGTATGTTATGTATTTATCCATTATTATGATTGGTTCATTAGCTATTGCAGGAATATCAGCAACTATGGTCAGCTTAAACAATTCTTTGGAAAATAGAGCAATAGAATCAAGTTTAGAACAAATACTGCAAAAAGTCGCTAACTCAATTCTAGACTTGAAACAGTTTGGAGACAAAAAAATTCAACAAGGAGCAACAGATTTTACAATACAACTATCATTATCTTTACCTGATAAAATTCAAGAAGAAGAGTATGTAATAACTTATTTACTACCAGATAGTGCAACAGAGTACCTCATGTACGCATATTTAGTAGAAAATGAGGATGTTTCAGCAACGGTAACACTATATCTTGAAAAATCTGAAGTAACATTTTCTGGAGAAATAGTGAGCTCTCAAAAGAATCCGATTATAGCTTATCTTTATGATGGAACAAACAAAAGAATTACTTTTTCAAGTGGAGTTTGATTTTTCATAAATTTGATTATTCAATTCTTACATTTTTCATCGTTTAGGAATACAAAAAGACAAAATTAGTTCTATGAAAAGTATTTAAATGTTCATTTTTTATTATAATTAACAATGATACAAAATTTAATTATTTCAAATCAAGCAGGAATACCACTCTTTGCAAGATCTTTAATGTGTCATATAGGTGTTCATTGTGTTGATTTATCTAAAGAAGCGACTATAGACGATGAATCCTTATTAAAATCTGCTTTATTTAGTGCAAAAATTATTTATGATGGAGCTCAATCCTATGAATTTCATTTATTCGAAATGGAAAAATCAATAGTTCTCAGCTATCAAACTGAAAGAATCAATGCAATATTTGCTTTGAAACCCCCAGTTAATGTCGACGAATATACTAACAGATTAAGATTGATGGCTGAACTCTTTGATGACAATTTCGGAGAAAAAATAGATTTATTCAATGGAGACATATCGGCATTTAATGAATTTCAAAACATAATTGCTGAAAATGGGCTTTTAGAAGAAGGAGAAAAGTTCAGGAAAAATTGTGTGAATTGTAAATATGATAAAGCATGTGCTTTTAGAGTTTTTACTGGAGATACATCAAGATCATTGAAAGAGATATTTGATTCTATTAAACCTCTAAACTTTTTCAAGAAAATGTTCCTTATTATTATAGGAATGTTATCTCCTAGATACATCTAATAAAGAATCATAGCAATTAACAGATTAACAGTTACTATAAATTAACTAACAATTACCAATTAACTTTAATTCTTTTTATCTTTTTAACATGAAAAAGTTTTGCAAATCAAATAAATTTCTGTTTTTCACTTTTTATTCTCGTCAAATTGTCATTAGTCTTTGTAAATTCTTTTACAAGCTTTTTTCACGTTTTGCCTTTTTCTTTAGATAAATTCAAAAAAATTATAAGTAATGAATGCTTTAACGATATAGAGATAAAATGGATGAAAATTTCGGTACAATGTCAATGGACAGTTCAGTTCCTCTTTTAGAAGAAACCTATCCTGTTAGTCCTCCCTTTAGTTATGTATTAATTCAAACGAATCCTGTTACACAAAGAACCCAATATATGGTTGTGGAAATCCCACTAGACAGCAAGGAAAAAGCTATTTACAACAAGATTTTAGAGATTCTCATTGAAGAATTAGATGTTGATTTTAGTGTTCTCAAAGATTTTACTAAAGCAGAAGAATATCTAAAAAAGAAAATAGTTGATGTCATTAAACGATATCGTATAAAACTTAATGAAAATCAGTTCGAGAAAATAATGTATTATTTGACAAGAGATCTCATTGGCTTTGGGAAGATACAACCACTTATGCTTGACCCTAATATTGAAGATATATCATGTGATGGTGTAGGTATTCCTATTTATGTTTGGCACAGAAAATATGAATCTATTGCAACTAATGTATCTTTTGATACAGAGGACGAATTGAACAGCTTTATTATTAAATTAGCTCAGAGAGCAGGAAGACATGTAAGTATTGCTAATCCTTTATTGGATGCAAGTTTAGAAGATGGTAGCAGAGTGCAACTAACTTATGGAAGAGAAGTAACTCAAAGAGGTTCAACCTTTACTATTCGTAAATTTAAGGCTGATCCCTTCACAATTACAGATTTAATTCTTTATAATACTATTGACATCGAGATTGCAGCTTATTATTGGTTCATAATGGAGCACAATGTATCTATTCTCGTGGCAGGAGGTACGGCTGCAGGAAAGACTACTTTACTTAATACCCTAAGTATGATGATTAAACCCGATATGAAAATCGTTACAATTGAAGATACAGCAGAACTAAATTTAGCACATGAGAACTGGATTCCAAGCGTTGTTCGCTCTGGTTTTGGAGAAGCAACAGAAACAGGATATAGACGAGGACAAATTTCTATGTACGAGTTACTTCGAGCAGCTATGAGACAAAGACCAGACTATATTATTGTAGGAGAAATTAGAGGTGAGGAAGCTTATGCAATGTTCCAAGCTATGAGTACTGGGCATAGAGGGCTAGGTACCATTCATGGTGACTCAGTTGAAGGTGTTATCCACAGGCTTGAGAGTAAACCAATGAATATTCCAAGAAGCATGATGAAGAGTTTAGATATTATCCATGTAGTTAGAAAAGTACGCCATCAAGGAAAATTTGCAAGAAGAACACTAACTATTACAGAATTAATAGGGTTAGATCCAGTTACTGAAGAAATTCTCACAAACAAAGTATTTCAGTGGAATCCAAGAGAAGATTCATTTATTTACTTTGGTAGAAGTTATGTCTTAGAAAAAATAATGGAAAATACTGGAATAACAGAGCAAGATATCCATGATGAACTTGAAAGGAGAAAAACAGTTCTACGCTGGATGGTAAAAAAGAGAATCCGTTACTTTGAAGATGTTGCTTCTATTATTCAAGAGTATAATTCTGACCCTGATAGAACATTGGAAAAAGCGAAGAAGGCTTTGAGATGATAAATTAATTCTCCATTTTCCTTTCTCTTATTTTGTTTATATTGTTAAGTTTATATTTGTGAATAAATATAAGTCTGATTGGTGATAGAATGCCAAATGATAAAAAGAAAAAAGGTAAAAAACCAGATGATGATGACTTTCCATTTCCTTTTAAAATTGATGACTTTTCGTTCGATGGATTTGACATAGATGAGTTTATGGAACAGTTTATGCCATTTATGAAGGGTTCAAGTTTTGGAAGAATGATAGATAATATGATCAAAGAGTTAATGAAAAACTTAAGAGAGAATCTAGATGCTGATACAAGTTTAGAAGATTTGTTAAGAAATCAATTTGTTTATGGTTTTCAGATTGGCTTTGACCCTGATGGAAAACCTAGTTTTAGACAATTTGGAAATGTAAAGCCTAGAGGAACAGGGCATGTAGAAACATATGATGTTAGAGAACCACTTATTGATATTTTTAAAGAGAAAGATAAAGTTAGAGTGATCGCTGAAGTCCCAGGAATTAGTAAAGGAGACATAAAACTCACAGGTTCTGAATCAAGGTTAAGTATAAAGGCACATTCAAAAGATAGAAAATACGAAAAGAAAATAGAATTACCTGTTCCAGTAAAAATTGAGACTGCTAAAGCAAAATACAACAATGGTGTATTAGAAGTTGTTATTCAACGTAAGGAAGAAGAAAAGGATGAAGGAGTGTCTATTGACATTCAATAGTTAAAATAAATAGAAGCTTTTTTAATCATTTTTCTATTTTTAAATCTCCTTCCACAAAAGAATGTTATTGTTAAAGACCACTTTTATTAACTGTCCTGTTTGTAAATCAGCCATGTAACTACCATCCCCGATATTTGTTACTGTTGTGGTTGGAGAGATAGTTACCTGACAATCACTTAATGGAAACTCTATTCCTTGTTTTATTGAGTAGCAATAAATGTAGTTTTCAGTACCTAATATTTCAGATATTTCCAAGTAATAACTCACTTTAATTTCTAAATTTGCTTCAAATCTCTGGTTAATAGAAATAATCGAGATAGAAATGGAACATTCAAACGATATGTAAACAGGATTCTCACTCTTTGAAGAGTTTGTAATACTAAAACTTGTTTCATTCACTGTAAAAGTAGATAAAAGATTGTGTTCATCGAGATAATTTTCGATTGTTTTTACATTTTCAACAAAGTTAGCTCGAACAGTTGTTTCTTCAATTCCATGTGAATATTCATTTAAAGCAACATCTACGAGATCATATAGTGCAGAAATAGCATTTTCGATATAATTGTTTGTTTGGTCTTGTTCGGGAGCAGGATCCACATAAGGAATCTGGGTAACATTATAAATTGTTGTAGACAATAACATTAGATAGAGTAGAATAACTAGAGCAAGTAAAATAAATACTTCTCCTTTTTTATTTTGAAAGAATTTTCTTTTATTCATATTAGACACCTACTATCCAAACAGCTAAATAGAAACTATATGGATCAAACTCTCCATTAACTTCTGTAATTAAATATTCTGAAGTGAAAACATTTACTTGATCGGTATCTAGAATATTAATTATACTCGAAGTAACTATTTCATTTGTTGTCAAATTCTTGCAGTAGAAATAAAAATCAGCATTTTCGGGAATTGATGAGTAAACTGCCAAACTTATTTTTTCTTGAACATTTCCTATTGTATCAGGATTTTCAGACTTAAGAGCAATTACATACTCTTCAAGTATTCCACTCTGATCTAGAGACTCTAGTATGTTATAGGTTAGTTCAGTATATCCTTGCTCTTTTGGAGGGACAGTAGCCAATTGTACCTCGTAAATTGCGATGACCATTATTAACATTACAGAAACAGCAATGAAAGCTTCAATAACAAACAGTTGTGCTTTTTTTGATTTTAACAATTTTCTCATCTAATTCACCCAAATTTGACATTTAACTAATCTGTTTCTGACATAAAGCAGATCAAATGAATAAATGTATTCACCTGAAAGAATTTCTTCATTTCCAAAAATGCTTGAAGCAGTCTCTGTCAAAAACATGGGGATACCCATGTACCCTGCTCTGTAATTTAACCCATCATTTTCTTGTACAACAACTACTGCCAATCCTTGAGTGGGGATAGGAATGTTTGTTCCTAAATAAAAATTTCCTTCTTCTAAAGAAGATTCTTGAGATAAGGTCTGATTATAGAAACTTTTTCCTACATCTCTTTTTGAAAATAGAACAGTAGCTACTGCTTCTTCTGTTATAGCTGGACTAGAAAAGCGAACATCGATTGCTGATGAATGTTTTTCTTTGTTCTCTAAAACTAATGGTCGAAAGTTAAAATCTACTTTCTCATATTCAAAACTATCATTAGGTTTGTAGATTCTAAACACATAATATGTTTCATAAATTTCATCAATATTAGCAAAAATTACAATAGTATAATAATTTGAAGTAGATACTGAAAGGGTTGAGATAAAAGTAGCTTCATTTGTATTTTTCTTTGTTGTTGTAGTATTAATAAACAAGTTATTTTCTTTATCCAAAGCAAAAGTAGTGATTGCAACATTTTCAATCGATACTGTATCCTCCAAAACTTTTCCTTTTACAGTGAGAGAGCCAAAACCTGCAGAAAAACTATCTAGTTGGATCTTTATAACTGAATCTACAGAGATAGCGAAATCTTTCAAAAGTCCATAAGATGTTTTTACAAATTGATAATCAATTTTCCAATAATCAGCAATATCTGATGTTAACCTATTTATTTTAGAAAAAGATAATTGTCCATCATCACCACTTAATCCTAAAGAAAAATCTGTTAACGAAGAAGTTCCTATTGTTGCCCAATTAGAAGGATTTCCTTTTGAATAATATATTAACCCATATAATTTATCCAACTCTTGGTATTCTGAATAATTCTCCATTTGCATTATTGAAGGTACAAGAAGATGAGTAAGAACTATTATTACTTGACTAAAAGCAATAATAAAAATAAGCATGCCTAAAGCAAAATCTATCCCCCTAACTTGTCCTTTTCTCATTCTTCTTAGTTTTTTTAGAATCACGGGATTAATCACCTATTTGATTTACTCTGTTTCTTCTTCCAAATCTCCGAGAATTCTTTCTTCCAATAGTGTTTTTATTTCTGCCAGAGTTGACTGTAATTCCACCAATTCCATTCCTTTTTCAAGCAGATTTTGAGCTCTATCTTGTGTTTCTTCAGCTCTTTTAATTTTTTCAGAAACTATTTCAGAGACTCGTGCTTCGAGCTTACTCAGCTCTTTTTTGGTAACCATTTCTTTTTCCAGTTTTTCTATTTTATCTTCAATTGGTCCCAAATCAACAGAAACTCCAGAAGTTACCACTTTTTCTCCATCTTCTGTAGTAGAAACACTGGCAATTCCTTTTTCTATTGTGCCCATTATTCTAACCAAATTAAAGTTCATTTGGTTTAAAGTTCGTTTTAGTTCCTCAATATCTGCTTTGATATTTTTTATTTCAGTTTCGATTTTTACCATACAATCACCTTACAAATTTAGTGTGATAAGTTGATTTTGAATGAGAACTTTAAATGCAAACCAACCAATAAACATTAGTATCACAGAATGCATTAATCCTGCTTTAACTTTTGTTTTTGCCATTTTTCCAGCAACAAGACCAGTGAAGAAGCCTTGGACAGCTAGCATATGAAGGAACAGAACAGAAAGTGTATCTAAATCTATACTAAAACTAAACATCTCACTAGAAACATCCAATGTACCAAAAGGATAAAAGAATGTTTGGAATAATATGAAGACCACTAAGACAAAAATGATGTATGCAGCATAACAAATCATCAAGTAGGGTCGCATTGCTCCTTCTCGTTCTTTTTTGAGATCAAGTAACTGTTGAACATGTTTCTCTGTTGATTCAAAAATATCCTCTAGATTTCCTCCAGAACGTTCAGCCTCTAAAATTAGAATGGTAGCTCTCTGAGCCATCTGTGTATTTATTGCACTTTGAAAATCAGACATAGCTTTACTAAAAGGAATACCCCAAGAAATTTTACTTGACATTTTACGTAATTCGGGAGTTAAAGGACCATAGTGTCTCTTCGCTGCTTCTTTTATTGCTCGAGGGAGACTCATACCTGTTCGTTGTGCATTTGAGATTTCACGGAGGAGATATGGTAAATTCTCATCAATACGAGCTTGTCTACGTTCTTCTCTGTAAACTATTAAAAAGGTTGGAATACCCATTGATATAATTATGGCTAATATAATAAAGTCATTTATATCTAATATGGTTATCAAATCAGTAGAAGAAATATAATCTAAAACACCTAATACAACTATAACCAATCCCGCAAAAACTGCTATAACCCAATAGATTATATCAACACTAATCTGAAACTCTTTCGTTTTTATCTCAACTTCATCTTTAATTGCCATTTAACTCACCTTAATCCTCCGGTTGTTGCATGTCCACTAAAAGAATAATTACCAGCATTCCAACAGGTATGACTATGTAAACTGTAATTGCTAGAAGAGCATTAGCCCCAGTATTTGCACTACCACCCAACATGGCCATCATTGCAATTATAACGATAAAGAAAATAGGAGTTACAACTCCTACAACCATGTACAACTCTGCAGTTAAACCTAACGCTTCAATAAAATTCTTTTCAGTTTGAACTTTATCTCTCATCAAGTTTTCAGTAGAAACTTCTAAAAATCGCTGAAGTTCTCCTCCAGAGGTAAAAGTCGCAACAATCCCCTCTAAATAACTTGAATACTTAGGAGAAGGAGAACGTGATGATGCTTCGCTTAAAGCATGAACAATATCATAACCAAAAACTTGAATATCACGAGAGATTTTTTTAGCATCTTTAACAATAGCTTCACCAATGCTTTCTTCTTTAGATAAAGCAAGGAAAATTTTATCTGGTGTAACTCCTGCAGAAGCCATGGCAGTCATATAGCTTGCTGCAGTGGGTAAAGCTGCTTCTAGTTTTCTTTTTCTTTCACCTATCAGATAACTTGGGTATACCCATGTTATTACAAACATTGTCAACAAAATTAGCACAGGTAATATGACAACCAGTATGACTGAAAAACTTGGTACTAGTATTTTTACTGCAATTAGAACAAAAAGTGAAACTATTGATAAAACTATGGACCAGAATAGTCTAATGCTTAAATACATCCTAACACTTTGCTCTATTCCGGCTTTTTTTAGTGTGGTCCTTAAACCTTCAAATTCTGTTAGATAGGGTTCAATTAATCTTCCTACATAGCTATAAGCTATTGATTCTATTACTTTTGAAGACATGCTTTTATCCTCACATAACAAATCAGTATACTGACTAATCGTTATTAGAGTTTATCACTTATAACTTATTCGGAAGATTTCTCAAGTTGTCAGATACAAAAAATATAAAACATAAATATATAAAATAACTATAAAGTATATAAAATAACTATAAAGTATATAAAATAACTATAAAGTATAAAATAATTATAGAGTTGTACTGTAAATGTTAGGTTCAAACAAAAATGTCACCTTTATTGTTAAGATAATTAATGTTGGTGACTATAGTGTCGGAAAAACAAGTATTGCGGTGAGATATACAAAGAACAAATTTTCGGTTAATTATCTTCCTACATTAGGAGTGGATTTCTACAGCAAGGAAGTTGACATTGATGAGGATACAAAAATAAAAATGGTATTATTTGATACAGTGGGACAAGAACGTCTAGCTTCCTTAAGGAAAAGGTATTACACTGGAGCTCATGGTGCTGTGGTGGTTTATGACATTACTAGAAAAGAATCATATGAAAATATTTCTTATTGGATATCAGAGATAGAAAATAAAGTACCTGACATACCAATCATCATTGTTGGAAATAAAACAGATCTAGAAGAACAAAGAGCTGTACCTTATGAACAAGCAAAAAAAGAATGGGAAAGTAAAGGTTACCAAGTTCTTGAGACTTCTGCTAAATTAGGAGCAGGAGTAAATGATGTTTATGTCACAATAGTCAAGTTAGTAATGAAGAAACTTGGAGAAAATAAGTAAAATGTCAAATTAATATTAATAGATCAAGTTCTTTAATATTTCTTACTTTAAAAAAACTGATTCTTAATTATTTTTTAACAAAAATTCTAGAAAAAGTTTGAATAATAAAGAATTTACTGCTCTCTCCATAGTTCTACAGCTATTACTCGTCCATTTTCTATATATAATCTTGGTAAATAATCCTCTGCCACAAATCCCCCATCTGGAAGAGAATCCATCATTGCTACCTCAGAAGTATCTTCATCAGGAGCAATATATAGTTTATCGCCTATTATTATATAATCTCTAATCATCCCATTGATAGGTGGAAGAGTTGAAGTTTGCTTTACTACGTAATTGATATCAAGAACTTTAGGAGAAGAAGCATCGAGTTTTACAGAGGGTGTAACAGCAGCTTTTATATCTTTAGGTTCTTCTTTCTTAATAACTTCTTTCTGCTTTTCTCGAATTTTCTCTTTTTTCTTTTCTTTTATTTGAGAAGAATAAGCAGCAGGCCTTGGTCTAAAACTTGTTCCTGAACTATCACTTCCATTAAGAACTTCATCTATAGCTCTCAAGAATGATTCTGTTGTATCAGCTTCTTCTAGATTCACTGCACGATAACCCAATTCCATCCTCATTCGTGCTGTTTCTCTTGCACAAGCGAATTTTGATTGGGGAGAAGCTCTTGACCCCACCCATGTGTAAACTTTTTTATCCATGTGTGAAACAACAATTAATACATTTTCTGATTTTAATGCACGATCTTTATCATGACATGTAGAAAGTTCCCCTGTTTTTTCAACTATATAAATACTCATTTTTCTATCCTCTACAAATTAATTTATTTTAAATCCCTTAAATATTTACTGATAATGGAAATACATTTTATTCTATACTTTAAAGAACTTTAACTAAAAAGTTTTTTTTAAAAAAACGAATTTTTATCTTAATGTTTTTATAGCGAACACGAAAGGTTACTCTAATGAATTCTTTCTCCAATTTAACAGTTATTGTTCCTACTCTTAACGAAGAGAAAGCAATACAGATATTACTAGAAGAACTAGAAAAATATGTTCCAGAAGCTAAAGTAATTGTTACAGATGATGGTTCCTTTGATAATACCAAGCAAAATGTCATTTCATTTGAAGGAAATTTAAATGTTAAATTTCTTGATAGAAGTAAAAAACCAGTACATGGTTTAACAGCCAGTGTTTTAGATGCTATTTTACAAACAGAGACCCCTTACTTTTTAGTAATGGATGCTGATCTTCAACATCCACCTAAAAAACTTCCTGAATTTTACGAGGAGCTGAATAAAGGGTTTGATTTAGTAGTAGGAAAAAGAAGAAAAGTAAAAGAGAAATGGTCTTTTCATAGAAAATTAATTTCTTATTCTGCAACTATACTTGGTAAAATAGTTTTAAGTCTAAGAAACAAGAATAAATGTCAAGATATAATGTCTGGTTTCTTTGCTTCGAAAACTGAAATATGGAAAGATTTAATCCAAAAAAAAGAACAAAAGTTTACTCTTGAAGGGTATAAAGTATTATTTGATTTTCTAAAAGCATTCCCAAAGAAAATAAGAATTCAAGAAGTAGAATATGATTTTGGACATAGAGATTATGGTTCTTCAAAAATAAATAAAAGGATTATTTGGTTATATTTTAAGTCACTTTTCAAGTAACAAAAACGCATTAAAATCAGAAAGATAAAAATAAAGAAAATAAAGAAAAGCAAATTAAATTTATTTCAACTTTACAACAGGATTGCTGTCTTCTCTACCATGAAATTCTAGTTCAACGAGTCCTGCAGCTTCTAATTTTTTAACATATTGAAGTATGGCATGAGTTGAAGCACCAGCAGACATTGCTAGTCTTTTTAGTTCTATAACTTTGTACTGCTCTAATGTAGTTAACCAAGCATAAGATGGATCAGTTTCTGCAATTATTTGAAATCTTCTTAATGCCTCTTCTTTATCTTGAAGCGACGTCTTTAGTTCATCTAGTTTAGAAGTTTCTTTTAGCAGCTCGTTGTATTTAGCTTCTATTTCCATTTTTTCGTCATTAATTGATTTCAATTGTGATTCTAATTCAGATTTACTTCTTTCAATTGTAGAAACTTCTTCTTTTAGTTGATCAATCATTTTTTGCTTTTCTTCTAGTTGTTCTTTCATGCTATTTAGTTCTCTATTTTTTTCATTCAATTCTTCATCTTTTCGCAACATCTCATCTTTTAGTTTTTGTAACTCTTGGCTTAAATTTTCTTTTTCTTGTTGAGTAGAAGAAAGCTTTTCCTTTAATTCATTCACTTCTTGTTCTTGTTGTTCAGCTGTTCCAGAGGTTTGTTCTAAACTACTCAGTTTTTCTGTTAGTTCATTATTTTTCTCGACTAAAGACGAATTCTCTTCTTTTAACTTATTAACCTCCTCAGTCAAAGCTTGGACTTTTTCTTCCAGTTTTTTCTTTTCATTTTCTAATTCTGTAATCTTTATAGCTTCTCCTACAGATGTTCCTTCATTTTCTTCTGCCATAAATATTCACCATGGTTTGAATTGATATTTTAATCTATATCAGTCTAATAATTATAATTTTAATACTTAAAGATTTTGTAAGTCGCAATGAAAAAAGAGAGTTGGATTTGTAAACAAAAAACCCCTTTTACTACTCTCCTACATCTTCTATTCCTAATTTTGTTATTCTGAAAATTGCTTCTGTTTCTGGAATACTTGGACTATCAATTACTCTTGCGATTCTCTTATCGCCTTTACCCTTTCTAAGAAATATTCTGGTCGTACATGAATGTGCGACAATATTTCCTCCGATGGGAGTAGTTGATTCACCTATTAAAATATCAGGTTTTGTTTGTACTTGGTTTGTTACAACAATAGCCAGATCATATACATCAGCTAAACGTAGAAGTTGATGCAAAAACTTATTCAACTTCTGTTGTCTTTCTAATATAGTTCCTTTTCCTGTATATTCGGCTCTAAAGTGGCTGGTAAGAGAATCAATTACAATAAGTTTTACATTGTTTTCTGTTATAATTTTAGGACTTTCAAGAACAAGAAGCATTTGGTGATCAGAATTATAAGCTCTACCTACATTAATCCTGTTTAGCACTTCTTCTGTATCTACATCTTTTCCAAACCTTGCGCACATATCAACAATCCTTTCAGGTCTAAAAGTTCCTTCAGTATCAATGAAAATAACACCTGCTTCCAGTCCTCCATGCTTTTTATCTAAAGCAGTATTTACACAAAGTTGAAAGCATATTTGACTTTTTCCTGTTCTAAATTCTCCAGACAATTCAGTAATTGATTTAGTTTCTATCCCCCCCATCAATAGAGAATCAAGTGCTTTACTACCAGTTGAGATTTTTGAAACTTTTTCTCGAAGATTTAGGATTTCACTAGCCTTTTTAAAGCCAATACCCACTTGAGCTCTAGCAGCTGAAATAATTTTATTCGCAGTTTGTTCTCCAATTTCGCAAAATTCTACTAATTCCATAGGAGAAGCATGAGCTACAGAAGTAAGGGTTAAATATCCAGCAGACATCAATTTTTCTGCAACAGCAGGACCAATTCCAGGAATTGATCTTATTGGAGCGTCACTGATTTTTTCTTTAACAACAGTTTTTTCTTTTTTACTTACAATTTCGTCTATCCAATTATCATCTTGAGGTTCTTTCAAGTCTTCCTTAGTTAATGTCTTCTTTGTTTTTGCACTTTTTGTTTCCTTTGTTTGCTTTTTTTCAGGCATTTTCTTCACTTCTTTATATAATTCTCTCTGTACAACAGAAGTCAATTCACTATTTAAAGTATTTTTACAATAAATGTTCAAAATTATTTCTCTTTACAAAAGTTCTTGAAACTCTTAAGTTCAACAATTACTAAAAAATGCGTAAAAGAAGTTCTGATGGTTTACTTTTTCCGAAATTACGAAGTTGTAGAAGAGGGGGAAAAAAGAAGAATAAAGGAGAGGAGAAGAGAGGAGAGGAGGGAAGATGAGGAGTTTAAATAGGGAAAAAAGTAAAAATAAATGAAAGAAAAAATGAGGAAAAAGGTGTACCGAACTGAGGAAATATGGGTGAAAGAATCGATCACTCTAAAGCAGTTGGCACACCAGGTAAAAAACTTGTATAATCAAGCAAATTACATTATTAAGTATCAGTTAAGAAAAAGTAAATATTTCACGAGAGAGTTCGAACTGATGAATATTTTAAGGTATCACCCGACCTACACAGCACTACCTGGTCATACGGCACAACAGACGATAAAGTTTCTATGTTTAGCGTGGAAAGGGTATTTTAGGTCTTTAGAAGAATGCAAAAAAGAACCAGAAAAGTTTAATGGTAAACCCCGTCCTCCAAAATAGAAGAAGAAAGATGGACTTGCTATAATCTATTTTACTAACTCTCAAGTGAAAATTAAAGAAGAAAAAGAGCAAGAAAAAGAAAAATTTTTTATCTCTTTCCCTAAACGTGTAGGACTAAAGATAGTTACAAGACTGTGTCCTTCAACGAAAGTGAAGTTTGCCCGTCTTATACCTATGGGAACGAAATTTAAATTAGAGATAGTTTACGAGAAAGAGATAGAAGAACGAAAAAAACGACATGCAGAAAGAGTTCTAGCTCTTGATCTGGGAGTGAATAACCTTGTAGGCGGGTTAACCACTATTCCTGGTGAAAAAGGTTTTCTGATAAATGGTAGACCCATTAAAGCTGTTAATCAGTGGTTTAATAAACGTAGGGCAAAATTACAGTCAATCTATGACAAGCAAGGATTAACCACCTGGGGAAGAAAAATGCTTACTCTCCAGTTAGAACGAATGTGTAAAATAGCTGACTATTTCCATAAAGCAAGTAGGAAGATAATAGACTACTGTTTAGAAAAAAACATTGATACGATAGTTATAGGTTACAACCCCAGATGGAAACAGAAAGTGAATATGGGAAAGAAAAATAATCAAACCTTTGTTTTTATCCCCTTTAAATCCCTCATTGACAAAATCACTTACAAAGCAGAAGAAAAAGGGATAAAAGTTATTCCTACCGAAGAGTCCTACACCTCTGTCTGCAGTTTCTTAGATAATGAAGAGATAGCTTTTCACCCCCATTATGCTGGCAAAAGAACTCACCGTGGACTGTTCATCAGTACCAGAGGATTAAAAATTAATGCTGATATCAACTCTGCAGGTAATATCGGTCGCAAAGTATTCCCCACGTTATTCTCTGTTATGTCTAACTACGGGATAGTCTGGGCTGCAGTGGTTCACCCCGTCCGTTGGAAAATAAGTTAGCAAGTTAAGTTAGTTAGACCAGCTTTTACGCTGTTCTTTCTCTTTCTTTTTTTCCACCGACTAAACTTACTACTTCTTCCGATTTTTAATCTAAATCGGAATTTAGGAAAAAGTAGACCATGTTATTGAGAAAATATCCTAACTTAGTTAACTATAATTCTTAAGTATTACACATCTTTATACTTAACATTGTAATTTAATTACAATGACTTATCAAAAGGTTCAAGATCATTATCTGGATAATAGGTTAGAAAAAGCACTTGCTAAGATAACTAACATTAATTATGATAACTCTCCTGTATATATCGAAGTTTGTAACTGTCCATTAAAAGGAGGAAAACTTTTCTATAATGCAAATAAGAAGACCTACTTTACAAAAGGAACATGTTCTCCTTCAAAACTTTGCTATAGCATTCAGAAGGATAGACACAACGCAAAAATTGCAAGAGACATATTAAGTTATCAAGAAGAAGACTGCAACGTTTGCCAAAAAGAAGAGAAACTCAGTTCCTATTTCAACTAATATAGGCTTTAGAAAAAAGATCAATAATTAACTAATTTGAAGCTTAGCAACTATAAGAAAAATGTGAGATTAAATGATTATTCCTCCTTCTTCTATTATAAACAATGTTAGTTCCGCAGTGAATATAAAAAAGCAAGTTCAAAGTGCAGGCATCGATCTTACTGTACGGAACATCTTTATTCTTGATGATGGTGGAGAACTAGACTTCGATAATTCACAAAGATTTATTCCTGATTATGTTGAACTACCAAAAAGTAATAACCGCTGGGTTCTTCAACCTGGTGGATATGTAGTCCAATATAATGAAATAGTCAGTGTGCCATTAGATATGGCGGCAATTCTTCTTCCTCGTTCTTCATTGATGAGAATCGGAGCAACTATTTTTTCTGCTTTATGGGATCCAGGATACAAAGGAAGAGGAATAGGCCTTCTCTATACTTCTAGAACAATAAACATCCATCAAAATGCGAGAATTGCTCAACTAGTCTTTTTCGAAATAAAAGATAAAGTGGCAAAAGGATATAGTGGTATATATCAAAATGAGGGTGTGGAAAAAAAATAGAATTTTATTATGTTTTAAACATATTTAATGATAATTTGTTTCTACAGTTAGGACATTGGGTTTTTACTTTTAGCCATTCTACTAAATGAGAATAATGAGAAGGTTTTCCACAATGGGGACATCTAACAAAACTTTCTCCTGCTTTTACTTCTCCTAAACAAACTGTACATCTTTCATCTAAATCTACTGTAGCTATCTTTAGTTGTTGTGGTTCTATTTTTTTCTGTTTTTCAACTTGACTTGTAAAAGGCTCAATGGGTTCTGCTTCTTCTTCACTTGCCAATACTTTCAGCTCTTCTCTTGCATCATTTATTGGTTCAGTATCGCTAGCAAAACTGGAAATGATAGGTTCTGTTTCACTTTCAGTACTAGATAGAAAGGGTTCAGTGCTACTGAATGTGCTAATCTCAACAGATTTAGGTTCAACTATATCTTCTATACTCTTTCCTATGGTAGCTAATACTGCTTTAGCTTCTTCAATAAGATTATAATCATATAATACTTGAGCTGATAATTCTACATCTCCACTATCAAAAAAGTATCTTGAAAGATTTCTTACCATTTCTTCTTCCTTTCTGGAGCATATTGTCTAATTATTTCCAAAGCTTCTTTTACATATTCTTTTCCTTTAGAAGCTACAGATTTAGCTGCACCAAATATCCTCCCTGTTTTAAGATATTCTTCTTTTGCTCTATCGTACATTCCTGCACGATAATAATCATCGGCATTATTTGTTGCTATTGGAGTTCTTTGTGGAGTATAAGAGGGTTGAGTTTGAGGTTGATAAATAGAAGAAGTTCTTGTTGTTGGGGTGGTTTCTTCACTCTGATAACTTGTTCTTTGAGAAGAATCTAGGTGTGATGGCTGATAAGGTCTGTAAGGTTGATAAGGTTGATATCGTTTACGATAAATTTGTTTTCTCTTCTTCTTATTCGCTGAGGAAACCCTTATGGTTATGTACACTGCCAGTGCAATTAGTAGCATAAAAATTAACGCACCTACTTCCATGAAAATTTACACCTATATTCTTACCTACGCTCATAATATTTAAATATAATTTTATTGCTTCTTTTCTTTAAATTTTTTTCATTTAATTTAGCAAAAAAGTATAGTGAACTCTTGGTTAAGTGAATTCTTTAACTAAAAAAGTTATAATTATTCATTTGAGATTAAGATAAAATTAATAAACTCAACAGTGTTTTTTTTTTCATGTTAGATGAAATAGAAGTAAAGATTAATGGAAAAGAGATTCCTTTAAATGAATTTATGGAAAAATTATTTGGCAAGATGATCTTATCACTTTTAGAACTGCTTAAACTTCCTGAAAATGATAGTGAAATCAAAACATTTGAGATAACAGGAAAAAAAAGCGAGTAATTTATACTCAAAAAAAGAGGTAAGATTTAAATTCATCTGCTAATGATTAGACCTTATGTCTTTAACAAAACACTCGAAAAAAGATATTTTTCTTTCTTATATAACAATTCTTAGGTTAGTAAATGGTATAGTAGCAGGAACAGCTGCAATTTTTGCTATCATTCTATCAACTCCTGTAGGAGCAAAAATTGATACATAACCCTTCTACTTGTTCTATTATCTGGTACGCTCGTTTCATCTCAAGCTATGATTTTTAATGATATTGCAGACAGAGAAGAAGATCTAGTAAATGCTCCACATAGACCTATACCATCAAAGAAAATATCAGTAAGAACAGCAGTTATTTACGGGGTAATTGTTGCTTTGATCGCTCTAATTTTAGCTTTGTTAATTGATATTAGAGAAGGTTTACCAGGAATAAGTGTTATTACAGCTTTAATATTTGGAAGTTCATTAAACTTATACAATTTCAAAGTAAAACAGATGGGATTTTTTGGTAATGTGCTTATTGGATTGAATGTTGTAGCTCTCTTTGTCTATGGATCTCTATTCAGTTATTTTGTTTATCAACAAGGTTTTACTTGGGTTCCAACTATTGTAGGTCTTGCGGCAGCTTCTGGAAATGTAGGTAGAGAAGTAATAAAAGGTTTACCAGACATCGAAGGAGATAAAAAAGCAGGAAACAAAACTATAGCTGTTGTTTTTGGTCCAAGAGTAGCTGGCATCGTAGGTGCTTTTTTCCTTCTAGGTCTAGCAGGGGGAGCTATTGGTGCGTGTTTTAAACATATTTAATGATAATTTGTTTCTACAGTTAGGACATTGGGTTTTTACTTTTAGCCATTCTACTAAATGAGAATAATGAGAAGGTTTTCCACAATGGGGACATCTAACAAAACTTTCTCCTGCTTTTACTTCTCCTAAACAAACTGTACATCTTTCATCTAAATCTACTGTAGCTATCTTTAGTTGTTGTGGTTCTATTTTTTTCTGTTTTTCAACTTGACTTGTAAAAGGCTCAATGGGTTCTGCTTCTTCTTCACTTGCCAATACTTTCAGCTCTTCTCTTGCATCATTTATTGGTTCAGTATCGCTAGCAAAACTGGAAATGATAGGTTCTGTTTCACTTTCAGTACTAGATAGAAAGGGTTCAGTGCTACTGAATGTGCTAATCTCAACAGATTTAGGTTCAACTATATCTTCTATACTCTTTCCTATGGTAGCTAATACTGCTTTAGCTTCTTCAATAAGATTATAATCATATAATACTTGAGCTGATAATTCTACATCTCCACTATCAAAAAAGTATCTTGAAAGATTTCTTACCATTTCTTCTTCTCTTTCTGGAGCATATTGTCTAATTATTTCCAAAGCTTCTTTTACATATTCTTTTCCTTTAGAAGCTACAGATTTAGCTGCACCAAATATCCTCCCTGTTTTAAGATATTCTTCTTTTGCTCTATCGTACATTCCTGCACGATAATAATCATCGGCATTATTTGTTGCTATTGGAGTTCTTTGTGGAGTATAAGAGGGTTGAGTTTGAGGTTGATAAATAGAAGAAGTTCTTGTTGTTGGGGTGGTTTCTTCACTCTGATAACTTGTTCTTTGAGAAGAATCTAGGTGTGATGGCTGATAAGGTCTGTAAGGTTGATAAGGTTGATATCGTTTACGATAAATTTGTTTTCTCTTCTTCTTATTCGCTGAGGAAACCCTTATGGTTATGTACACTGCCAGTGCAATTAGTAGCATAAAAATTAACGCACCTACTTCCATGAAAATTTACACCTATATTCTTACCTACGCTCATAATATTTAAATATAATTTTATTGCTTCTTTTCTTTAAATTTTTTTCATTTAATTTAGCAAAAAAGTATAGTGAACTCTTGGTTAAGTGAATTCTTTAACTAAAAAAGTTATAATTATTCATTTGAGATTAAGATAAAATTAATAAACTCAACAGTGTTTTTTTTTTCATGTTAGATGAAATAGAAGTAAAGATTAATGGAAAAGAGATTCCTTTAAATGAATTTATGGAAAAATTATTTGGCAAGATGATCTTATCACTTTTAGAACTGCTTAAACTTCCTGAAAATGATAGTGAAATCAAAACATTTGAGATAACAGGAAAAAAAAGCGAGTAATTTATACTCAAAAAAAGAGGTAAGATTTAAATTCATCTGCTAATGATTAGACCTTATGTCTTTAACAAAACACTCGAAAAAAGATATTTTTCTTTCTTATATAACAATTCTTAGGTTAGTAAATGGTATAGTAGCAGGAACAGCTGCAATTTTTGCTATCATTCTATCAACTCCTGTAGGAGCAAAAATTGATTACATAACCCTTCTACTTGTTCTATTATCTGGTACGCTCGTTTCATCTCAAGCTATGATTTTTAATGATATTGCAGACAGAGAAGAAGATCTAGTAAATGCTCCACATAGACCTATACCATCAAAGAAAATATCAGTAAGAACAGCAGTTATTTACGGGGTAATTGTTGCTTTGATCGCTCTAATTTTAGCTTTGTTAATTGATATTAGAGAAGGTTTACCAGGAATAAGTGTTATTACAGCTTTAATATTTGGAAGTTCATTAAACTTATACAATTTCAAAGTAAAACAGATGGGATTTTTTGGTAATGTGCTTATTGGATTGAATGTTGTAGCTCTCTTTGTCTATGGATCTCTATTCAGTTATTTTGTTTATCAACAAGGTTTTACTTGGGTTCCAACTATTGTAGGTCTTGCGGCAGCTTCTGGAAATGTAGGTAGAGAAGTAATAAAAGGTTTACCAGACATCGAAGGAGATAAAAAAGCAGGAAACAAAACTATAGCTGTTGTTTTTGGTCCAAGAGTAGCTGGCATCGTAGGTGCTTTTTTCCTTCTAGGTCTAGCAGGGGGAGCTATTGGTGCGATGATTATTGCTGACTTATACTTACCCTCACTTATTATTGCTATTATCTTGGCTCTACTAGTATTAGGTTTAGCTATAGCAATAATCATTACTCAAAATCCTAAATGGGCATATACTACAAAAGAAATCTTATTAATCGTATTCCTTGTATTTCTATTAGATTTTATAATAGATGCAATAATAAAATTGGTCAAAGGATAGCTTATCTTTTTTTATTTTTGAAATATCTAAAGTTTAATTTTCTTTTATTTTTTCTCTTCTAACCTCAAAAACCACTGGATTCTTGTAATCTGGACATGCATGTGTGGAAACATCAGCATTTTCTAACCATGGAAACTCAGATCCATACGCCATAGCAAAAACTTTGGGAAGAATTGAATAGAGAGCATGAAGACAAATTTTTCCTTTTATTGAATTGTCATTGTAATTAATCTCAATTTCATCCCCAACTTTGTGCCCTGAAGCACAATGTCCTTCTTGTTTAATTACTTTTAATTTTATCACATATGACATATGTTTCTCTACACAATCGAATTTATAAATCCATTTGTTATTATTTGAATAATGGAAAGAGATATAGTTGTCATTGGAAATAATCTCACCAGCTTAATTTTAGTCTATCAAATAATGAAAGAAAATTCAGATTTAAAGATAACTTATTTTTACAACGAAGAACTTATTCGCAACAGTCTTTTTCTCCCTAGTTTTGTCTATCCATTATTTTCATACCCACTAGAAAAGATTGAACAAATATTGACTACCTCTTTAGAATTTTATAATGATTTATTTTACACTACAAAATCCTTTGATATTTCAAAAGCTTCACTATTAATTCTAAACAGTTCTCTACGTGAAACTGAAGAGATGTATAATAAACTACAAAATTCTAATATGAACTGCAGTATTTTAAGACAAAAAGAGATTAAACAAACTCTCCCTTTATTAAATTCAGAGAGATATAACAAGGGCTTAATTTCTGATTCCTCACTTGTTATAAATAATTTAGGGGGTTTAGCAGCTTATATTTTAAATGAACTAAAAAAATTAAAAGTAGAACTAATAGAATATAGGAAACAAGAAATCAGTTACAATCCGGATAATAAAGAATTTCTTTTTAAAAGTAAAAGGATACGCGTTAACAAGTTTTTGATACTAACAGATCATACTATTATTCCTGAGAGAAATAAACTAACTAATGTTCTAGCAGCAAAGACGCCATTAGTAGAGAAATTTCCTAGAATAAATTTAATTGATAACACCACTAAATTATACATTCATATGGAAACAGAAGGCTATCTAAACCTTTTCCAGCTTACTTCAAAATCAGAAAAAGAGAAAATATTGCAACAATTAACTGAAAATTTTACTATACTCTTTTCAACTATTCAAGATTTTAAAATATTAGACTATTATCTTGTGGAAACTGTAGAAAAACCATATTTCAATTTTGATGAGAAAAATATCGAAATTTTTTCTCCTTTTCACATGGAACTTAACTTGCTTCCTTTACTGATAAAAGAGTTAATACCACAAATGCAAAAAGGAGAAATTGAGAAAAAAGATTTTTAGCTTATTCTTCAAACAAACTTTCAAATTCTGGATTCTCGCTTACAAATTTCTTTAACGTTCTTTGGTTTTGATTAATAAGATGTAGTGCAAGTTGCTGTTGTTCTCTTAATTTCAACTCCTTAATAATCGAAACCAATATTTTAGGTTCAATTTTAATATTCTTTGTGAAAATCCTTTTTACTTTGTTTTGTTCTAATTTGAGTAATTCATCAACTATTTTATTCACACATTCAATTCCAATCAAATTTATAAGTTCAATTGCTGTTTTTTTACTAGCTGGTTTTTGTAGCTTTTCAACTATTTCTTTAGTTACAGAAGTATCTTTAATCTTTGCCCTTAGTCTCAATAACTTTTCTTTATTTTGAGAATCACTAGTCTTTTCATATATTTCTAATATTGCAGGTATTGCTGTTTCGCCCATTTTTCCAATTATTCGTTCAATTTGTGCAACTCTTCTTCCGTTCTCTTCTAAATATTTTTTTATCAGAATTTCTAGTCCAACTGTCCCTATTTTCGATATTGCATCGACTATACCATCTACAACTTTTTTATTTGAACTGCTTAATTCTTTTGTTATCTTGTGTAATATAGGTGTTCCTAGTTGAGAAAGAGCATAAACTGAAGCTTCATATATTGCTTGACTATTTCTCTTTAAATTCCCAAGAATGATATCTACAACACCTGGATCTCCTAATTCTCCCAAAGCTCTTGTAGAAATTTCAGAAACTATTGGGTCTTTATCAGTAGCAGCATTCATCAATGCTATTAATGCTCTTTTGCTTTTTATTGTACGTAGTGCCTCTGCTGCTTTTCTTTTAACTAGAATGTTTGGGTCAGAGAGAAGTTTGGTTAAATGAGGAATGGCCTTACTTTTGAAAAATACAAGTATATCACAAGAACGAATTCGAATATAGGGGTCAATTTCATTAAGGGCATCAGTCAATATTTCAAGTAATTTGTCTGTTTTTTTAGCTCTTAGATTTCCTTTATGAACAGCAAAAGAATATCCTAATTTTCTTAATCTTTCATCAGGATGGTAAACATATAATATAATACTCAATGTACCTACTCTATCTTCATCTGTTTCAAGTAACCCATCAAGAGCAATTTCAATATTTCCTTCTCCAAAATGTTCAAGAATTTTTACTGCATTTTTTCTTAATTCGCGATCTTTATCATTTAATTCATCAATGAGATACTCAATTGAAGGAGTACCTAAATTTATTAGCGCTTGAGTTACTGCTTCTACTAGCTCTCGATTTTTTCCTGCTAATTCGTTTGTTAGTAGTTTAATTGTTCCCTCATAACCATATTGTTCATGCATCACCAGTGTTAAACAATGAGCAATGTTTTTTCTAATTTGTATATTTCTTTCCTTTTCCAAGCTAGTCATCAGATATTCGAAGCTTGCACTACCAATACGTTTCATAGACTCTACAATATTTGGTATATAACGATCTTCTTTTAATGCTTGAACTAAATAAGGTAAGACTTCAACACCCATTGACCCCAGACTTTTAGATGTAGAGTAAGCTATCTGTCCTCCTTCATCGAATAATTCGATCATTATTGGCGCAATCTTTGGATTTCCTATATTACCAAGGGATTCAATAATAGCTAATTTTACTTTTTCTGAATCTTTTCCATTTTTAAGTCTATTAGCTAGAATCTGCGCATTCTTTTTGTTTTCTACATTTATTAAAGCAGTAGTTGCATAAATTATGTGTTCCTCTATATCTGAATGATTAATGATATTAATTAGTTCTTTTTCTATCAGAGGGGGAAGTTCAGGAAAGAAACACGCAGTCTTTAGAACAAGAGTTGTAATATTTTTATCATTCTCTTTTAGTCTTATAGAAAGAAGTTTTTTTATCTCTTTTTTGAAATTTTCAATAAAATCATAGGATATTAATGAATTCATGCTTTCTGAAAAAGAAGGATAACATGTTCGGATTATGAGTTCAGCTTTTTTAGCTGAAATAGGAGTAATTTCAGCGATTTCGACTAAAGTAGCAAATAAATCTTTTACAGGGATTTTTTTAATTAATTCAGAAACAATAATACTATCTATCTTGTTACTAAATCTGTCTACCAAATCAATTAAGAAAATATTTAAATTTTCAACTATAAAATCAGCAACATATTCACTCTCAGTAGAGAGATAAAGATCAACAATTTCGCTAACTGGGATTATAGGAGCAGATAAGAGAATCTCTTGTGTAGTACGTCTTATTTCACGATCCTCGTCATTTAGGAAGAGAATTATACTTTTTAGTTTTTTTAGGTTATTTATATCAATAGATTCTTTTTTTCCAGTTCTCAATAAATCTCTTAGTTCAACATCAATATTTTTCAACTTTCTTCCCTCTTCTTTCTTCTGAATTCAAGATAATTAAAAATTGATTCTCCAAGATTATTAAAAGCGATTTTGACATTATGGCCAGTTTTCGCTGAAGTTTCAAAATAATTAATCGAAAAACCCTTACTTGCAAATTTTTTATTGTATTTTTTTATGACTAAGTCTACAGTTTTTCTTATTTTATTGAGTTCTTCCTCATCTAATAGATCTATTTTATTTCCTAATATGGAAAAAGGTACAATTCCTCTACCTGAATTTTTATCTAATTCAATTATCCAATTGTTTAAGGCTTCTAGACTAGATACATCGGTTACATCAAAAACCATCAATGCACCCAAACTTCCTTTATAATACAAATTTCGCATGCTTTCGAAGATATCTTGACCAGCTAAATCCCAAATCTGAAAATTCACTCTTTGTTCATTTATTTTTGTAGAATAACTTGCAAAGTCTGCACCTATAGTACTTAAATGCTGTGTCTGGAATCCTACTCCCAAATAACTTCTTCGAAGACTTGTTTTTCCTACCCCTGCTTCTCCAGCTAAAACAACTTTAAAGTATAATCTGCTATCAAGTGTCATTAGTTTACCTCTTTTTGTTTATTCAATTTTCTAAAGCTTAGATTGCTTGTTTTTTTAAGAAATAATGAAAAAATATAGAATGAGTACATTATTCCCATTAAAACAAGTACAATAACTACAAATCCTCCTTGAACCATTAACCCTAAATTTGGAACAAGCATTATACCTATTGCAAAATCATTGACTGTATGAAGGAAGATAGCTGCGTGCAAACCAAATTTATAGAAAGCATATCCAAAAATAAGTCCAGCAATTCCAGCCTGAAAGATTTTCCATATAGCCCAACTTCCAAATTGATAATGAACATAACCAAAAAAGAAAGAAGAAGCTATCAAGAAAACAAAATCAATAATCCTTAACTTTTTCCAACGACCAGTTAAATAGAGAAAAGGATTCTCTATTTTTTTGTTTTCTTCTTTTTCTTTCACTGGAACCTCATTTTTTGATTTATAATATTGTAAAATCTTTGCTATTAAGTAACGAAAACCATGAATAATAAATAAGGGAACACCCATGATCAAGAATCTGAAAGAAATTTCTTCAAATAATCCAGCCCAATACAACGATGAAAGTTGGATATAAAGAATATCTGATAATGTGTAACTTGAATATGCTAATGGAACAAATAAGTGAACAAAATAAACAAAAACCATAGCTAAACCCAGATTCAAAGCAGCAAGATTCATCACAGGGATAATATCACTTTTTTTCATTTGAGACAACAATTTTTCAAGTTTTCTGTTTCTTTTCTTAATAAAACCTATTGGAGTATAATAATCATTTTCAGTGTTTAGGAAAACGATGGAATCAATCTCTTGTTGTAGACCTGTGTTGTTTAACTTTGTTGTATCTTTTTGCTTGAGTATTCCTTTTTCTGTGCTTTGAACTTCTTCTGTTTTAGATTTTATTTCTGCAATCTCTTGTTTTTCTACATTGTTTAAAGGTTCGTTTTCTTTTTTATGCAAAGGAAGATAATAAAGTAGTGCTATTGCTAAAATAAAAAGAATACAGAGTAAAGACTGAATTAATTTCCAGTTAAGAAACTTTGTATAATCTAGTGCAAGATAAGTAAAAAATTCTTGATGAAAACCTGTTTCTTTATTAAAGGTAAAAGAGAAATTTGGATAGGCTATAATTAATTTGATACTAGAATCGTATTCTGTAGGGATACTTGGATAGATTACTAAAACCAAAAAATTTGCTAAAAAAACAAAAAATAGAACTGTGTAAAGCGCATAACTCCAAAAACGGTTAATTGTTTTGACTATTGATTGCTCAAGAAAAGTCAACTCTTCAGAAGAATATTTTTGATAATTAGAAGATTTAAAAACTTTAGAGAAAAATTGCTCAATTTGATTATATAGAAGAATACCCACTAGTGTACTAAAAAACATCATTTGAACTGTTTCATTAAATATCGATGCAGTATAGTATATCCGTAAATCAATTTGTTTTATAAAAGAAATAACAAAAGATATGAGGAAAATGGGGGCATAAATAGTAATAAATATTCTAATAATATAATGTAAGGAATAATCTCCTTTATCTTGATTTTTTTTAACAAGTTTCCTTCGAATATACCACCCATAGAGCAAATACAAGAAAAAAACCACAAAATAGGATATAAAATCTATCCAAAATAAAAATGAAGGTGTAACATTCCCTTTTTCATAATTATTCCAATTTATTATTAAAAGGCTATAGATAACTCTTGTTGTAGAGAACACAAGCACGCTAATTGCTACTATAATAAAATCACTTTTAGTTCGGATATTCATTGTTTATAAATGTTTAAAGTTTGGATATAATAATATTTTGAAATAGCGCACATTTTTTACACGAAACTATATTATACTCTACAATACGATACTTTAGAATTATGTGAGCAAAAAAATAGTTTCAAAATAAAACAAAAAGAAAAATTATTGGAAAAATCTCTGAGTTAGATTACTCTCATAGATTATTTCTTTTTGAGAGTAATTTCAATTGTACTTACGGTTTTTGTTCCTTCTCCATTATCAGAAGGCAATTCTTCTGATGAGATTGTGACATTGTCAACAACGACTTGATCAGCAAGGAATTTGCGTCGAGTAATTTCTGCAACATCAACAGCTTTGGAAATTTGTCTTCCACGAGCTTGAATATTGCAAGTATCATTCTTATTTAGTATGGTAACAGCTACCAACACATAAGAAATAGTCGATTTTCGGCCAATAAAAATTACGCTTTCTTGATTTTCTCCTTCAGACATTTTTTTCACCTTGTAAATAAGTAACTTAGTTACGTAAGAGTTCGTCTAATACTTTATTTAAATACTTTTTCCTTTGAAACTATATATTTTCTCTAAAAATTTGGAGATAATTTAAGTTAAAATCATTAAAAAAGCAAAAAAAGTAAAAACTAATAGAGTCTAAACAAAAAACATCAGTCATACAGCGTTAAACAATTTTTTTTAAAAATCTAAGGAAAATAATAATAGGAAGAAAACAAAATAGTGTAATAGTAACAAAAGGAGAGAAAAAATTGGATTTTATAAGAGGTTCAAATCAGTTATTCTCAGAATACAAACCTAGATACAAAGTATTTCACGAATTAATGAAAATTAGGATGAAAAATATATTAATTGTAAGTTCAATCTACGATAGTTTTCTCTTAGAAGAGGATGGGAGGTTATCCGACCAAGTTTATGAAGAGTTTCGGAACCTTAACTTGAGAACTCTTCCAAGAATAACCCGCGTTTCATTAGCTTCTGAGGCTTTAGAGCTAATAAAAAAAGAAGATTTTGATTTAGTAATAACTATGAGTCGGGTTGGAGATATTAATCCTTTTACTTTTGGTGAAAAAGTAAAGAAAATCAAAAACATTCCTGTAGTTCTACTTTTAAATAGTGTTGTAGAAATTAAATATTTACCTGAAAAATCTAAAAGAAAAAATGTTGATCGTATTTTTGTTTGGAATGGTGATTCAAAACTATTTGTAGCAATTGTTAAACATTTGGAAGATAAATTAAATATTGATAATGATATTAAAATAGCAAATGTTAGAGTTTTCATTTTTGTAGAGGATTCTATTCGTCATTATTCACTCCTTCTTCCAGAGCTTTATGGGGCCATAATGAAGCAGACACATCAATTAATACTTGAAGGTTCAAACGATTATTTAGATCTACTTAAGATGAGGATAAGGCCAAAAATATTACTTGCTGAAACTTACGAAGAAGCGATGGAGTATTTTTCTAAGTATAAGAGCAATGTTTTAGGAGTAATTACTGATGTTGAATTCCCGAGAAATGGAGTATTAGACAAAAATGCAGGAATTGATTTTATAAAACAAATAAAAAAAGAAACAAAAAATCTTCCTGTAATTTTGCAATCCTCAAAGAAGGAATATAAAAAACTTGCAGATGAACTAGCTTGTTTCTTCATATACAAAGGAAGTCACGAGGTCTTAAGTGCTCTTAATAAATGGTTGTTAGAATGCGTTGGTTTTGGTGAATTTATTTTTCGAGATGAAAAAGGAAAAGAACTGGGAAGAGCAAAAGATATAATTGAATTCTATGAACAATTAAAGGTAATTCCATATGAATCGTTAAAATATCATGGAAAAAATGACCATTTTTCTGGATGGTTAAATGCTAGAGGAGAGTTCGATGTAGCAGAAGCACTTAAGCCCAGAAAAGTTTCAGAGTTCACAGACGAAGAATTAAGAGAATTTTTACTGAAGAATTTTAGAAGAATAGTGGTAGAGAAAACCAAAGGGATAGTAAATGATTTTAATAAAGACAGCTACCATCCAGAGATACTTTTTTTAAGACTTCGTCCAGGTTCATTAGGAGGAAAGGGGAGAGGAGTAGCTTTTATAATGTTCTTAATCCATTCATTCAAGCTTCAAGATCTATTTCCTAACGTTACAATCACAATACCAAAAACTATTGTAATAGGAACTGATGAATTTGATAAATTTATGGCTGAAAACAATTTGTATGAGTTTGCTCACAAACCAGATATAACAGACAAACAAATAAAAGAAAAGTTCGTTAAAGCTAAATTATCATCTAGTTTACGTGAAGACTTGCAGTTTTTGCTTAAAGATTTGAAAAAACCTTTAGCCATTCGTTCTTCAAGTTTATTAGAAGATTCTGCCTATCAACCATTTGCAGGAATTTTTGAGACTTATATGTTGCCCAATAATAGTTCAGATATTAAAAAACGTCTAAATCAATTATGTACGGCAATAAAATTAGTCTATGCCTCCCCCTTTTTGAAACTCGCACGAACATACGCAGAATTAATTGACATGACTGTAGAACAATCTAAAATGGCTGTAGTTATACAAGAAGTTGTAGGAAAACGATATGATGGGAGATACTATCCTAATTTTAGCGGAACAGCTTCTTCCTTCAATTTCTATCCAATAGGTCACTATATGAAATCTGAAGATAGGATAGCCAGTGTGGCTTTAGGTCTAGGAAGATATGTTGTAGAAGGAGGACAATCAATTCGATTTAGCCCAAAATACCCAAAGGTTAATTACTATGCAGACATTAAAGAACTTCTTGAACAAAGCCAAAATACTTTTTATGCTATAGATATGGAAAAAGACGAATTCGACATTGAGACGACTGACCCTTATGTGAAGAAGTATAACTTAATTCATGCAATAAAAGACGGATCTTTGACAAAAATAGCCGATACATATGACTTTAATTCTGAAGCATTGAAGACAGGATATTACCAAAAAGGTTCTCCAGTTATAACTTTTAACCAACAACTAAAATTAGAAACCTTTCCTCTTGCAAAAATAATTAGTACAATGATGGAAATAGGAGAAAAAGCGATGGGTTCGCCTATTGAAATAGAATTTGCAGGCAATTTCAAGTCTGGTAAGGAAGAAAAAGATCAATTCTATATGCTACAAATCAGACCATTTTTGTTGCAAGAAGAATTAGAATTTGAAGATTATTCTATGATTCAGAAAGACAAAATTATTCTTTTTTCAAACACGGTAAGTGGTAACTTAATTAGAAAAGATATTAATGACATTATTTATGTTAGGCCAGAGACTTTTGATAAGACAAAAACACTTGAAATTGTTCAAGAAATAGATGAATTAAACGCTATTCTACGAGAGAAAAACGCACCTTATATCCTAATTGGCTTTGGTAGATGGGGAACCGCTGATAGATTTTTAGGTATTCCTGTAAAATGGACAAATATTAACGGTGCTATAGCTATTATTGAAGCTTCAACATCAGATTTCAGTGTGGATTTTAGCCAAGGAAGTCACTTTTTCTCTTCTATTGTTGCTGGAAATTTAGGTTATCTATACATAAAACACAATTCAGAGAAACATGTTATAAACTGGGAATGGTTAAAAAGTCAAAAAATTATTGAAGAAGGGGATTATGTTGTTCATGTACAAACAGATGTACCCTTAATTGTAAGAGTTGACGCAAAAAGAAAAGAAGGAATGGTTTTTTTACCTTCTACTAATGAAGAATAAGAAAAAAAAAGTGATTTTACTCTTCTTCTTTTTCTCCTTCTACTCCAGTAGTTTTAACAAAGAGAGTAAGGACCATCGCTACTAAATAGAAGAAAGCAGAGAAGAAGAATAAAGTCTTGTATTGTAATCCCGCTGGAAGACCGAATATATATTTGATTAAATCAAATATTCCACCTACTAAAACGGGTCCAATTATAGCTGCTGAAGCAGAGAAGAAATAATATACTCCTGTTCCAGCACCTACACGCTCTTTTCCAGCTAAAGTCCAGACAATTACTATACTATTAATGTTAACAAAGGCCCAACCAATTCCACTAAAGAAGAAGCAACCTAGTATAATGAAAGCAGTATAGGGAACATCCATTCCTAAAAATGTTGTTCGAGTTTGTAAGCTTGGAATAGTTACTACCGAAAAGATTGCAGCAATTACTAGAGCAACTAGAATTATCCCGAGTCCAACTAAGATCGTTCTTTTTCTACCAATCTTCTTGGCTACAAAACCAGCAGGTACAGAGGAGAGAATAAACATTAAAGCTAGTACCCCTAAAATAGTGCTTGCATCTTCTTTTTCTATTTGGAGGATGTTAACACCGTATAACGAGAAAAACGTTTCTATGACATTATAACCCAAGAACCAAGCGAAAATAGCAAACAAGATAAAAATCATGCTTTTATCTTCTTGAGCAAAGAATTCTTTTACAGTCTCAATAATTTTCACTTTTTCTTTTTCTTCTTTGTCTTTAAGTACTTCAGGTTCTTTTATTGTAAAGTATAAGATAACCAAGCAGAAAATCATCACTAAGCTTACAATAAGGTAAGCTAGTAAAGGATTTTTTCGATATACAATTGGTAGAATAAACAAAGCCATTAGGGCTCCTACTCCGCCCATTAAGTTGATCAAACCGTTTCCTCTGCTACGATACTCTTTTGGTACTAAATCGGGCATTAATGCTACAACAGGAGAACGATACAAAGCCATCGAAATATTGAATCCTCCAATGGTTAACAGTAAAAGAATGAAACCTGTCATGGGACTACCTGTAAAGTTATCAGTACCAAACAACCCTAACATTGTAAAAAATATAGCACCTAAGGGTATTCCAATTACAATAAAAGGCATTCTTCTTCCCCATTTATTTGGAGAGTATCTTTTCCATATTCGATCACTAATATGACCTATCCAAGGTTGCATTATCACAGCAACGATATTGTCAAGTACCATGATGAAACCAATAATTGTGCTTGCAAAAGGCAGCTCTCCCCAATTCAAAAATAAGTACTCGTCCAAATAAGTAGGAATGTAAACATTATACATTGCCCATGTAATTGCGGTTGTAAAAAAGCCTAAACCAATCACAACTGTAAAAAGAAAGGAAAATCCTTCTCCTTCTTTTGCTCTATTATAACTCTCTTTTACATTAGTTAAATAGTTTCTAACACTCATTCTGAACATAGAAAAAACTAATTATATTTAATTATTTCTTAAAATTTATTCTATTCCGGTTTTTGTAAGTTGTTTTCCTCTTAGATAAGAGAATATTGAGGAAACTAAACATATTCCGAGAAATATAGTAAATAAGGTATTAATACTGTAAATAAGTTTCTCATTGTAGATGTTTGAACCAACTTGCTCTTTTCCAATTAGAACTGAAAAAGTGATTGTAACTATTCCCATAGACATCGTTTGTCCTATCGTTCTCATAGTTCCGATTAAAGCAGAGGCAGTGTTATAATATTTTCTTTCTACGCCGCTCATAATTGAATTTGTATTTGGAGAAGAAAACAGACCGAAACCAACACCTCCTATTACCAAACTTAAGAGAATTAGATATAGAGGAGTATTAGCATTAAGAAATATGAAAATGAATAGACCTATAGCTCCTAAAATAGTTCCTATAGTTGTTAATATTCTATGCTCAATCTTATCTGAGAGTAGCCCACCAAAGGGAGAAACAAGAGCTTGTGATAAAGGGCGTGTGAGTAAAATAAAGCCTACAAACTGAGGGCTAAAATTTTTTACATTTTGTAAAAATAAATTTATTAAAAAGGCTATAGCTGTTACTGAAGTATAATAGGTTATTGATGTAAGATTAGCAAATGTAAAAAATCTGTTATTTTTAAATATAGATAGTTGAATTAGAGGGCTGGTAACTCGTGTTTCCCAGAAAATAAAAAATATACTAAAAAGAACTGAACCTCCTATGAGAATATATCCTACATTATTAGGTAATATTCTAAAGCCATATAGGAGAGTGAAAAGTGTAAGAGTATAAAACAATGCTCCTAAGTAGTCAAATTTTTCATTTGAAATTCTCTCTTGTCTGATATCTACTTTTATCAAAAGAAGAATTAATGAAAGAGCACCTAAAGAAGCAGTTACTACAAATATACCTTTCCAAGAAAAAAAACTAACAATCAGTCCACCTATCACAGGTCCTGTTGTCAATCCAAAATAAACTGAAGAAATATTAATCCCAAAAACCTTCCCTTTAATTTCTGGTGAAAAGGTATTAGCTAAAATTGCAGTCCCAGTAGCAAAAATTAGAGCTCCACCAAAACCTTGGAGAAAACGAAGTATAAGTAATAATGAGATATTTTTTGTTAATACTACCATAATACAGGAAATGGAAAAAATGAATAGTCCTAACAAATAAATTATTTTTCTATCGAAAATGTCAGAAAGTTTAGCAAAAGGTATTTGAAACATAGCTGTTGCTAAAATATAGATTGTAACAAACCAACTCATAGTGGAAGAATCTGCTTGAAGATCAATTTGCATTATAGGAATAGCAAGATTTAATGATGAGCCACCGAATGAAATAGTAAAAGAAGTTAGAGAAACAATAGCGAGAATCATAAAGTTTTCTCGAATACTACCCATAATTTAACGAAAAACAATTAATATTTAAAAATTACTGGAATAATAAGCAAGAAACAAAATAAATTGAGGTGATTCGTTGAAAATTGAGAAAACTTCTTTTGGTCAAATAGTTATTGATGGTAAAAAGTATTCTAACGATATTTATATTATTTCAGAGAATGAAGAGTTTATTATTCAAAAAAGAAAAAAAGAATTATCCTACAAAGTAAAAGGTCACACTTGCTTTGGTGAAAAAGAAGCTGAATTTCTATTATCATATAAACCTGAAATATTCTTTATTGGAAAAGGGCAATTTGGCGTTTTACCTATTCCATCAGAGACAAGAAGAATTTTAGAAAATTCTAAAGTTAAAATTATAGAAGAGACAACACCAAAAATAATATCCAAAATAAATTCTGCAATTAAACAAAAACAGCATATCGTTGCTTTACTTCATCTTACATGCTAAATCTGTGGAAAAACTAAAATACTGCTTTACTGTTTAAAAAAATATGGCTCGAAAAAGTAAATTAGAAAAATGGGGAAAAGCTCTTTCAATTATCGGAGGGGTTTTATATATTTTAGGAGGAGTGTTTTTAATTTTACATATTTTACTCCGCTTTAATATGGGGACTCTTGAACTTGACCTTATTGCAAAAGGATTTTTATTAAGAATCATTACTCATGATTTCATAATTGCAATTATAACCATAGTCCTAGGAATACTTGCCATTGCTTTACCCTCTTCTAAATTGTCAGATTTTCTGTTAGGAATCATATTGATAATATTAGGCATTATTGGTATAGGTCTTCCTGGATTAATAGTTGTAATTGCAGGAATAATTTACATTATTGCTTCAACCAAAAAAAGATAAATTTTCAGCTCATTTTTTTAAGAAAAAAGCAGCACCTTAAATATGAGTTAAGCTGGGGTAAAACAGTAAAATGTTTCTTTTCTTTTTCGTTTTAGAATTAATTTTATAACCAAGTGCTTTTCTTTGAGGATCTAGAGGACGAGAGTGATTTTATGGCACACAAAAAAACTTGGTTGATTTGCAAAGAAGAGCCTTTGGCTGGAATGTCTTTTACAAATATTTTTCGATTGCTATGGGAAAATAAATTCAGGATTCACCCCAAATATTATTTGAGATTCTGGTATGCGATTGGTCTAGCTACAATTACTGCTCCAATGAGGGTTATAGAGAGAATTTTATATCATAGAAAAATAAAGAAAACAGAAATAAAAACCGACCCAATTTTTGTAATTGGTCATTATAGGACTGGAACAACATACCTAATGACTTTATTATCTATGGATAAAGATAGAGGTTATGTTTCAAACTTAGAGGGTTATGCTCCACACTTCTTCCTTTCATTCCCTAAAATTACTAAAGCACTGATTGATATGTCTTTGCCAGATGTAAGACCAATGGATAACGTTCCGATGGGAGCAGAAGAACCAACAGAAGAAGAGTACTCAATTGGAGCTATGTCTAAATATGGTTATTATAATGGATTTATTTTTCCAAGAAATTTTGACCAATATACTCGTTACTTGACTTTTGAGGGTTTACCCAAGGATCTGGAGAAATGGAAAAAAATCTATTACTACTTTGTTCAGAAAATGACCTTAAAATATGAAGGAAGACAGATGATTTTTAAAAATCCCACTAATAGTTATCGAATTCCTCATATTCTAGAAATGTTTCCTAACGCAAAATTCATTCATACTTATAGAAATCCCTATGAAGTTTATCCTAGTACATACAAGTTCTTTGATGAAGTTTTTGCAATTTATACCTTACAAACTTGGGATGATGAAAAAATGAAATTGGATATTCTACGCAACTACAAAACTCTTTATGAATATCTAGAACGAGATATCAAACTTATTCCTGAAGGTAATATTGTACATGTAAAATATGAAGAATTCATTGAGGAACCAATGAAACATATTGATAGAATATACTCAGAGCTTGGTTTAGAGCTAAAAGAAGAATATAGAGAAAACATGAGAAAATATGCAGAAACACAAAAAAGAGAATATAAACCTAATGTACACAAAATAACAGATGATGTGATAGAAAGAGTGAATAAATACTGGTCAGACTACAGAGATCATTGGGGATATGAAAAAATAGAACCTTCTAGTACCAGTAACTAACTTCTTTTTCTTTTTTTTCAATTTAATTTATATTGTGTGGTTAAGTAAGTTTCTTTTATCTCAACTTGTCCTTTATTATACTTTGTAGCAAATTGACCACAGTTTGTACCTATTTTATTTTCCTCCCATTCTCCTATGCTAATTAGAGTTTCAAATCCTTCTTTTCTTAATTCTTCAACCAGTGGAAAATAATGTTCATTTTCTTCCTTTATCGCTGATTCAAGATTATTCTCTATAGCTTTATTTGTAGGGTTGATAGGTGTTATTTTTATCATGTATTTTGATAGATCAAAAATTCTTTTCAAAACCGAAGGATCAATTTCATAGTCCTCTGCTACTGCAAAGTTTAGAGTAATTTTTCTATCTCCTTCTTTAAACCATCGTTGTCCATATTCTGCTATTTCCTCCAATGTCCAGATGTTTGAAGTCATTAATTTCTTTCTTATTTCTTCATTTGTGGAGTGAATAGAAAATTGAAGCTGGAATTTTCCATTAGAGTATAATTGGTCTTTTATAACCAATAATTTTTCCATAAACTCTCCTGCAGTTCTTGGTGCAACAGTACTTATACACGGCATTAGTCCAGGAGCATCATAGATTGAAGGAAGTTCTCTTATTACCTCAAGTACATCATCATTTAAAGCAGGTTCACCCATTCTAGCAAATTGAATTTTAAATTTAGGAACATCTATGTACTTTGTATCTGGAAATCTACTCTTTATTAAGAAATCAATTTCCTCTAGCATTTGTTCTTTTGAAATGTTTCCAGCATAATATTCTCCTGCATCACACATTAAGCATTGAATTGGACAACCAAACATTGTGGAGATTATTAGTACCCATTTTTTCTCTCTGGGGATGGGTGGTTGGGTACTTTCAACAAACTCTAGAATCTGTCCATTATCCATCTTTGCTATATATAATATCGCTAAATCATCTTTTCCGTATTTACCGATTATTTCCATTTTATCACTCATTCTCTTCAATTATTTTCATTGCTTCTTTAAGACCATCTCCAATTGCAATTGAAATTTGTCTAAGTCGTTTATTTTTAATGTCGCCGATTAGGATTAATCTTCGGTCTGTGCTTTGTAAGTTTTCAGATGTTAATAAACCTTCTTCAATAAAAGAAATGTTAGGTGTTCTACCTACTGCTATCAAAATTTTATCAGTCAATAAGTCTAGAAAATTATTTGTTGATTTTCTAACAGTTAATAATAATTTGTTTGAATAAAAACTAATCTCTGAAGGAGTTACATTTTTTATAATTTGTATATTTTCCTTTTTTTTAACTCGTTTTAATAATAAAGGCAAACATTTTGCATTTTCTGATCTTTGCAAAATTCTAATTTGTTTAACTTGATTCGATATGTTTAAAGCATAATCATAAGCTGCATCTCCTCCTCCAATTATAATTACATCATCTTTCTTTTCTAGAAATTCTTTTGCTTCATAGACTTCATAAAATAATTTTTTATCTTGATATGCCTTCTCCTCTCCTGAAATTTCTAGTTTTTTAGGAATAGTTCCAGAACCAATAATAACATAATTTGCAGTAAATTTCTTATTTGAAGTTGTTATAACGAAATGCTCTTCTACTTTCTCTACTTTTTTTACTTCATCTATAAGCACTGGTACTTTGATTTTCTTTAATTGTTCTTGCATCAATGAAGCATAATCTTTTCCTCTAATTCCATTAGGAAAACCCAATAAATTTTCTATTAAGTTGGCATTTTTAACTAAACCGCCTATTTCTTTAGTAATCAGTAAAATGTTTTTTTTACTTCTTACTAATTGAATTGCGGCAGAACAACAAGCAGGCCCTCCACCAACTAGTAATATGTCTACATTTTTGGATTTTCTTTCCAATTAATTATCTCCTCCGAAACAATAGGTACTGAAAATCCATGAGAAAGCGCTCTTAGTGTTCCTAAATGTAAAGTTTCATTATAGGTAGCTGTAGCATCAACAACAAAAAATGGTTCATATCCCAACATAAAAGCATCCCTTGTTGTTGTATCACAACAAAGATGGCTCATTAACCCTGTTACAACTAGTTGTTTGACTTTGTTTTTTCTTAAAATTGTTTCTAGGTTAGTTTTCCTAAATGCGCTATAATTCCTTTTTATTAGAATAATTCCTCCACTTTTTATTTCTTCAACTAGTTCTGACTCTTCTTGGTTAAGATCTATAGAATTTCTCCAAATTTTGTACAAAAGAGACTCTTTGCTCTCTGGAAAAATATGTCTAGAAAAGATAATTGGACGTTTGTATTCGTTGAATTTTGTTACTATTTTATTAATGATCGGTATAATAGTAACCCCTGAAGGAATAAAAGCGTGTGAATCTTTTTCGAGAAAAACCTTTTGCATATCTAAAACAACTAAAGCAGCGGTTTTCAAATTAAAGTTAAAAGGATTAGTTTTTTTGTATTTTCTACATTCTTTTAACCATTGAACAGATTTTTCTTTTCGATTTTCCTCTGTTAAATACAAATCTTTTTTCATTGATTATAAAGATAATTTGCTTGTTTTAAACTGTTTCCTTGAATGAATATGTATTGAATTTAAAATAAACAATTTCAAAATAATAAAAAAAAGAGATACAACACTTTTGTGCTGTAATTTAATTTACATTATATTTTTCTTCCACTCTCTTGTTGCTACAGATACATAAACAAAGCCCAAGAATAAAATTGTGATAAAGCCAAGTATCGTTAGTAAGGTGTTTGTTTCTAAACGGGCAGAATCAACAGCCCACGCATATAAGAAAATAGACATAACGTCCAAAGCAGTGAAAACTATAGCATAAACAAAGTATTGATAATTAAATTGGAATCCTAAACGGTCAGTTACTGGAACTTCTCCACTTTCATAGGTTTGTAACTTTAGCTTTGTTTTTTCTCCTTTAGGTTTAGTCAAGACTGATAAAGTCATCATTATACCTACGAAAATCATACCTGCTAGGCCCAATGCGAGTACTGGAATTATTGCATCAAATAACATCATCTTTTTTTCACCTCTATATTACATTTTTAGCTGCTTCAGTGATTATGTCGAAAATCTTTTGTGCAAAGATTGGTATAATTACAATAGCTAATGTAGTCATAATATTGACCATTATAGGACCTATAGTCCTAGTGTCGAATTTTTCTTTTTTCGTTTCTTCGCCTTCTGTTGTTTTCTCTGGTTTCTCAAGATACATGTTTCTTATGAGAGGGAGATAGTAACCAAGCGATAAAACGCTGTTCAAAACTAAAACGATTGCTAACCACAGTAAATTAGCTCTTACTGCTTCAGTAAACAAGAACAATTTACTGACAAATCCTGCAAGAGGAGGAATGCCAGCTAAAGACAACATCATTATTGTCAAACCTAGTCCTAACACAGGTTTTCTAGCTCCTAAACCTTTATAGTCATCATATGTCCTGAGATCTAGTTTCTTTGCTATAATACCTATTGTGATAAAGGCTCCAACGGTTGTAACTGCATGAACAGTTAGTTGCATCATCGTTGCTGCCAATCCTTCAGGAGAAAATATAGCAAATCCGACAATCATGTATCCTATTTGAGAGATCGAGCTATATGCAAACATTCTTACAACTTTTCTTTGAGATAAAGCAGCAATATTAGCAACAGTCATAGTTATTACAGCTATAATTGCGTAAAGGATTTTCCAATTAAAGTCTACACTCTCAAATCCAGTCAAAAAGATTCTAGCTGTTGCGACAATAGCTACTTTCTTTGATACACCTGCTAGAAGCCCACTTACTGGAGCGGGGCTTCCTTCATACACATCTGGTAACCAAAGATGGAATGGAACTATTCCTACTTTATATCCAAAACCAAAGATGAATATTGTTGCAGATAAAAGCAGAACACCTATTGCCGTTGTGTCTAGTGAAGATGCAACAGTAGCTATTATGGACAATTGCATAGAGCCAGTTATACCGTATATCAAGCTAATAGAGAATAGAATAAGGGCAGAAGAAACACTTCCATAAATGTAGTATTTCATGGCCGCTTCTGTTGATTGTTCTCTTTTTCCAAGACCTGCTAATACGTATGTTGTCAAACTCATTAATTCCCAAGCTACAAAGATCATCACTAAGTTATCAGTAATTCCGATTAAAGCCATCCCAATTGTAGAAAGAAGTAAAAGTGCCGGCATTTCAGGATGTTCATCCAACACTTTTGTGCTTCCAAGTAGAATAAATACAGCGAGAGATAAGAATAGAAAAACAAAAAATCCTCCAAAATTATCTAGAACAATTGTGTCACTGAATAGTCTTTGACCGTTGAAAGGATAGAAAACCGCAAGCAAAGATATCGCTGTTATAAGGCTTAAGATACTTATTGTACGTGCAACATCTCCTTTTTTTAGTGTTCCAGTTATTAAACTTAACACAATACCAACAAGGAGTGCGATTAAAGGATAAATAATTACTTCCATTTTTTTCACCCTATTATTTTAAGAAGCTGGTTCACAGCTTGTTCAATAATTGATACTAACAAATTTGGAAAGAATCCAAGAACGAATATAGGTATAAATAAGAGACCAACTATTGATAATTCATATTTTAAGTAGTTCTGATGAGATACTAGGTCCTCAAAAACTACTTCTTCTGCTTTATTAGTAAATAGTACTCTAGTTAGTAACCAAAGGTAAATAACAGAGGTTATTACGATTGAGAAAGCAGCCACAGTCATTACCCAAGGATATACTGGAATCGAAGCAAAGAATATCATCATTTCTGCAATGAATCCACTCATTGGAGGAGCGCCAAATGCAGCTATAGAGCCAACAATTAAGAAACCAGTTAAAACAGGTTTCTTTTTTATTCCTCCAAGTAAGTTTATTTCTCTGGTTCCTACATGGTGTTGTATTATACCAGAGAGGAAGAACATTAGCCCTATGATTATTCCATGGCTTATCATTTGAAATACTGCTCCAATAATTGCAAGGGGTGTTGCAACTGCTACTGCGATCATGATAAAACTCATGTGATTAATTGAAGTAAAAGCAATAACTCTCTTGAGATCCTTTTGTGCTATAGCAGCAAAAGCAGCATAAAAAGCTCCAACTACACCTAAGGTTATAAGAACAGGACGCAGGACTTTTATTCCTTCTGGGACAATATTCAATCCTAGTTTAAGAAAACCATATCCTGCCATTTTTAGCAATAGACCTGCGAGTAATACACTTACTGGACTTGGAGCTTCTACATGTGCATCAGGTAACCATGAATGTATTGGAACAGCGGGTAGTTTTACTGCCACTCCAAGGAAGATACCGATTGCTGCAATGGTTTGAACAATTTCAGGTATATCCTTTTGACTTAACTCTATAATACTAAATGTTTTCATGTTAATGAATAGATACAGAAAACTTAGTAGCATAAACAAGCTTCCTACATGTGTAAATATGAAGAACTTGACTGCAGCATAACGTTTTCTTTCTCCACCCCATTCACCTATAAGAAAGAACATTGGAACTAAAACTAATTCCCAGAAAATGTAGAATATTATTAAGTTTGAAGCCAAGAAGACTCCTAAAATTCCTGTCTCAAATAGTAAAAGCAAAGTATAGTATAAATGTTCATTTTCTTCTATTACGAATGTAGATTGGAGAGCAACTAGAAATACGATGGTAGTTGAGAGTAGTACTAGCACAAAGCTTATTCCATCAATGCTGAGCGAAAAATGAATAGAAAAAGAATCTATCCATCGTACAAATTCATCCTCAATATTGAGCCTTTTATTAATTCTATCATAGAAAGCGAATAAACTCCAAGAGATTGATAACTCAGCAAATGTTATAAATTGAGCTAAAAGTCTTGAAAGTTTTTTATTTTTTGTTCCAATCAAGAACACAATTATTGCTCCTATAAGGGGAACAGTTATTAAAGTAGTTAATATTCCTATCATTTTTTCACCTCACAATATAATAGCAAGTGTTACTCCAATTAATAGAATAACAAAACCAAATGCTCCTATCCACAGGTATTGAGATATGAAGCCTGTTTCGAATCTTCGAAGTTTCATCCCCATCCATTGGAAACCATAAGCTATTTTGTTTACTGCACCGTCAACTATTTTGCGATCAAGAACTTCGAAAGCATTAGCAGTAGCAAGAACTCCACTTGCAAGGGAGTTTGTTCCATGATCAAGTGCTTTTTCTGGATATTGAAGCAGATCTCCAACTTTTGTTGTTCCGTCAACGAAAACAGTTAACATTAAGGAATTCCAATACCAACGATTATACAGAAACTTCTGTAAGAACGAGTTGGCAAAGAAAGTATTGTTTACTTTTCTAAAGTAAATTAGGTATCCTGGTATTCCACCAACAATTACAATTATAGCTAATATTAACCATCCCCATCCATTTCTGAAGATATGGCCTATCCATTCTCCATAGGTTTGATCTCCGTGATAAAACCAATGTTCTATTAATCCGCCAAAGAATCCCCATATTGTTGATCCTATTGCTAAAACTAGTAAAGGGCCCATCATAAACCAACTAGGATCATGAAGATGTCCATGTTTTTCAGCTTCTTTTACATGTTCTCCACTTTCTCCAAAGAAAACTACACCTATCATTCGCATCGTGTAAAATAATGTCATTATCGCTGCAATTACTGCTAATGACAGGAATATCCACCCCCATACTGATGAAGTTTCTTCAATATACTCAATAATTTTTGAAAATATTGTCTCTTTGGAGAAGAAACCTGCAAAAGGAGGTATTCCAGCTAAAGATAATGCTCCTGCACTGAACAACAATGTTGTTTTAGGCATATATTTTCTCAGTCCTCCCATTTCAAAGATATCCTTCGTAGTTGTTACAGAATGTAAGATAGCTCCTGCACCAAGGAAGAGTAATGCTTTGAAGAACATATGGGAGGTCATGTGGAAGATAGAAGCAAATAGAGCATCTTCTCCATTATGAAGCAGACCAGCAACACCAATTGCAAGCAACATGTATCCTAATTGCGAAATAGTTGAAAAAGCCAGTATTTTTTTGAATTCTCTCGCTGCCATGCCTATAGATGCTGCAAGAAAAGCTGTGAATACTCCAACAGCTGCAATTATTAAGAAGAGAACTTCTAATTGCTCAGCATATAAAGGCGCTGCGGTTAAGAAATAAGGTAAGAATCTTCCTCCGAGATAAATACCAGCTTTAACCATTGTTGCTGCATGGATGAGAGCCGATACGGTTGAAGGACCTGCCATAGCTTCCGGTAACCAGAACTGCAAAGGAAACTGAGCAGATTTACCTGCAATTCCAACGAGTATTAAGACTCCTACTAACACTATTAATTTACTTTCACCTAAAATATTTCCAAAATCAGAGGTGAATTCAGAGAAACTTAGTGTTCCTACATTAAAGTAAATCAATATTATCGCAGCAAGTAAACCCATATCTCCAGCTCTTGTAACAAGAAAAGCTTTTGTACCACTCTTCACATTTTCATTTTCTCTGTTCCAGAAACCAATTAGTCCATAACTGGCTAATCCTACACCTTCCCAGAATATAAACAACTGAATCAAGTTGTCTGATACTATTAGCCCTAGCATACTGCCAATAAAGAATAGTATCCAGAAATAATATCTTGGTAAAGCATCATCACCGTGCATATAATCATGGCTAAAGATTACAATCAACATGGCTATTACTGAAACAAGCATTAGCATAAGTAACGAGAATTTATCTAGAAAAATTCCTCCTTGTATAAACTCTCCAGGATTTAATAGATCTTTAATCCAATTGAATGTCCAAGGCTCTATTTCCTCCATTCTTAAACCAATTGAAAAAGAAGTTATTCCAAGTGCAGCAGTTATAACTGCTATGGCTATAGCATAAAAGTGTATTTTCTCTTTCAATATTTTATTTAATAATGGACTTATCAAGCTTCCTACAAGAGGAACCAAAACTGTTAGTAATACTGTAATTATTATAGCTTCCATTTTTTCACCTCAAATCACTGTACTGAAAAGTTCAATTGCAACATTAGCAAAGATACCGAAGAATATAGCCAATAGTGCTAAAATCGCTCCTGGAACCCAAAGTAATAGCTTTGTTTCTTTTGTCTTTTCTAGTTCTCCTGGTAAAGGACCAAGGAACACTTTCCACAGAAAACGTAGCATATAAGCTGCGCTTAATATTGAACCTAGTAATAGAAAAATACCTAGAATTACAAACTCTGTTGTTGCTTGATAGAATGCGCCACTAAAGATAAACCATTCACTGAAGAATCCACTTAGTGGGGGTGTTCCAGCGAGATTTAATGCTGCAATAAATGAAATTATAGCAGTGAAAGGCATTTTTCTACCTAATCCACCCATTGCAGTAATATCTCTAGTTTTCACTTCATGTATGAGAATTCCTGCAGTCATGAAGAGTATCCCTTTTCCAAATCCATGAGCTAATATGTGGAATAATCCTCCTGAAACACCAAATTGGTTGTATGTTGATAAACCAATAAAGACATAACCCATTTGGCTTACAGAAGAATAAGCGAGTAGTCTTTTAACATCTGTTTGCCTTAAAGCTAAGAAGCCTCCATACAAGAGGGTAAATACTCCTACACTCTCAAAGACAATCCTAGATGTTTCGAAAATCTCTCCATAAAATTGCATAGCAATACGAACTATTGCATAAGCTGCTGTTTCGATCATAACTGCAGAGAGCAATACACTTATTGGTGTTGGAGCTTCTCCGTGAGCATCAGGTAACCAATTTTGGAAAGGAAAGATAGCGAGTTTTACAGCTAAACCTATCATCAGTAGTATAAAGGTTAAGTAGAGTATAGCATTTGGAAGTGAAGATATTGAGAGATTAGTTGCAATTTCTGCAATGTTTAAACTGTTACCATAAAAGGCAATAATTGCAAAACTAACAATTATTCCAATAGAACCCACTTGAGTATAGAAGAAATACTTCAATGCAACTTTTGCTGCTTTAGCTTTAGTACCCCAATAAACAATCATTAAGTAACTAGGAATTAGCATAAGTTCCCAGAAGAAGAAAAACTCTAGGAGGTTTGTAGATAGAACTACTCCGAGCATACCTGCAAAGAAGAAGTTGTATAAGCTAAAGTATAATCCTTTTCTCTCTTCATGCTCCATATATTTTATGGAATAGAAAGCTGTTAAGGTAGAAACAACTGCTATCAATAATGCAATAAGTGCTGATAGATTGTCCAACAAGAATCCCATTAACAGACCAGCTGCTGGAGCCCATTGGAGTTCCACTTTTGTTACAGAACTGTTCCATATTGGAACAGAAGCAGTAATTAAGAAGGCTAAAACGACAGTAGATACTCCAGCTGTTATCCACCCTGCATATTTTTGAAGGAATGGAATGAATAATAAGAATCCTATAACTAAAGGAGCTATTATAGAAATTAATAACAAAACTGTACTAACAACCATTTTAATCCTCCTCGATATCGATTTTGTCAGTTTCAATTTCTTCAGGATCTATTTCATCTTCTTCTCCTTTCTGTTCAATCCAATCCTCATACATCTCCTCAGGAGAACGAAGCATATCTTCCATAGTGGCATAGGCTCTATCGTACACTTTACCCATTTCTAGGACATCATAAGGACAAGCTTCTACACATAAAGCGCAAAAACTGCAGAGTCCTAAATTAAAAGAAGGAACATGTTTCTTTTTGTTTCTTGGATTTCCATTGTCATATGAAACCATTTTCAATGCAGCATTAGGACAAGCTTGAACACATAGTGTACAACCCACACATTTGGGTAAGTTCATTATAAGTTCTCCACGCAATCTGTCGTATTCCACTATTCTTTCTTTGTTTGTTGTGTGATACTTTGTTGTGAATGGTTTCTTGAACATCTGTGCAATAGCCATGTATAACGATCTTATGTTAGTTAGAAAGTTTTTATCTGCCAAATTATACACCTCTGAAGAAATTGGGGAATGCAAATAGTAACCCGATTGATAAGCCAATACTGACCAAAGAAAGTGGTATCATCAACCTCCAAGACATTCTTAGTATCTGATCCATTCTATATCTTGGTAAAACTGCTCTCATAGCGAAAAGAATAAGCCATATCAAAGCTAGTTTGAGCATAAACCATAGGACACCTAAATTATTTCCTGGCCCGTTAAAACCACCCATGAATAAAACAACAAATAGAGCACTTCCTCCGATCATAATAGTGTAACCAGCGAATATTGACCAACCAAAGAAAATACCACTTAACTCTGTTTTCCAACCAAATACTAATTCGGATTCTGCTTCAGGAATATCAAAAGGTTGTCTTTCCATCATTGCAAGCATAGAAACGAAAAAGACGAAAGCAGCGATTGGATTCAGTACAAGGAACCATATTTTCTGATTTTTTGTAATATCCATTAAACTCAAACTATTTGCAAGTATAGCAGGAGTTAATGCAGAAAGAAATAAAGGAACCTCAAACACAATTTGTTGTGATGCAGCTCTGTATCCGCCTATCAAAGAATATTTACTTCCTGAGGACCAACCAAGTAGAAGGCTTAAGAAAGGAATAGCAGCTATAACCACAAATGCAAAGATCAATGTAACACTGAAATCTGCTACATACCAATTTTCTCCCCATGGAACAACCGATAGGGGTAGAAAAGCAAGTAGAAATAGAGCAATAGGGGTTAGAAATAGAGCTGCTTTCTTTGCTGTTTTTGGGAATATCCATTCCTTAAACATTAATTTCATTAGATCAGCTATTGTTTGTAACAAACCTCCATAGCCTACATATTGTGGCCCTATTCTTCCATGAATTCTCGCTATTGTTTTCCTTTCGAAATACATCAAATAAAGACATCCAAATAGTACGAAAAGGACACCAGGAAATACTGCGACTTTTATAAATAGAAAATCTGTATTCATTACTTTCACCTTCTTATCTATCTAAATCTGCTGGACATACATCTAGAGAACCTTTGATTATTGGAATATCAGCCATATGTGTTCCAACTAGAATATCTTCTACAATTTGGAAGTGTGAGAATGAAGGTCCTCTTATTTTAACTCTATAGGGTTTTGTTGATTTGTCCTCCACTGTTCTAATATAATAACCCATGACTCCTCTAGACAACTCTACTCTTGCATATGCCTCGCCAGCATTAGCTCTTAATTTTAGAGGAACTTTAGTCTTGTATTCTCCTTCGGGAATCTCTGGAAGAGCTTGTTTTAGAATCTCCATACTAGTTTCAATATCGTGTAGACGAATCATGGTTCTAGCCCAGTTATCTCCCTCAGTCATTACTTTAGGAGTAAATTTGAAATGATCATAAACACTATAGGGTTCTAAAATTCTAATATCGCCTTGTACTCCTGAAGCTCTTAAGTTAGGCCCTGTAAATGCATATTCTAGTGCTTTCTCTTTTGAAACGACTCCTACACCTTTAGTTCGTTTTTTGAATATTGAATTCTTCATAACCAGCTTTTTGTGTATTTTTAGTCTCTCTTCCATATAATCAATAATTTCCCAAGTTAAATTGGTTAGCTTATCATTCCAATCCCACCTAACTCCTCCGATAGTTAAGTACATTACAGAAACTCTGCTTCCTGCAAGATGGCCAAATAGGTCAAGAAACATTTCTCTATCTTTCCAAGCCCACATGAAAGCTGAGTTAATTCCAGTTTCAGCTGCGTAACCACCAAACCAGCTTATCAAAGAGTTCATGCGTGATAATTCAGCAGCAATAACTCTAAGGTATTCTGCTCTTTCTGGTACTTCTATACCGGCTAATTTTTCCACTGCCATGACATAACCAAATTGATGGTTAACTGAATCAATGAAACAAGATCTTTCCATTATTGGTAAAGCTTGGATAAATGTTCTTGATTCAGCTTGTTTAGCTAATCCTCTATGAACATAACCAATCTGTGCTTCTACTTTTTCTATTCGATCTCCATCAACAGTTAAAAGTAAGGAATAAGGATGTGTTCCAGGATGTTGAGGACCATAGCTAAAAGAAACTAAACTTGAACTTCTTTCTTTATTTTCTGTCATTTTGCTTCCTCCGGATTATGCTCAATTTTGAAAGATTTCCTCATAGGATGTTTACCGAAAAGTTCGTCTGAGAGCAAAAATTGCTTTAAGTTTGGATGTCCTTCAAAATCTATCCCAAACATTTCCCAAGTTTCTCGCTCATGCCAATTAGCAGCGACCCAATCATCTTGAATAGATACAACTTTCAGATCATCATATGGTAAGATTACACGAAAATGAACTAAGGCATGATATTCGATAAACCACCAGGTGTAAATCATTTCCATTTCATTTCTATCAGGAAAATCTATAGCAAAAACTTGCTCTAGTATTTTATTTACGTCATCAAATTGCTCCTTGATAAATTTAGAAACAGTTTTGATATCCTCTTTGTCGATTTTAATAAAAATCTGATTATCTTGAATTTTCTCTTCTTGAGCCGTTTTTATATTGTCTAGAAACTTCTTTTTTAACTCTTCAACGTTCATATGACTTTAGAACCTCCTTCAATTTGGTCTTTTCATCGACTTGTAGAGGAGCATCAGCTCTAATTCCTTTCTTAATCATTTCTTGTATCATCTCAATTCCTCTTAGGATTGCTTCTGGTCTAGGAGGGCAACCAGGAACATATACATCAATAGGAACAATCTCACTTACATCTTGAACTGCATTGTAACTATCATAATAAGGTCCTCCACCACTTGTACAAGCACCTAAAGCTAGTACATACTTCGGTTCAGGCATTTGCTCATAAATTGTTTTTATTCTTGTTGCTGCTTTTTTAGTAACAATTCCACCAATCATGAGAAAATCAGCTTGACGAGGTCCCCAAACTGGCATCACACCATAACGTTCCATATCAAATCTTGAAGCCATTGCTGCCGCCATTTCTGTAGAACAGCAGGCTACACAATATCTGACGGGCCAAATAGAGGAACTACGAGCCCATTTCTTAAAAAAATCTGCAAATTTACCCATCTTCTTTTTCACCTCTTGTTAATTTATTTTCATCTTGCTCTTCCGCTTTTACATCACTTGCTAAAGAAATGTCAATAGAGCCAACATCTTTGTAAAGCATAATAAGCAAGATTAACCCGATAATTGTTTCAGCTGCAGCTAGAGCTATAACGAATAAGGTCAGAATGTGACCTACTACATCTCCATTTAGCACAGACATTGAAAATACAATAAAATTCAGCGTCGCTGCACCTAAAATTAATTCTACTCCAAGGAGAATGCGTATCATACTTCGTCTAGTAAAAATACCATAGAGACCTATCGACAAAATTACTACTGACAAATAAACTGTCCACTCTGTTGGAACTGCTGTCATTTACTGGCAACCTCCTTTTTACTTCTCTCTTCTCTTAGCAATGCAACGCTTCCTACCAAAGAAGCAGCAAGAATTAGACTAATTCCTAGAAAAGGTACAACATAGTTCGTAACTATACTTGTAAATATCGCTCCACCACCTAATGGATCAGGATAATCACCAGCAGGAGTAGCCCAATCATATCTCGAAACTAGAATAAGCATTAATGCTGCAATGCTGAGAGCTAAAACAAGACTTGCAATTTTATTTCGTATTGATGCAAAAGAGATAATTTCTTTTCCTGTCGCAGTTCGTCTTGTAAGCATTACTGCAAACAACACTGTTACTGCCACAGCACCAGCATAGACTGCCAACTGAAACATTGCCACATAACCAGCGTTGAATAAAAGAAACATTCCTCCAATGCCTATTGTAAACAGGTCAAAGAAAAAAATTGCATAGACTATTTCTCTTGCTTCTAGAGCCATTATTGCGCTTATTATAATAAGCACAGCCATAATGATATAGTCAATTGCATAAACATTAACCATTGTTATCACCAAAAAATAAATTATAGAAGAAGTCAGAATTTCTTTCCGTTTTCATCATTCTATTCACAATTATTCTTATTTTGTCTGTACAGAGTGTCTATCTAGAACCGCTGTGCATGGTTATGCACTTTGTGCGCACTAATGACACAACTGCACACAATCGACGAGTAATTTTTACAGTTGCATATTTAAATGTTGTGAAGAACCGATAAAAATAATGAAGAGAAAATAAAACCTTTGAAATTCTTTTTGGAAAGCGTTAAGAAAAGAATTGTTATATCAAGCAATAGAATTCGTGGAGATATAAGTTTAAAAAATTCGAGAATTTACCAAAAATTTCATCGCTTTTTTTCATTTTTTAATTCTTGAACCCAAAAATCTTAAAAATAAGGATAAGACATTTTGTTTGATGGCAATATTTGAAGCTCCAGACATTTATTTATTCATATTTGAAATAATTTCATTTTTAGGTTTTTCAACATCATTCTTTATGACTTCAATATTAAGTAAAAACTATCCTAAAATTTCTCGCACAAAGAGTTGGATTGTTATTCAAGTTGGTTTATTTTGTGGGATTTTACATAGTTTGTTCGATATCTTTGACACATTTGATTTTGGAAATTTGAGTGATTGGTTCGATCTTTTTGACGGACTATTCTTTTTCACTGCAATAGCTTTAATTGCAATTGGATTACTGTTAACTTCTACTGAAGGAAAAAAACAATGGGGTTTATGAAATGGTTTCAGTAATTCTTCACTTGCCTGATAATATTTTAGCTATTTTGAAGGCAATTTTTGATGTATTGCTATTTGTTACTTTTATTTTTTTAGTAGTTATAATATTTATACTTAGAAAACGTTTTCCACTTTTTGAAAAAAAGAAAATTTTCTATCCACTATTAAGTTTTGGAATACTTGGAACACTCAGTTCATTAATGAATGCTTATGATGAGTTTTTCTGGTTTAACCCAAAATCCTTTTATGACCAAATTTGGAAACCAACCAAATTAGGTTTAATGGTAATAGCAATTATTTTACTAGTGGTTATGTTTTTCCAATTTTATCAATTATCAAAAAGATTACTAGGAGAAGAATGATTTAACAAACAAAAAAAACCAAAAAGTAAAAAAGCAGCATAAGAAAAGTAGATTATCAATGATTAAAGCTGTTTACATCTTTCATTTAACAGGGTTACCAGTATTCAAATTCTCAATTGACAAAAAACAAGATATTGATGAAATTCTTTTTGCTGGCGTTTCTAGTGCAATCGATCTATTCTTAAAAGAATTAGGTCATTCAAACCTTTACGCTATTCAAACAGAAGATGGAACCCTCATTTATTCATCAAAGCATGGATTGATTTTTGTTGTTCATGCCTTTGAAAAAGAAGATGTAAAGTTGGGGCAATTTCTTGTTAAGCAAATAGAAATTGAATTTTTGAAAGATTTTTCATATTTCTTTGAAACCCAAGATATTACTTATATTGAAAAATCTATTTTTGAGACTTTTGGTGTAAAGGCTCAAAAATTATACGACCAATTATATCATCTTTATCAAACCAACCCTGAATTTTTTAATATCTTTGATCCTAATTTACCATTAACTATATTACTCGAATCAGTAGAACTGGAGAAGGGTTTACTAGATGATTATCCTGAACGAACAGTAAAGTTAGCAAGAGAACTATATTCTAAGTACGATGAAAATATAAAGAAAAATGTGCTAGAATCTATTGGAAAATATTTTGGCTATAAGCTAGCTAAAAAAAATTACTCAAAGAAACTTGTAATTAGCCCTAAAGATGTTTATAATTTGCTATCCGAAATTTCAGTAGTAGACTTCGATGAAAAAAACAATCAATTTGTAATGAAACTCTGCCCAATATGTAGAGGTTACTCATCAGATGAACCAATGTGCGACTTTTTTACAGGTTTCATTGAGGGTGCATTAAACAACCCTAAAATAAATGTAAGCGAGACAGAATGTAGAGCAAAAGGAGACACTAACTGCAAATTTTCACTTAGAGATTAGAAAGAAAGAAATGGTAAAAGCCTAAAGGTCATTTTAATTATTGAATGATTCTTACCAGAATTTATTATTTTCATGTAAATATCATTGTTTCACTCAGAGCTTTATAAACACAATCTTCGTTTCACACAAAGTATCATGTATTTTCACACCATTGTTTAATTAGAAGAAAGAGCTGGAAGAGAGAAAATGTTTGTAGTTGGAACTAGTTTTGCTAAATGGATGAAATTGCTTTTTGAAAATAGATTTAAAATCTCATGGAAATACAGCTTAAGAGCAATAATTATAACTTTTCTTACATTTATTTTTAGTCCTTTAATACTCATAGAAAAGATTCTTTTTGATCGCAAAATATCTAAGCATAAAATAAAGAAACAACCAATTTTTATACTAGGTCATTGGAGAACAGGGACTACATTTTTGCACGAATTATTAGTAAGTGACCCCCAACACGAATTCATAACTTTAACTGAAAGTGTCTTTCCCTATTATTTTCTAGGTTTTTCTCGTTTCTTTAATTGGCTTTTATCTTTATTTTTACCTGAAAAAAGACCGCAAGATAATATGAAAATTAAAGCTGATTCTCCAAGTGAACATGATTTCGCGATAGCTAATCTTTGTACAATGTCTCCTTATACCGGAGCTTATTTTCCAACTAATCAAGACTATTACAACAGGTATGTAACTTTCAAGAATGTCTCAAAAAAAGAGAAAAGAAAACTAAAAAGAAGTATTCTTTATTTGATCAAAAAACTAGAAATTAAGAAGCAAGATAAAACACTAGTAATGAAAAGTCCAATTGATACTGCAAGGGTAGATTTGCTAACAGAACTTTTTCCTAAAGCTAAATTTATCCATATAATTAGAGATCCATACAAAGTTTTCTTTTCAACAAAAAGAATGCACAAGAAACTTATTAGTTTGCTTCAATTACAAGAAAGAGAAGAAGACCTAGATGAGTTCGTTCTATCAAACTTTGAGCAGATGTACAACAAGTTTTACCAAGATTTAGATTTAATACCTAAAGAGAACTATGTTGAAATTAGATACGAAGAATTTGTAAAGAATCCGATTAAAGTATTAGAAGGAATTTATCAAGATTTATCTTTACCAGGATTTAACGATGCTAAACCCATGTTTGACAAATATTTAGAAAAAACAAAAGATTACAAACCAGGTTCATATCGAATATCAGAAGCAGATAAATTAAAGATCTACTCTCGTTGGAAGCAATTTATTAACAAATGGGGCTATGAAAAACCCAAAGAACAAAGTGTACTTATGTTAATAGATGGCCAAAAGAAAATGTGAAAATCAATTTTTATAGTATATTCGAATCCTTTTTCTATTAAACTATTTCATCAACTTAATAATTACAAAAAAATTTTGAGATTCTAATTGATAATGAGAAAAAGAACCTGCAGCGTACCTAAAAATGTATAATCGTTAAAAACGTTAAATAATCAGATATTTAGTAATTTTTCAACTCAAAAATACACTGTTAATCATTTTAATTATTATTAATGAAAAGAAAAAAAAGAATATTTAAATTTTGATTAATTTTTACCATATTCTCAAACCAAAAAAGCAGAATATGAACTTTAATGAAACGTAAACAAAATACAGACCAAATATGAGCTTCAAGTAATAAGGTCTGAATTTTTTAATCACAGCAGAACCTATTTGAGCACCAATAATTGTTCCTGCTGCAAGAAGCAGAGCGGCGTCAAGAACAACATATCCTTGGAATAATTTAATCAACCCACCAGTTAAAGCTAAAGGTATCATAATAGCCAAAGAAGTACCCATTGTTATATAAACAGGTGCTCCAAACAGATATATAAGTCCAGGAACAAGAGCATAACCACCTCCAAGACCAATTAAGCCAGTAGTTATTCCAATAATAAAACCAAATACACTTAACCATTTAACTGATCCTTTAATTACCTGCTCTTTAGTCTCTGTTTTTATTTCCGTAGAACCTTTTTTATCTATTATCTTGCCCCTTATTCCTTCCCAAGTCATCCTAATTGCGGGCCATATAAAAACAATACCAAGAATCAAACTCAAATATCTTACTGTGTTTTCTCCAGTCAGCATAGTAAATAACCAAGAACCAAGAGCGACACCAGCAATACCCGATAATCCTAAGATAATGGATGCTCTTTTATCTACATTTTTTCGGATTAAGTGTCCATACCCACCAGATATGGCAGTAAAAATAACAGCAAATAATGTTGTACCAACTGCAAGTGGAGCAGGGAAACCCAACCAAAAGTGTAATATTGGAAGCATAACACTGCAACCACCAGTACCAATAATACCGCCTAGAAAACCTGCTGTAATACCTACGATTAACAAAATAATAATTAAAAACCATGTCAGCTCAGGAGCATCTTGTGGGCGGTTAAAATTTAAAAGAATAGAAAGAAGTTCGATTATACCAATAACAATAAGTAAAATTGTTACAGGTAAATACTTAAACAATAATTGTTTTTTAAATAGAGTTTTATCCGACATGGGGGGAAAAAATACATTCATAAATTTAAATATTCCGATATGAAGGGTTAACAATATCTCTAAAAGGTTACAGTGAAGAGATAGGCAGATTTTACAAATAATTCAAAAAATATCAAAAAAAGAGTATATAAAAAGAAAAAATAGAAAAAATCTTTCAAATTGAAGATATTGAAACTAAATATTCAAAAAAAAAGGAATATCAGTAATAATTTCACTAAAGAATTTAAATGATGCGTTAGAGGAGCAATACAGCGGATAGAATCTTCAAAATTAATAAAAGGAATGATAGCATCAAGAGTTTTTGAATAAGTGTCAAAAACCTCAGGACAATCTAAATGTTCAAGAATCTTTTGAGCTTTTAGTAAAACACGGAATGGATAGTTAAAATTCGTCCAAAGAGGTTGAAATTCCTGTGCTCTAAATAGATATTCACCAAGAAAATAAACCCAAAGACTATGTAAAGTATGATCTCTATAAAACGAATCTGAAGCAAAAATCAACTCTTCAAAATTAACAAAAGCATCAAAGTAAGAGAAAAGGTCATCATAACCTCTTTTATTTTCATCAATAAAACTCATTGCACTCTCAAAGAGCATTTTCCATAGGCTTTTTGCTGCTAATATTTGATCGTGAAGATTATTACACTTGGTCAAATAAGTTATTTTTTCACGAATTTTTTCTTTTTTCTCTGGACTATCTGCTAAAAAAGCAATTTTATCTTGAGACATCTGTTCGAGGAAAAAATTCATCACAACATATTCATTAACAATCATTTGACTTCAAGTCGTCTAACATAAGACATTAAATAATTTTGCCATAACAAGCTTGACTGAACCAATTACTTCTTATCTCTCGAAGAGATTAGAGGAACTAAACACATTTAACTAATTATTTTTTTCAATAAATTCATTTACTTTTTCTATAGTATCCTCGGGTATTGAATGACCTAAATTAGAGTAGGAGTAAATTTTGCTCTTTAGTCTTTTTTCTTTTATATACTGATCTAGTTGAAGAGCTCCTTGATAAAATGTATCTTTCTGTCCAGCAAAAATAAGTGTAGATATCTCCTGTACATCTTGTTCTACATTTTCTATTATTTCGCTAATCTGCTCTTTCGACTTAATTGAAGGTATAACTAAAATTAATCTGTCGGCTCGAATAAAATTATTGAATGTCATTCTAAATGCAACTGTTGCACCTTGTGATACTCCTGCTAAAATTGTCTCTTTGATTCTAAGATTTGTTTTCAAGTAGTTGTATGCTTTCAGCACTTCTTTTCTGGTCATAGCCCAATTATCCCAACAATAACGATTTTTTCCGCAAATTTGAGAGGATTGTAAGAAACAAAGTATTAAGTCATTTCTTAGTTTAAGTAAAGTGTCCCAAAAGAAACGTGTTTCAAGATTATTGCCACTAAACCAATGCAAAATTAATAAAACAATGTACTCTTCGTTTAAGTTGTAATTATCAGAGTAACTTATTAATAATTCAGGTGATGTCTCTTCTTCTCTTAATATTTGATCTCCTCTCTTTCCTAGTTCAATAAATCTAGGGTCGTCCTTTAAGAGATCCAAATCTGTTTCTGAATTTAAAAATTGAGAAGTCCACCAAGCCCCTTTTTCCATACCCATTTTAAGAGAATTTAGTGCTTCTTCTCTTTTATTTAATAATCCATAAAAACAAGCAGTGTAGAAATATGTAGTTTCAGGAAACTCTGGAAATTTTTCTATTAGTTGTTGGGACTTCTTCAAACCTTCCTCATACTTCTTTTCAAAATAAAGATTCATTATCTCACGCTTTGAGGATTGAAATGAAGCCCAATCAACATTATCCTTTTTACCTTCTTTCACTTTTAAAAATTCAACCATTTTCTTTACCTTTCTTTCGTTTTTCATTTCATTCAAGAGACTTAGCAACTTGACTAAGCTTCCAGTTCATAAAAAGTTTAGCCATTTTAATAGAAAAAAATATTCTCCTTCTAAAGAATCACAGCGTCTATCCTTGTAACAACAGATTGGTTTTTTGTATGGCTTAACAAAAAATAGCAAACAATTAGATTATTTAGTATTATTGTTGTATAAAATAGGCTTTAATTTAGAGATCTGATTTTAATGGCTAAAAATACATATTTCTATAAAAGGACTAAAACTTAGTAAAAAAGTTAAGAACATACTATGTTATTAGATTGTGCCCCATACAATAAGGTAACCTTAAGACAACATATAGGAAAATTCTTGCTACTGCTCTATTCTTCATGACTACAAGAATTGTTGCCCTGGTAATTGGAACAATTGCTGTTGGTTTCATTTCATATTTACTATTACTCAAAAGATAGTTCAAAAGTATAATTACCTTTTTCCTTTTTTTTCTAGAATACATCAAAATAGTTCAAGTTAGAAATCGTATAAAACTAGCCAAAAACAAGAACTGGACTGGCAATCTAACTATAAAAAAAATGATGGGTAGTACAGGACTTCTCTCCTTTACTTCATAAGCAAGATTAGCGTACAAAAATCTAGTTGATGCTTTAATGAATCTTGAATTTTACGATTATTTTATTTACTAGAAAGCAAAATATATTAGGGTGAAATAGTTAATTTTAATTTGAATGTTATTACTAACAGAGAAGTTAATAATCTTGTTAATTGATCAAAGGAGAGGAAGGATAGAAAAAAGTAGTAGTGACCTTATTTTTTATGGTTTACCTTCATCTATAATTATCGATTTAGAGATGTTAAACTTAATAAAAATTAGAGATGATAATAAGATAGAGATTATTTCATCAGAAACTACACAACCTATTTTTAAGAATATTATTGAAGAAATGCAAAATGAACATGAAAGCGATATTAGGTTTTGGATAAGATCATTAGGCATAAAATCAAATCAAATACTTGAATCTTTTATTGAAGTTATGATTAAGAGCGGAATACTAACTAAATCTGAAAAAAGGTTTCTATTTTTTAAAAGAAGAAAAATTTTCTGTACAGAAGAACGCGTAAAAATTGAACTAATGCATCAATTACAAGAGACTATAATTAATTCGAAAAAAGCAACCATGCACACCAAACTATTACTAGCAATCTTGTATAAATGCAATAAAATAACTTTATGTTTAAACAAAGGACTTAACGAAATACTGTTGAATGAAGTTAGAGAAGAAATAAGAGACGAAAGATTTGGAGAAATCATCACTGAGTTAATCAGAGAAAGAAATGAATTAATGAATGCTATTTTCTCTACTTATTTAATAAATACCTCATTAGTTTAATTTCAACTATTTAAATTTCAAGGAGTAAGTGATTATTAATATCTAGCATTTAAATCTAATTCATTTCAAAATTAGAATAAAGTTAAAACAAAATTTAAGATTTTAAAAAGAAAATAGCCGTTTACCTCAAAAATTTTTAAGAATTTAATGAATTATTTATGTTGAAAATAAACAAAAAACGAGTAATGTAAAAATGAAAATCATTGGTAAAATTCAAGGATTTTTTTTAGATAGAGCTATGAATCCTCTTTTTAAGAAAGAGAACAATGTTTGTAGATATGAAACTAGTGTCAGTTACAATGAAGATTCCATTGAAAGATTCTTTATACCTAAAGAAAGTGCTAAATATAGACCTGAAGGACTTAGAGGATTAGTTCGTTTATCTCCAATAGTAATTTCTAATGTAATTAATTTACACAAGGCAATTGATACATTAAAGAAGAACCCTTCTAATCCTAAGAAAAGAATTACAAAAGCAGAATTAAAAGATGTTGAAAATTATGCAAAACAGATAGGTATTGACCTCATTGGTTATGCAAAAGTAGAACCACAAAACATTTTCAAGGAAAAATGCGTTTTGTACAAAAATGCTATTGTTTTAGGAATGGAAATGAATAAAGAAAAAATGGATACATCCCCCAGCTTTAAAGCAATTAAAGAAGTAATGCACACTTATAACAAACTTGGCATCTTAACAAACAAATTAACTAAATATTTAAGAAAGCTAGGCTTTTCAGCTCATGCAGGACACCCTTTAGGAGGGATTTCTCTATATCCACCTTTAGCACAAGCTGCGGGATTAGCTTGGATCGGTTACTCCGGATTAATGATTTCTCCTGAGTTTGGTCCTAGATTTAGAATATCAGCAATATATACAAATATTGAAAATTTACCTTTTGCGAAAGAGAATAAGCACTCTTGGATAGAGGATTATTGTAAAAAATGTAGAAAATGTATTCGTTCTTGCCCAGGTAAAGCAATTCTAGATGAACCAATTATTCACAGCTCAGGAAGAATAACTCATATTATACAGGAAAAATGTATGCCACATTTTACTAATGAATACGGATGTAGCATATGTTTAAAGGTCTGTCCTTTTAACAATAAAGATTATTATGAAATAAAGAAGAATTTTGAATCTAAGAAAAAATGAATAAAGTTTAATGAACAATAGAATTTTAGGATCTATTGTTCATTTCTTCTTGTACTATTGAACTAATCTGGTATTTCTCTCTTCTTGCATCATAAGTTAAGACTTTTTCAAGTAAATTATTTAGTGTAGGTTGTACTCTTACGCTAGGGATAGAAACTTTTTCCTTTATTTCGTTTAATGTTAATCCATCAGTACTTGCTGCAATTACCGAGATTATTTCAGCTTCAGGAACATCCATCAATCCTGCGTCCATCAAGTAAACTATAAGTTTATTATCTTCTTTCGCTTTCTTTAGTTCCTCTTCAAGTGCGCTAATTTTTGCTGTTAGTTCTTCTATCTGTTGTTTTGAATTAATTTGTACTTGTGAATATTGTTCTGTTAATGTTTCAAGTTCTTTTGTTTTTTCCTCTATTTGAGTATCTAAAAGAATATTCTTGTTTTTCAACTCAGCTATTTCAGAAATAATCTTATCTTTCTCTTCTCTTTTTTCATTTTCTTTTTCTTTTAACTTCTGTAGTTCAACCTCATTGAGAGAGATTTCTTCTTCAGTTTTTTGTATATTATCTACTAAATTTTGAAGGTCTTCTTTTAGTTTTTTGATTTCTTCATTTAGTTCATTTTCTTTTTTTTCTAGTTCTTCGAAGAATCCAGGAATTACATTTATTTCTTCATCAGTAGAAGAAGAAATAGAACGAATTGTATTGATTTTATTATTGAGCTTATTGCTCAAGTTGTCTATTGATTCTCTAATTCTGTCTAAATGAGACCTAAGTTGTTCAACTTCTTGCATTCTTATTCCTCCTAAATATCTATTCTAGTTAGTTTTTGCACCTTCCCCGATAATGTTTCATAGGTTATAATTCCTCTCTCATCCAGATCCATCAAAATTTTCCTTACAATCTGGTCAGAAACGCCAGAAGTTTTTCTAATGTTTTCTTCAGTATCTACTCCTGGTACATTTAGACTTCTGATTACATTGATCTCTGGTAAGCTGATAATGTTTTTCTTCAGGAGATATTTTAGCGCTTTAGCTCTTGAAATAATTTTATCTTTTTCATCACTTAATTTCATAAGTTCTTGATTCTTGGCTAAAATTTCTTTCTCTGTTTCTTCTTTTGTTGCTTCAATTAAGACTTGATTCTCTTCTATTTTTCTGTTAAGTGATTGTAACTTCTCCTCTTTTCCAACTGTTTCGGTTTGCAGTTCTGTTTTATTCTTTTCTTCTGTGAGAATGACAGAATTAAGCTTTTCTAAGTCTTGCCTTTTACTTTGTATTTCAGAGGCCAAAATATCCTTCTTTGATGTCTTTTCGTTTAATTCACCAGTTTTTTCGCTAATTTGACGTTGTAATTCTTTTCTAGAATTTTCAAGATTGGTTATATTTTCACTTTTCTCTTCTATTTTTTTTAGTATACTTGACAATGAATTTTTACTATTTTCTACAGAATAATTAAGATCTTCTTTCAACCCAACAACTAATTGAGTTAATTCTTCTAATTCTGACTTTATTCTTTCAATATTATTTAGAGCTGTTTGTACATTTACCTTACTCATTGACTTGGTCACCAAGCATTTTATTTTAACAATTGAAATATAATAATAAGTAATATAAGAATTATGCTATATTTAAAAAAGGTTGAAAAGGAAAAAAGAAAGTTTTATTCAAAAGCGTTTGGAGAATCTTCTCCACCCTCAACATTGTGGCAATATACAACATGTGTTTTACTGAAATATTTAGGTTTAGGATCTTCAGCTCGACAGATGTCACTCACAAGAGGACATCGAGTTTGGAAACGGCAACCTGGTGGAGGATTAATTGGTGTAGGAATATCTCCTTGTAAGAATATTTTCTTAGATCTTTTTGTTGGGTCAGCTATTGGAACTGCAGAAACTAAAGCTTTTGTATAAGGATGCTTCATATCCTCGAAGATTTCATCGCTTGTTCCAGCTTCCATTAGTTTTCCGAGATACATAACATTTACTTCATCACAGAGGATACGAACTAGTGCAAGATCATGAGCAATAAATAGATAAGTCAAACCCATTTTTTGTTGTAATTTTAGAATTAGTTGAATAATTGCTGCTCTTACAGAAACGTCTAAGTTACTTACAGGTTCGTCCATGATGATGAAATCAGGCTCTAAAGCTAAAGCACGAGCAATTCCTATTCTTTGTCTTTGACCACCAGAGAACTCATGAGGATATCTGTAAGCGTGGTGAGGAGCTAATCCTACTTCCTTTAACAATCTGAGAACATTAATACTTATTTCGTCTCCAGAAGCTACTCCATGAATGATATATGGTTCAGATATAATATCAAAAGCTGTTGCTCTTGGGTTAAGACTGGCATAAGGATCTTGAAACACTATCTGCATATATCTTCTCATTTCTTTTAATTCATCAGAAGTTAATCTGTTGATGTCTATACCCCTGAAATAAACAGAACCTTTGGTTGGTTCGAGAAGACGTAAAATAGTTCTAGCTGCTGTACTCTTTCCACATCCACTTTCTCCTACAAGACCTACAATTTTTTGTTTTCTAATTTTAAGGTTTAGACCATCAACTGCTTTCAGATAAACAAATTTTGGTCTTTTATTGAATGGTGGAATATAAGGTATAATGAAATAAGCTAGAATAATCAATCCTATAAGAATAAGTCCAATAATTTTGAAAAATGCGAATATTACTAATGAGGCTACAAAAGCAACTAAGAACCAAGTTGTATCCATAGGATTAGGGATTTTAAAGTATTTAGCTAAATTTTCAACTTCGAGAACAACATCTTCCTCGAGTTCTTTAGTTTTAATTCTTGCATCTTTTCCTTTTTTTGCTTGTAATTTTTCTATAATAGATGGTGTTGACATTCTTTATTCACCTACTTTGCTGCATAAGATATTCTGGGGTGGTCTTTGTGAGCTTCCAGATAAGCTTTACCTTCTTCAGTGTATAAGTGGCACATTAATTCATGTCCTGGTTCAATTTCTATAAACTCAGGAACTTTCACTTCACATAAGCCTTTAATCCAGTAATCACATCGAGGATGGAAACGACATCCAGATGGAGGATTAATAAGATTAGGAATACTTCCTCTAATAATCGTCAAGTCTTCTCTTTTCGCATCAGGACGAGGAATAGCTCCGAGCAAACCTTTGGTATAAGGATGCAAAGGAGACTTGAAAATAGTCATTATGTCGCTAACTTCAGCAATATACCCTGCATACATGACTGCTACACGATCACACATCTCTGCAATAACACCCATATCATGTGTAATAAGAATAATACTCATGTCGAACTCTTCACTGGTTGCTTTTAGAAGCTCGAGAATTTGAGCTTGAATAGTTACGTCTAAAGCTGTTGTAGGTTCGTCTGCGATGAGAAGCTCAGGATTACAACTGAGAGCCATAGCAATCATAACTCTTTGGCGCATACCTCCTGAGAACTCAAAGGGATAGTTATCAACACGTTCATCTGCAGAAGGAATACCAACAAGAGACATAATTTTGATAGCTTTTTCTCTAGCTTCCTTCCTTGAAACTTGTTGATGAAGAATAATAGCTTCTCCGATTTGGTCTCCAACAGTGAAAACAGGGTTCAAAGAGGTCATTGGATCTTGAAATACTTGGGCAATCTGGTTTCCTCTGATTTTGCGCATTTCAGCAGGGCTTAATTTACGTAAATCTTGACCATGGAAAATAACTTCACCTTCAAGGACTTTTCCCGGTGGGTCCGGTACTATTCCTAAGATGCTTAGAGCAGTTACACTTTTTCCAGATCCAGATTCTCCTACTAGCCCTAATGTTTCTGATTTATAAACAACAAAATTAATTGATTCTATAGCTTTCACTACTCCTTCTTCTGTAAAGAAGTAGGTTTTTAAGCCTTTTACTTCTAGTAGAATATCTTCCGGTGCTCTTACACTCATAAAATCACTTTAAATTTTCATTTGCATAAGTTTATCTTAATGCTTTACCTTGTTATAAACGTAAAAACTACAGAACTTTATAACTTTTTTGAAAGATAGTAATCTTATTAATAATTTACTTTAATTAGAAAATAAAAATATACTAGTTTTTTAAGGAATTATTCCACTTTACTTATTTTTCTTCGTTTAAGAGACAAACTTTACTTTTTTGGAGAAGTTACCTTATATATGTAAGAAAAGTAACTATGTACTAGTAAACTATAAAAGGTTAAAATAATGAAAGAATTAAAGAAATTTAGCCAAATTATTTTAATTACAGCTGTCTTAATAACTGCTAGTGTAGAAGTATCGCTGAATATTTACTTATCTTCAAACCGAACTTTAGACAGAGAAACACCTATAAAATTCAGTTCAGAATATAGTTTCTTCGGAACACCACAGGTTAGTCCTGATGCTCCAAATAGCAATGAAACAGCAACGGTTTCTTTGACAATAAGTGATTCAGATGAAATAAGGAATGCTACTCTGTGGTGGAAGTATATTTCACTAAACGATACTTTGTTTAACGCTTCGATGAGTAGAGATTTACAACTAGTTGTGGATGAGACAGAGTTTGAATCAACAGGATACATAACTGACACTGGAATCAAAACGAATGATAAAACAGAATGGAGATATGGTGAATACATTTTCATAGCTAATGAAGGAGATGTAATAAAGAGAATATATTGCTCAATTGATAAGGAAACAAGTCGTAACAATCTTGTCTATGTCTCAATTGAAGCCTTTAATATTACTTCAGAAACATGGGAACAAAGATATATTGATGGATCATATGGAGGGACAGAAGAAGTTTCACCATTTCCTGTAGATTATGATAGCACAGAATCTGTATTAGGATATAAGATATTTGCGATCACACATATTGGAGATCATCCTAATGTAAATGACCCAGTATTTAATTACTTGCGTATATATGAAGAATATTTTAGTGGAGATATAACTCCACCTAGCGTCACAACTAACACTCCCACTTGGGTTGAATATTATGTTACCTCGTTTGATCTATTCAATAATTCAATGACCAGTGAAACATACACATTTCTTATGGATTGGACCCCCAAGATTACCATTCATGAAGTACCAACAGTTATTAATGCAGACACTGGTTTTGTATTTAATGTCACAGTTACGGATTATGATGGAGTAGAAACGATTAATGATACTAGTGTAACTTTATACTATAAGATTGAAGGTGAGGAAGACTATAAATCGCAAAACTTTGAATATTTGACAGATTTAAGTAGTACAGCGGCAAGTTACCGTACAACACTTCAAATAGACGATATTTCTAATGTAGAAGCTAATCTTCTATACATGATAAATGCTTCAGATATAGTTGACTCTAAAAAAGGAAGAGAGGGATCATCTGGATTAAAAACCGCCATAGTAGATAACATGAATCCCAGAGTAAATTCAATTTCAATTTATGGCGGAATATCTATTCCAGGAATAGAAAATGTAACATTAACAAGTTCAGAAGTTAATATTACTGCAAAATTTGTTGACCCTTCAGGAACAAAAAGAGTTGATATTTTATACTCAATGCCTAACGGAACAACTTTCTTAAGAAAACAGATGGTCAATACAACGCCAATAGAAGAAGGAACATCCCCCACAACTTTTACAGTTATTCTACCTGAAACAAACGAAACAACGTTTGTTGAGTACTTCTTTGAAACTTATGACTTTTTTGACAATGTGGGGAACACTTCAGTCAACTTCTATTATGCTGATGGTGCAGCACCTATTTTGGGCAAACTACTTGTTAACCCCCCAGTAATCTCAAATATTACCGATGTCCAAGTGTTATTTAATGCGACCGACTACACAGACCTTAAAACTTCTGTTGTTTGGTATAGTACAGATGGAGGAATAACGTGGAACAACACAATATCCTATGTCATAAACTACAATTCTTTTATGGATTATATGGAAACTTTTACTGCTGTAGACTTACCTGCCTTAATTGAAGACAATAGTACAACACTTGTAACTTTAAATGTTGAAAGAGGAGGAGGAGTATCAGAAGCAACACTAAACGTTGACATCACTCACGAGAAATCTGCAGATATTAGAATCTGGTTAGAATTAGATGATGGAAGAGAATTTTTGATTTTTGATAGAGAAACTAGACCAACAAGTTTTACTTTAAGCATCGACTTACTAGAACTTGGGTTAACTCAATCTGACTTCACAGAAGCTAATTTCACTCTAAAAATTACAGATTATTCTGATTTATATTCTGGTTCTGTAATAAATTATGAGATTGTATTAAAGCATTATACTATTCCAATAGGTTATGAATTTATTTCTACTATCCCCAGAACAAATATGGATACAGATGTTCTATTTTATATTACCTTAACTGACGCATTAGATAACTCAGTTAATAGTTCTACCTTTAGTTATTATTCAGATGGATTAGCTCCAAATATTAGTCTAATTCCTATTACAAGTCCTCTTGACCTAGCTGGGGGTTATGATATTGAAGTTCAAGCAAATGTCACAGATAAAGGAGGATTACTTACAGTAGAAGTTTATTACACATTTGATGAAGAAAGCGATTGGAAAATACTTTCAATGAAATATGACTCTTCTATATCTTTATACACAGTTTCGATACCGGTCATTATTTCTTCAGGGAACTTGACATACAAAGTAAGAGCATATGATCTTGCTGGATTTTCTTCAGAATCTAATATTACCATTATAGAGTTTACAAAAGCTTTAGCTCCAATAATTATCGTGTTAGATACGTCATTCTCTTCTCCTTTAGTCCTAGAAGAAAAAGCGATAAGAATCAGAGCTAATGTGACCGATGATGGAAATATAACAAATGTCCTGTTTTCTTACAAATTTGCTACAGAAGATGAATGGATGGTTGAAACAATGCTTTACAACAATGAGACAGATTGTTACTTCTTTGACATAGAATTACCCAAAAAATCAGGAACCTTAATTTTCAAGATAAGTGCAACTGATGACTCATCTTTAACTACAGAAACTGAAATATTTGAAATAAATTACAGTGTAGAAAAAGAAATTAATCCATTAATGTATATTATTCCTCTAGCTGCAGTGGGCGGCATTGGTCTTATTACAGTAATACTGCTATTACTCAAGAAAAAAGGTCTTGTTTTCGCTAAAACTAACTAAACTCCTTTTTTTCTTTTTTCTTTTTTTGTTTGCTTCTTCATTTTTTTTCACTTTCTCTCTTTGAGTTCTACCAATATAGAAAACCATAATATTTCCGTTACCAGTACAAAAAAATTTAAACAAGTTCTTTTCTTTTAAAAAAAATGACTAGTCCTAGGTTGATTTTAGGGTCTCACAACAAACTACTTGAGATTGATCTTACAAAGAAAGCTTTTACAACAGTTTCTATAAGTAATGAAGAAAGAAAACTTTATCTCGGAGGAAAGGGATTAGCCATTTACTATCTATATAAAAAGATGGATCTGTCTTGTGACCCTTTAGGTGAAGATAACATTATTGCCATCTTTGGTGGAGTAATGGTTGGAACTGGTGCACCCAATTCTTCTCGCTTTGCTGCTGTTACTAAATCTCCGCTTACAGGTTTAATAGTTTCTTCATCTTGTGGAGGGTCATTTGCGTTTTTCTTGAAATCTGTAGGTTATGACGGAGTAATAATAAAAGGGCAAGCAAAAGAACCAACTTATCTATCTATTACAGAAAACGGTGTTTCATTTAACAGTGCTTCTAAAATTTGGGGTAAAGATATCTTTGAGACTCAAGAATTACTAGAAGCAAAAAATAAAGGGAATCTAGTTATTGGTCCTGCAGGAGAAAATAGGGTTCTTTATGCCAATGTAGCTTCTGGACACAGATTTTTTGGTAGAGGAGGAATAGGAGCTGTCTTTGGAGCTAAAAACCTTAAAGCTATTGTTGTTGAAAAAGGTTCTTTCAGAATAAAACCAAAAAAAGAAAAGAAATACATGAAAATAAAAAGAAAAGCAATTAAGTATATTAATAGAAACGAATATACTTCAGATTTATACAGAAATTATGGCACAAACGCTGGTTTTAGGATATGTAACGAAAAAAAGATCTTACCAGTTCGCAATTTCACAAAAGGTATGAGCGAAAAAGCTAGTGAACTGTATGGTGAAAGATTAAAGTCCGAATTCTATAAGAAATACAGCTCTTGCAGGAACTGTGCAATCCTCTGTGGACATAAAGGAATGTTCAACGGTAAATTAATTCAAGCTCCAGAATATGAGACCACAAGTTTATTTGGTTCTAATCTAGAGATATATGATGCTGAAAAAATTGCTGAATGGAATGAAATTTGTTCAAGATTAGGATTAGATACTATTTCTATATCTGTAACATTAGCATATGCCATAGAAGCTAATGAGAAAAATCTCTTTTCTTTTCCACTAAAATTTGGTTCTCCAGAAGGAGTTTCTGAAATACTTTATGACATTGCATACAGAAAAGGAATAGGAGAAGAGTTAGCCCTTGGAACTAAAAGGCTAGCAGAAAAATATGGTGGAAAAGGATTTGCAATGAATATTAAAGGTCTAGAATTTTCAGGATATGATCCAAGAGGATGTTGGGGACAAGGGCTATCCTACAGTGTTGCAAATAGAGGAGCGTGTCACCTTTCTGCATCATTATTCACCCTAGAAGCATTTTTCAATTTTCTTAAAGGAGAATCGAAGCGAGCTAAAGCACAGTTTGTTTATTACATGGAAAATCTCTTTTCAGCAATTAATTCACTACAATTATGTATTTTTACTTCTTATGCCTTTATGTTAGAAGCACCAATAGCAAAGTATCCGCCAAAAATATTTCTGAAAATCTTTATTAGCTATTTTCCAAGAATAACGCAAAAAGTATTAGATATAAGTATTTACTCTAAATTATTTGAAACTGTAACTGGAATAAAACAAAGTTCTCGTGATTTTCTCAAAGCAGGTGAAAGAATTCATATTCTAGAAAGATATATGAACACCTTGATAGGTGTCTCAAGAATAGATGATACTCTTCCTGAACGATTCCTAAATGAAGGAAGAGAGAGCGATAAAAAGAAAAAAGTTGTCCCCTTAGAAGAGATGCAAGAAAAGTATTACAAGATTAGAGGTTATTCAAGAAACGGTGTCCCAACAGCAAAGGTCATGAAAAAGTTAGGAATAGAAGAAGGATTCCAACCTAAACCTAAGAGAATTAAAGAAAGAATAGTATCTTTAGTTTTTACAATTTTAGGAAGAGCAATGAAGACATTATCAACTATTGATTCTAATATTAAGCAAGAGATTAGATCTTGGCCAACAAATTTCAAGATTTTATTTAATGTAGATAACTATGAAACTAGTTTAGGGCTTTTAAAGAATAAAAAAGGAGTCTTAAATCCTCAAAAGATTCCAGAAAAACAAGCAGATCTAGTTATTACTTTTAGAACTATAGACGCTGCTTTTGAGTTAATGACTGCTCAGAAAGGCATACATCATGCTTATGCATCTAATGCAATAAAAGTTAAAGGAGATACTCAAATTGCTATGTCTCTAATACGTTGCCTAAATATCACAGAAACCTATCTTTTTCCAAGAATTATTGCAAAAAGAATAATGCGAAAAATACCTACTATTAATTTAATGAAGAGATATATTGTTAGAATTTACCTATATTTATTCTCAATTCCTTTTAACATTTAATAAAGGTGAAAAAAATGAAAGAATATTTTGAATTTCAGAATAAGACAAAAATATTAGCAGGCAAAAAAGCTTTAGAAAACTTGCCTTCGGAATTTGATAATTTCAGAGTAAAAAGACCTATCATTCTCACTGATAGAGGAGTAAACAAAGCAGGGTTGGTAGATAAAGTAATTAAAGCATGTGGAGGAGCAGATGTAATATTCCCTGCTATAATAGATGACATACCTCAAGATTCTTCAACCGAGGAAGTAAATAAAATAGCAGAAATCTATAATGAAAAAAAATGTGATGGGATAATAGCAATAGGCGGAGGATCAGTAATAGATACAGCAAAAGGAGTAAATATCTTAGTTTCAGAAAAAGGAAAAGATCTAAAAGAATTTGCTGGAGCAGAAAGATTAAAACGTCCGCTTAGACCTCTTTTTGTTATTCCTACTACTGCAGGTACAGGTTCAGAAGTAACAGCAGTTGCTGTGATAAAAGATGACAAGTCTGCAACTAAAATGTTATTTACTTCACGATATCTTATGCCTGACGTAGCAGTAATAGATCCACGAATGACTATTACCCTACCAGCTTATATAACAGCTTTAACAGCTATGGACGCACTAACTCACGCTATAGAAGCATATACTTGTTTACAAAAAAACCTCTTTAGCGACGTCTATGCATGGAAGGCTATAGAATTAATTAGTAAAAACATCGTTGAACTAGTGAAAAATGGAAAGGACAAAGAAAGAAGATTAGAAATGGCAATAGCAGCAACAATGGCAGGAGTAGCTTTTTCTAATTCTATGGTCGGTCTAGTACATAGTTTAGGACACGCTGCAGGAGCAGTAGCAAAAATTCCTCATGGAGTAGCAATGAACATATTTCTACCACATGTGCTTAAATTCAACTACGAAGAGATTAAAGAAGAGTTAAAAGAACTACTTTTACCACTAGCGGGAGAAGAAATATATGTAAAAACTGAAGAAAAAGAAAGAGCTAGAAAGTTCATAGAAAAAATAGAAGAACTTCAAGAGAGGTTAAATGAACTAATAAAATTACCAAAAACATTGAAAGAAGCAGGAGTGAAAGAAGAACAACTAGAAGAAATAGCAGAAAAAGCGATAAATGATGGATCACTTACCTTAAATCCAAAAGATGTAACAAAAGAAGAAGCTTTAAGGATACTAATGAAGGCATATGAATAAAAAATTAAGAAATAATTAATACCCTTTTTCCAAAAGTATATAACTGTCGAATACTATTATTATATGATGAGTTCACTAATAGTAGCCTTTGGAGTAATTGTTTTTGTAGGCTTTTTTGCTATTATGTCGATATTAATTTATCTAATTGCTACGACATCAAGAATCAAACCAATAAAAGGACAACCAAAAAAGAAAATTGAAGAATTAATGGATAGAGCAGCAAAAAATACAAAATTAATGGAAAATTATTTACAGTATAAGGGAAGATTATGGTTTTAACATAAGTCAGTAAAAAAAAGTAGAAGAACTTCAAGAAAGGTTAATTAACAAAATTACCAAAAACATTGAAAGAGGAGGGAGAAAAAGAAGAACAGCTAGAAGAAATAACAGAAAAAGCGATAAACGATGGAACACTTACCTTAAATCCAAAAGATATTACAAAAGAAGAAGCTTTAAGGAACTAATGAAGGCATATGAACAAAAAATTAAGAGATAATTAATTATACCTTTTTTCCAAAAGTATTTAATTGTTGAAAGCTATTATTATTCGATGAATATAGTAATAGTAGCCTTCGGTATAATCGTTTTTGGAGGTTTTTTAGCTATTACTGCGATGTTAATTTATGTGATCGTTACTACATCAAGAATTAAAGCAGAAAAAGGACAACCAAAGAAAGAAATTGAAGAACTAATGGATAGAGCGTCAAAAAAACCAAAACTGATGGAAATTTATTTAAAATCTAGAGAAAGATTCAGGTATTAACAAAAGTTAGCAAAAAAGAAGAGAAAGGAAAGAGAAAAGAAAAAATTTAACAAAAAAGGTAAGATTTTTTTCTAAGAAACTTTTAAGCAGTTTCTGATTTTTTACATTTAGAAAAAACAAGCACATATCACATTTACCAACTCTTATTTAATAGGGCATCTTCTAGTGATTCAATTAATTCAGGATCGCCCATTATTCTTACAGCTTCTTCAACATTTTTAGTCACTTTCCCCTCGTCATCATCTAGGGCATTCATTATTAATGTTTCAAATGAATTTGTATCACCTATCTCACCTAAGGCTTTTGCGGCATTTTTACGCACTTCTGAATCTTCATCATACAGCACTATATTGATTAATTTTTCTATTGCAATTGAATCACGTATTTGAACCAATAAATTTAAAGCTCTTGCACGCACTACTGAATCCTCCTCATAGAGTGTTAAATTTACTAATAATTCAGCTGAACTAGGATCACATCTTAAACCTAACTCAGAGGAAGCATTTTCACACACTTCCTCATCATCATATAGGTCTGCATCGATTAATGGGTCAACGACATTAGGATTACATATTTCACCTAAAGCATAAGCAGCATTTTTACGCACTTCTGAATCTTCATCATATAAGGCTAGTTTAACTAATGGTTCAACAGCACTAGAAACGCCTATTTCTCTCAGTGCCGAGGCAGCATTATTACGCACATGAAAAACATCATCGTATAATGTTGCATTGATTAATGGTTCAATGGCTCTAGGGTCACCTATTTTACCTAACGCTTCTGCAGCATCACAACGCACTTTCCTATTTTCATCTTTTAGTAATTCTATTAAGGGCTTGACAGCTCTAGAATCACCTAGTTCACCTAACACTTCAGCAGCAACACAACGAACAGAAGGATGCTTATCTTTCAGTCCTTCTATTAGAGGTTCAACGGCACTCATATCACCTATTTTTATCAGTGACTCTTTAGAAAAATAACACACTTCACAATTACCATCATATAGAGTTGCATTGATTAATGGTTCAATGGCTCTAGGGTCACCTATTTTACCCAACGCTGTTGCAACATTACGACGCACTTCCCAATCTTCATCTTTTAGTAATTCTATTAAGGGCTTGACTGCTCTAGAATCACCTAGTTCACCTAACAGTATTATAGCTTTTTCACGCACAAAAAAACCCTCATCTTTTAGAGCTACATCTATTAAGGGTTCAACTGCCCTAGAGTCACCTATTTCTCCCAACACTTCTGCAGCAATACGACGCATTCGCAAATCTTTATCTTTTAAGGCAGCTACTAGGGAGTCAATGGCTCTAGAATCGTCCATTTTACTTAAAGCTTTTGCAACACTACTGCGAACAAAATAATCCTTATCTTTCAAGGCAGCTACTAGGGAGTCAATGGCTCTAGGGTCTCCTATTTTGCCTAACGCTTCTGCAACACTACTGCGAACAAACCAATGCCTATCTTTTAGAGCTTCTATTAATAACTCAACAGAACCAGAATCAACCAATTCTAGCAAGACTTCTAAAGCAGCTCTTACAACAATACTATCCTCATCTTTTAGGGCTTCGATTAGAAGGGAAACACCAAGAGGATCACCTATCTCTCTCAAGGATCGTATAACATCGGCACGCACACCCTGGGAATCATCATATAAGGCAATATCATTAAATGCAGCAATGGAGCGAGGATCACCAAGCTTACCCAAAGCTATGACAACACTACTGCGAACAAAGCAATTCTCATCTTTGAGTAATTTGATTAAGGGGTCAACAGCAAGAGAATGGCCAATTAGACCTAACAGCTCAGCAACAGCAGCACGAACATCAGAATCGTAGTCATCCAAAGCAGAAACTAAAGAAAAAATAAGGTTGTTATCTGCAAACTGAGATAAAACCTTAAAGACAATTTTAAGAACTTTATTGCTCATATAATAACGAGAATCAAACCAAATACCACGTTCAATGAGAGTAGCAGAAAATAAATCAAGAATGCGACTATAACCTCCACCAAAAAAAAACAAGCGTTCATTGATTTCATCCAAAATAGAAGTCCAATCAATAGAAGAAAAATATTTATCGAACTTCTCAAGTTTACCCAAAAGATTTAACCTTCTAAGAAAGAAAAAATTATCACGCACGTTTAATCAAGAGATAATTAGTTTTATTATTTTTAATTGTTACTTAATAAGTTGCAGTAAAAACAATCTAAAAATCAAGAAAAAGGAAGAATAAGAAAAAATAAGGGAAAAATGAAAATTTAGAATTAGTAGATAAAACTTATGAAACCTTTTTTTCTCATTCTTTTAAATCCTAACTTGAATAGTTGCATTGCAATAAGCATTATTAAAATTGAAGAACAAATGAATATTATCAATTCAATACCAAAAGGTAAAAACGTTTGATAATTTTGCCCGAGAAAAATCATATAACGTGATAGGTCAAATACATATGTATACGGAAAAATAGACACAATAGCTATGGCAATCCAGCCACCCACAGAACCGAATAGAGTTAAATAGCCTTGTATTGGAAAATAGACCCCACAGATAAAGTAGACTATGTTTGCAATCACACTATGAAAACCAAGAAATCCCTTGCTCAGAACGTAAAGAGAAGAAAACAGAAAGCCTATAGAAAAAAGACACAAACCTGAAATAAAGAGAAAACCTATAAAAGACAATAAAGCGTAAACTGAAATTGTATTAATGGTTAAGAGAGACAAAGTAACAATGAAAGGCAAACAAATAACGAAATCGAAGAGATATGAAGCGATGTATATACCCAATATTTGTTGAACAATATTAGCTCCACAATGTACTGAATACTCAAGGTTTCCATTTTGTATCATCTCCCTAACTGCTGCTGGTGTATAACCTGAACTTGCATTCATTAAAAATTGCAAGAAAAAGCCAGTAAGAACAAATATAGCAACATTTTGGACACCTATCAAATTTTGTGTTGCTTCATTAAATTTATACACCATACCCATTGTAAATGAGGTGAGTAAGGATACAAAAACATAAACGATCCTTGAAATCCATATGACTCTGAGGCCAGTAAAATATTTTATTTGTGTTATAAAGTTCGCAATAAACGTTTTCATAGTTATCTCCCCGCTAAAGTTATAATTGCATTAGTTAAATCAGCTTTACCACTTTCTATAGATGCAGCAAAGTTATACTCTTTTAGAAACTCAACTACTTGAGGTAAAAGGCTCAGTGAATCTTCACAATAAATACGTATCAAATTTTTTTCATTATCAATAATTATTTTATCAGCTATTGATTCCAGTTTTAAGCTAAAATCTTTTATTGAATTCAGTTCCTTCATTCTTTCTTCAAACCCTATGTCGATTATTTCATATTTTAGAAGTTTATTGGATATGTCCTTTGGTTTTCCTACCTGCATAATCTTTCCTTTGTGTAATAGTGCGATAGTGTTTGACAACTCTTCAATTTCATGGAGATTTTGTGAGGTTAATAATACAGACTTACCTTCTGATGCATATTCTCGCAAATAAGAGTAGATCTTATCTAAGGTTATAGGATCAATATTTACTGAAATTTCATCACAAAATAGAAACTCGCTATCTAACACAAAACCCGTTAACAGATTGCACAATTGCTTTTGTCCTCCACTCATAATTGAAATTTTCTTATCAATAAAATCCTTTGCTGGACATAGATGCTCCAAGAGTTCATCTAACTTTTGATTAATCTGCAAGGAATTCATACCCTTCAGTCTTGAAAAATAGATTATATTATCACGACCAGAAAGAAATGTGTTGAATTTTCTTAGACCATCTTGAGGAATCCAAGCAATTTTACGAGTTATTTTTTTTAATTCAGATATGGGGTTCATACCACATATCGTAATGTTACCTGTATCATTTTGCAGCACACCATTCGCAATTTTAATAAAAGTAGTCTTTCCTGCACCATTTAGGCCAATAAATCCCATTATCTCTCCTTCGGAAACCTCAAGATTTACGTCTTGCAATGCTTTAATACCATTCGGATATGTTTTTGATATATTGCTAGCTGATAACATGAGAACAATTTTCCTCCAATTATAAAGATTTAAATCATATTCCCAAAAACATTAAAAAATTTATGTACTTCTTCATCCACGTCAGTACAAAACTCCTTTGTCGCATATAATCTCTTAAATAATTCCTAAAGAGCACATAAGATGATTACAAAGGCAAAAATTTAACAAAAAATGGTAAGGTTTTTTTTCTAAGAAACTTTTAAGCAATCTCTGACTTTTTACATTTAGAAAAGACAATCACATATGAAAAGAGTGGAAGGAATAACATTAAAGGAAACAGAAGGAAAAAGCTCACCGCTTCAGTCTCTTGATTGCCAAAACTACTGTAAGTAATATTCATTATACCAGATTTAATTATAATAATCGTAGGTAATTCTTCTCCCCCATTAATAGGTCTCCAGAGAGTATAATTACCATCAGGGAGATAACTTAAATCCGTTTGATTAATATAGAATTTAAGAGAGTGATTTTCAATAGTGATACCAGGAGAATAGGTGTCGTAAGTAACCATACAAGAACCCATTGCTTCCACTACCAACTTCAATGATTGATTAACCAAGCTTGCATTAATCATAAGTTTAAGATCAGGAGAAATAACTGTTTGATTTTCATCAGCTCTATTTAAGATCTCTACTTCAGCTTCGATTTTAAAAGCAGTATAATTTTCAAATAAAGGGTTATCAGTAGATTCAGAAATTGTGATTTCAGTAATCTCAGAAATTCTAGAAGCGAGAACAGGTTGAGCACCTCTAATTGATAACACACCATGAAAAATAAGTATTGGAAGCAGTAATATTAGTATTAATAATTTTCCCAGCAATTTATACATAATTTTTTTTCCTAAGTAATTTAGGCATGATTTTTTTATCTCCCTTGTTACATTTTCCACTAGTTGAGCGACTATATTTTCTTACAGATATTTATAATAATTATGTCGCTTTTCTGCCTTCTGTATAAGCTTTTCCACATGCTATATAAGCATAGGTTGCTCAAATTCTGCTTGATGAACAACAGGATAGGAAATAAATGTCAATTGTTTTCTGGAATAATTTTATTGAAAGAGATAAATTAGCGCTTCTACTTCCTTAAAAGTTACAAGAGTCTATCTAAACTCAAAGTATTATTATTTTTAGAAATAGTTGAAAAAATAATTGAAAAAGGAAAAAAAGAATTAATTTAATCTTTCAAACGAGGATCAAGAGCATCACGAAGGGCGTCACCAAGTAAGTTGAAACCCAACACTGTGAAAAATATCATTAGAGCGGGAAACATGGGCATCCACGGATAAGTCATGAGATCATTTTGCCAGCGGTTAAGGTCGTCACCCCAGGAAACGACGTTTGGGTCTCCGAATCCGTAGAATGCTAGTGCTGCGAATGTGAATATTGTTCCTGCTATACCTAGCGTTATTATAATTATCAGTGGTGCTAGTGAGTTTGGTAGTATATGTCTGAATATTATTCTCATGTCTGCTGCCCCTAGTGCTTTTTCTGCTTCTACAAAGTCTTGTTGTTTTAGCGAGAAGAAGTTCGATCTTACTATAAGTGCTGTTCCTCCCCAGCTTATTAGTGAGAAGAATATTACTACTACTGCGTATCTTCCTCCTGGTATATTTGTATTTTCGAATAGCACGATTACGAACACTAGCAAGATAAATCCAGGCATTGAGTATAGTAATTCTACTATTCTTTGTAGGATGTCGTCAAATAATCCACCATAATATCCAGAAAGTGATCCTAAAATTGTTCCGATGATTACGGTTGTCATTTGTCCAATGAAACCTAGAGCCATTGATATTGTAGCTCCAAAGAACACTCTTGAGAACATATCTCTTCCGTTTTTATCTGTTCCAAATGGGTGTTCAATGCTTGGTGGCAATTTTACTTGATCTGCGAATTGCCATTCTGGATGTTGGAACAGTATTATTGGTTCCTTCATTCCAGGTAGCCAGAAGTCTACATATAGATTAGCTAGTGAGTATGGATTATCTGGATCTCTTGTTAGTGCTACATTATTAAATAGCCATTTATCGTACATTAGTAAGAACCAGGACACTATTGCCATCAATATTAGGAATGTTACAATGTATAATCCTACCATTCCCATTGTATCCTTTTTCAATCTTCTCCATACAATAGACCATTGTCCTGCTCCTTTCATGCTTTCAATTTCTTTTAAAGTTGTTTCATCTAGAATTGGTCCTTCCTCTTCTACTGCTTTTTTATCAACTGTTGCCATTTTTCTTTACTCTCCTCTTTTAGTATTTTATTCTCGGGTCTATAAAGACATAGGTTATATCTGTCAGCAATCTTGCTATTAGGAACAGGAATGGAAATATTGTGTTTGTTGCCATCATCATTGGATAATCTCTCATAAATGCAGCTTCTAGGAATATTGTTCCTAATCCTGGCCATCCGAAGACTGACTCAACCATTACTGACCCGGATAGTAATCCTGGTAGTGAATTTCCTATAATTGTTACTATAGGCAATAAACCATTTCTGAACGCGTGTTTGTATATTACTGCTCTTCTATCTAATCCTTTTGATTTTGCAGTTGTTATGTAATCTTGTCTTAATATCTCCAGCAGTTGTGATCTAATTAACCTTGCCATGAACACTAGTCCACCCAGTGTTAGTGACAATGTTGGTAATATTAAGAACTTATAGAACATCGGGTTCAGTATTAACGGTTTGTTAAACGCCGATTTGTTTGCTACTCCTGTAAAGTTAAATAAATAATAGGACACTAGCATTAACAATTTTGCTAACCAGAACAAAGGCATAGAATATCCTAATAGCATTGCTACTGTTAGTGTTCTATCCCAGAAACTGTTTTGTCTTGTTGCTGATACTACCCCTATTGCTGTTGATAATAATAGTGATAAAACAAATGATAGTAAGTTTAGCACCACCGTATAAACTGCGTGGTCTCCAATTATTTTCGATATCGGTATCCCTTCTCCTGCTTGGGTATATGACCAGCTTTTTCCTAGGTCGAAATGCAATAGATCATTTACAAAATCTATATATCTTTCGAACCATGGAACAGTGTATAAACTATTATCTAGTAGTCCCATTTCTATTGCTTCTTTGTTGTACGCTGCGTTGTAACATTCAGGTGTTTCACATTTAATCAGTCCTAATCTTACTAAAACAGGATCTCCTGGACTGATGTTAATCAGTGTAAAGTTCATTAGTGTAATTGCAAGCATAATAGGAACTATGTAGATTGTTCGTCTGAGTATATATCCTTTTAAACTCAAATAATTTCACCTTTTTCTTTTTGTTCACTTTGAACAATAAATTTCCTTATACTAACTATAACAACGAAAACCAGACGCATTTATAAGCATTACTTTCTATTTATAGGTTCAGATAATTCTTTTTAAGTAGCAGTCTCCCAATTTAACTAAAAGCTTTTTTTTTGTTTTTCTTTCTTCCTCTTTTTTGATTTTTTTCTTGTAATTTCATCTAATTCAATCCTCTAATTTTTTTTTCAACGATTTTAACTTTAAAAGAAGTTCATTTAAACTAAAAACGATATAATTATATATTTATATTGTTAATACTAGTTTAATAAACAATCTTCATTGGATGTTAAAAATCTGAATATACTAAGAAGTATTTCTTCTTAATATTCAATTTACATCTACTTACGATGAAGATCGTTTCGGGGTTACCTATTGCTGGGGATTGGATGTGTCACCGAATTATTATTATTTGAAACGTGATATTTCTGTTACTGTTGCTGGATTAGAAAATTCTGGCAAAACTTATTTCATTAACCGTCTATTAGGTTACAACAACACCATTATCACTTCTACAATGGGAGTTAACCACGAGTTATATAATGCCGATGGTATAATATTAGATATTACTGATTTAGGTGGTCTTCCTTCTTTTAGAAAGACCTTATGGAAGAGTTTTATTTCTCGCTCTGATGCACTTATTTATGTTACAGATATTACTAAAAAAGATCAGCTACATGAATCTAAAAAGTGGTTTACTCGCTCTTTAAATTGGTTAAAAGAAGAAAATCCTGTTTTAGTATTATTTAACATGAGAGATGAAGAATTCTCTAACTCTGAAGTAAAATCCATAGTTAAGAAATTTTCAGATGGAGTAAGAAAAAAAAACATCGAGTATTTAAGCACATCCTTTAGTTCAGGAAAAAATTTTGATAGAACAATTAATTGGTTAGCTTCAAGCATTATCCAACAATTAATAGTTGACAAAATAACTGTTGAGATGTTTATTTCTTACATCAAAACTGATAAGGGAGTTTACGAGATGAGATTAACTACTCCTCAATCTAATTTGAACTCTGATATTTTATCTCCAGTCATTCAGTGTAAATTTTCTTCTAGTCATTTTCCTATAATTGAAATTTTGAAATATAGAGACCGTCAGTTTATCATGGCTGCTGATGATTCTGTTTCGTGTTGGTTAGTTACCACCAGAATGGAACAAATAAGATCTACAAATCTATTAACGAAATTGTTGATAGAATTTGTGAAGGATTTACAAGGTATCAAGAAAACAAAAACAGGTTTAACTGAAACTGAAATAACGCGTTACCTTCTAAGCAATATAATAGATAAACAAGTTTTCTGGTCTGTAAAAGCTGCACCACTCTTTGAAGTTACCCTAATAAGAGATTTTCAAGATGAATAGATAGATCATTTTAACATTTATTCTTTTTTTTTCCTTAATTTTTCTACTGGCATATATCTAGAAATATCTTAAAGAAGCTAAATTATTTAAACTCCTCTGGAAATTGTCTTTGAAATTAAATGGATGACGGAGTACTTAAGGAGATACTAAAAGGAATTAAAGGTTTTCGAGATTATTATCCTGCAGATTTTGCGAAGGTAAACTACATTCTAGATATTATGAAAAAAGTCTCTGAAAGTTTTGGTTATGAGGAATACGAAGGCCCTTCTTTAGAATATGCAAAATTAATTGAGATTAAATCAGGTGAGGAAATATTAGAAGAGACTTTTATTGTTAAAGGTAAAGATGATCGAAAACTTGTTCTTCGTCCAGAGCAAACACCCACTTTAGCTAGAATGATTGTAAATGAACAACAACGTTATCCTAAACCAATCCGCTGGTTTTCAATACCTAGAATTTTTAGAAATGAAACTCCTCAGAAAGGGAGAGTAAGAGAATTTTTTCAATTTAATGCAGATATTATAGGTGTCGATCACCCTGCAGCTGATGCAGAAATTATTGCTTTAACATGTAACATTATTAAAACTAGTGGATTAAAAGATGGAGAATTTATCTGTGTAATAAATAGTAGAGAGTTAGTTCAAAGTTATATTGAATACTTAGGAATTGAAAATTACCTTGATGTAATCAAAGTTTTAGATTCAAAAGAGAAGTACATCCAAGATTTTATTGTAGAAGAACTTTTAGAAAAAAAATTTACTGCTTCTAAAGCAAAAGAAATTGCAACTTTTGTTAGACTAAAAAAGCAAAAAAAAGAGAAAGAGTTCCCAAACTTATCCAATAAAGATAAGGAGTACATAAATTATTATTACGAACTTTCCCCAGAAATAGAGAAACAGAAAATCATTGAAACGCTCATAAAAATAGGGTTGGATGAAGAAATTGCAGAGAAGGTATACTTTTTTTCAAAAACTAAAGGGACGCCTTCTTTCTTCCTCGAAGAAATTTCAAAATTGGATTTGGGAGAGAAAGCTAGTTTAGCATTAGAAAAATTAAGAGAACTAGCTATTTATTTAGAATATTTTGGAGTTATCAATAATTGTGAATATAATGCTTCAATTGCTAGAGGTTTAGATTATTATACGGGTATTGTCTATGAATTTTTTGATCGTACTGGTTCTGTTGTAAGAGCCATAGCTGGTGGTGGAAGATATGATCAATTGGTCTCAAGTTTCGGTGGAGAAAAGATACCTGCAACTGGAATAGGGATGGGAGAAACCGTATTAATGGCAATCTTAGAAGATTTGGGAAGGTTACCTACTTATTGTCAAAAAGTAGATTTTTATGTTGCTCCTGTAAATAAGAAAGTTATAAAGGAAGCGGCAGATATAACTGCAAGACTAAGAAAAGAGTTTAGAGTCTTGTTCAACCCTTTTGGATGGAAATTATCCAACCAATTAGAAGATGCAGCTGCTAGAAAAATTAAACACATGATAATAGTTGGAAAAAGAGAACTAGAGCAAAATAAAGTAACTCTACGAAACCTTGAAACAGGAGAACAAACATTACTTCCAATTGAAGGAATAGAGGACGAACTAAGAAAAATAGTTAACACAGAATAAAAGTGGTAGTGGTGAAGTATGAGCGATGTAGTTAAGTACATTGGAGCTTTTAGCGTCGATGAGTTAAAGGAAATTGTCGTAGATAATAAAAAGAGAAAACAACTATTATCTGATCTTGAAATCGAGAGAGAGATGGATATCAGCAGTTTTGTTGATTTTCTTTTATCCGAAACATATGAATTGTTATTAGAAGAAAAACGTTCTCAAGCTTTAATTCTCCTTAAAAGAATAAAACCTTTAATTCCTTTATCTTCAAGAGAGAATTATGTTAGGTTTTACCTAAACTTAGCTAATTCTTTTATGATAAACAATGAATATGAAGGGGCAAGAAAAGCTGCAGAAAAAGCAAAAAATATGGCATATAAAATAAATAACCCCGAATTGATAGTTAAGTCCTTAAATCTTCTGTTTGCCATTTATAGAACTCTGGAAAAGGATAAAGCTCTTGAATATCTCATTAAATCGAAGCAAATAGCAGAAAAAAACAACATGGTAGAAAATTTGGTATACACAGAAGTAAATATCGGATTAATGCATATGTTTAACAAAAAAATCAACGATGCTGCAGACTCATGTAAGAAAGTAATAGAAATAGTTAAAGATAATGCTTATTCATCTACAAAACTACATATGGCCTCAGACTTTTTTCTTCACCTTTTTAGCGAAAATCAAGGATTAATAGTTGCACCTAAGTATAAATCAATGGTTGTAGATGGAGTTAATCTAGTTCTACGTACACTCTCTAAAGTTAAAAATCCTAACGAAATAGCAAAAAGGTTATCCATTCTAACAATGATGAGCAAGATTTCTGATGAGCAAGTAGAGCGAATTCTACCCTTACTTTTAGACTTTGTAAAACAACATAAAACAACTAAAAAATCTATTCTTTATGCTGCTATCGCAAATGGATTAGGTGATTATAAAGGATATTCTAAAGCTCTATCCATTTTTCCTGAAGCTTTGAAAAATACTAAAAAGTTGACAGATGATGAACAACAACGAATAAGAAAAAACTATGCTTACTTGTTGGCTAATGCAATAAATATTACTATGGTTTACGACCTTGCTTCATCTTCTAGTGACATTGTTAAATTAAAAAATCTAAAGATTAAAACAGATTCTGATAGTTTGCTTGGAAAACCCGGAGTTTACAAATATCGATCCGCAATAACCGATTCTGATGCAATATTTGGTTTGAAAAGAAATGATATCAAGAAAAAAATCATAGAAAATCTAAAAGATGTTATTCATATAACCCCTGCAATAAGTTCAATAACACATGAAAAGAAAAACGAAGAAATAATAAAAAATATAGAGATTTTGTTAATAAATGCAATAACTTATGAAAATGAGATGTGTTCTCTACTGTTATCAGGCTCAACTGTAAACGAGAAATCGTTAAACAAGAAAAAAAGAATTTTTGATGGATATCAAATAATAGGACATATAGTACCTGATTCAGTAGTAAGACAGAAGCATTTTGAAGAATTTGATATTTTATTAATATATGAGCTGATAAAGTCTCCTCAAAAATTCAAGAAGGTGGAAATTGTATCAGTAAGTGAAAATGTACAGAAGAACTATTTAACAATTATAGAAAAATAAAGAAAAAAGAATTAAGTTATTAATTTAGTAACAAAGATTTTACGTGATGTAGAAGTATAATAAAAAAATAAGTGAAAAATAAAATTAAAATTCAAAGGCATTAATTTCGTCTAAGTGGTTATACGTATTTTCAACTGCTTGCCGCACTTGCTCTTCAGTTTTAGCTCCAGTACAAACAAGATTACCACTCTGGAAAAGAAGTAAGACTGTTTTTGGTTCAGCTAAACGATAAATTAAACCTGGAAATTGTTCAGGTTCATACATAGAATGGTCTAACCATAAAGAAGCAAGTTCTAAGTTAATAGAACGGTTGTTAAAATGTCCGCTAGCAACAATGTTTTGAACAATAATTTCAGGCTCTTCAGTAATCTCTGTGCCAACAGATCTTAGTATTTTAATCATCTGTTGAACGCCTTTATTTACCATATCAGTGGATTTAGCGCCAGTTAAAACAAGTTTGCCGCTAGAAAAAACTAGAGAAGAAATTTTTGGTTTTTTAATTTTAAGAATCAAACCAGGAAAAGTTTCAGGGTTGTAAGAAACAAAAAGTTGATCGTCATCAATAAGCATCTGATAAGCATTCACTAAATCAATAGTGCAGTACAGATTTATACTTGCTACTACATTTTGTATTACTATACCAAAATCTAATTTTGTCATTGGTTTTAAACACCTTTTTTTTAAATTCATGTCGATTTCTTTATAGCCTTTATAAAGCTTTTCTAATTTAATTATTTCTTTTTCTTTAGCTAGCAAAAATTATCTATTTCGCGCCTAAATTTTTTTCTTTTTTTTCTTTTTTTATAGATTCCTTGTCAAAATTAGGTGATGACAACTATATAAATAGAGAATAGCTTAAATAAGTTTAAACTTTTTAATAACAAAAACCAAAAGAGGATTAATTATTAAACTGTAGTTTATCCATTTTCCATTAATTTTTAATTACTCTTTTCTCAAAAAAATCGAGAGTATTACGTTTCTATTAAAATTTCTAATTGGTACTATCCATGAATTTAAAAAAAGAAAAATCAAATAGTACACATATGGTCGAAGCAGCTAATCCGCATAAAGCTCAAGCAAACATGTATTTTAATCAAGGTAAAATTAATTTTGAAAAAGGGAATTATGAAAAGTGTGTAAGAGACCTACAGTTTGCAGAGAGTCTTTTTTCAACTTTAAATTCAAAGGAATTAGCTGCGGAAAGTATGTTTATTTTAGGTCATGCATACTTAAATTTGAACCAGATGAACTATGCCTTAAAGTCTCTCAATGAAGCTTTCATTAAGTTCACTGAAATTCAAAATATTGAGAAGGCTGCTGAATGTGCATTAAAGATGGGTTCTCTTCACAGAGAATGCAAAAATATAGAAAAAAGTATAAAATTTTTAGATATTTCAAAGGAACTTTTTGAAGATATAGGATCTATAGAACATTTAGGTGATTCGTGGAAAGAAATAGGAAATACTCTTTTAAAAGATGTACAGAACCCTAATTCTGTTCAAAATACTAAGTTGGCTTATCAAAAAGCAATACAATTGTTTAAGAAGGCAAAAGCTGAAGAAAAAAAAGCATTAGCAGAGATAGACTTAGCTTTACTTTCTCTCTCAACAGAAAATGAAAAAGATGCATTAAATTACTTTCTATCTGCAATGTCTTATTTTGAACATAAGAAACAAGATGACTTTCTGGTTACAATAGTTATGCAAATAGCAAAGATATATCTTAAACTAGAAAAGAAGAAAAAAGCACAGGAATATTACGATAAAGCTCTTAAAATAATGAAAAGAAATAATTATTCTGCAGAAAAAATTGAACAATTAAAGCAATTATTCTAATTATTCTCTACTAAACTCATATTATTTTCATTTAATCTTTGTTAAGGCTTGATCTAAATCCTCTATTAAATCATCAACATCTTCTATTCCTACAGACATTCTGATCATAGTATCAGGTATTCCTATTGCTTCTCTCTCTTCTTGTGATAGTTGCTGATGTGTAGTAAAAGCTGGATGGGTCGCTAGTGTTTTTGTAGTGCCCAGATGTCCTGTGTGGATAATTAGCTGAAAACTATTTAGAACGTTTTTCGCATCATCTAGTTCTCCTTTAGTTACAAAGGATAATAGCCCACTATATCCTTTCATTTGTTTTTTCGCAAGTTCATGTTGAGGATGACTCTTCAAACCAGGATAGTTAACAGAAACAATTTTTGAATGGTCTTCTAAAAACTCAGCAATAGCTAAAGCATTTTTACTGTGCTTATCCATTCTTAGGCTTAGTGTTTCCATCCCTAATAGTAACAACCAACTATTAAATGGGCTAATAGATGGACCAATGTTTCTGTACTCTTTTTCTCTTATTCCATCAATAAAATCAGCTTTACCCACTATTACACCCGAAATACATGTCGAATTTCCGCTAAGATATTTTGTTGCTGAATGAACCACTATATCTGCTCCAAGATTCAAAGGTTTCTGTAAAGCAGGAGAAGCTACAGTATTATCTACAATTAGAGGAATTCCGTGTTCATGAGCAAGTTTAGCTATACCAGATATATCTCCAACAAATAAATTGGGGTTTGAGGGTGTTTCTAAATAAAGAAATTTTGTTCTCTTGTCAATTTCTTTTTCCCAATTTTCTAAATTATCTGGTTCATATACAAATTTAGGATTAAAGCCCATCTTGGGTAATGTTACAGTAAAGAGTTGATTTGTACCTCCATATATTTTTCCAGCAGTAACAAAATTATCCCCATGCTCTAACAAGTGAAGACAAGCTAAAAATTCAGCAGACATACCAGATGATGTTCCAACAGCTTTTTCACCATTTTCTAACGCTGCAATTCTTTCTTCAAACATTGCATTTGTGGGATTATCCATTCTTCCATACATATATCCTTCTATTTCATATCTAAACAACTTTGCAGCGTATTCTGCAGAATAATAGGGGTATGCAACAGACTGATAAATTGGAGGAGCTATAGTTCCTGTTTTTTCAACGTTTTCTCCAGCATGAACTGATAAAGTATCAAACTTGTACTTTCTTTTTTCCATAAGAATTTTCTTTTTCTCTCTCTCTTAAATATTTGCCTAAAAGACGTTTTATCCTATTTTTCTTAATTTTTATAATCAATAGTTTAAAGCTTAATTTTAACGAAAGAGTTTATAAATTAAACAAACAATTACTAATCATGTCTTCTCATGATGTTTCAAAAGTTATTCACCAAAATAAAGAAAAGTCTCTTGACTTGTTATTTGAATTTTTAAGAATCCCTACAGTTGCAGCAAAAAAATTAGGGACAGAAGAAGCGATCGATTTTCTAACGAAAATTTTTAAAGAAGCGGGATTTGACTTCTTTGTTGCAGAAACACCAGGTAACCCTGTTTTTTGTGCAGAGTTAAATTCAGGAGCAGAAAAAACAATCAGTTTTTATGATCATTATGATGTTCAACCTGAAGACCCAGTAGAATTATGGGAAAGTCCTCCATTTGAACCTACTATTCGAGAAGGAAAGATCTTTGCTCGTGGTGTCGCGGATAATAAAGGAGAAATAATTTGTAGGCTACAAGCAATAAAAGCTTATAAAGAAATCTTTGGAGAGTTACCCGTCAATATTAAATTTATATTAGAAGGAGAAGAAGAAATAGGTAGCCCCAATTTAGGATATTTTGTAGAGAAAAACAAAGATTTTGCTCTAAACACAGATGGCATTATTTGGGAGTTTGGAGGAAAGGACAAGGATGGAATCCAGCAAGTAAATTTAGGAGTTAAAGGAATTCTATACCTACATTTTCATACAAAAACAATAGGACGAGATATTCATTCTGGATATACACAGTTTGTCGATAATGCAGCTTATGAACTGGTTTGGGCCTTAAGTTCACTCAAAGATAGAAAAGACAAAATACTTGTTCCTGGTTTTTATGAAAATATAACACCCCCCTCTGAGAAAGAGATGAAGACAATAAGAGAATTTAAAATTAAAGAAGAACATCTAAAAGAGTCATTTGGGATTGAAAAATTCAGAATGAATTTATCAGGAATGGATTTAAAGAAAAAATATTTCCTCGAACCTACTCTTAATATTTGTGGAATATGGAGTGGATACCAAGGACAAGGAAGTAAAACCGTTACACCAAATGAAGCATTTGCTAAAGTAGATTGTAGATTGGTTCCAGGACAAAATCCAGACGATTTAGTTAAAAAAATTAGAACTTACTTAGATGAACAAAACTTTTCTCATATTGAGATAACTTCATGGGATGGTTATCCTGCAGCTGTTACTCCTATCGAAAATGAATTTGCCCAAAAAGTTATTTCTGTTATAAAAGAGGTTTATAACCACGATCCAATTTGTTGGCCAATTGTGGGAGGATCTGGTCCTATGTATCTGTTTAAGGATATTCCTTGTGTATCAATAGGGACAGGTCATGCTGATTCTAATGCTCATGCTCCAAATGAGAACATATTTGTCGAAGACTGGATTAAAGGAATGGAACTTATCGCTTATCTTATCGAGAAATACAGATAGCTTTTCACAATCTTTTTATTTTTTCAATATTCATTTCTAATAATATGTGCGATACAATTGTAGCTATTGGAGATGCAACGAAGGATGGGAGTGTAATATTTGGAAAAAATTCTGATAGAGAACCAAATGAAGTTCATGTTATTGAATATTATCCCAGAAAGAAACATGAAGAGGAAACTGTTAGAACAACTTATCTTAACATCCCTCAAGTAGAGGAAACATATGAAGTGTTACTCCTCAAACCCTTCTGGATTTGGGGGTGCGAAATGGGGAGTAATGAATTTGGAGTAACTATAGGTAATGAAGCTGTTTGGACTAAAATGCCCTATAGAAAAATAGGTCTTTTAGGAATGGATCTGATGCGTTTAGCTTTAGAACGTACAAAAACTGCTTCTGAAGCTTTGACTTTAATCACTAAATTGTTAGAAGAATATGGTCAAGGAGGTCCAGGAGGCTATACCGATAAGAAACTCTTTTATCACAATTCTTTCATCATTGCAGATAAAAAAGAAGCATGGGTTCTAGAGACAGCAGATAAATTTTGGATTGCTGAAAAAGTAAAAGGAGTTAGAACAATCTCTAACACCATTACAATTGGAAAAGAATATGATCTTATACACCCAGAATTGGTTGATTACGCTGTAAAAAAGGGTTACTGCAAATCAGAAGAAGATTTTGATTTTACCAAATGTTTTGTTCAAAAATTAAATATTAATCAAATTGGCGCCATGGGTAAAAAGAGAAAAAAAAGAACTCAATTCCTTCTTGAAAAACATAAAGGAGAGATTACTCCTGAAATAGTAATGAGTGTTTTACGAGATCATAACATCCAATCAAAAAAAGAAGAAAAATGGGCTCCACACAAAAGTTCAATGAAAAGTCCTTGTTTACATGCAACTTCAATGATGACACCCAGCCAGAGTACTGGCTCAATGGTTTCACATTTAAAAGAGAATATACAGATTCATTGGGTTACTGGAACGTCAGCTCCGTGTACTAGTATCTTTAAACCTATTTTTCTACCGGGTATTGGAAAAGAAAATGAGAAAAAAGCTATTAGCTCTACTTACGATCCTGATAATCTTTGGTGGATTCACGAAAAACTACACCGACTCGTATTAACGGACTATGTCAATCGATTAAATATGTATAGATCTGAACGTGATGAATTAGAAAGACAATTTATACAAGAAACCTATGAGAAAATAAGTAAAATTACAGGAAAATTATCCAAAAAAGACAAAGAAGAGCTAAAAAAGATTACGAAAAAAGCTTTTACATTAAGTGTAGAAAAAACAAAAACGTGGATAAAAAAAATTGAAGCAAGTACTCCTTTAAAGAAACCTGTGATTCTATATAACCAATATTGGAAAAAACAAAATAAAGCAGCAAAGCTTTTACTATAATTTTTTTTATTTTTTAAAAAAGAAAAGCGTGATCAGTGTGCCAGTTCATTTCATCGGTTTTTCCTCAAACGGTAAAACCATCATCATCTCAACGCTTTCATTTAAAACCAAAATTGTTTTCAGTTTATTAAATCTTTTTTTGAAAAACATTTATATCTAATCTAAAAGATGTTTCTGATATGGATAAAACTATACTTCAATTTTTTGAAAATGAATTTCAAAATATTGTACGAACACATAAAATTAATTCTCATTTTAACAGGTATGACTCCTTACCTTTGTTCAAATCTATAATAAATGAATATCAGAAGAAATATACATTAGTTAAAGAATTAATAAGCTCTGCTCTTTATACATCTGATTACATTATTATGTCGTCAGAAGTAAAGGTGGAACTTGATGATGAAGCTAGAAGAAAAGAAATAATTGAATATTGGTTATGTTTACCTTACCATGATATTGATAATTGGATAGATTTTACTCATTTGGTAGCTTTTATTTATCATATTGCTTCTATTTTAAGAAAAAGATATTATTTCCAATTAGATAAGGGAATACCAAAAAAGATAGCTTCCTTTAGACTTGCTAGTTATTTCATACGCTATTTATTTGAATTTCTAAATAAAAAAAGCCCAGTAGTACCTATTTTTTGGTGGGCAGCGTTAATTGAAACAGCTCTTTATCAGTCTATATTTTCTAAAACACTTTCTCAAGTTCCAGAGAGTCTAAAATTATTAGACATAGAAGACATAGATTATGCAAGTTACTTGATAGTTTTGAAAGCAGAGAATGAATTAATAGGAGAAAGAAATGATACAGTTCCTGTTCCTTATGTAAATGAAACAGATATATTTCACTATTATGAACTTAATGTCAATGGGAAGAAAAAGAAATTCTTTGATTCAAATATCGATAACAAACAGAAAATAGAAGAGATTAAAAAAGCATTCATAGATAGCGCATCAAAACTTAAAGTATCAGAGAATCAACCTCATATGTTGAAATACTGTAGGATGGAATGTAAACTCGAAGAATCAGCCCCATTAAACTTCATAATTGTTTGTGCAAACAAGGGTGACTCATATGGATGGATAGGAATTAGTAGTACTATCGATGACATAAATTTAACAAAATTAGAAGTAATGATGAAAAATAAAATTTCCACCCTCCTTTCATTATACAAAAACAAAGATCATATATTAGATCCACTTGAAACTGAAACAAAAACTAAAAAACAATCTAAAGGTTTCTTTTCAAAGATAAAAGCTTTATTTGTAAAGTCAGTGACTATAACTAAAGATTTTGAAAGATGGAACAACTTGTTTCTGGAAGAGATGCTTTATAACAGCGTTTCAGGTATAGAACCAGGAATAGAAGTATATGATTCTTACCGAGAAGATAATTTTGCAATTACAGCACTTATTCAGTCTCAAGAAAAAGAAGAGAATCCAACAACGTTTATTTCTGAAGAGAATGTTAGTTATCCTACAGAACTTTTAGACCCAATTATTGCCCTTACAAAGTTCAATTACTTGTTCCTTGAGAAAACCAAAGATCTTCCCATCATTTCAATTATTCCTGAAGAAGCTTTCTACTTGGACATAAACAGTTCTATACCTAGATTGTTAGAATTTGTTACAGATGGAAAAATAGTTGTAGGCATTTTAGCAGATAAATATCAAAAAACACACAAATTAAGTTCAAAACAAAAACAAATCTACAAACGAAGGACTATAATTAGAAAAGCCAGAGAATTACTAAGTATTATCAACTCAAGAGATGTGACTACCTTGGAAGATGCAGGAAAAAGAATTATTTCACAGGATATCGATTGGAATAAAGTTTCTACCAATTATGAACAAGAAAAGCTATTTTTCTCAAAGAAGTAGGATTTTTTCAGAACAATCACCTAAACTAATTTTTCCCTTTTATTTAAATGATAGATTTTAATTTTACACAATAAAAATTTGTTTGGATAAATTTATTATCTGACCGACAAAATTGATCATGTCATATGTCAGCTCGGTGAATACAAACTATGAAAGAAAAAGACGAAGCAAAGAAGTATCTTGAACTAGGCAAGCAAGAATATAAAGAAAGAAAATATATTGCTTGTATCAGAAGCTTAACATACGCAGAACAATTATTTGCTGCTTTAAACGATAAGGAATTGGAAGGAGAATGTTTAATTTATATAGCAAACTCATATATTAAATTAGGACAATTAGATAAAGGGATTAAAGCTTATGAAGAAGCCATTTTCAAATTTGAGGGGAAAAATACTTCAAAAAAAGGGACTTGTGAATATCTTCTAGGTTTGATCTATAGAGACAACAAAAACAACATTTCAAAAGCTAAAGAATATTTAACTAGAGCAATAAATTCATTTGAATTTGTTAACAATTTAGAAAAACAAGCAGATGCTCTAAGAGCTTTGGCAATTGCAAGAATAAAAAATCCTAGAAAGTTTGTTGAGAAAAAAGAAGAAATAATATCTAATTTTACTAATGCCCTTAAACTCTTTCAATCAGTTAATGTTAAAGAAAAAATGGCAGTAACATCCTTAGAATTGGGAGAATTTTTGATATCATTAGAAAAATATGCTGATTCTCTAAAATATCTTGAACAAGCGTATAATTATTACAAGAGTGGAAAATCAGAAAGGATCTTATTTACTTTAAGAATTGATCTCATTCAATCTCATCTTTTAGCAGGAAATAAGAATGCAGCTTTAAGATATTATAAAGAAGCAATTGAGCAATCTAAAAGAGGATATTTTTCTGAAAAGCTTGAGAAATTTAGCAGGTTCTTTTAGAAAAAAACTAAAAAATAAAGGAAATTATACCCTGCAATTACAAGTTGTATTTTCAACATCAGAGAAAACAGCTGTTTCAATAATTTTCCTTACAATTTGTGTTTTTTCATTGAACAGTTCAATAACTTCTTCATGTGTCACCTTTTTTTGCATACCAGCACCAAAATTGGTAACTAAACATATTGTAGCATAACACATGTTTGCTTCTCTAGCAAGAACAGCTTCAGGAATAGTAGTCATTCCTGCAATTGTCCCACCAAAATGACGATACATTTCAACTTCTGCTGGGGTCTCAAAGCGAGGACCTTCTGAGCATACATAAACACCAGAATGATGAACTTTTTCTCCAAGATTTTCCGTTATAGTTCCTAATAGATTTCTAAGGCGAGGACAATAGGGTTCTGTATAATCTAAATGGACAACACCTTCTCTAACAGTTCCATCGCCTAACTTAATCTTTGGTTCCCAACCGTTAATTTTCTCTCCACTAAAGAATGTGAGAGTACGATTACGGGTGTTATCAATAAACTGGTCTGGAAGAACAAATTCTCCTGGTTTAACTTCAGGAACAATTGATCCAACGGCATTTGTTGCAATAATCTCACTAACACCAAGAGAATAAAGCGCATAAATATTTCCTAAATAGTCAATTTTATGCGGTGGAACACTATGATCTTTACCATGTCGAGGTAAAAAGAAAACTTCTCTTCCTTCTCTTTCGAGTTTATAGAGCGTGACATCACGACCAAAAGCATTTACATTAATAGGTTCAGATTCTTCAAATATTTCATAAACTCCTGAACCACCTATAATAGCACGTTTTGCTTTCATATAGTGGAATTGAGGAGAAAACTAAAGAAGTTTTCTATAACAAAATAAAGAAAATTATACAAAAGAAAAGATAAGGAAAAAGAAAAAACTAATCGAAGTCTTCTCCACCTGGACCTGGTGGATTAGGACCTTCTCCAAGTTCTTTTGCAGCGATGACATCATCAATTCTGAGTATCATCATTGCAGCTTCAGAGGCACTGCTAATAGCTTGTTTCTTAACTGAAATAGGTTCAATAACATTGAGTTTTTTCATATCAGCAACAGAGCCACTGAAAGGATCTACACCAAAAGTTGTACCATTTTTGGCATGTTTACTGTATAAATCGCTGAGAATATCAATGGGGTCTAATCCTGCATTTTCAGCAAGGGTTCTGGGGATAATTTCCATGGCTTTAGCGAATTGTTCAACGGCCTTTTGTATTTTACTTGGTTGACCTTTTGCGAATTCAGCTAAACGATAAGCTATCTCAATTTCAGGAGCTCCACCACCAGCAACTGCTTTTTCATCGTGAATGATCTGTCGGACTACGCATAGAGCATCATGAATAGCACGTTCAGCTTCATTAACAACCATTTCAGTTCCACCACGAATGAGAATGGAAACAGCTTTTGGATCTTTGCAGTCTGTGATTTTTATCATGTGGTCGTCTCCAATGGCGACCTCTTCAACTAAACCAGCTGTTCCAAGATAATTGGATAAATCTTCAAGACTGGTTGTGATCTTAGCTCCAGTAGCACGAGCTAGTTTCTTCATATCAGATTTCTTAATTCGTCTTACAGCTGCAATACCAGATTTTGCTAGATAGTGTTGAACAATATCATCGATTCCTTTTTGACAAAGCACTACATTTGCTCCAGAAGCAATAATCTTTTCTGCCATGTCTTTAAGCATTTGGTGTTCATTATCTAGAAATGCCTGTACTTGATCTGGAGTGCTAATTTGTAATTTAGCATCAATTTCAGTCTTGGAAAGTTCTAGTCCTTTGTCTAAAAGAAGAATCTTAGCATCTGTTACTTTTTTAGGCATATCTGGATGAACAAACTCTTTATCAATCAATAAACCTTTGATTAATTCTGTATCTCTAATGCTTCCACCACGTTTCTTTTGAATTAGAATGTTGTCAATATCAGCAAATTTTTTGCCATCACGATCCTCTGTAACGGATCTAACGGCTTCAACAACGATATCTGACATAAATTCTTTCTCGCTAGCGATAATTTTGCTGCTCATGGAAGTCATTGAAATATTCTTCATCATTTCAGCATCATCAAATGGAACAGGTATAGCAATTTTTTCAAGAATATTCTTTACTTCTTCCATAGCAAGTTTGTAACCTTCAATAATTAAACTTGGATGAATATTAATATCTAAAAGCTCTTCAGCTTGTTTAAGAAGTTCTCCAGCAATAACAACAACAGTAGTAGTTCCGTCTCCAGTCTCTTGGTCTTGGGTCTTAGCTAGGTCGATAACAAATTTTGCAGCAGGATGCTGAACTTCAATTTCTTTAAGAATAGTTACTCCATCGTTTGTTACTGTTGCATCACTAAATCCATCTACAAGCATTTTGTCCATTCCTTTTGGACCAAGAGCTGTTCTTACTGCTTCTGCTACTGCCTTAGCAGCTGAAATATTATTTCTTTGTGCGTCTTTTCCTGTTGTTCTTTCTGTTCCTTCTTTCAAAATATATATTGGTTGTCCGTACATTTCATTCACCTTTTTTATTTTATTTCTCATTCATCTTGGTTTTTTGTATTCAATCAATTTTGTTAATTTTTTTTACCAAGTGATTTTTAACTAGCTTTTTTGTTTGTCTTTTTTAGCATGAGAAACAATTTCCGTAAAAATTCGACTTAGACTGATATATAAAATTAACGGTCAGTCAACTTTTAATAAAATAATGATTTTAAGTCTCTAAAAAGAACACAAATACAAAATCGAAGTTGAATTTAAATTAATTTTTGCAATCAATTTTTAGCCATTTCTAACTATCATTATAATGCTTAAGTTTACTTATTCTTTTCGCTAATTCTTTTCTTTTTTCTTCAGGAATATACTTAGCAAATCTTTCCTCCAGTTTAACCCATTTATAACATGCATCTTCAATTATAGCTGTATTTTTACTTTCCATATCGTATAATATTGCTTTTAGTTCTTTTTCGATTTTTTTCGGCGTTACGTATTCATTTTTTATATCGTAACTCATTTTTATCGTATGTGTATTACATTCTTTATATATAAGTATTTATTTTTTAAAAAAAGTGTTGTAAAACTTGAAATCTAGAATAATCCAATATAGCTTTTAAAATCATTGATTTTCATTTATTGATGATTTCTCTTTTCTCTGGTAATAGTTTTATATATCTAAATGTTCAACGTTGAACAGACAACTATGACACAACTTGAAGGAATTGAAAAAGAGATAATAAAAAAATTGGAACAGAAAAATTATTCTTTAGGTCAATTATCTCTTATGAGTGAAAAAGAACTTGCTGAAGACTTAGAAATAGAAGAAGAACTATCTGCTTTAATTATTCAAAAAGCGCAAGATCAGTTAGGTATTCACCCTTATACTGCTACAGAGTTTTTGGAAATTGAACGTAATAGAGGACGAATAACTACAAGTTCAGAAGAATTTGATAGTATGCTTAATGGTGGTATTTGGACAGGAGAAATAACAGAATTAGTTGGTTCTTTCAGCAGCGGGAAAACTCAACTTTGTTTTCAACTATGCATTAATGTACAACTGCCTAAAGATCTTGGCGGACTTGAAGGAAAAGCTTTTTTCATTGATACAGAAAGAACTTTTTCTCCCCAAAGAATAGAGGAAATTGCTTCTTACAAGGTAAAGAATACGAAAAAGGTTTTAGACAATATACTAGTCGCCCCTACTTCCAACACAGATATAATGCTTGCATACATAAATCAATTAGAAAAAATTATTCCTGAAGAGAATATTAAACTTGTAATTATTGATTCTCTTGCTGCACACTTTCGAGCAGAATTTATTGGAAAAGATAGACTAGTTGAGAGACAACAAAAGATTATGAGTTTGGCTGAAAAACTTGTAGAAATAGCTGTAGATTATGATGTTGCTATAGTTGTTACTAACCAAATAATTGCTGCTATAGATCAATTTCTCTATGGAAGTGGAGAAGAACCAGCCCTAGGCTTTGCTTGGGCTCATCGTCCTCAACAAAGGATTTTCCTTCGAAAAAGTAGAGGAAGTGCAAGAATTGCTAGATTATTTGACAGTTCTCGTTTTCCTGATAGAGAGATTCTATTTTATGTTACTGAACAGGGAATTTCTGATACTTCACCAGCTAGTCTTGAATTTTACTAAAAATTATTTAAGGTTCTAAAAATAGTTAAAATAATAAATTAGTAGTTGTAAAAACAAACTAATCTTCTTATTGTTTTGCTTTATAAACTCTTGTACGTTTATTACTTGCAACACATTCTATAATACCATTCGCTTCTGCTTCTCTGAGCATTTTCTTGATGGTACTAATTCGTACATTATATTTATCTGCAAGAAATTGAGGAGTAAGTCCATTTGCTCTTTTTATTTCTCCTTGTATCTTTTCTTTAACTTCATCATCAGGAAATAGATCTCTAACAACAGGTACAAATTCAAGAACTAGACCAAATTTCTTCTTCTTTCTAACAACTCTTCTTTCTGAGGACATTATCTATCTCACTTATTTCTCGAGTTTGATGTTAATTTAAAAACTATTCGCTTGAAGTGTTATTTTACTATCAATATACAAATTGAGATTCTCCGATAAAAAAGTTCTTGTATAAAAACAACTTTTATGTACAATTGGTAACAATGAATCAAGAAGAAAAACTGGATTTTTATAAAAAACAAGTAAAACTTGAAGAAAAAATAATTGAAAAGGCAAAAGAATCTGTGGAAAAAATAAAAAATAGTTTAATTAAAGAGCTTGTCTTAGCTATTGCTATAGATTCTCAAAAACATAAAAGTATGCTAAATGCCTTAATTGCATTAATTGGTGAAACCACTCCTTTTATAGGTGAAAAACAATCTGATATTATTAGTGATGCAATTCAGCAACATATTGAACTTGAATCATCTGCTATTAAAACTTACAAGGAACTCCTTGAAAAACTAGAAAGTGAAAAAGAGCGATTTGTAATTCGGGCTATCTATCAGGATGAAATTCGACATCATGCTCTTCTAAAAAGACTTATGAGAGTAATTGTAGAAAAAGAAACTCTTTACACTTCAGAAATGTGGGATTTTCTTTGGGAAGACGCAACACCAGAGTATTAAAAAATTGTAAATCTTTTTATCTTCATCAAAGTTATATAAAAATGACATTATTGAAGAAAGCAAGTACAAAATACTTTTAGATAAAGAAAAATGTAAAGGAACAGGAATTTGTATAGATGTCTGTCATCGTAACTGCTATTCAATGGATGAAGAGGAAAAAAAAGTGAAAATAGTCAATTCAATAGATTGTATAAAATGTGGAACTTGCATTGTTCAATGTCCCTTCGATGCTTTATCATTTATAACTCCAACAGGTAAAATTATTCAACCAGAAACAATTCGAACCTATAAATTAAACCTTTCAGGAAAAAGAGTTTAATTTTATAATCTATAAAAAAAGAAAGAAGGAAATTTATTGCAGTATTTTCATCCCAGGGTATAATGGGAATTGTTTTGTAAGTTCTAAGATATCCTTCTTAACTTTAGCACTAACTTCAGGATCTCCTTTAGCTTTTATAACTTTAGCTAAACCTTCTGCAATAACTTTCATTTCTGACTCTTTCATTCCTCTTGTAGTTACTGCAGGTGTACCTAACCTTATTCCTGACGGGTTGAATGGTGTTGATGGTTCATATGGTACTGTATTCTTGTTTACTGTTATTCCTGCTGCATCTAAAGCATTTTGAATTAGTTTACCTTGACCAGTTAATCCTTCTGGACGGAGATCTATCAATATTAAATGATTATCTGTTCCGTTAGTAACCAACTTAATTCCAAGTGACATTAGTTCATCTGCAAGAGTTTTAGCATTTTTTACTATCTGCGAGGCGTATTCTTTGAACTCAGGTTTAAGTGCCTCTCCAAAAGCTACTGCTTTCGCAGCTGTTGTATTATCATGAGGCCCTCCTTGGAGACCTGGAAAAACAGCAGAATCGATAAGTTGAGCAAGGTTCTTCTTCGTATTTGAATGATATTTGTCATGTAACCGATCTTCAATTTTGGTCATTATAATAGCTCCTCTAGGACCTCTCAAGCTTTTATGAGTTGTTGTTGTTACCACATCAGCATGTGGAACAGGACTTGGATGAACCCCTCCTGCGACTAATCCTGCAATATGAGAGATATCAGCAAAGTGATAAGCGTCTACTTCTTCAGCAATCTCTTGAAAAGCTTTAAAGTCAATTTCTCGTGGATAAGCAGTTAATCCAGAAATAATCATTTTGGGTTTCTCTTCTATTGCAAGTTTTCTAATTGAGTCCATATCTAACATTTCTGTTTCTTTATCGACATCATAGCTCACACAAGTATAGTTTTTACCTGAAAAATTCACATGGCTTCCGTGTGTAAGGTGTCCACCAGAAGTGAGATTTAAGCCTAAAAACTTATCTCCCAGTTCTAAAAGAGCAAAAAAAACTGCTTGATTTGCAGGAGAACCAGAATAAGGTTGTACATTAACATGCTCACAACCAAATAGTTCTTTTGCTCTGTCAATGGCTATCTGTTCAACTTCATCAACAATTTCATTTCCACCATAGTATCTCTTTTTAGGATAACCTTCAGAGTATTTGTTAGTAAATACACTTCCAATTGCTTGCAACACAGCTCTTGAGGTGTAGTTCTCAGAAGGAATAAGTTCGATTCCTTCCTCTTGACGCTTTAGTTCTTTTAAAATTGTATCAGCTACTATAGGGTCAGAATCATTAATGTCATTCATTATATTCATTTTTCTTTCCTCTAATTCAAAGACTATCTAATTTCTTTAAATATATTTCTTTAAGACTTTGTGACAGAAAAAGAAAAATTAGAAATGTTTTCCAATAATTTAGCTTTAATTGATAATTCAGGAATCAAATCAGATTTTTTTAGGTATAATATTTCTAATAGGGTCAGTTACAACATATTTTCTGTTTATTTTCCATTCCCAATCATTATAATCAAAATTAGGTTCATAAAAGGAATATCTTACACCATGAGTACCTACTGTATCAATATTATAACTCTCAAAATCCGTATTATCTGCAATAAAGTAAAATAACTGGGCCTCATGATTTTGAGGAAGTGAAATATAAATTTGAAAGATTTTCTTCATAGAATTTTTTTCTTTTAATATTTCTATTCTATATCGAAAAGGAGGGCGCAGTTGTTCGTCAGAAAGAAGAGAAAAATATTGCCAGAGTTCCAACTCATCTTCAAACCTTAAGAAAATGATTTTATTGCTTGTGATGTTAAATTTTTGACGATTAATTTTGGAACGATATCCAGATATAATATTCTCTTCAAGAAACTTGAATCTTCTCCAAACTTCAGTTCTATCTCTTTTTAACATCCGACTTATCTCTCTCTGAGAATAATCTGCATTAACGGTAAGAATGCTTAAGATCTTAAAATCAAGTTCTTTCATAGATTTAAGCATATTTCGGGGAGGAACAGGAATAACAGCTTTTTCTGTTTTGTCTAAGGATTCTTTTAAGGTATTCCAATCATATTCCCAACTAAGAGTATCTAAACTAACTTTATTGAGATTTAATGGTAACGTTTTCTCAATATGGGTTGATTCAAAAATGGTGAAAGAGTCAATCACCTTTTCATTTTTTAGATTGTCAAAAAACTCTTCTAAAAAACTTGTATTCTCCATTGGAAAATTAAATTCAGAGTAGATACCTAGTTTAGGCGAATAAATCCTTGATCTGTGAATTGTATAAGGGTGTTCTCGTAGAGCTTTTTCAAGCATTAAAATTTGCTTAATACTCTTAACAAAAGAAACCACTATAAATTTATTCAGCCCTAAAGCTGTAGGATAAAATTGTGCATACTTACCAGAATATAATCCTTTATTTCTTAATTCAACAATTTTTCTTTTTGCAGTTGCTGAACTTATATTAAAAATGCGTGCAATATCAGAATAGCTAATTGTAGGCTTAGATTGCAATAAGATTAGTAATTGGTAGTCTGTTTTTGTAATCAATCCAATAGGCACCCTCTAGCAACTGCTTTCAGAATTTTTTAAAATATATTCTTTAAATTATAATTATACTGTGGAGTAAGTTATAAATGGTTCATCATCAGGAATTTCTTCACTTGGTGGATCAAAAACTATTTCTGTTTCATCATAGTAGAAACCAGATGTAAATAAATTTATTTCCACTTTGATTCTATAATCTCCAGAAACATATGCATGATTCATGAAAACGATTCTGAGTGTTATGCTATCATACTTCATAGATACTAAGATACTATATTCATAACTATCTCCATTAGGCAGATAAATTGATATATCACAGATAAAATTTTTCCTGTTCAAGTCATCTGAAATCATGATATCAAGAAAACACTCAACATCATCCATTCTTCCATCATCATCAAAATCGTTATAAGAAGCATCATAAAGTGATAGTCTCAACAAATTATCTGTAGAGTTAGTTGAAACTGAATCATCTTGAGGAAGCGCTCTCACTAAAGAACTAAATACTATGAAACCAATAATTAATAATAACAATTTCTTTTTCAATTGCATGTTACTCAGAGACATATTTCAAATTAACATTTATATTTTTATCCCTTTGTCTCAACCAACTTTTTTGTAGGTATCAAAAAACAACTGTTACCCCGCAATTAAACTCCTTTTTTCAGAAACTTGTAAGGCAAACAATTTGTTAAACTAAGGCAAGCAAGTGCGCCGTTTTTTCAAATAAGTATTTACTTATAAAAATTTGACACAATGTTTTTATAAGATAATATGAACTTTCTTTTGGTTGAACACAACCATATAAAAAGTGATAAAAATGAAAAGCATAAAAAGTATATTACTAGCAACCCTAATACTAGGTCTAATCGCTGTACCCATTTCAAGTTACGCTAAACAATCCTTCGCACTTGCTGGTCCTCCTGATTGGCTATTTGGAGGAGGAGATGATACAACTTATGATTGGCAAGATGATGATCCAGAGACTCCTTGGGGTATCGAACGAGTTTTTAATGGTGCTTATTATGGTGACCAATATACAACTGCAGTTCAAGTAGCTATTCTGGATTCTGGTATCGATTTAGATCATCCAGACTTAATGCCAAATATTGCTTGGGCTGTTGACGCTACAGGAGGAGGAGATCCTGATGATAAAAATGGTCATGGAACTCACGTAGCTGGAACAATAGGAGCTATTCGAGACAACAATGGAGTAGTAGGTATGTATGCTAATGTCCAAATCTATGCCATAAAGGTTCTAGGAGCTGGCGGTCGTGGAGATTGGGATGATTTAATCACAGGAATATATCTTGCAATGGAAGGGCCTGATGGTGTTGTTGGTACAGAAGACGATGCTGATGTTATTAGCATGTCTCTAGGCGCTTCTGGAGACCCTGGTGAAGAAGTTCACAATGCAATTATCGATGCTTATAACGCTGGAATTACTATTGTAGCAGCTGCAGGAAATGAAGGAGATGGTGATCCAACAACTGACGAATACAGTTGGCCAGCAGCATACGATGAAGTTATAGCTGTTGGAGCAACGGACAAAGACGACACAATTGCCAGTTTCTCAAACTCTGGTCCATTTCTAGATTTTGCTGCTCCTGGAGTAAGTATTTATTCCACCTACAAAAACGGAGGTTATGATACACTCTCTGGTACATCCATGGCTTGCCCACATGTAAGTGGTTTAGTTGCTCTCTATCTAGCAATGGGTGGACAAAGAGATCCTGCTGCAGTTAAAGATTGGTTAATCAACAATGCTTTAGATCTTGGTGAACCTGGTTGGGATCCAGAATTTGGTTATGGTCTAATTCAAGCTCCATAACTCTTTTTTCTTTTTTTTAAAAAACAAAATATTATGTTCTTTGCTTCATATTTGGTGTCAGGTCATTTTTTTTGCCTTTTATGCTATTTTTTACTTTTATGCATTACTAGTTAATAAAAAAGTGAAATAATTTTAACATAGTATTTAAATAATTGTTTAAATAATTTCAATCAACCAAGTTTATTTGGTGAAAAAAATGAAAAAAAAGATAACAATATTTACAGTTTTGGTGATTGGAGCTTTTCTTATTACTATGATACCATTACAAACTCAGGCTAATGTGAGAGCAAAACCTCTTGTCCCACCTGGTCTAAATAAAGCTCCTACAGTTTCCATTGATTCTCCATCTAATGGAGATACAGTTAGTGGAGTTGTTACTATTTTAGTTTCAGCTACTGATAAAGAAGATGGAGATCTCATAGCAGATATCTATATAGACGGTGTATTCATTGTTCATGCAAATCAATATGATTGGGATACAACAGCTTATGCTGATGGTTCTCACACAATTGAAGCAACAGCTACTGATAGTGGTGGACAAACTGGTTCTGACACCATTTCTGTAACAGTTGCAAATGATGCTACTCCACCACCCTCTACTGAAGTAGAGCATTGGGCAGTTTTAGTTGGCATTAGCGACTACAAAGCAATAAGTGATCTCTCTTATTGTGACGAAGATGCAACCGATTGGTATAATTATTTGAATGGAATTGGATATGAGCACATAGTTGTTCTCGGTGATGGACATACCGATAATTACCCAAAATATGATGGCCTAGCTACAGAATATAATGTAAAGCAAGCCTTACAAGACATGGTTGCTTCGGCTGATAGTGATGATGTAATTGCATTTATCAGTAGTGGTCATGGTTCGGGTAATGGAAGAGGGTCTTCCTACTTATGTATGTGGGACTGCAGTTCAGGAGAAAACGGAGAAGATGGAAATCTCTATGATACAGAGTTAGCAGCAATTTTAGATAATGCTGTTGCAGATAGAATTTTCGTCTTTTTAGACCATTGCTACTCTGGAGGGTTTGGAGATGATTTGATGAACATGCCAAATAGTGAACATGTTTATCTTACTACTACCTGTACAGAGAGAGGATACGGTTATGATGACTCTGAACATCAAAATGGAATGTGGACATACTATTTCCTTGAATACACCCTAATCGGACACTTTAATGGAGATGTTACTACTCCAATGGAAGATGTCTTTGATTATGCTTTTGCTAACTATCCAAAAAATCATGGAGTAGATGCTCCTCAGGAATTTGATGGAAACACAGCATTGTTCTACATCTGGTAACATCAAATTCTTTTTTTTTCTTTTTTACTTTTTATTTAGGACATTAATAATTAGAACTTTTATTTCGAGAATAAATCTAGGAGAAATAATTCTATTATCTCCAATAGACTTTCTCTTTATTGCTTATATCTTCTCCACCACAAAAGCAGTAAACTTTTCCTCTTTCCATCAAAGACCAATTTTCTCTCTCTTTCGGGGACGAAGATATGAGAACTAATTTTTTCAGATTTTTAGTATGTAAATTTAGTTCATACATGTCAAGAGAAACAGAAATACTAGAGAACAGAGGTTTTTCTACTTGGTTATAGTATAGAGCAGGAGCAGATCTATATGCAAACATAGAATTTCCATCAGAGAGCAAAAAACATATTTTTCCATAAGGTTCAATCCAACTAAGTATTTCTTTAAGTTTAAGAGCTATTTTTTCTTCATGAATATTATATCTGATTTTAGAAATACCTTCTAGAATGATTGAAAAAATTAACTCTTCTTCAGAATCAGAATTAGGAACAAAATTTTCTAAAAAAATGGGAAAGCTACGGTTATAAATATCATCGACCAACTTTATAATATTTACATCTCCTTTCATACTGAAAAACCAGTATTTTTGGAACAGCTGTTTTCTTAATGTATCTTCACTTACTATCTTACCTTTATTTACCAATGAGGAGATAACTGTAGTTCCTTTGTAAGTCTTTAAATTTTCTATTTCTTCTCTTCGATCGGTGGAAGTTATAATATTCCACTTTTCATCATGATAGCCTAAAACTAGTTGACTTTTACTTTCTTTGATTCTTTCTTTTCTTTTCAAGGATATTTCAATTGAAGGTAAAGAGTTTATACCTAGCAATTCCAATTGTTTCCCTCTTTGTTAAGTGTATACTTTTCTCTTTCTCATTAATAAAGATTAAGATACACTTCGTATCAATATATTTTATAGTTTAAATGAATAGTAATACTGAGCTAATCGCATCTTATAAAGATTAATTACTATTCTTTCAATAAAAAACCAAGTTTGTTAAGAAAATTAGATAAAAATTTAACTACAAAAATTTATTATGTTGTAAATACTTTTCCACTTCTTCACGTAATTGATTAATTGAAATTGGTTTTCGTAAAAAAGAAGTAAATGGATTGTTTTCCAAATGTTCAGATTCTATTTCACTATAAGCTGAAATTCCAATAATTTTCTGATTTTCGTTAATATTTTTAATTTTTATTGCTGCTTCAATACCATCCATTATAGGCATACGAATATCCATTAGTATTAAATCAGGATTCCAAGATATCGAAGTTTCAACAGCTTCTAAACCATTAATTGCTGTTTTAATACAATAACCTTGTAACACTTTAGAAAAAATAAATCGAATATTTTCATCATCGTCCACGATTAAAATTTTCATTTATTATCTATTAAAATTTATAATACTGAAAAAAATAAATATTATTATTTGACAAATTTTGTTTTTAAGTGGTAATATAGTTGACATTAAAAGAATTACATAAAGAGTTTAATTGCAAATTATGAAAAAAAAAGTTATTAACAGAGATCGTTGTTACAGCAGTAACTAATATAATGTATTAGGATAAATTATTTCTTTATTAAATAAATCATTTGCATATGTTTTGATTTCCAAATATCTTGTACCTTAATTTAATTTAACAAATAATTTGAATCATTTTAGTAAAGAACTTTTTTATGTTTAAAGTTCAAAAATTAGCACATCATAATTTTTATTAAGATGAAATACTTAGAATACTATAATAATATTTTCTGTATTGTGTTAGAAAAATGAATTTATACAAAAAAAAACCTTTTATTTTTTTTCTTATTGTTTGTTTCTTTATATTTCCTATAGGTTACATTAATGTATCCTCAATCAATTTTGATGTCAATCAAACAGAAGTTTCTATAGGTATTTACAATAATCCTCCCTTTTCATTTAAAGAAGATGATGCAATAAAAGGGATTTTTATTGATCTAATCGAATATATTGGTTTAAAAGTAAATTGGAAAATCAATTATTATTTTGGAACTTTTTCTGATGTGTATAATAAAACAATTCGTAATGAGATTGACATTATTCTAGCAGTTGACTACTCTTTTGATACATATAATAGTCTAGAATTTAACAATGAAACAGTTATATCAACTATGGGAGTAGTAGTAACAACTAGTTCTGAAATACACACAATTTTTGATCTTCATCATAAAAGAATAGGAGTTGTAGTTGATGATCCTATGTATAAAAGTAATAATGGAATTAAGAACTTGCTCAATGAATACAAAATAGAAAGCTCCTTTATAGAGTATCAAAATTACGATGACTTAATTGAAGATTTAGAAGATAAGCACAAGTTAGATGCAGGAGTTGTAAATAACTTATTTTATAATTATAAATTGAAAAACACAAAAGTTAGAGAGCTAGATATAATTTTTAACCCTCTTAGTTTGAAATTTTCTTCAGGAAAAGATAATTTAAATAAGTATTATTTACTTGGAACAATAGATCACTATCTCTCTGAACTTAAACAAGATAAAGATTCATCATACTACGATTGTTTAAGAAACTATTTCGAGACTGAAGAAAACTACTTAATTCTATTCATAAAAATTTTTTTGGGATTTGCAACTATAATAATTTCATATTTTACCTTAAGAGTACTTAATATTAAGAGTAAGTTAAGATCTAGAAATAAGGAAATAGAAGTTGAAAAAGATAAAAGTAACAAAATGTTTTCTTTTCTAGAGAACAGTTATGATTATTTAGAAACTCTTATTGATGGGCTACGAAATCCTATTCAAGTATTAATTTTTGAAACTGAAGTAAATATGCCTGACAATTCCTTAATGAAAGTTAACTTAGAAAAAATTCTAATAATACTAAATGAAATAGATACAATCTTCTATTCCTATATTGAAAAGAAAAAGGATAAATAGAAAGAATTGAATAAATACTTATAGGTTTAACAACAGGAACTTTTAAATCGTTGATTAATAAGTTGTGAAAACTTAAATTTAAAAACAATTTTCTTATTTATGGAATAATGACTGATTTCAAAAAAATTTATGCTAGATACAGAACATTCTATTCTTCTTCAAATTTCAGTAAAACAGTTCTTTACCTTATTACAGGCTTTGGAACAGCTGCTAGTTTTATTGCTAGGCTTTTTATTGAACTCTTTGCTGTTATAATCGGTTCGTCTCCGGCCATAATTTCCCTAATTACTTCAAGTAGAAACCTGATTCAGCAAATTTTTCAATCAACATTTGGAAGAATATCTGATAGAATTGGTAGAAAAATCATGTTAATTTTTGGTTTTCTATTTTCCGGGCTAGCTCTTTTTACCTTTCCTTTTATTTCAAAAGGTTGGGTTCTTTTAATAGCCGTAATTATTTTTTCATTTGGTTATGCTATTTACTATCCAGCTTTTACTGCCTTACAAGGTGATTTGACAAATAGAGCTAATAGAGCAGGTCTAATCAGTATGATTACTATAGTTGGAGCGATAGCAACTCTTTCTTCTCTTTTAATTATTGGACAGCTAGGAAGCTTAGGAGACACAACTTTTAAACAATACTCGATTATTTTGCGTGTCACTGCTTTATTATTTTTATTAAGTGCTTGTGTAAGTCTATTTATTTTTGACCCTCCAGTAAAGAAACTTCAAGAAAAAACTGTTTTTTCATTAGCACCAGTTAAAAAGAATAAAGAATTTAGAAGATTCGTTTACGTAAACTCAATTATGTTTTTCTTTATGGCTGCAGGCTGGCCTATTTTTAGTTTTGTTAGAGCTGAGTACGCTACTGCTCAAGAAAACACGTTTATTTGGGCAGCTTTTAGTGTAACACAAATATTGACCCTACTCATATTAAGCAAAATAATAAATATAATCCCCAGAAAAACATTGCTTTTCTTTGGTAGAGTTTTTATGTTTTACATCCCTCTAAACCTTATTTTTACTGTTCTCTGGTGGCCTTATTGGTGGATAATAGCTATCGGTTCAGCTGTTTCAGGAATGAGTAACGCGATCTTTATTGTAGGGCAAAATAGTTTTATTCTTGATTGTGCGGCTACTGAAGAAAAAGGGACATATACTGGAATCTACAACCTTTTTCTTGGGGTATCAACATTCTTAGGTTCTTTAATATTTGGTTTAATTGCAGAGATAATGTTTAGTTCTTTGGGAAAATGGAAAGCGATTGTTTTCTTATTGACTGTAATAACAGTTGGAAGATTTATCAGTTCTCTTGGTTATCTTCTAATAAAAAAACCAAAATAAATGGATAAAAAAGATAGAAACAAAATTAGAACTAAACCCATGCTTCTGAGTTGTAAGTGTCTACCGCTTTAGCTTGGAATTTAGGTGCAATTTTATCGAAAAAGTTTATCACACCAAAAATAACAGCTTGAAATTCAGACACAAAGTTTTCATAATTGGATGTATGGGGTATATCATTTTCTGAAAAAATATTTCCTTGTTCGTCAACAGAATATGTAACTTCAAACAAGTTCCAATTTTCTTGAAGTAGAGCTAAATACATTTCTTCCACGACTTTTTCTGCCTTCATTATTAGTGCTCCTATTTTTATCCATTTTTCAGGAAAAACAAGGATAATAACCATAAATTTCACATTGTTAATGTCATAAGGAAGAACAAAAGTTCTTTTTTCTTCATTTTTTTGATATTTCAATTCCATTTTATCTAGCCATTCGCCAACAGTATCAAACATATTATCTCACCTTTTAAGTTACAAAATGAGGATAAAATTTATACTCAAAAGTGTAACATTATGAAATTGTCTTTATTTGATATAAATGTTACTAATAAAAAAATTACATTGTGAAAAACAACTTCTTAGGTATAAAACGCGAGAATAAGTAAAAAAATAAAACAGTGGAATAAGTTAAAACCAAGGACTTATTCTTTGAAGAAAATCGATAAGTACATTACGAATTTCATTGTCTATATTATCAGAATTGTTTGTTTTTCTTCTATTTTCAACAAAATAGTTTAATTTTTTAATATCATCAGGGTATAAATTTTCTTTGTTTAATTTTGATAATTTATTGAAATACTTCATAAGTGCCTTATTATTATTTAGAATCAAATTTACAAAACATAAAATGATGTAAAGTTGGATTTGGACAAGTTTTATCTCTTTCTCTTCAACTACTTTTAGAGCACGAATTGATATTTCATTTACCTGTTCAACATCTTCAATTGCAGCATAGATATAGAGAGCTAAAACTGATGCTTGAATGAAAGCAGGAATAATATTAAACTCTAATGAAATATCAAGAACATTTTCAATCTGCCTTAAGGCATTTTTGTCTTGATTTTTTTCGAATCTCACCATTGTTTCCAAACAGATACCCCAGACTAAGAAAAGAGTACTTTTTTGTTCCTCAGCAAATTTTTCAATAGTGTCGATAATAGGTTCAACTCTTTCATATTCACCAAGTAGAAAATATATGAAGCCTAGCCTTACTAGCACTTCAGGAAGAATATCTTTAACATTAATCTGTTCAAGTATGGATTTTGCTTTTTCTAAATGTTGTTGGGCTTTTAACACCTTCTTTTCTTTAAGCAAAACCAAACCTTTAGCTGAATGAGCTCCTGCTAGCTCTCTTATGAACAATTTTTCTTCAGCAAATTTTATTGCAATGTCAATATTTTCATTAGCTCTTTGAAAATCACCATGGTAGCTACATATCGAACCTAAGTTAACTTTGGCAATAGTCCATCCTTGAAAATCATTCATTCTTTCTTTTTCTTTGATGACTTCTTCTAATAATTCTATAGCCTTCTCATAATTACCTAATTGAGTATATGTTAGAGCAAGATTATTTTTTATTTTATCCTGACGGAGATTTCGTTCTTTAGCTATAGTTAAAGCCTTTATATATTGATTATTTGCATCAATAATCTTACCTTGATAGAAAAAAGTGTGTCCGTAGTTAATAATTATGTTTGTGTAAAAAGGGTATTCTTTTATTTCAGGATATTTCGTGAAAATTTCTTCGAAAATTTTCTGTGCTTCAACCAACTGTCCTGTAATAGTACAGCAATTAGCTTCTAACACTTTACTTTTTACAAATAACTCAATATTATGATCTATCGCCCACTTTTCTATTTGAGAGAGAAACTTTTTTGCTTCTTCAAAATTCCTAAGAATAAAATTAGCTCTAGCTTTAATGTATAAAATACTATAGAATTCAAAATCTGTTAAATTATCTTCCTTTTTATCTACAGAACTTTCAACAATTTCAGCTATTTTTTGTTCTTTTTCCATTTCTTCAAATTTACGTAGTAGCCTATGTTCATTTTTCATTTATTTTCCCCATATATTCTCAATCCCCATATCAGTAATATTCAAAAATATTCCTTCTATAAATATTTTTCATAAATATTCGTAATTGTAAAAAATTTTTACAAAAAACGAAAAAACAAGAGAAATATGAAGAATCTTTTATCTTTTAACGGCTACGCTTGCAAGTTTTTCTTCTGAAACTTCTTTAAAAATAAATCGACCTTTTGTACATATTTTCTCTTTTTCATTTAAAATTACACTAGATACATAGATAATGTCATCTTCAATTTTTTCAATTTTTGCTGTAGCTGTTAGGCTTTCATTAACATACACAGGCCTTAAAAATTCAACGTTTGCTTTTATCGTCAGAGTAAATTTTTTTGTTAGAAGAACAATTGCCCAAGCTGAAATTTCATCTAGAATCACAGTCTGTAATCCCCCGTGAACTATTTCTCCCCAACCGCTCCATTCTTGTGGGGGAGTAAAACTTGTTTCTACTTGATTTTCAGAATTAATACGAAACTGTAATTTAGGGCCTATAGGATTGTTTTTTCCACAAGCAAAACAGTTTTCATTTAACTTTGATATGTCTTCCATATTTTTTCCTTTTCTCTCTAACTTAAATTCTTTTCTTTATTTTCTCAATAGACTAAATTTTTTCACCACTTTGACTAGTTTTGAAAATAAAAGTTCTTTAATAAATAACATCACTAGTTAATTAAAAATATAAGATATGTATAAAATACCCGTATCCTATTACCAATAAATGAGTAGAAAGTATATTTTAGGAATAAAGTTTATTAATATTAAAATATACATACATATAGAACTAATATTGGTGATGAAAGAATGGCAACAGCTTTTATTTTAATAAATAGCGAAATTGGGGAGGAAAATAACGTAATGGAGCAGTTATTAGAACTTCCTAATGTGAAAGAAGCTCACGTAGTATACGGAGTATATGATCTAATTGCAAAAATTGAAGCAGAAGACACAGAATCTTTGAAAAAGATTGTTACTGAAAATCTTCGTGCATTAGATAATGTTCGTTCAACGATGACAATGATATGTGTTGAGCAATAAAATTTAAAATTTTATTTCATTTATTTTCGTTTATTTTTTCAATTTTCTTTTATATGATAAAACTTGAGTTCTGTTAATTAAAATATGCTATAGCATGAATTGTCCATTACGGAATATTTCTTCCCCGTCTACCTCAAGATAAATATTTGGAGAGGGAAAATGACCTGTGAAAACTTTAGTGTTCAGAATATCTAGTTGTCTTAGCCCTCGATTGTTAATCTTTATTGAAGCCAATCCTCTCATTTTTAGCATCTCAATTATTAGAAAAGGGTTGTTGGCTTGATAGTTATGACCAATAGAGAAAAATGAGATTTTGTTAGGATATTTAACTAGAAAATAATTATTTTCTATCCAATTTCCTTCTCCCTGCTGGTAGATCTTTGTTATTTCACTATTCCTAATCTCAATAACAAGATTAGATTTTAGTTCTTCTATCCAACCAGCAGGAACTACATAAGTGCCGTTAATATCAGGGTTCATAATAAGTACTTCGCCAGCAGGAAGATTGGACTTTTTCCCAGGATAATTTATGATACCTGATTCATAGGCAATTCTAGATTTATATTCTGTTAAATTTATTTCTAAATTTGTGCCTATATGATTCCATATTCTTACATTTTTTCCTTTATTGATCTTTGCATAAGTATTCATTACATTTCTTTCAAGTTTGTTACTATCGATATCTAAAGGGCCATGTGGGCGAAAAATGGTTTCATCACAACTTGGAGAAAAAGCAAATCTAGTTTTAGTTATTAATTTTGAATCTTTAGATCTAAAAATATTCCAGACAGAAAACTCTGAAAGAATATAACATACATCATAATTTTTAACCTTATCAACTAAATCATCTATCTTTTCAGGGTAATGTACCCAAGGACATTGATAAGCAATAAAATCAGTTTTTACATTAGGAAACTTATCCTTTGCGATTTTTTGGATAAATCGAGCAAGAAAATTTCTTGCAAAAATTCTCTGAAGAATTTCTGGTTCCTTGTACTTTAAATCTAAGGTAGATGGATAATCAGTAGCTATTAGAAACTTTTCACCGTCTTGTAATGCTAAATTGTTTTTTAGTACTTTCTTTATTACCTTTTGAATTCTTAGATCAATTTCAAACATTGCTTCACCAAAATAAAGAGTTGAACCTTTTAGTGAAATAATGTAGAAAAACTAAAAAAATATTTTGTTTAGATTATTCTTCCTCTTCTTCTTTTTCAGGAACGGCTATTTTATAAGCTTTGTATCCTCCATCGATCAGTAAAGAGATTCCTCCAAAAGTTATTGGAAACAAGAACAACAACCAATAAATCAAAAGCGTTCCTTTAGGTGCGTTAGGGAACAAATCATTGTAGAAAACATGATATATTTTATCCCAAAGTAACCATATAACTAGTAAGACTATTAGAACTAGAGCTCCAATAATTGCTCTCCCTACTTCTTTAGCGAAACTTCTTTCTGTTTTTGTGCTCATTATATTTCATATTTGCAAAAAAAAGAGTGCTTTAAAATCTTTTGCTAATTTATTAAATTTGAGCTAGTATCTTAATTAAGAAAAGGAAACTATAATAAGCTCTTAATCGAAATAAGTTCTGTTGAATCTAATGTCTCAATCAAAAATTGATATAAGAAAGAAATATGATTTTAACGAGTATTTATTTTATAGTTTTATGCCCAATTCAGAAGTTTTTCACAATAAATATGGCTATTTTTTAAAAAATAATACAATCGACACCTACAGTTATATTACTCCAACACATTTGGGGTCTTCTGAATTTGATCTGTTTCTTGAACAATGTTTCTCTTTTTTTGATAATGGAAAAAAGTATTTTACAGTAAAAATTCCACAGGATTCCAATTATAATTACAACGCAAAAGTTCTTAGAGAAAAAGGTTTTCTTAGGTCTCTAACTGATGTAGATGTAATGTCTCTTACAAAATTTGATAAAATTAATTATTTCAGAAATAATGCCTTACAAATTGATGAATTAACAGAAAAAAATTACAACAGATGGGTTAATGTTTTTTTTGATGCTTTTCAATATCCAAGAAGTTTAAAGAAATATATTTCGGACATGGTTCTTCTTCAAATGAAGAATAACATTTCTTTTTATGTAGGAGTTGTTTCAGGAAAGGACATATCATGTTTTTGCAGTATAAAGACTGAAGAACTCATTGGAATTTATGGAGTTGGAACTAAAAAACGTTTTCAAAGAAGGGGTTATGCTAAAGCTATGTTATCGAACTTCATTTCAGAAAAATTGATTGAAGACAAAGATTTAGAATTTTGCCTTCAAACTGTATTAAACAGTAAGGCAGAACAATTATATTATAGTCTCGGATTTGAACAAATATATATTCAAAGAAGATTTGAGTGGAATCCAACTTTTTGAGAATTATATTCCTGTCCAATCTTTTTCTGCTTCTTGGAAATCTTTTGTTGTATCGATACTTCTCCAATAATATTTAGGTTCTATTTTAAACACCGCAAGTTCTTTTTTCTTTGCAAGTTCTACAAATATAGTGTCCTCCATCTGACCTTTTTCAGGAAAAGAAAGTAAAACCTTTTTTTGGAAGATGTCAACACCAGAGTGAATCCAATGATTAAGCAGAGGTTTTTCTTTAAATTCTGATATTACTAAGTTATCATCAAATTCGACTATCCCGTAGGGACTACGCATCATTGAAACGCCTATTGTACCTGTTAAATTTCCTTTTAAATGTTCGTCGATCATTTCTTTAAGGTTAAAATTTGTTAAAACATCTCCATTCATAATAATAACTTGCTCATCTGAAACATGTTTTTGAGCAAATCGAACAGCTCCTCCTGAACCAAGTTTTTCTGGTTCTTTACTATAAGTAATTTTTACTTTACCTATTTCAGTTTGATAGCTATTACCAAGGTTTTTTTGTATGTAATCTGCCAAATGTCTTACTGCTAAAATAACATGATCAATTCCATATTTATTCAACCATTCTATTTCCCATTCTAAAATAGTTTTACCTTTAATTTTCACCATTGCTTTAGGAATAGAATCTTGAGTAATAGTTCTAATTCTTGTTCCTAATCCCCCACAAAGAATTATAGCTTCCATCGAAGATTTTGAAAAAGTAATCATTTAAAAATTCTTTGCAAAATAAAAAACTTAAAGTAGACGAAATTTTCAATATAGAATTCGAAAGATAAAGTGATAATTCAAAGTAAAGAACTTTTTTGTTTTTAGTAACATTCTTATTCTTGTAACAAACTCTAAAGCAAACATTTCGTAAGATTCAAACTATATGGACATTCTGAACAAAAAGGTTCATTTCCCCAACAATCACTTTGTCCTTCTGTAACATAAAAACAATTATTTGTCGAGAAACTGCAGTTTCCGCAGTATGGAACATTTTTATTCATATCTTTAAGTTTGTTTCTAAAAGAAGTAAAATCAGCACTATTCCAAATCTCTGAAAAAGAATTGTTTTTCACATTCCCAAAAGAAAAGAATGAAGACTCTCTACTATGATAATCCAAATATGAGGGATGATCATAAAGATATTTAAAACAAGGAACGACTTCTCCATCTGACCTTATAACTACAGCATTATTTGATTGATAGGGGCATTCTCTGCGTTTAAAAGATGGGATAATATCAGGAAGAAAAACTTTTACCCCTGATTTTTTTGATATTTGAATAATTTTTTTGAAAATTGTTTCAAGTTCTCTTAAACGTTCTAATTTTTCTTTTTCTTTCAAGTATAATGAAGTGTTTAAAAGAACATTTTTCTTTTTTGCTTTAGATAATAATTCATTATATCTTTCTGAATACGGCCTTTCCTTTTTTACTAATCTGTCTTTGTATTTGTATAATTCTCTATATTGTAACTGCATAGATTCTGCGAATTTTTCTCGTGTTACACCAAGTATAAGCTCATCCCATTTCTCTCCTGACCCTTCAAAAATATCTAGTGCTTCTTCTGTAAGCATCGTATACATTGTCTCATTTTGGACATGTTCTTTGTATGGGTACATATGACTAACTGTAATGAAATCCACTTTCTTATCGCAGAACATTTGTATCGATTTTTCAAGAGATTTATAATTTCTCTTCATCACAACAATTTCGATTCCTACTTTGATTCTACCTCGTTTTTCATGTTTTAAGAGATAATCCAGATTTTTTCTTACTGTGGTTACTGCCATAGAATGACCTAATGACTCCTCTTCTTCTTCAAAAGTATCACATGAAAAAACAATCTCATTTGCAAGATTGTTTTCAAGAACTTCATCAATCATATTGTTATTAAATAATGAACCATTTGTCGTAAATGCAATTGTTCCTTCAGGTTGCAGATATTTTCTTGCTATTCTGAGTAGATCAAGAAATTTCTCATGTGTAAGAGGTTCTCCCATTCCATACAATACTACTCGCGAGATATGAGGAAATGTTTCTTGCGCAATATGCTCAAAAAGAGAGAGAGAAATCGAGTTTCTTTTCTCATTTTTCCATAAAGACAACAAACACATAGAGCAAGAGAAATTACATGAATTTGTTGGTTCAATTTGTATTATTTCTGGGAAATTAGACAAGTATATCAAGAGTTTTTTTAACTGTTCTATTTAAAAAAGTTCGTAATTTTCAAAAAATCTTTTATATGTGAAAGAGTTTACTTCAGTAGTTCACGTGAGGTGAGCAAAATGAATTATGGATATATGGGAAAATGGTTAAAAGTTAATCTAAGTTCAAAAGAAATGTCTGATTTTGATTTCCCAGAAGATATACTACGCAAATTTATTGGAGGAAAAGGTTTAGCTGTTTACTATCTTTGGAATTATGCAAAAGAATTAGAAAAAAAAGGTGTAGATTTAAAAGAGATGGATGCTTTATCACCTGACAACGTTTTATTCTTTTCTACAGGCCCAGTTACAGGAACACGTTCTCCAAATAGTGGTAGACATCATGTAATGGCTTTGAAATCTCCTCTCACAGGATCTATTGGTTCTGGAAATACTGGTGGTACTTGGGGTGCAAAGCTTAAATTTGCAGGATACGATGGAATTGTTATTGAAGGAAAGAGTGATACACCCGTTTACTTGTCTATTATTGATGGAAAACCAGAATTACATGATGCTAGCGAAATATGGGGTAAAAATACTATAGACACTACAAAGTGGTTACAATCAAAACACGAAAGAAAAAGAGCAGGAGTTAGTTGCATAGGCCCAGCAGGAGAAAATCTTGTTCCTTGTGCCGTAATTATGAATGAAATACACAGAGCAGCCGGTAGAACAGGTTTAGGAGCTATAATGGGTTCAAAGAAGTTAAAAGCCATAATTGTAGATGGAAATGCTAAGCCACAAATTGCTAAACAAGAGGAATTTGAAACAAAAGTAAAAGAACATGTTGAAAAACTAAAAGAAAATGGAGTCACAGGAGAAGGTTTACCTACTTATGGAACTGCAGTATTAGTTAATATAATCAATCAAAATGGTCTTTTCCCGACTAAAAATTGGCAAACAGGAGTAGATAAAGAAGCAGAAAATATTTCAGGAGAGACTTTGACAGAGAAATATTTGATTTCCAAACACCCATGTTGGGGTTGTGTTGTTGCTTGTGGAAGAAAAACAAAGGTTGAACTTGGCCCTTATAAGATTTCATTTACAGAAGGTCCTGAATATGAAGCAATTTGGGCACTAGGAGGTACAACAAATGTCAACAATATGGGAGCTGTTATTCGAGCTAACCACTATTGTGACATCTTTGGTATGGATCCGATATCTATTGGCTCCACAATTGCTGCAGCGATGGAATTAAATGAAAAAGGGTTAATACCTGAAGAAGATTTACAAGGATTAAAAGTAGAATTTGGAAACCCTGATGCTATTGTAGAACTCACATGGATGGCTGCCTTTAGACAAGGTTTAGGTTATTGGATTGGAGAAGGATCACGTAAAATGTGTGAACATTATGGAGCTCCTGAATTATCGATGTCAGTAAAAGGTTTAGAAATGCCAGCATATGACCCACGAGGAGCAAAAGGCATTGGATTAAATTATGCTACAGCTAATCGAGGAGGTTGCCATGTCACAGGTTATACTATTGCTGCAGAAGTTCTAGGAGATGTTGATAGATTCACAATAGAAGGAAAAGCTGAACTAACTAAAACGTTCCAAGATTTCACTAGTGTAGTAAATTCAAGCGTTAATTGTTTATTCTTAACTTTTGCTCTTGGTTTAGATGAGTATGCTGAAATGATAGGCCCAGTAACTGGTTGGGACGTAACAACCGATGAACTATTGAAGACAGGTGAAAGAATAACTAATTTAGAAAGGATGATCCTAAATAAGTTAGGAATATCTGGAAAAGATGACACATTACCTAAACGACTACTTGAGGAAAAGATGCCAGAAGGAGCATCAGAAGGACAAATTGTTGAATTAGAACAAATGAAACAAGAGTATTATAAGCTACGTGGATGGGAAGATGGTATTCCTACACCCGAAAAAATTAAAGAATTAGAACTTGAAATATAACCTCTTTTATTTTTTTTTCTATTACTCAACAAAGGTGATTAATTAGTTGAAAATTTATGTCAAAGTATTTGCTTACCTAAGACAAAAATATCCACATGTTAACGATTTAAATCCTTTAGAATTAGATGTTGATGAAAATGCTACTGTTGAAGATGTAATAAAAAAACTAGATTTTAAACCTGAAGAAATTCATCTTATTCTCTTAAACGGGAAAAAAGTATCTAAAAGCGAACTGTTAGAAGACAATTGTACTATCTCACTGTTTCCACCTATTGGAGGAGGATAATGATTTTTCAGTAATTCCATTCTTCATAAATTACGAAAAATTTAACTTTTCATTTATTTTTTTTCTCTTATGATTGGTACAGTTTTAGCTGTAAACATTAGCCCAAAGAGAGAATTGCCAAAAAAGAACATTAATACCGTAGAAGTAACTAATTTGGGTTTAAAAGGAGATTCTCATTCAGGAAATTGGGATAAACAAGTTTCATTATTAAGTATAAAGAGTATTCAAAAACTTATGAAAAACCCAGATAAACTAAGTTATGGAGATCTTTTTGAAAATCTAACAATCGACGGAATTGAACTCAATAATAAACCAATAGGTACTAAAATAAAAATAAATAAGGTTGTTTTAGAAATCGTTCAGATAGGAAAACCAAAAGAGCAATTTAGTCCAGAAGAATATGAGAAAAAGAAAGCTATGATAGAAGAAGGAATTTTCGCAAAAGTCGTTAGACCAGGCATTATATCTGTAGGAGATAAAATTGAAATTATCTCATCAACTTGATTTTTCATAATTGCTTTTTTACATTAATCCGGTTCTTGGTTTTGTGTATTAAGACATTACCATTCATAGAACTTTCCCGATAACAAGATTGGCGTACAACCACTTTGCACAAAAATCAAGTCAATTAAGATAAAAGAGAAAGTTAAACACCTCTCTATTTGAAAACAGGATGAATAACTTGTTTAAATCTTTAAATTTAATATTAGCTAATAATTTTACAAAACAAATAAATACTATAATTATTATAGTTAAAGTATTATGACAAACTTAGATTCAAATACTTTAAAGGAATTTAAAGAACTTTATTTTTCTATTAAAGATAACTTTGAGCAATTACCCGTCCTTTTACTTGGTCTAATTGAATATGCAGAAAATTTAGAGAAAGCAAATAAAAGATACTCTAAAGAGTTAAAAGAGAAGGAAGCTGAACTTGAAAAATTAGCCATTGAGACTAAAGAAAAACTTGAGAAAGTCAATGAATTAGAGCAAAAAAACAAAGAATATGAAGAAAAGTTAAATAATCTTGAAGAATCTATGTCAAAATTTAGAACATTGTATGAAGAGTTAGCTGCTGAAAAAGCTAAAGAAATGGATATTGAAGAGCTACTTGCAATTTATTCTATACTATTTGAAAATGTCTTTGCAGCGAATCCTCACACCAAAATTCTGTTATTATTGCAAGGCACAGATAAAGAAGAATGGACAAGAGATGAGATAGTAAAAACAACGGGAATAACTCCTGCAGCAGTTATGAAAGCTCTTTATGACTTGAGGAATAATGGAATAGTGGATATTGCTGAAGATAATAAGACAGTAAAATTGGTTCAAAGATTAGTTTAACTTTCCTTTTTTTCTATTTTATAAGCTTCTTTTTTTGTTTCTTCAACTTCCTCTTTATCGTTTTGAGTTTTATCTTCATCTGAAGTTTCTTCTTTATCTTTTTGACTCTCTCGTTCCATTACAGCTGCTTTTACGTAGGCTAAGTCAATAAGAAAAGCTTTTAGTGGGATCACAATTAATACAGCAAAGATAACAATTAAAGCTATTATCCCAAAAATTGTAGCAAATAGAGTGTTTGTTGCGAGCAAAGGTAATAAAATGAGCGAAATAAAGGAAAAGAAAATTATACTAAACAGATAGTTCCACAATATAGTCATATCGCTAACAGGTTTTTTAATTTTAAATGCTTTATATAACCAGCTTGAAGTAACAAAATACATACCGAAAAAAGGAGCAGATAGAATTAAAGTTCCTCCCCACAGCAATCCTATTATTGGTAAGATCAAAGTTTGGAGAAAAAGAAAACTTAAACTTATGATTAACACTCCTGCGGCAATGAGAGACAGTCCATAAGCAAATGCTTCAATAACAGAAGAAAAAACTTTTGAAGTTGAGATTGGACCTCTCAAGAACCCGAGTATTGCTACCTTCGAATAAGGATAAACGATTTTTGGTTGAAAAGACTCTTGTTTATCTGCTGTTCCAAATAATTGTTCCTCTGGTGTTTGATAAGGTCTATATTTTGGTTGTGTTGGAAAAAATTGGCCTGGAGGAGGCCACATAACTATTTTTTGACTTGCAGTTGGACCAACAACGCGATGAGAGATTGGAGGCTCTGTCTCTCTCTTTTTCGCGATGATATCTCTAATATCTTTTCCACAAGAACTACAGAAAAGGCTTTCAGCTTTATTTGCAGAATTACATTCTGGACAATATTTTATTGCAGAGCCACAATATTTACAAAAATTTACCCCTTTTTTAATTTCTCTAAAACAATAAGGACAAGGTTCTGTTTCGCTCATGTTTAACAACAATATGTTCAGATTGAACTATAAATTCTTTGCTATTTGAAAAAAAATGAAAAAGAAAAAATCAGATTTGCTGTATTTTATTATTTAACAGTTATTGACTTGTAAAGAAGAATCACTGGATGATCAACTTCTTTAGATGTTCCATGCTCAATTTGCATTTTACAAGTTGGGCAATCTGTGACAGCAACATCAATATCTTCTTGTTTTACAGAATCAAAAAGCCAATGTCCGATTTTCATTGAAGCGTAGTAATTTTCTTTTTTCATTCCCCAACTTCCAGAAACACCACAGCAAGTATTTGGACCTTTTTCCACTTCGAGTTCTGGTATTTTATTGAGGAGATCAAAAGAAATAGTTGTAATTTCTCTTTGTGCTTTTAAGTGGCATGATGTATGATAGAGTACTTTAGCTTTAACTGGCTTGAATTCAACATCCAGCTTATTTTCTTTTAATAGTTTATCAACAAATTCAGTAGTAAGAAAGGTTTTTTCAGAAACCTTCAATGCTTTCTCATTGTTAGTTATATGTTTATATTCACTTTTAAGAGCAAGAGAACAACTAGTACAACTAGTAACAATTGCATCACAACCATCATCTAAATATTGACTTAAGCTATCTAAATTGAATTTAACATTTTTATCTAGAACACTCTTAGCACCATAAGAATAAGCTGGACTTCCACAGCATTTTTGTGGAGGTACAACAACTTCTACACCTAGTTTTTCTAACAATTCAACAGTTGATTTTCCTACTTCAGGTGTAATCGTATTTGCTGAACAACCATGGAAATAAACGACTTTTAGTTTTTCTTTCTTTGGTTCTTCAGCATTAGCTGTTTTTTGATGCTTCTTCCACCATTTAACGAATGTCTTTCTTTGGAAAGCTGGCATCTTTCTCCTATAATCGATACCTATTGTCAAATGCATTCCGAATCTAGTAAGTATAAAACTAGTCATCCAATTAGAGAAAGGAGAAAATATCGATGCCAATTTCCCTATAAGATCTATTTTAGCAAGTGAAAAATTACGTAAATATTGATAAGTCCAATGGAAAGTTCTGTGTAATTTGATTGTTGAAAATAGGTTTTTCAATGTAGGTTTATGGTATTCCATGTATTGTATTTTCATTTCTGTCATCAAAATAGCTGTGTCTACCTCGCTTGGACAATCATACATACATTGCTGACAATTCACACAATTGTAAATAATAAACTCAAAGACATCGTTTTCTAGTAATTCTTTAAGAGTAAATTCTCCTTCAATATATCCTCTGAGTATGTTATTCTTTCCTCTAGTTAAAGTGTGCTCGTAAGGCTTACCTTTATATACTGGGCACATAACTAGAATTGGTTCGTCGATACCACACTTTCCGCAACCAATACATGTCTCAATGATTCTTTGATATTCTTCTGAACCAAGGTTTAGAATTGTGTTATGAGCTTTGGGCTTGTATTTTTCTCCAAATTTCAAATTACTAATTTGAACATCTTCTTTAGCCATTACTTTAATATCAGGATTGAACATGTTTTCAGGGTCAAAGGTTCTTTTTACTTCTCTAAAAATATTAAAAACTTCTTCTCCATATTGTGGTTTTATATACTTCGCCCTTATCCTTCCATCTGAATGCTCACCGCTTATTGCGCCCCCAAGCTCCTTAACTAGTTCAAAGCTTTTATCTGCTAACTTTTGCATTTTCTTTATATCTTCAGGGTTTTTCATATCTATTAGAGGGCGATTGTGTAGTAATCCTTTTGCTGCATGTCCATATGCAATAAATTCAACTCCCAGATCTTTACAAGCTTTCTCCAATTCTGTTACATATCTTGCTAGATGCTCTGGAGGAACTACTGCATCTTCAATTAATGCAATTATTTTCTTATCTCCTTTAATTTTATACAAAAGTGGCACAGCAGACTTTCTTGCTTCCCATAGATTAGCTTGTTCTTCAGGATCTTCTGCCGAGAGAAATTCAAAAGCTAGTTTTTCAGTTTGAGTAACTTTCTTTTTTGTAATTTCAGTTAGCTTTTTGCATTCTTCTAAGTCATCTCCTTCAAATTCAACTAAAAGCATCGTATCTAATTCTTTAGGTAGTTTCTTATCTAGAGAAGGATATCGTTCTCTTGCCATATTTAGAAGTTTTTTACCTAGTAATTCAATGGCTGCTGGATCTTGTTCTAAAATATATTGAATTGCCTTTCCTGCTTTTACTAAATCATCAAAATAGACTGTTGAAAGAACTTTGTATTTTGGTTTGGTCTTGATTCTCATTTTTGCTTTTGTTATAACCCCAAATGTACCTTCAGAACCAACAAATAACCTTGTAAGATTTATTTTTCCGTCGTAAATCAGTTTTCTAAGTTCATATCCTGTAGCATTATGTGGGACAGGAGGATAAGCTTTCTTTATTTTTTCTTCATTCTTTTTCCAAAGTTCTAACAGGTTTTTATATATGTATGATTCTAGTGTATCCTTTTCTAATATTCTTTTAAACTCTTCACTCTCAATATCGTATTCTTTAGTATGAATTACATTTCCGTCTGCAAGAACAACTTCCAATTCTTCTACCCATTTATCACAATCACCATATTTCACAGAATGAGAGCCAGAAGCATTATTTGCAATCATTCCACCCAAGGTAGCATAATCTTGACTACTTGGATCTGGAGGAATGTATTTATTATATTCCCCTAATCTTTTTTGTAAGGGGGCACCCTTTATTCCTACCTCAGTCCAGACATAGTCTTCTTCAAGGTTAATTTCGATTATGTTACGCATAAATCTTGCAAAATCTATTACCACGCCCTCTCCTAAAGCTTGTCCTCCCAACCCTGTTCCTGCACCTCGAGGATGAATAGAAAGTTTGTGTTTATTACAGAATTTTACTATTTCTTGGACATCTTCTGTGCATTTAGGTTGAGCAACAATCAAGGGCATAAGTTTATAGATACTAGCATCGGTGGAATACAAGTATCTAGAAACTTTGTCCCAAACTACTTTTCCTTTAATTCTCCTTTGGAGCTTTTTACCTACCTTCTTTGGATTTAGACTATTCATTAATGAAAAACTTGCATTAAATTAATAAGGTTTATCACGGTCACAAATAAGAAATTAGTTGGAAAAAACTAATTTCATGTTTCTTATTTGCTCTTCTAGGATTAGAATTTCTTTTCTCGAATCTCTAGCCCGTTCAAAAATATCCCAAAATCTCTCAATGAAATCAGGATGCAACCCCGTTATTACACCGCGTATTAAAAGTATAGGCTCTTCTAAAGCTGTTAATGAGACTTTAATTGACCCTTTTTCGAATCTTTTTACTATCTTTTTGGTTTCAAAAGTTGTCTGATAAGAATGAGGAGCGATAATAGATAGGAAGCCCAACCTTGCTTTAGTAATGTCTGCAGTTAAACTTGATGTTAGTTCTAATTCTTTGAAGAATATGTCAGAAAACCTAATATTTTGTGCTTTTTCTAACGATTCAAAAGTTTTATCGACAGAGATAATAACACCTATTCCTTTTGCTTCAGAACTAAAAGATTTGAAGAAATCATTTAAACCAGCATTAAATTCTTCATGAGATGATTCTTGCAGAGCTGCTAAAATAGTAGTAGAGAGAGTATCAGCTAGATAGTTATTACAATAGTCCAATGCCTTTTTAATATCCAAAGTTTCATCAACTGAAATTAATTTTTCATTGTCAAAAAGAATAGTAGGACAATTAGGACCTAGACTATCAAATCCTAGATAGAACAAAGCTGTTGCTGTGTTATATTGAACAATAGAAGGTTCATGCTTTTCAGGAACAATAAATATTATTGTTGGAGATTCGCCAGTTATATCCTTGATTATTTTACTTATTATCATTGAACCTGCTGAACCAGTTCCTCCTCCACTAGCAATTATAAGATGTAAAGCGAGTTTCTCTTTACGTTTTTTATCATCTAAACGATAAAAGACAACATTCCTCAATTTATCAGTTAGAACCTCTTTTCTTTCTTCTAAAAGCTTTCTTGCAAATTCTAAATTACGATTTGTAGAAGAATATTGCTCAGCAAACCAAAACTTGTCATTATAAGGATCAGAAATCTTAGAACCAAAGTTGTTCTTTGTGTTCACTGCCAGAGATTTGACATTAATCTTATTTTCTTTTAAATTTTGGATAAATTTAGCACCTATTATACAAGCTGCGTCACCAACAGCAATTACTGCGATATCTATTGATTTTTTTCTAAGTTTCTTTAAGAACGACATTTTTCCTCACTTAATTAAACGCTCTAATTATTTTTCGGACATTTACAAACCATACTGCAACAGCTGTTAAACTTTTGATAATCTTTGCTGCTGAAATAGGAATTGTTCTCATACCCGATATATACTCTCTGAGAGCAAATATTGTTACTGTTTCTTGCTTTGCAAGTTCAGAATAGCGTTGTTCAAATTCCATTACATTTGCAAAAATATAGTTATCAAGTTCTATTAAAGCTTTAATTTTGAATTTCTTCATTTTTCCACTGAAGATATACAATGGAAGAACAACAATTAGTACTATTATGATAGCTATAACTAGGGAGATTGCAGCTATTATTGCGTTAAGACTCATTTGCGAATTGAATACATTCACTGTTGGCATATTCCCTTTGACTACTCCAAGGACTGCTTGATTAATTGTTCCCATCAACATGGCAATTGTTACTATTAACGCAGATAACACTCCAGCCACGGGTATATTTTCAAGCTGCCTTATTGATCTTCCAGGGGTATCTCCTAGAGCCCAAATAATTTCGTAATTTTCACTATTTAACAAAGTTCCATACTCATTGAGATAGATATCAATTCTACTTTTTATTGCGTTTAATACTTTAGAATAGATTTTGGTGTTTAATATAGTATATTGTAAAGATAAGTAGAAAATATAAAAAACTACGAAATTACAAATCATTCCTATAACTCCAAATATAATTGCAGATTGTAAACCTTGACTTGAAGCATAAATTAATACAGGAATTCCCACTCCTAATGATGTTAAGACACTTAAAACAACTAAAACAATATTTAAGCTAAATTTTTTATCATAATATTTATCATAATATTCTTTTACAGGCTTTTCTAACCATTCAACTTTTTTCTCTATAATCAATCCAAAGAAACCATCATGAGTAAATTTCAAATACCAAAGAGCTACTAGGGATGAAACCAACATGGGTATAATAACTGAAAAAGTTATGTCTCCCAAAATTTTGTTGCTACTAAACGTTATATACATAAAAACAGAGTTAGGAATAGAAACAATAAGGATGTATAACCACAAAGCGATATAATTCCAAAATTTCATTGAGAGAACAGTATTAAATTTGACTTTGAAAATGGCAATAGGTACTAGATAAAATGATTTTAGAGGGTTCATTAGAGCTTTTGCATATTTTGGATTTTCGATTAAAACTGCAGTTCGTGGAAATCGTTTATAATGTTCAACTATCATATTTTCAAAATTAAAGACTGGTTTTACTTTAGATTCTGGATATACTAAATTTGCTTTAATCCCACTAACAAGAGTTTTTGAATTTTCTTCCATTTCAATGAAAAGAGCAAATTTACATTTTTAAACTTTCGCAAGAGAAACAATAACAAATTAGGATTTCTTAAAAAAAAATAACTGATTGGTCCTCTAGATAGGAAAATCAATTCTTTGAAACAGTTACACTTGCAAAAAAAGGTTGTTTTTTCAAATTTGGAGAAAGAACACAAGCATAATCTTTTAAGTAAAAATACGAATACTTAGACGATTAAAGTTGAGAATGACTAAAATTGTTTGCACTATTGGGCCATCATCTGATTCTGCAGAAATGCTGAAAAAGATGGAAAAAGCTGGAATGAATGTAGCTAGATTAAATTTCTCTCATGGAACTCACAACGAACATGAAACAATTTTTAATAGAATTAGAGAAAATTGTCCTAATATTGCAATAGCAATTGATATAGCTGGTCCCAAAATACGTATTGGAAAATTTAAAGAGGCAGTTTCACTAGAAATTGGTGAAAAGGTAACAATAACCAATGATGAATCAATAATAAGTACAAAAAATTACTTTTCAGTTAATTACAAAGATTTATACAAAGAAGTGAAAGTGGGTTCACCTATTTTTATTAATGATGGTTTAGTAAAACTAGAGGTTTTAGAAATTGATGGGAGTTTAATTAAATGCGTAGTTAGAGATGGCGGAACAATATCAACAAGAAAAGGAGTGAATGTTCCTGATTCAAATTTAACTTTACATGTGCCAACTAAAAAAGACATAAAGGATATTGAAAAGGCTTGTGATTTAGAAGTCGATTATCTTTTCATAAGTTTTGTAAGAGATGTCAAAGACATTAAGAAGATAAAAGAGATAATAAAATCCTCAACATCTCAATATATTCCCATAATTGCAAAGATTGAGCATATTGATGCAGTGAATAACGTTAAGTCCATCATGAAGAATTGTGATGGATTAATGGTTGCAAGAGGAGACCTAGGAATTGAAATAGGCCCTGAGAGAGTGCCAGTTTTACAAAAACAATATATTCAAATGGGAATGGAACTTGGAAAACCAGTGATCGTTGCTACACAGATGCTCGAATCAATGACAATTGAACCTATCCCAACTCGTGCTGAGGCTAGTGATGTTGCCCATGCTGTTTTTGATGGTGCTGATGCAGTGATGTTGTCCGCTGAAACTGCTACAGGAATTCATCCTATTACTGTAATCAACGTAATGGATCAAATTATTAGAGAAGCAGAAAAAAGCGATCTCACTTTTATTCCAAGGTATAAAGCTAAAAACATAGAAGAATCTATAGGAAAAGCAGCTGTCGATATTGCTCAGAATCTTTCTGCTAAAGCTATAATTGCTCTTACTCGTACAGGTTATAGTTCGCAAATGGTGTCAAAATATAGATTGCACTTACCAATATTTGCCTCTACACCCGAAAAGAGGACATTAAGAAGAGTACAACTCTATTGGGGAGTGAAGCCTATTTTCCACACATATGAAACAGATTATGATCAACTAGTTTACACTTGTATTTCACGATTAATTAATGAGGAACATTTGAAGGATGATGACACTGTAGTATTAGTAGGAGGAAGCTATTTAGGCATACCAAGAAAAACTAATACAATCCAAGTATTCAACACCAATGAAGTACTTGCGGGAAAACATTAAAATTGCTTTTCGATAGAAATAAAAAGCAATAAATAAAATATAAAATGAAGTTTCGTTAAGTGTTGCAAAATGAGTTTGAAAAGAATATTAAAAAGGAAAAAAACAATTCTAGGGACAAGGAAACAAAAATTCAATCCTTTATACAAATTTGATTTTCAGGGAATAATTTCAGATAGTAGAAATGATGAAAAACCTTTTTTTGGTTCAGAGTTATCTGATACCCTGTTTTTTGAAGGAGAAGAAAAACTAAAGGACTTTGCGTTTCTATTTTTAGAAGAAAGCTGTGAATTCTATCCTTCTCTTACAAGAAGAATAAAAAAATGCAATTCCCTACTATTAGCTAATGAAGAGATATTGAACAAATATGAAAACAAGAATCATTCTATTCGATTACCTAGTAGAGAGATCATAAATTCTACTTTTTCTTTGGGAAAAAAGTGGTTTAGGGAAAATCAGTTTGAGGTCTTGCAGAAAATCGAAAATGTTACAGGAAATTCTTCAATTATCTTTATTTTCGCAGGAAATGATGGTTTTCTGTTTGGTTTGTTAATGGATCTCTTACCCATCATTAAAAAGAAAGGAAAAACTCCAATAGTTATCCTTGAAAAGCCATTAAGAAAACAGGACTTAAATGCTGAAGTTTCGTTCTTGAGTTTCATTTCATATTTAATAAATTTAGAAAATACCTTAATTCCATTTATCCTACTAGATCATAATAAATTAATAGAAAACAACCCTTCCAATGATTATCTTGAGTTGAAAAACAAATTTAGAGATAGAGTAATGAATATAATAATTGATATTACAACAGCTTCTATCTCAAAGAATGACTTTTATTCCTATGATTTGTCAGACTTTCTGTATATTTTTCAGGAAGCAAAGGGTCTTTGTTCTTTGGTTGCTTATGACATTTATGAGCAAATTAATGATTTTACAGTTCTGTTGAAAGTTGAAAATTTAGCATCAAGTATAGAAATCGACAATCCTCCTTTAAGAGGTTTTATTAGTATTCAAACAACAGACGAAGGTCTATCAGTTGCAAATTATAAGGTTTTTAGACAAAAGTACTCAAATAAGGATGTATTTTTTGCAATAAACGGTGATAAGAGAAGAGGAACAATCATTAGAGGAATATTCTCTTTTGTTAGTATTCCCCAGGAAATTGTTGATTCATTTAATATATTAAACAATATAATCGTCAAAGAGTACAATTCTGACGGCGAACTTATTGGAGCTTCCATCTTATCTTCGTGTGATAGTTTATTTGAGAAGGAATACTATCTAATAGAAGAGAACATCTCAAAAGAGGATGAAGAAGAGAAGAAAAGTGGATAATCTTTCTATGGATACATACCTTCTTTTTACATACTTTTTTTCATCAACTTGTTTTTGGATAAAAATCTTCTAGATATATGATTCCTTAAAAAGAACACATACGCAAAATATATAATTGTTTATTTCTCTGTTGCACTGATAATGTCTCTAGTCCAATATGTCTAGTGATTATGTCATTACATTTAAATAGACATAAGAGACGGAAGCATAAACAGATATTGTTGCGAGGAAAATGACTATGCAGAAAAAATTCCGTGTAATGTTAGGAATATTTATTTTAATTTTAACTTCTGGATCAGCTATCGCAGTTGGCGTAATGTTACCAATTCAAACTATTAAAATCAATAATCAAATAGAAGAGAAGCTAAATGAGTATGGTATGATTACAGAAGACGATCTTGATCCTTATGAAGGAGGAAGCGACAATTACTCTGATTGGATGTATGTTGCTAAATACTCTGATGATAGTAATTATTACGCTCATACGTATATAGAATTTTACAACATAAGTGATAGAAACGCATACTTGTACAAGAACACTCCAATTACTTACATAGGTATTCCAGGAAAACTAGTATTTGACTTAGAAGTGAAGAAATTTGTAATTGATTATAGTGAAGAAAATGATTATGTTGTTTACACCGAACGGAAACAATACACTTTAAATAAAACACTTTCAACATTAACAGGTAATGAGAAAATCATCAATTATAACTACCTCTGGCCATATTATGTGAAAAATTTTGGTAATGGTTCAGAATATGGTTTACAAGCTTATGTTGCAGGATTTATGATTCGAAGCGAGTTAGAAGGTTTAGGATACAACAACAGTGAGATTGCTAAACTTGTGCTAAATAAGGCATATGCTCAAACTAACGACCTAATTTATAGTATCAAATATAGCCCTCACATGTGGATCAACTCACGTCCTGACCACACTGATATTAACTTTGATAGCGCTACAGCCTACAAAATTCTCTTTAATGCAATTACTGCAGATGGTCATGATTATTCTCTATTCACTGGAGAAGCCGGTTCTATGAAGTACTTCCTTGATTTAGTCCAAGGGTTAAGCTATGACCCCTCAATCCTCACAATTAATGTAACTCAAAAGTTAGCAGAAATTTATGACATCGATACACCAGAGGAACTAGAACAAGCTCAATCTTTTGCTGCATACATCAGATATCTTACTGGTACACCTGCTTTAAACTGGTTATATGAAAACAAGATATCATACATATGTGAAAGAACAGCTTTAGAATGGGTTACAGGAGTTGAAGATCCACTCCTCGGCGGAAAAAAATATCCTTTCTTAGTTAATCAGTCATTTGCAGTTGACTCAGTTGATCCTTCAACAGACCTATTATACGCTGTTAAAACAGGAAGAGATAATATAACAAAAGTTGATGAAATCATTGGAATAGCCAACATACCAACCTTCGAAGAATCTCAAAGTTATAAGGTTGAAATGAATGACGAATTCGCTTATGTTATTGAAGGAAATAGAGGATTTAGAATAGTAAACACATCCAGCCCCTTGTTTTTGGGTATTGGTGGATACAGATTACAAGGTTATTTCTTCAGAGACATCGCTTTTGAAACTAGTTTATATGGCGATTTTGCATACGTAGCAGCAGGAGAAAAAGGAATAGTTTCATTAGATATGTCTGATCTTACAGAAATTGACCAAATTACAGTTTGGACCAATGGAGGAGATATAAACGCTTTAGACCTTGAATATAATCCAACAAAGACTTTTATGCTCATCGCTATGGGTCAATATGGATTAGCTAAAGCAACTACTAATGGAGGAGACATATCACTAAACACACTTAAAGAGACTGAATCTCCTGTTACAGCTGTTGTAACTGATGGAACAAAAGCCTATGCTGTTGAACAGGGACGAGGAATAGAAGTTTTTGATGCAGTTACATTAGAATCATTAGCAAACGTTTCTCTTACTGGAGCAACTCAGTTATTATTAGATGGAACAACTCTGTATGTTCTTGATGACACCTTAGGACTTGTTGTTTATTCCATTAGTGGAAACACCTTAACTCAAATAGGAACATATGACTTTGGTGTTTCTGGTGGATTCTTCAACCTATACCAAAACAACGATCTGCTATATCTCACTGCTGGAGAAAATGGTTTGATTGTAGTTGATGCATCTAACGTCAATTCCTTAACAAGTTTAGCAACTTATGATAGTGACGGAGAAGCATACGATATTTATGCTTCTGGTGAAAACATTTACCTTGCAGATGGTTCAAAAGGATTAATACACATAACCTATTCTTCAGGTTCATTCAGTGATGTCTTACATAGAGACGAATTAAGAACATTCGTTGAAATTTGGGATAAAGCTTCTTTTGTTCAATTAAACAATTGGCCAATGAAGACTACACAGTTTGAACCATTTAGTGAAACTTATGGATTAGATGTCCTACCTCCAAACACAGAAAGAGGATTTACACAAAGATGGGTTGAGTACTTCTATCGTCCATTTATATTTGATTCAGCCAGAGATAAAACAATCATGTATGGTAGAGATGCTTACATTTATTATGCAGATACACAACAACCTTACCTACAAGTCGATCAATACGATTTATACTGGCAAGAGTATGCAGACTACCTAAACGAGAGTTTCGTCCATGTAGGAAGATGGAACCAAATTCATGGTACCGATTGGAAGAATGACGATATTTATATCACTCACACCTTCCCAGGTTCTATACGTGATGAATTCCACTTCCAACAGATCTTCACTGACCCAACAACTGGTACAATTCTTGAACGAAGAGATAGAGTACAATACAACACTTATGCAGGACAATATATTGAGTACTATCCATTCCTTGATGAAGATGTTGTAGAAGATACTGAAGACATTCAATATAAATACAGAACATGGCATCAAACTTATCCAAAACTTACTGCAGACATGGCAAACTTATTCTGGCTCGAAGATATCCTATATTCCACAGATAACCTTGCTAAACAAATAGAAGATGAGTTCCTCTCAATAATCGGAAGAGCTGACTCTTACAGAACTGGAGGGGCTTTTGCAGCATTATTTATTCTAACACTTGGTATAATTGTTTCTTCTCTAACAATTAATCCAGAACCAGTAAAACAACAATTGTTCCGCAAGAAAAAATAATCTATTTTCTCTATTTTTTATTTTATTATTTCACTTTTTGTATTTCAATCCTAAAGCGCTAAATTATTAAAACGGTTAATTTATCTTTAAATAATAGAAAAAGAATGTATGTTTGTACATTAATTCGGAATATAAGGAGTGAATTTTGTGGCTGAAGAAAATAAAACACGAAAAATGAGTGCAGCTGCTTTCTTCAATGAAAATAAGGCCATTGCAGGTTTTGGCAACTCGATGCGAGCTGTTTTTACCTCTGTTAGAGAATTGGTCGAGAATGGCTTAGATGCAGCAGAAAAACTAGGTGTGAACCCTGAAATATATATTGAATTAAGGAAGTTATCAAGTTCTGAAATTAATGAATTATTAGATATTACCAGATATAAACAGTTAGAAAAACATCTTGATTTTCTTCAGTTAACATGTAGAGATAACGGTGTAGGTGTTCCTGGTCATGAGATTCCAAATCTTTTTGGTAGAGTATTAACAGGAACAAAATATGGAGTAATTCAAACTAGAGGCAGATTTGGTTTAGGAGCCAAGATGTGTCTACTACATTCTATGTCATCTGTAGATCTTCCTGCAAGGATAAAGAGCAGATACTTCATGGAAGAAATGACTACAGAAGTTCATTTAATGATCAACTTGGAAAAAAATGAACCTGTTATTATGGAACAACACGAATATAATCCAGATGACCCAGGATATTTGCACACTAGCGGTACTGAGATAAGTATAACTTTTACTGGAGCTTGGAATCTAGCAAAGAACAGTATTAAGGAGTATTTTAAACAATTAGCTATAATTACTCCCTATGCAAGTTTTACTGTAGTTCTTCCAGGAGATGAAGAAGGAACAAGTGAAACATTAGTTTTCCAAAAAGTAGTAGATGATATGCCCGACCCTCCTAAAGTAATTCAGTTACACCCATTTGGATGTGATATCACTCAGTTTAAAGCAAAAATTGCTGCTACTTCTGCAGAAAATCTAGTTGATTTTCTGTCAAAAGATTTTATGGGAGTAAGAAAAGAAGTAGCTGAAGAGTTCTTTCAGATTTTAGAAATTGACCCTAATAAAAAGCCTAGCGACCTTACTTCTAAAGAAATTAGAAGAATAGTTCATGAAGGATTTATCAAAGCCTACCAAGAGGCTAAAGAAATAAAAAGAAAAAGAGATAGAATCTTTAGATTTGATGCTCCACAAGGTGATGCTCTTTCTCCTTTAGGAGCAGCAAGATTAAGAAAAGGTTTAGAAAAAGAACTTGAACCAGAGTTTGTAGAAGCGATTTCTCGTCCTCCAAAAGCTTATTCTGGTCATCCTTTTATCGTTGAAGCAGCAATAGGTTATGGGGGGGGAGTATCAAAATATGCTCAACAAAAAGGAAGCACGTCAGTCGACAACAAAATAATTTATCGATATGCAAATAGAATTCCTTTAATTTTTGGTGCGGGAAATGACGTTATTACAAAAGTAGTTTCTTCGCTTAATTGGAGTGAATACGGTCTTACAAGACAATCAGATCCTCTCGCGATTGCAGTATCAATTGTAAGTACAAAAATACCTTTTCCTGAAACGAGTAAGGAGTATATCTCAACCGTCCCAGAAATTGAAGAAGAGATTAGGTTAGCTTTACAACAACTTGGTAGAAGACTTAAAACATTCCTTAGTAGAGCAAAAAGAAGGAAAAGAGAACATGCACGATTATCCCGTTTTGTACGATCAGCACCTGTTGTAATTGATAACCTCGCAAGAATTTTAGAGAATGAAAAAATAGTTTATACAAACATAAATAAAGAAAAATATAAAGTTGCAGCAGCTCTAGCTCACGGAGCAAAAAAGAAAATTAGAAATTTTGTTCCTTTAGGGACACCCATTTTTGAACTTAATGTGTGGTGCCCTGATAAATACAAGAAAAGTTGTGCTAAAAGTGATATTTTAACAATTGGAAAGTTTCTTTCCATACCTGTTTCAGAACTAGCTCCTATTTTGAATCTTTCAAAAAAAGAAGTTTCAAGAATAAAACAAAGAACAATTTATGAACTAGACAGGTCTAAGTTGAGCCCTGAACTCCCACTAAAAGCATTAACAAATAAAATGATAGATAAGAGGTTTGCACGTCAAGGAACTAGTAGTAGTTTCAATGAAGCATTATATCAAAGATGGATTCAAAATAGCTATCATTATTTAGCTACAGAAGCTACACAATTGCGTTTAGTTGAAGGTTTAGTAGAACGTCTAATAGAAGATAACAAATTTAAGCTAATTAACGAAGTTACAAAATCTCAAGATGGCCAAGAAACAGTAGAGTTGTCGATCTTTATCGAAGAATTTAAATTTAATTTAGAAACTATGTCTGATTATTCAGAGTTAAAAGAAGAATTTCTGTATCCAGATTTCAATTATATAAAAACAAGTTATCCCAACTTTTCAAATAAGTTTAAGGGGTTAGAGGATTTTATTTATAAGTTCAATGAGCCTTTTTCGTTTAAATATGATAATGATTTAACAGAAATGTTGATTGATTACGTTAAAAAGGTATTTTCACATGTTTCAGAAAAGTTTCCTGATTTTCTAAAGGTCAACATTACAAAAATGAAACCTGATTGGATAGATGGATATTCTAAAAATGCTTTTCATAGAAGAAAGATAGAGACAATAGATAATTTTCTTAAAACGCCAACTAAAGACCTTTTAGAAATCAAAGAATTAGAGCGTTCTATTTATACTAGATTTTTCACTATTCTAGCTAACAGCGAGAGATCTATCCCTCTTAACAAACTAGGACTAATATCAACCATAGATGACAATATAAGAAAAAACATACTAGACAGTCTTAAATCAGCGAATATAGAAACCTTAGCACAATATGCAAACGCTAAATTAAGAACGTTAATGAAAAAAGAACTAAGTGTTTTTGTTGATAGTCTATTAGAAGAATCAAAGTTTCGCATTCTTTCTCATCTTAATGAAGTAAATAAAGACCTTGACCTATCACACTTAAAAGTGATTAGTGAAAAAGCTGAAGAAAAATTGCTAGAAAACAAGATATTTACTTCCACATCATTCTTGATTACACCATCGAAAAAATTACGCGAAATGGGTTTATTAAAAAGCGAGATTGCAAGAATAAAGAAAAAGATAGGTACGCCCATTCCTAACTTTCTATCTTTGAAGAACAAAGCAAGTAAATATGAAATTTATACAGTAGAGGACATTCTATATTCTCAACCAGAGAATTTTGAATTTAAAGATGAACAAACAAAGAAACAATATGTTTCAGATTACTTACTATTACGAACTCCCTTGATTTTTGCTTTTCCTGAACTAAACGAGAAAATTAACGTTTTGAATGAAATTGGAGTAAACTGTATAGGCAGGTTTCTAATATGGAGTAATAAAGAACTCTCTTTGGTATTAAACCTTAACGAACAAGAAATTATACGTCTAAAACAAAGTATATCTGCTAACAAGATTACAAAAAATAAAGAAAGATACAAAGGAAATTTAAAAATAATAAAAAAACACTTTCCAAGATTGGTTAAGCAATTCAATGAACAACAAACAACAATACAAGAGTTGTTTTACTTTTATATTGAAGAAGAACTTCCGTCGATTTCAGATCTTTTAACTAAGATGAATAACTTTAGAGAATTCATGAATGAAGATCTAATATTTTTAGCAAAGTTAGCCCCAACAAAATCTAAAGCAAAGTCATTGAATGATGCTCTTCTTAAGCTCAAAACCAAGGATGTAAATACAATAAGAGATTTCCTTCAACTTACACCTGTATTTATTGAGACAGAAATTTCAAAAAATAAAGACAAAAAAATTTTACTTGAACTCTACGACAATATAAATAGTAAAAATCTTAAAGATACTGATGAGTTTGCAGAAAAAGTTTTGTTATCTCACGAAATAATTGATTTCTATCAGTTTTTGCAATTACCAATCACTCGTATAAAAAGCTTGAAACTTAAAGATTATGAAGTATTAGCTTCAAAAAAGATTTACTCTCTGCACCAATTTTTAAATTACAGTTTTGATGAATTAAGCACGATACTTAATTTTTCAAAGAAGAATTTTGATGAGTTAATAAACAATTTTGATGTAAATAGAGATGGACAACCATTCTACGAGAAAGTATCTAGTGGTAAGTATGAATCAATAATCTCCTTTGATTTTGAAAATTCAGAACGTTTTTCACCTGAAGAAATCCGTTCTTTACTTGTTATTGGTTACAATTCTATAGACCAGCTATTTTATTTAACACACCCTTACACTTTTGGTGCTCCCATAATAAAATGGGGTGTAATTGAAAAATTCAAGAAACTATTGCGTTCTCCCCTGACGCTAGTTACTTGGGAAAAAACCACAAAGAAGAAGATATTAAATGAAGAAACAAAACAAGAGGAAGAAATTGAAGAAATTGAAATAACAAGCTTATCCCATGAACAGCTGAATGCTCTAAGAAAAACTGGAATCAGAAGAATCATTGACTTTTTCCTTGTTAGTGATGAAACAATCGCTTCTATTTTAAAAATTGATTTAGAAGAAGCTAAAAAATACAAGAAAAATATCAGGATTAGTGAAACTGGAACAGATATTTCTGAACTTGATATCTTTAGACCATCGATAGTAGAAATTTTAGAAACTAACAACATCTTTACCATTGAGGACCTATACTTTTCTACTCAGCAAGAAAAATGGGCAATAAGAACAATTCCATGGGAGATAGTTCAGAATTTAAAAAATGTGCTAAATTTACGATTTAAGCACTTGTCAGACATGTTAGATCCAGATATAATTAAGCTCTTAAAGAAAAACAAAATAAATACATTGTTAGGTTTTCTACTTACGTCATCTAAAGTTCTAATGGAAAGAACAGGGATTCCCGACGAACGTTTTGATAATATTAAGAGAAGTCTAGATCTTGGTGAAATTTTTTACTTTTTCAGTCTCCCTGTTTATTTCTTACCAAATATCTCTTTTTCACAAACTGAAGAATTGAGAAAAGCGGGTATATTAACTATAGTTGATTTCGTTTCTACTTCATCTGTTAAACTCAGTAATATCCTAAACATTACAACAAAAGAAACAAAGGAAATAATTGACATTTTAACATCACAGAGAATAAGAGAAGAATATGAGGCGCGAGCAATCTATGCATATGAAACTAGACTTTTTGACAAAAATGAACAAAGAACGCTAAGTAGAGAAACAATTTACAGTTATGAAGGATTTCAATCAATTCAAGAACTTTTCTACTGTCCCGATGAAGTTTTCATCGACAGAAACTCATCAATCTGGAGAAAAGTTTTCACATTAAAGAAAATATTATCACTTCCTTTACGGATTTTTCAGGAGATTTCAGATTATTCTTTGACTATTTTTAATCAAAACCAAATAACCCACCTTTACCATTTAATATTCATATTAGATAGCGATTTAACGGATAGAACGCTATTTAGAACTGTTTCAGACTATTCTTCTAAATTAATTGACTTGAGAGCTTATCACTACTTTGATTTTCTTTCTGCAACTGCTTACAATAAAGACTTCTTTTCTACTATTCTGGAAGATATTGAAGAGTTAACATTACTTGATGTTATTTCCAGCACAGATTTGATAAAAACCCTCAGCGAATTTGAAAGACAATTAGCTTTTGAAAAATGTAACATTACACTTATTCGTTCAGTTTTTGAATTACCACTTGGAATTACACCTTTTCTCAATCTTTTAAGTGAAGATATGAGGAATAAATACTTTATAATTACTTTAGGGAGCTTATTTGAACTTGAATTCGAGGAGAACTCTCCTCTCTTGGAAATTAAAAACAAACTAGGTGAAGAAAATAGTTTAGATAAACTTATAGGTGATTTGTCTATTCCTATTTCTTCACTAAACTTGGACGTTAATCTTGCTCTTCCTCTTAGCAGATCTTCAATTACAACATTAATAGACTTTTATTCAACACCAACCAAAAAACTTTCTGAAATATCTAATGAAACACAAAAAAGGATTAATGAAATAAAGGAAAATCTATCTTATAGTGAAATTGTTGAATTACACAAAGCAAGATCTCACCCTATTATGCCTTCTTCTCTCATCACGGAAACTGAAATTTCTAAATTACGAGATATAGGAATATCAGACATAGAAACTTTGTACTATGCTGGAGTAAGAATGGGTGCATCCAGTATCTTAAAGCAAGAGAAATATAGAGAATTTAAAGAAATATTATCAGGTTCAATAACTTTTCTTAGTTTCTTGTCTTTTGAAGAAATAAAGAAACTAGAATTACAGGATATTCACTCAGTAATCGATTTGTCTCTTTTTGAAAAAGGACAATTATCACAAATTCTAAACAATCCTATTTATGATGAATTTCATATATTTGACTTGTTATCTTTAGATGAATTAAAAGAGAAAAGACTTCGTTTTGCAATTCCTCTAGAAAATTGTCCATCAATAACAAGTGAATATGTAGAAAAATTACATGAATTAGGGATTTATTCAATTCAAGACTTCATTTCTAGAATGTCTGAAATCAGAAAATCATACCCATATCTAGTGAACATGAATGTATTTAAAGAAGCAAAGTTGTATCTCTCATCTGTATTCTTCTTGGATTTAGAGTTAGAACAAATGTTAAAACTTGTTTATTCTGGCGTCGGGGATATACTCACCTTCTTAACAGAAGACATCACTACGATATCATTAATTTTAGACATACCTGAAACTGAAATTATCAAAATAAAAGAAAATATTTCAGTTAAAAAAATACTAAATGAAGTTGAAGAAAAAGGAATAAAACTTGAATCTCTTGCGTTATTGTCAAAGAGAAATCTTCTTAGCTTACAAAAACTGAATAAGGACACAGTTCAAGATCTTTATGGTCTTTGTTATCAAATAAAATCATTTTCTGAAGAATTTAAGGAAAATATTGATAATTTTCTCTCTCTTTGTAACTCTTCAGTCTTCAGAATTTCAAACCTTTCACGCTTTATTAAACGTAGTCTTGCAAAAAACCGCATTCTACGAGTTATTGACCTCTTTATAGTTAGAGAAAAAGATCTTAAGAAGATATTCAATTCCATTCCTGAAGAGTTAAAAGATAAAAGAAAGGGAAACATAAGCCTTAGTTCAGGCATACCTATTCTTGAAGAAGATAAAGAATTAATAAGTACACTCACAGACTTTAAATTCAACCTTTCAAAAGCATCATTTGAAGATATCTTTGGGTTGGTACCAGAATACTTGCTTATATTCTCAGAAAGTGAAAAAATAGAAAAAGCGAGTAGTATTGCTAAACTTGAAGAACTAATCTATGGTTTATGTCTAAATATTTTTTCTATCTCAGACATGAGTTTAGACGTCAAACTTGATTTATGGAAAAATGGAGTTAAAAATATTATTGAACTTCTTACTCTTAGCTCTGAAGAAAAGAGAACTATTCCATCAAATGCTAGAAGTGAGATTATCCGTTTTGTAAAAGAATTTTCTAAAGAAAAATTAGTTAACTTAATTCCCAAAGATCATCTGGACATTCTATCAAATAAAAGTGATAAACTAGACATTAAGACCTCTCCCGATGTTATTAATCTACTAGATCTGCTTCCTCAACCATTTGTCATAAGTTCTCAAATTCTCTTTAGTAATTCTAATTCTCTTACAAGTATGGTAAAATATCCAATTATTTGGTTAGATAAATTTTCTCAAATAGATCAGCTTGAGTTTTTGAGAAATTTGATGAAGGAAGATAAAAAACTTATTCTTGATTTATTACTTCTTCCTCCAGACAATATTGACATAGAACTAGCAGAATATGTAGTAAGTTCTTTATCTGATTTTCAAATACCTAAATGGGCAATTAAGTTACGTGATGTAAAATTTTTGTCCAAACAACAGAAGCTATATCTAAAAAAGATTAATATTGAGTATTTAGATCAACTTCTTTGTTTACAGGATTACAGTTCAGAAGATAAGAATTTATCATCAATAAAAAAGACTCTCTCATTGTTTGGAACAACTCCAATTTCCTTCTTAAGTTCACTTTCATTGCAACAAAACTCTATTCTCTTTGAAAATAAGATTAACACTATACTTGAATTTTTATCTATTCCATCAGTTTCTTTGGGTAAATTATTTGAAATAGAGTATAAAGAGATAAACACTATTAAATTACAGATTAGTAAAAGAAATATTGTTTCTGAACTTAAACTCTATGGAATCGACTTAAACCTTTTACCATCCTTAACTGAAAAAGAACTAACAAAAGAGGGTAAACTTCCACTTATTAAAAAACGTGAAGCTAAAGAAGGTACTAGTCCAAAAACAATCAAAAAACCCGAGGTTTCTACAATCGAATATCTTAATGAAAATGAGATTTACTCTTTAATTCAACTATTTTATCATGATGTAGATCAATTAGAAATAAACAAAGATGAAAAAGAAAAGTTGATAGTGAATATACCTATTCTCTTTACACCAATAAAGACAATTGAGCGTATACTCGGGATTTCAACAAAAAATATTAATGAATCTTTAAAAAATAAAAAAACATATTATGACTACCTTCATATTCCTATTCACCTGTGGGAAACCCTTCTCCCAAAATTGGATAAAGCCATAAAAGAGAACAATTCTCTTTTCATTAGGAATCTATCTTCCCTTCAATTCTCTACTCTTGATATTGCAAACTTAAAGTTAAATAAGTCATTAGTTCAAAAGCTATACAGTTTGGGAGTTTTCTCAATTGAATATCTATATTACTTCCCTGAAGAGTTTTTCTTAAGCCTACCAGATTCATACATTGAAGAAATTAAAGATATTAGAATGAAATTAAGTAGAAACATAAACAATCTACCTATATTGACATTAGATACAATAAAATCTTGTTATAACAAGAAGTTAGTTTACATTATAGATGTTATTTCCTCTATCCAAAATCTAGATGATGCAATGGTTGATGAAATTTTATCAAGTCTATCAATGTTAAAAAATCTACATCTTGAAAGTTTTATTCCTCCTTTAGGTTCATATGAAGAAAAAGCAATGAAACTTGGGTACTTATCTTATCAAGAATTACTTGGAGATGTTAATCTAAAAGATAAGAGCATATTTGCAGAAATTAGCCCATATTTACTAGCCAATATTCGATATTTAGGACTAGAAGAGAAAATAGAAACTAACCTTAAAAAAGGTGGAACATACACTATCGCAGATCTACTGCTTATTCCGTATAAAACAGTCGCAAAAGAATCAAGGATTAAACTTGATCAAATATTGAAACTACGCTCATCAATAAAGATTGATAAAATCAAGAAAACAATTGAAAAAGATAAGCCAAATCATTTTGTAGATTTACCATTTCTTAGTGAAAAAGAAAAATCTACTTTGTTATCTTATGGATTCTATAGTTTTTCAGATTTAGAAGAGAATTCAATATACAACTGGCTTTATGATATTAAAAAGATAGAAAAAATAAGAACAAAAATAAAACAAATTTTAGATACATCAATCCTATTCTTAAGCTCTATTAACTCCTTAAAATTTGAAGAGATTGAAACAAAATACTTTGACAACAATCTTTTCACCATCAGAGATCTTGTTAAAAACGATCAACTAGTCAGCTTTGGTGATTATAACACCATAATTAGTAATCTGATTAAAGATAAAAAGAAAACATTATCTCTTACGTTAAAGACAAAAGATTTTCTTGGTACTATTAATTCAAAAAACTTATTCAGCAAAAACATTGAAATTCCAGAGATCTCAAATATCATTGATTTTATTTCTGTTTTATACATGAACAAAGAGTTTCTTACTAAAACAGGATTAGAGATTCTAAACCTCCTTAACAGTTCTGTCTCTATAATAACAGATTTCACTGAAAAAGAAGTAGAAAAACTGAATGAACATAAAATCGAAACACTAAAGGATTTACTAATTAAACCTATTTCATATTCTTCATTCTTATCAGAAAAACAACTTGAGAAAGTTAATCATGTTCTCTCAACTTTGAATGTTAAAACAATTAAAAAATTGAGAGATAAAAGAGTTCAACTTTCCAATATTATGCTGTTTGATAGTGAAACAAAGAAAAAATTACTGAAATATTATACAGTTATTGACGATTTGGTTTATGATTTATCAAAAAAACACTGTAAATTGAGAAGTAAATTACGAAATAATGTTCAAAAGATATTAAACAAATCTATTTATCTGATTTCTTTCCCACAACTTCCTCTCGAAAATTGGTTAAAACTTTTATCCAAAGTAAGTACTCTACAAGAAATGCTTTTGTTATCTAAGCCAGCTCTTGCAAAAATTATAAGCACAAACATTAGTGAAGTTGACACTTTTCTTAGTAAGATTACTATTTCTAGAATAAGCAACCCCCCTGCTCTAAAAACAAACATTGTTCTACAAGATTTTGATATTGCTGAATTGAGAGAAAATGGTATTAAGAATTATCTTGATCTCTTTGAAAACACTGATGTTGTTTCTAACCTTTCACCTTCATTAAGAACAAAAATTGGACTTTTACAAAAACTCTCTTCGCGATATTTTGACGAAAAACTCCCAGACTTAAGTTTTCAACAATTAGTTTTCTTCAATATACATCATGATTCTCTAAAAGTAAATTCTCAAGTATCCAAGAGACTACTTGATATTTACTCATTTATTTTCTCAAAACCAACCAAATTCGAAGAAAAGTTGAATCTTCCTGAAAAAGATGAACTAAAAGTCCAATATACCCTTGAATCCTTACTTCTCTTGGAGAAATATGATAAAAAGCAATTTGACAAAATTACAAGTTCTTTCCCAGAGACCATAACTTTACACTTTAATGAATACTTACAATTTCTAAATAGGCATGTTATTTTGCTAGTCAATGAAAGTTTTGAAAATAAAGAGAAATTCAAACAATATGGCAACTTAACAATAGGAGATTTAATTTTAAAACCTAGATACCAGTTAAGTCAGATAATCGACGATAATAGACTAATACGTCAGATTCGAAATCTATCACTAGAAACATTACGTACTCTAGCATCTAAGTTAACCCCCATTCCTGAAACAATTTTGGATAAAACTGAATTAGATGTTTTAAGTCAAGGTCACATTTTCTCTATAGAAGAGGCTTACGTGTTTAATATTGTATCAAAATCAAAAACTTCAAAGAGATGGAAGATCACGGAAAAACTCCGTTTAAGAATTGAACAAAAAATTTACTCTCTTCCACTTGTCTTTGAGAGTAAGGAAACATTTAGGCTTCTACTAAAAAGTAATACAAAAACAGTTTATGATTTACTATTATTAAATAAATCTTCAAACATAACTGTCCTTAAAAACCTTTTATCTCAAATTCCGTTCCATGATCTAGATTCATTAGCATCTCAAAGCAATTCTAAACTTATAGATTTTGTAAACGATAAAGAAATAATTAACGAGCTAAATGAAAATGATATAAATTCATTAGGTGAACTAATTGCTTTGTTTGAAGAGAAAAATATCAGCGACTTATCCATGAAAGTAAAAGATGTTCTTTCTTGTTTTAGAGCATCATTAGCATTATTTATACGTCAAAAGAATATACTTTTTCAACTAGCAAAAAGAGGTTATGAACAAGTTTATGATCTTTTCTTCCTACAAAATATAGATGATTTACAGATTAAATTTACAGAAAAACAACGTGCAGAATTTACTGAACTTCTTAACTCTCTTAACATGACTAAAGTGAAAGAGCAATTAGAACTAAATAGCTATAGGATTAAAGATTTAGGTCTATTTTCAGATACTGAAAAATCCATATTGGAAAACGGTGGGTATTCCCACATTATACATTTATCAGTTTCTGATAAGAGAATTAAAGAACAAACAGAGTTATCAATCAGACAGATATCCACATTAAAAGAACTTCTTTCATACCCAATTTACTCATTCTATGCACTAATGCAGGATAAACCAAACAGTATCTTTAAATTATACCATAAACAGAAGTATTCTCTCTGGGATGTTTTTAATACAAAAATTAACGAACTGACTGAAATTACTAATATAACAGAAAGGCAGTTAAGAAACTATTTTGCAACTTTAACTCCTCAATCTCTAAAAATTGCAAAGAAGGGTAAAACGCAAATAGTGAAAAGTACACCATTTATGAGCAGTGAGATTATATCAAAATTAAAAGAAATAGGGATATCTTCGTTTGAAGAGTTGATATTTGCTGATAATCGTACGAAGAGAAAAGATATTTTCAAAAACAAAAATGTTCAAAAATTACTAAAGTTAATAGAAGAGCCAATAGAAAAATTAGATGTTAAACAGCAAATACGAAATAAGTTGAACTCACTTGGAATTAATACAATTGGAGAATTTATTGCTTATCCGACATCTCAGCTTGAAGGAAAGCTAGAGATGACTTATAATGATATAAAGAAGATCAAACAGACAATTCCTTTTGTAAAAACAACGACTACCAAAGCAAAGAGACCAAGTACAACAACAAAGAAAACAACGACTACTAAAACAAAGAGACCAAGTACAACAACAAAGAAAACAACGACTACTAAAACAAAGAGACCAAGTACAACAACAAAGAAAACAACAACTTCAAAGCGAACAAAACAAACAACTTTAGATGAAATTTCAGCTGATACAAAAATTGAAACCAAAAAAAGGAGTACAAAATGAGGTGGAAAAATGGTAAACTATAATTTTTTAGTAAAAAATGCAACAATATTGCCTTCAACTGAAGTAAAAATGAGTTTTGATAACAGTATTCAGATAAATGAATTATTTCAAATATTACAAGAAGAATTTGAACTTAAAAAAGGATCTTTTGTACTCTTTTTGAGAAGCGGAAAGAAGTGGTATCCTCTAGAGAAAGGTAAAACCTTAGGTAATTATCCTCTTAAGAAAGAATTAATGAGAATTGAAATAAAAAGAAAAGTTCCAGTTGATAAAATAAGGAAACTTAGAAACGAACTTACTTTATTGCAGGATTATGAGTTACCTTATGGTGTAACTAATGTAGAAACAATGTCTTCGGAAAAAGCTAAAAATAAAATTGTTGAAGCAGCATTATTATTTTTGAATGAAGCACTTAACAAACCTGATGAAGCTAGTTTTAAAATTCCTTCAAGAGGAAAGAGAAATATTGGTTTTGATGAAGAACAAGAATTAGTACTTATTGGTAGACAAATGATAGAACGCCAATTTAGGAGTTTATCCTCTGTAAGCACGATTGAACAAATGTCAATATTAATGAGACTTCTTCATGACATACTATCACGTGATATTCACAGTACAAAAAGAGATATTTTCTACATGAATGTGAATGCGTTTAAGAAACAAGCAGTATCAGACTCTCTTATTGAAGATTTAGGAGCAATGATACAAGCTACGAGGACTTCACTAAATGTTAGTGCATCGTCTAAAGGTATTGTTGTAGGAAAGTTACAATTCAAGGAAAAGGGTGATCTTATAGATTGTAGAGCTATCGGTTCAGGAAAAGCTATTTCACCAAATATAGATGACATCGAAGATTTAGAAAGTGATGCTGAATTTTGTTTAGTTATTGAAAAAGATGCTATTTTTAACAGGTTAGCAGAAGACCATTTTTACGATTATGTACCAAGCATTTTAGTTACAGCTAAAGGTCAACCTGACATGGCAACAAGACAGTTTCTAAAGAAAATAAATGATGACTTACAATTACCTATTCTTGCCATTATGGATGCTGACCCTTACGGATTCGAAATCATGAGAGTATATAGCGTTGGAAGTAAAGCTCTTAGTTTCGAATCAACCCATCTTGCAGTGCCAAATATTAAATGGTTAGGTTTGCTCCCAAGTGATCTAAAACCTGAAAGTGGATTTGATATTCCTAGAGAAGCACTAATCAAAATGACTCAAAAAGACATAAGAAGATCAAAGTTAATGCTTGAAGAAGAGTTCGTAAAGAGAAAACCAAAATGGCAAGAACAACTTGAAATCCTAATAAATACAGGTTATAAAGCAGAAATACAAGCATTAAATGCACGTGACCCACAATTTATTACAAACTTCTACCTCCCACAGAAAATAGAAACGGGAGATTTTATCTAATCTTCTTTTTGATTATAATAATTTGATTATAATAAAAAAGCATTTTTGATATTTTTAAAAAAGAGAAAAAAGAAATTAAAGAATTTACCAATGTCCTTGAGCAATCATAGCTTCTGCAACTTTCTTGAAACCAGCTATGTTTGCACCCATTACATAGTTTCCATGATGTCCATATTCTTCAGCAGCTTTGTATGCAGCTTTGTGAATGTTTATCATAATCTGGTGTAGTTTTTGATCTACAGTTTGACTATCCCATGAGGTGAAACTGAAGTTTTGAGCCATTTCTAATCCAGAAACAGCTACTCCACCAGCATTAGCTGCTTTACCAGGTCCAAAGAGGACATTATTTTCTAGGAATATTTCAGTTGCTTCTAATGTAGAAGGCATGTTAGCTCCTTCAGATACAGCCATTAATCCTCCATCGACTAGAGCTTTAGCTTCCTCTGCATTAAGTTCGTTTTGTGTAGCACAAGGCATAGCTATTTTTACACCATGTTCAGCAGCAACCTTCCATGGTCTTTCTCCTGCGTAATATTCTACTCCAAACTCTTCAGCATATTCTTTGATTCTTCCTCTTCTTACTTGTTTAAGTTCTATAAAGAATTCATATTTCTTTCCAGTTACACCATCAGGATCAAAAATAAATCCGCTTGAATCAGAGAGTGTTACTACTTTTCCACCTAATTGATTAACTTTTTCTGTTGCATATTGAGCAACATTTCCTGAACCTGAGATTGCTACAAGTTTATCTTTGAAGTCCTCATTTCTTGTCTTTAGCATTTCTAAAGCGAAGTAAGTAGCTCCATATCCTGTAGCTTCTGGTCTGATTAGAGAACCACCATACTCAAGTCCTTTACCAGTTAAAACGGGTTCAAATCTTTTAGTAATCTTCTTCCATTGACCGTAAAGGTAACCAATTTCTCGTCCGCCTACACCGATGTCTCCAGCAGGAACGTCTACTCTTCCTCCGATGTGACGATATAATTCAGTCATGAAAGATTGGCAGAAGCGCATAACTTCATTGTCAGATTTACCTTTTGGATCGAAGTCAGAACCTCCTTTTCCTCCACCCATTGATAATCCTGTCAAAGAGTTTTTGAAGATCTGTTCAAAACCGAGGAATTTGATAATACCTAGGTTAACGCTTGGATGGAATCTTAGACCTCCTTTATATGGGCCTAGAGCAGAGTTAAATTGCACTCTCATTCCTCTGTTGACTTGAATCTCTCCATTGTCATCAACCCAAGGTACTCTAAACATAATAACTCTTTCAGGTTCAGTAATTCTTTCCAAGACTTTTTGTTTCTCATATCCTGGATTTCGTTCAAAAACGGGTGTCAAGCTTTCTAAAACTTCCTTTACAGCTTGATGAAATTCTGGCTGAGCAGGATTCTTCTCAACCACATGTTTGTATACTCTTTCTACATATTCAGACATTATTTCCACCAGTAGAATGGTCTGAATAACCTTTTAAAGTGTCCTTAAAAAGCTTACACTATAAACCTAACTCGGAAAAAACAATAATTACATATTAGAGCGAGAAAAAATTAGAGAATAAGGTAAGTGTTAATAGTTTAGAAAATTATAGACGTGAAATAAAAAATAAAAATGGTTTTTATATATAGAACTAAAGAAAATTAAAAGTCTAAAATCATCTTTAACCGTTTTTTGTCTAATAAGAAACTCTAAAGTAGAGGATATCGATAATTAGAAAATGTAAATGTTCCTAATACTCGAAAAAGATATATTATTATGCAAGAACTTTCTTTGGTAAGTATGGTTTCTATCCATAGAATAAAATTGGGTTATGTCAATAGTTTTCTAATAAAAGAGAATAATAATTGTATTTTAGTTGATACAGGAATGCCAAAAAGTCATAAAAAGATAGTTCATTTTTTACAAAAAAATTCTATTCAACCAGAAAATATCAAGCTAATTATCATTACACATGCACATATAGACCATATTGGTTCTGTAAAAGAGATAAAAGAGATTACAGGAGCAAAAGTCTTAATGCACAAAATAGAGGCTGAATTAGTGGAAAAGGGAGATACACCAGAAGCAGTTTTAACTAATAAATTGCTTAAGAAGATTTTTTCTTCTACAAAGCGTGAGATAGCTCCTTTTTCTGTTGATATTAAAGTAAGTGATGAATTTTCCCTAAAAGAATATGGATTTGATGCTAAGATAATTCATACATTAGGTCATACTGATGGTTCAATTTCATTAATTTTTAAACAAAAACATGCTTTTGTAGGAGACATAGTTATGAAGTTTCCTTTGCTTTCAGGAAGAAGCTATTTTCCTATAGTCGCAAATAAAAAGGAAAAGATATACGAAAGTTGGAAAAAACTAATAGATGAAGGTGTAAAATGGCTTTATCCTTCACATGGAAAAATATTTCCAATAAGATTATTAGAAAAAGAGATGGAAAAAAAGAAAATAGTCGTTAAAGACTTTAGAGACTAGATTCAAATAGTTGAATTAATCTGTCTCTTACTGCTTCACTACGATATTCTGGAAGAATGATAGGTGAAAAGCGTTTTTTCTTAATGTTTAGAGCATCTAATTGCTCAATAGTTTTCTTTACATGTGATAAAGTAAGTTTGCCTGGTTTTTTACCTCGTTTATATTCTTTAGCAGCAGTTATACCTGCTCGTCTACCGAAAACATTGACCTCAAGCAGAGAGTTACCCATAAGACGATTCTTTCCATGTACTCCTCCGCTTATTTCACCTGCGCCTAGTAAACCTGGTACAGAAGTATATCCATTTTCATCGAGTTCCACTCCTCCATTCTGATAATGAAGGGTTGGATGAACAAGTATGGGATCTTCTGTCATGTCAATATCAAACCTTGCAAACATTCTTTTCATTGCAGCAAGATTCTTATCAATTGTTCCCTTTCCTCTGATTTCTTCAATTAATGGACTATCTAACCAGACTCCTCTCATTCCTGTTGGAGTTTCAACATAATTATCTGTACTTTTTGTTACTCTTATTATTGAAGCAGCCTCTACATCTCTTGGTTCTAGTGGATAGCAGATTTGTTCTCCATTCTTTCCTAAAACTTGTGCTCCTAAACTTCTTACTTTTTCAGTAATTAACAGACCTACTATTTGTTCAGGGAAAGCTGCTCCTGTTGGGTGGAACTGTGTTGAGTCTAAATCTCTTAGTTTAGCTCCTGCTCTATAAGCCATAACTATTCCGTCTCCTGTTGCCCCATAGTGATTTGTTGTTGCAAATCCTGCGATGTGTAATCTTCCAAAACCTCCTGTTGTTAAAATGGTTGTTTTTGCTCTTACGACGGAATATTCTTTTGTTTCTAGATTATATAACAATGCACCAGCTACTCTTCCATTTTCATCTTTTAGCAATTCTACTGCAGGTGAAAATTCCAATAAAGGTATCTCATTGTTAATAACTTCATCTTTTAGATTTCTGAAAATTTCCATTCCTGTATAATCTTTTGCGCAGTGCATTCTGTTTCTAGATGTTCCTCCTCCAGCATTTTCTACAAAACTTCCATCTTCATTCTGATCGTACATTAAACCTAGTTCTTTATGCCATTTGATTATTTTGGGACCATCTGAAACAAGTGCTTTTACTAACTCTGGTTTATTTTTGAAGTGTCCTCCACCCATAGCATCTAAATAATGAATTAAAGGTGAATCTTCTGGTCTATCAGCAGCTTGTATCCCTCCTTGTGCCATAACTGTATTACAGTCTCCCAGCCTTAATTTAGTTGTTAGAAGGATCTTATCATTTGGCACTCCAGAATAAACAGACCATAAAGCAGCAGCTGTTCCAGCTCCTCCTGCACCAATAATTAATATTCCAACATCGTAATCTATTTGACTTAAATCTATCTCATCTGGATCATAGATTGGGTATGATTCCAGTATATCTGCGACTTCATTAGGAACATAATCGCCTTTATTTTGTCCCCAACTTATAGTTCTTTTATATGCTGGATTATAATCAGGGTGAAATTCCTTTAATACTTTCTCACGTTCTTCAAGAGTCAAATCTTTCATAATTTGGTCGATTCTCTTATCTCTTGTTTTATTGACTTTGTCAATACTTTTTCTCATACTTTCTGGATATCCTCTAATCATTTTTCTCACGCCTTTTTCTGATCAATAAAGTCTCTTGCAACGTATCGTTTCTTCAATTCTTCTTCAGATAGAGACATCAACTCTTCAAATCCTTTTTCGTATTTTCCTTCTTCTATTTCCTTTACTCTTTGTTCTAGAGTATCAGGAGCAATCATATGATATTTACCATGTAATCTTCGTGCCAATGTCGCCACATGATATTGAGGAATCTCTGCTGGGCAACGAATTGCGCAAAGACCGCATTGAATACAATCAAAAGCTAGTTCTGCTGCTTTTTCTATTTGCCCTTGCAAGCTGTATTGAACATAGTCCATTACTTGTATATCTTGTGGGCACACTCTTGAACAAGCATTACAGCTTAAGCATCTTGCTATTTCTGGATAGAAACGGAGCATTGTTGAAGCTGAAGGTTTAATCTCGTCAAGATTGTATTCTGCTTTATTAGCAGGAACAAAAGGTAATTGTGTGAGATACATCCCATCTTCGACTTTAGTTTGACATGCTAAGTTAGCATATATTTTGTAATCACCTAATTTTCTATAAACGGTTGCACATGCTCCACAAAAACCTGCACGACAACCGACTCCTCTTTTAAGTTTAAAACCAGCATATTCCATTGCTTTCATTATGGTTAAAGAAGAAGGAACTTTGTATCCTTGACCCATAATATATATGGTTACTGTGTCAAGTTTTTCCTTTTTTTCTCTCATTGATATTGCTTTTGCCATTTTTATTCCTCTTTTTTTTAAATTAATCCTAGACTTTTTAGTAAAGGTTTAGGATCTACATGATGATCTTCAAAATTTTCTAATTTTATTCCTAGAGCTATTGCCATAAGTTGAGTAAAGTAGAAGATAGGTATAGTTTCTTTTATTATTCCTTTTTTCTGTAAAAATACTTGCTGACTATCAAGATTATAGGCACATAAAGGACAAGCAGTAATTATAGCATTAGCTCCTCTTTTTTTAGCACCCTCCGTTATTTTTAGAATTTGATTGTTTACGATATCTTCTTTGTCTACTACATGGTAAGAACCGCAACAAGTTTTAAAATAAGGCCAATCAACTACTTCTGCTCCGAGTGCAAGGGTAAGGGTTTCCATCACTGTTGGTGTTTCGCTGTCATCAATTTTAGCTTTATCTGGGTGTAACAGCATGCAACCGTAATAAGAAGCAACTTTCATTCCTTTAAGTTGTTTTTTAACCTTTTTAACAATTTCTTCAAAACCAACTTCATCTCTAAGTATTTCTAAATAGTGTTTGACTTCCGAATGGCCAGAATATTTTAAGTTATCTCTTTCTAGCTGCCAGTTTATTTTCTGTAGCATTTCTTCATCTTCTTTTACTTCTTCATTTACTACTTTAAGTGTTGAACTACACATGGAACATAGAGTTACAACTGTGTTATTTGTATCTTCCAACTCTTTTTGGTGCTCTTCTGATCTTGAAAGAATACGTACAGGGGCGATTCTCCTCATAGTATTATCTGAAGCCATACTATGAACTGTCCCACAGCAATTAAACACTGGCATTTCTACAAGTTCAGCATCTAATATTTTAGAAACTTCAACAGCTGTATGTTCATATTCCTTTGCATTTGTTTTGAGATTACATCCTGGAAAATATGAATATTTCATTTAATTCACCTATTATAATTCAGTATTCTTCCTAAAACTACCTACGAGGGCAATGTTAGGCAAGTTTTTAGCTTTTTCTCCTGTAACTTTCATTCTTTCTATTCTCTCAGGTTCATAACGTAGAATGTATTCTCTTACTGACTCCATTATTGCAGCTACGTCAATATCTCGTGGGCATCTAACTGTACAAGTCAAACAACTCGCACATACCCAAGGACTCTTTGCACTCAGCACTTTTTCTTTTTGCCCAAGTTGTAATCTATGAATAACTTGGTTTACTGTAAGATCCATCTGATTACTAAAAGAACATCCAGCGGTACATTTTCCACATTGATAACATGCATATAGATTCTGTCCGCTGATATCTTCTATTTTACTAATGAATTCTTTTTCTTCTTTTCCTATTTTTATATATTCAAAGGACATTGCGTATAATCTCCTTCTCTTGATTTATTTCTTTTTTAATAAATTGATAAACATCATTTACAATATCATCAAATTTTGACTTTATTTCTGGAGATAGCTGATCGCTAAATTCAGTAATATAATTAATCTCAATTCCGAGGATAACAATTTGTTCATTTGGTGGTAAATCATCATATATCTCTTTACCGAATTCGTAAGCAGTAAAAAAGTCCATATTATGATAATCTGAAACGTGTAATGCACTTACAAATTGGTCAGGGTTGAGTCTTAGAACTGTACCTGGTTCAAATTGATTAGATTGCATAGAATCAATTATTATCACTTTGTCATATCCTCTGAATAGTTCAACTAAACCTATTCCAGAAAGGCTTACATCGACCATTATGTCTACAAAGGAAGGAAGAGTCTTATTCTCTTTTATGTAATCTAAGACTCTTATTCCGACAGCATCATCCCCAACAATGGGGTTTCCCAGGCCGATAATTGCTATTTTCATAGTTTACGTGTCAACTCTCTAATCTTATTTTTCTTAGAATCATATATTTCTACTTTCAGTGGCATTTGTCCAACCATGGCGTGGGTAGCACATGCTAAACAAGGGTCATAAGCTCTAAAAGCCATCTCTATTTTATTTAAGCCATCCTCATTATACTGACCGTTTTTAATCATTTCTTGAGCGGCTTTTTTCACACTTAAACAAATCGCAGCATTATTGTTGGTGGTTGCTACTATGATATTAGCTTTGGTTACTTTTCCTTCTTTATCAGTCTTATAGTGATGATATAAAGTTCCTCTTGGTGCTTCTATGGCTCCCACCCCTTCACCTGTAATCATATCCTTGGTTAGCTGTTCTCTGAACTTTGTACCATAAAAGTCAGGATCTTCAGCTAGTTCAACCATTCTCTCACCGCTGTATAGTATTTCCACTAACCTAGCCCAGTTAAAACCTAAAGTGTGATGAGCAGGTTTTCCACCTAGACCTTCATACATAATTTCCATTGCTTCTTGGGCGAGAGGTGTTGTTATCTTATCTATAACGTTCAATCGTGCTAAAGCATTTACTCTATACATACCACTATCCGGTCCATCAACAAGTCCCTTCCAACCTACCTTTTTCAAATAGGGGAACTTGAGATATGTCCATGGTTCAACATGTTCATCTAAATGGTCTAAATAATCTTCTGCTTCAAATTTTGCAAATTCTTTTCCTTTACTGTCAATTACTCTAACTGTTTGACTATTATAGAAATCGAGCGTATTATCGGGGCCTACAATTGACATATAATAGGTATCCATCTGATAGGCGTCACTGTTTATAAGATCCATTTGATCTTTATTTTTAACTACTAAATCTTCAAAGACCTTAAGACCCAGTTTACCGAATTCAACGATATTCTTGCTCATTTCTAATATCTTTTCTGTATCTTCCTTCGTTACTCCTTTACTTATTCCTCCTGGAATTACAGTAACAGGATGAGTTGCTTTTGCACCAATCATTGCTTGTATTTTTTGGGCATCTCCTCTTGCTTTAATGGCAGCTTTCGCCACATCAGGAAATGCTTTTGCTATACCAATTATGTTATGCGTTCCTGGTTCTTTCTTTTCTCCTAGTACAAAATCAGGAAGAGCAAAAGCATAGAAATGCAAAATATGGCTATGAACAATATGTCCCAAAGCTAGCATTTCTCTTAATAATTTTGCAGTTTTAGGAGGGTCGACCCCATATACCCTATCTGCTGCTTTTGCTGGTGCAAGATGATGAGGTATGGGGCATACACCACATATTCTTGGTGTGATTCTCAATACTTCCTCAATTGGTCTTCCTTGAACAAAACGCTCAAAACCTCTGAGTTCTACTACTTGATAAAAAGCATCTTTTACATTTCCTTCATCATTAAGAAGTACTGTTATTTTTGCTAATCCTTCTAATCTTGTGACTGGCTCAATAGTCACGATATTTGGATTTAATTTTTGATTCATTTTTATTCCTCCATATCAGGATGTAATTTAGAGATCATGGAGACTCCATAAGTAAATCGATAAAATGTTCCTAATGGGTCTGGGATTTTTTCTATTAATTTATCTAGTTCCTCTTCTGTATACTCTTCTTCATGCTCTACGTCCAAAAGTGATGTTAGAGCTGAAATCATTTTTAGACCATGATCATCAACTTTATCTGTTGGTCCTAAACATCCTCTACAACCAACATTCATGCTTGTGCATAATCCTCCACAACCAGAACGTGTTGCTGGTCCTAAACACAAAATTCCTTGTGATAGAAGACAAAGGTCAGGGTCAATCTCTTTCACTTCTTGTGGAGAGAGAAACTCTGTGTAAGAGATGGTTTCTGGTTTAGTTCTTCCGCATTCCTTACATAGTGTATCTTGCCCAGCGATAACAGCTCCTTTAGGAGGTAAAGTTCCTTTTTCAACAAAAACTCTCAAAATGTCTACCACTTGTTCTATCAAAGGAACCATAGGAGGACAGCCTGGAACGTAATAATCTACATCGATAACACTATTCAAAGAATCTGCTCTTTTTCTAATTCCAGGTAAAGTCAACTTTGTTCCTTCTACCTCTGTTTCTTTTAGAGGTACAGTTCCTTCAGGATTTGAAGTAGATGGACTTTCCTTATAAACCACATCGAATATTTTTGATTCATAAGGCATATTTGTTAGACTTGGTATCCCACCAAAATTAGCACAAGCTCCAAAGGCCACTACTACTTTCGACTTCTTTCTTAATATTTTTGCTATTTCTTCATCTTCTTCTGTACCTATAGCTCCATGGTATAAACCTACGTCTACTTCACCATCTTTTAATGCCTTTAGATCTTCAAGCTTGAAATCCATAGCTGTTGGCCAGAAAACAAAATCTACTATCTCTATAACATCTAGTATTTTTTCATTCAAATCTAAGATAGCCACGTCACAACCTGCACAAGTTGCGCCAAGAGCCACTGCAACCTTTAATTTATTCATTGGTATTACCTCCATTTCCATTTCTCCAGTAAGGAGGAAGTTTTTTCAGATCATTTACCATCTCTGTAGTCACTTCTACGAATTTTGCTGCTTCTGTAGCTGATATCCAAGTCAATCTAAATCTCTTAGGATTTACCCCAACTTGTTTTAACAACTTTGCGACTAGCGAAAGACGTCTATATGCTTTGTAATTACCAGTCTTATAGTGACAATCACCAAAGTGACAGCCAGTCACTAGAACACCATCAGCTCCATCAAGAAAAGCTTCTACTACAAATCTTGGATCAATTCTTGATGTACAATTTACCATTATTGGTAAAACATTGGGAGGATAACTTAATCTTGACGTTCCTGCTAGATCTGCTCCCTTTCCTGAACACCATCGGCATAAGAAAAGGACAATCTTAGGATCTGGGTTTTTTATACCTGATTCTTGTTCTTGCTTTGATGTACTCATTATTCTCACCCTTGCAATAATGCTTTAATTCTCGCTCTAATTCCTTCAGAAGTAGAGTTCTTTAATTCAATGCTACCAGAAGGACAAGCTGCTGCACAACTTCCACATCCTTCGCATAATGCTTCTCGAACAGTTATTCTTCCTACAACCTCATCTAGATAAATTGCGCCATATGGACAAACATGAATACAAGTATGACATACACCACAGGTTGTTGGGTCTACTTGAGCAATTTGAGGTTCTCGTTCAAGATATTCAGAGGCCAGAATCGTTGCAGCTTTTGCTGCCGCTCCAGAAGCTTGGGCAACAGTCTCGGGGATATCTTTTGGTCCGGAAGCAGTTCCAGCAATAAAAATACCCGATAGAGCTGATTCAACAGGTTTTAACTTTGGATGTGCTTCTTTTAGAAATCCTTTACTATCACAAGATAACTTCAAAAGATGTGAGATTTCCTGTGTTCCTTTACTTGGAACTAGTCCTGTAGCTAGAACCACTAGATCAGCATGAACTTCTACTGCTTCCCCTAATAATGTATCCACACCTTTAACTAGAAGCTGATCTCCATCTTCTATTATCTCTGAGACTTTTCCTCGAACATAAATCACTTGCTCTTCTTCTGCTGCTCGTTTATAGAATTCTTCGTAATCTTTTCCTGCTGTTCTTACATCAATATAAAAGTTGATTGCAGTACCATCATGAACAAGATGTTTATACTGCAAAGCGTGTTTAGTAGAATACATACAACAAATCTTGGAACAATAAGGTAAATGTTTAGCAGGGTCTCTTGAACCAGCACAATGAACAAAAACTACGGTTTTTGGAATCTTTCCGTCTGAAGGTCTTCTTATAACTCCTTGTGTAGGTCCATTTGCAGATAATAACCTTTCAAAATCTAATCCAGATATAATATCTGGATGGGAACCATACCCATATTCTCCTATATTTTCTATTGGATAGATATCATACCCAGTAGCTACAACTATGGCGCCAAATTCTTCTTCAATAATTTCTGGTTGCATATCAAAGTCTATTGCTTCAACTAAACAAACATCTTTACATTTAGAACAAATTAGAGGGTCAATTCCCAAACAAGTTGCTTCGTCAATCACATATGATGCAGGAACAGCTTGCGGAAATGGAATGTAGATAGCTTTCCTTGGAGCTAAACCCTGATTGTATTCATCATGAACAACTACAGGACATACAGCTGTACAATCATCACAGAGATTACATTTATCAACATCAACATACCTTGGATTTTTTCTTATCTGTACTTTGAAATTTCCCACATAACCTTCTACACTTACAACTTCACTGGTTGTCAGCAAATTAATTTTTGGATGGCGACTTAATGCAACCATTTTTGGTGTTAAAATACATTGACTACAATCCAAAGTGGGAAATGTTTCAGCTAATTGTGCCATGTGTCCTCCAATAGTAGGAGATTTTTCAACTAGAGTCACTTCATATCCTGCATCAGCGATGTCAAGAGCAGCTTGAATTCCTGCTATTCCACCACCAATAACTAATGCTCTTTGAACAACTGGAATTTGTAGAGGTTCTAAAGGTTCATCTCTTACTACTTTTTCGATTGTTGAACCGATAATCTTTGAAGCTTTTTCTGTGGCTTTTTCTTTATCATCATGAACCCAACTGACTTGTTCTCTAATATTAGCAATTTCGACTAAATACGGATTTAAACCAGCTTCTTGTGCTGCACTTCTAAATGTTGGTTCATGCATATCTCTAGAGCAAGCAGCAACAATTACTCGATCTAAATTCTTTGCTTGAATTGATTCTTTTAACAGATTTTGTCCAGGATCAGAACACATGTACATATTATCTTCTACAAACTCAACATCATACTTTTCTCTAACTTCTTCCATTAGTTTTTCTATATCAACAGTTTGAGCGATATTTCTTCCGCAATGACAAATAAATACTCCAACTTTCTTTTTCTCATCCATTTCTTTTTTCATCCCTTATAGTTTTTCCCTTTTTCGAAAGCAATAAGATTGTTCTTAACAAACCGCGCCTTCACTTTTTCTCTTATTACCTTCTTTAGCGCATCCTCAGATACGATATCAGTGTTTGCACAGAAAAAACCCAACATTGCTATATTAGCATATAAACTACTTCCTATTTCTTCTGCTATTTTAGTTGCGGGAATTTTGAAGATTTTTCCAGCTTTTTTAGCGTGTTCATCGAGGATAACTAGATTCTCTTCTACAAATAATGTTCCTCCTTCTTTTAAATTTGGGATATATTTGTGATAGGCTTCCTCTGACATAACAACTAAATAATCGTAATGTGTCGCTTTAGGGTAGGCTATCTCTCCTTCGTCAATCACAACATCAGAACTACTCGCTCCACCTCTACTTTCAGGTCCATAGCTCTGTGTCATTATTGCATTTTTTCCTTCCATATACAAAGCAATTGCCTCTCCTACTAATCGCCCTAGAAGACCAATACCTTGTCCTCCAAAACCAGCAAAACGTATTTCTACTCTTGGCACTTTTTATAACCCCCTTGCCTTTGTCGCTTTTGCTATTCTTTGAACTTTAAGCAAATTATCAGTTAAAGTCGATTTATCTTTGATTTCAACAAATTTTCCAACAATTATAGGTCCATCCTTGGAAATTTCTGTTTTTGTTGGGTCAGCTCCGTGTTTCAATACTGTTCTCTTTCTGAAATTTTCTAAAATCTCTAAACCTTCTCTTAATTGATTTCTTCGTCCATAAGTTGTAGGACATGAGCCCAATATTTCTACAAAAGAAAATCCTTTATGTAGAATTGCTTCAATAATTGTCTCTTTCATTCTTCTGACATCAAGAGCTGTCCACCTTGCTACAAAAGTTGCTCCACATGAATAAGCCAAACCCGGTAGGTCAAATGGATGTTCAACATTTCCATATGGTGCAGTAGTTTGAAATTGTCCCTCATAGGAGGTAGGACCTACTTGCCCCCCTGTCATTCCATATTGAAAGTTATTTACACAAATAACTGTAATATCTGCATTTCTTCTAGCTCCATGAATTAGATGATTACCTCCGATAGAAGCTAGATCACCATCTCCTGAAATAACAATAACTTTTCTTTCAGGATCAGTTACACTTAAGCCTATTGCGAAGGGAATAGCTCTACCATGTGTAGTGTGAAAGGAATCAAAGTTTAGGTATCCTGCAGCTCTTCCAGTACAACCAATTCCAGAGATAATAGATATTTTTTTGGAATCAATTCCACTTTGTTTTATTGCTTCAATAATCACGTTCGTTACTGAACCTAAACTGCACCCAGGACACCAAATATGTGGTATTCTCCCTGGTCTTAAAAATACATCAGAAGGATGTTCTACTGCTTTTAATAATTTATCTGTCATTTTATTCTCCTCTCGATTTCAGACAAAATTTCTTCTGGTGTGTGAATGGCTCCACCATACTTAAATACACCATGAACTTCTGCTTTACCTTTTACAGCTCTCTGAACCTCTCTTGTAACTTGTCCTGCATTAATTTCAACAACAAAAATATTACCCACTTGTTCAGCAAGTTTCTCTATTTGTTCATCTGCAAACGGCCAAATAGTAATAAGTCTTAAAAGGCCAACCTTTATTCCTTTCTTTCTTGCAAGCTCAATTGCACCCTTTGAAGCACGTGCGCTTATACCAAAAGAGATTAGCGCTATTTCTGCGTCCTCGAGCTTATATTCCTCGAGCAGGATTATATCATCTTTATTTTTTCTTATTTTGTCGATTAATCTTCGTATAAGTTTTTCTTGGGTTTCCGCATTTAAAACAGGATATCCTCGTTCATCATGTGTTAATCCTGTAGTCATTACACGATATCCTTCCCCTGCAGTAGCCATGGGAGGAACTAGATCGTCATCTGCTTTATAGGGAAGGTGTATCGATGGATCATCTTTGGGTTTTTTTCTATTAATAACCTTGATTTCATCTTTTGTTGGAATAATCAACTTTTCACTCATATGACCAAGTGTTTCATCCATTAGCAAGGTTACTGGCAACCTATATTTTTCAGCATAATTAAAAGCAACAATAGTTAAATCAAAGCATTCTTGAACACTATTTGGTGCTAAAGCGATTACTTCATAATCTCCATGAGACCCCCACCTTGTTTGTTGGATATCTTGTTGGCCTACTAGTGTTGGTAAACCAGTAGAAGGACCTCCTCGTTGAACATTAACTATAACACAAGGAGTTTCAGTCATTATTCCTAGACCTATATTTTCCAACATTAAAGAGTAACCTGGACCAGAAGTTGCAGTCATAGATTTCCATCCGCCCCAACTTGCTCCAAGAATTGATACGATAGAAGCTATTTCATCCTCGAATTGAAGGAAATGACCTCCAACTTGGGGAAGACGATAAGACATGTGTTCTGCAATCTCTGAACTGGGAGTAATGGGATAACCGCCGAAGAACTTACATCCAGCAGCTAAAGCGCCTTCTGCCGCAGCTAGGTTTCCAGTTGTGAAATATTCACCAGTTAAAACAGTTCTATCTTCTTCTTTCTGAATTGTTTCACTCACTTGGTTTCTCCTCCTCGTCTTGTTTTTCCGGAACCTTCACAAAAATAGCGAATTCAGGACAAATTAATTCACAAAAATGACACTCTGCACAGTTAGAAAAGTCTTTACCCTCTTTAAGTTTGGGAAGATGATAGCCCTTTTGATTAATATCTGGAGAAAATTCAAGAATCTGTTCAGGGCAGTAATTTATGCAGAAACTACAAGCTTTGCAACGTTCTGGGATTAGATATATTACGGGGTGTTCTTGTTTCCATTCACTTATATTTATGAAAGCGGGCCACTCCGCTTTTTTCTTTTTTTTATCATAATCGACAGTATAATTCATATACTATTCACATATTAACTTAATTTTAAATAATCTACAAGAACACCAACAGTCTCCTTATAAACTTTTCTCAAATATTGGAACCTATAAAAAATCAAGTTAGAAGCGTTAAAAAAACACTTTAGAATAATGTTTTTTTCAGTGTGAAAAATACAAAAATTTAAAAAAAATAATAATTAAAAAAAAATAAATTTAAGACCGAATTAAACTTGTTTTTAGCTTTTTTAGTCACCAACAATAATTAATAAAAAAATATCTTTTTGATTTTTTCATCATACTTAAGAAGCTAATTATATCTAATTATTGATTTTTTTCATCTATTATTTGATTCTTTTGATTTTTTGAATAAAGTGTTTACTTAATCTTTACAAAAGATTGATATACTGATTAAACTAAATATTCAGTTGAATAACAATGTTAACTCGTGAATTATCAATCACAGTTTTAGGTGCAACAGGAGTGGGTAAAACTACTCTAATTAAAAGAATCAAGGGAGAAGAAATAGAAGATATAAGTCCAACTACGCAAATTGAAGTGCATTCTAAGCGTATAAAGCTAAAAAGCCAACAATACAAATCTTCTTTGAGCTTAGAAAAATACAGAACTTACAAAGTTATGGCAGTAGACTGTCCTGGAGATATGTCTTTATGGCCTTATTGGAAAAAAGCAATGCAAGACTATAAAACTAATGGTATAATCTTTATGATTGATCCCACTCAAGACACTAAAGTTCAAATTGATGCTTTAACTCAAGTTAGCAATTATTTTCTTATGACTTTAGATGATGATATTGTCAAAGCTGAGCGCAAGGCAAGAAAAATCAAAGCTATCTTTTTCCTAGTAGTCAATAAAATTGACTTACTCGATTTTAGCAAGGCAAAAGCAGATGAATACTTGAGAGAAAACTTCAAAGCTGCTTGGGAACATCTAAAAGAACGTTATCCGAAATCATTTCATGGTTGGGAAGCTATCTCTGCTTTAAAAGGCGGAGAGGAAATGTACGACAGAATAGATGGAATCTTTGAGACTATTAAACGAGAGTTGTATGATTAGACTCTTGTTTTATTTTTTATTTTTATATTATACCGAAAAATTTTATTTTATCTTGTAGGCTTAATATTTGGTGATACAATGTTTGAAAATGAAGAGAACGTAGACGTTACAGAGGAAAGAAGAGAGCAAGAAGAAAAACAAGAAGAAAAAAACCAAGAACAGCAGGAAAACCAGCAAGATAAAGAAGAAATGAAGCAAGAGGAAAAACAAGAAGTAAAAAAGAGTGAAGAAGAAAAACAAGAAACAAAAGAAAAAAAGCCCCCAAGATTTGTTTTTAATTGTATAAAAGGCTGTGGTAAGTGTTGCGAACGTTGGGACGAGGTACCAGTTTATATTTCTGACATCCAAAGATGGATTAGAGATGGTTCTCTTAATTATGTATTACCATTTCTTCAAATAAAAGAGATTAACCAATTTAGTGTTCAGTTAGTTTTGAAGCGTAATAAGGAAGAAAATGACACTAACCCCTCTGGGTGTCCTCTCTATGATCATGAAAACAAAATATGTAACCTTTACTACAGTATGCCCATTCACTGTAGTGCTTATCCTTTAGCTTTTAACGGGCAAAAATACTTTTTAGCAGATAAGGAAGAATGCCCAGGATTAGGAAACGGAAAAATGACCAAAGAATGGTTGAATACATGTAAATCAAGAGCACAAGAGCATTTCAACTCTCAAGGTTCAACAATGGGTGTTTTATCGATATTATATGGTCTTATACTTGGTCATATTATGAAAAAGAGTCAAGAGGCTATGGAACAACTATCAGAGGAGGATAGGAAAAAAATAGATGAGTTACTAGCAAAATCAAAGGGGGAAAAAGAAGAAGAAAAAGACACATCTTCTGAAAAAAATGAATAGGTGTTTCCTATTTTCCTCATTTTTATTTTTCAATACTTTATTGTAAAATTGTTGTATTGATTTGAAGCTTCAGTCCACTTTACATCAATGTTATATACTCGAGCTGAGGGGGGACCTCTTTTTGCAAATTTAATTAATTCCCACAATTTTTCCTCTTCACCTTCAGCTACTATTTCTACGGAACCATCAACGAGATTTCTCACGTATCCATTTACACCTATTCTTTTTGCGAAATCTCTGGTATAAGCCCTAAAGCATACTCCCTGGACTATTCCTGTAACCTTTACTTCTATTCTTTTATTCATTTTTCTCACTTTTTCTTTTCTCAACTTTTCTTATTAACTCTTTTACAAACACTGGTAAGGTTTCCTCACACTTTCCAAATATTGAAAAATCACAAATTGGTGTTAATGGAGTAGATTCAATATTAAATTCTATAATTTTAGCTCCACTTTTTTTTGCAAAAGAAGGGAAAGATGCTACAGGATAAACAACTCCACTTGTTCCAATCACCAGAACGAGATTACACTGTGATAACCAATCTAATGCCTTTTCACTTTTTAAAGGGTCTAAAGGTTCTCCAAACCACACAACATCGGGCCTTAACAAACTGTTTTTGCACTTTGGGCAATAAAGAAGAGAATCTCTTTCATTTGCAATCTTATGGTTATCCCATCTTTGGATATGATTGCAACTTGTACAACGAGCATATCTGATTCTACCATGAATCTCAATAATATTTTTACTTCCTGCTATTTCGTGTAATCCATCAACATTTTGAGTTATGATACCTAAACTTAAACCCTCCTCTTCTAATTCAGTAAGAGCAAAATGAGCATTATTGGGCTTTGCTTCAAGTAAAATCCTCATTCTTGCTTTGTACCAATTCCATACTAATTGAGGATCTTTTGCAAATGCTTGGGGCGTAGCCAGTTCCATTGCACTATAATTATCCCACATTCCATCTTCTCCTCTGAAAGTAGGCATACCAGAAGCTTTTGAAATCCCCGCCCCGACAATAGAGACTATTTTTAACCTTTCCACATCAATTTTTTCTACAATCTCAGAAATGTTCATATTCAACTAATAAGCTTTAGAGATTTAAAATTTATTCAAAAAAATACTTGAAAAAGCTTATTTTTGCCTAAAGTCAACGATAATAATTTAAAAAGCAAAAAAAATTAAAAGTAATTATTATTTTTAAACAGTGAATTTTCGTTTCTTACCAGTTAATTCTTGGTATAATTTGTCGATTTTTTGGGTATATTCTGGATATCTAGCTAAAGCAATTGTAAAAGCCATATCGATTTCACTATCTGTAAGATTAGCGAACTGTTGTTTTGGATTTGTTGTTAGTGCATAATATTGACTAATAATAGAAGAACCAGAGTATCGAAGTATTTTGCTTACTTCCTCTTCCATTTTTCTTATTGCATCATCTATTATTTCTTTGTGATTATATTTTTCAGCTTCTGCATCTTGTTGTAGTTTATTTAGTAATTCTTTACAGAATTGGCAATTTTGACCATTTTTTGCTACACCTGTTGTTAGATCTACTATTAATGTATCAGGATAGGAAGATAGTAGTTCAGGAGTTGCGAAAAGGACATCAAATTGATCTGGAGGAACATATTCTGCAGGATAGAGCGAAACAAGTAATTCTCTTCTAGGTTGGAATGACTGAAGCGAGGATAAAAATGGTTTAACCATTTCTTTAGAACACACGACTACAATTGGGCGACCTAGCATCAGTTCTCGTACAACTGATTCTTGTCCTTTGTTTACGAGCCTCATGAAGAAATACGGTGTTGCTGCAGATCTCAATATATCAACTGTTTGAACACCACCCATTTGTTCTTGTTTAGCTTCCATAATTGAATTCAGATTTTCAGCCCATTTTAGCACTCTCTGTTTAAGTGATTCATCTAAGTTGTAACTAGGTTCATACAAAATAAGACCAGATATCTGTTTTGCCACTGTACTAGAATGATAATTAAAAACAGGCACCTTCGTATAAAGCTTAGCTTGAAGATCTTCTGGAATTATAAATGTCAAACAAGCCATTGTAACAGGAGATCTCTTTGATTTACACGGGATACCAAAGAAAAATGAATATGCCACATCACTCATGTCATGAAGGGGTAAAACTGCAGAACTTTCTTTTAACATGTCTGTAGCTGCTGCTCCCATCAACATTCTTACAGATACTTTTTGAGCTTCTTCTTCAGAAACATTCTGAGATAGAAGAACTCTTGAACCCACTGTATCATCAAATACTGAAAAGACTATTTTTACATTTTCCATTTTCTTCTACTTTAAAAAATCATATATCTATTTAAAATTTGTTTCATAGGAAGAAGATTATTTAGCTAAAATCAATTATAGTATAGCTCTTTCCAAAATAATATAGATATAATCAGATATATATCTTAATTGTATTAAATATATAATTGGTGTATCTACTAGTAGAAGGAGAGAAAGTCTTTTATTGCTCTATTCTCGTTCTGATTTAATGGTTAACACTAGTGATGTTGTTATTGTTGGAGCAGGTCCTGCAGGTGTTGCTGCAGCTATTAGTGCGGCCAATCAAGGGTTGAATGTAATACTAATCGACTCTAAGTCTAAGGAGAGAATTGGAGATAAAGTGTGCGGAGAAGCATTATCTAAGAAAACTGTTCTAAAAGTTTCAAAAATGTTAGACATTGACCCTCCAAGAGAAGAAGAAATTAATGCAAAAATAGAAACAATGGTAGTTAGAACTGGAGACCCTGAAATAAACATAGAGTTACCAGCTATTGGTTTTATGATCAACCGCCATATCTATGGGCAGAGATTACTCAAAGAAGCTCTCTCAAGAAATGTCAAATTAGTAGATAATTGTAAAGTATCAACACCCATAATTGAAAAAGGCAGAGTAGTAGGTGTTATCGCAAAAAAAGCTGATAAAGAAGAAGAATTTAGAGCAAAAATAACTATTGATGCTAGTGGATGCCGTGCTGTTATAAGGACGAATTTACCTGAAGACTTTTCTCCAAGATTATATAAGAAGCTAACAAAAAACGATTATGCCTCTTGTTTTCGGGAAATAATAGAATTAAAAGAGGATCATGATTTACATGGTAAAATTGTGTTACAATACGAAAAAGACATTCCAGAGCCTGGATATATTTGGTTTTTTGGAGATGGAAAACAAAGACTAAATTGTGGAACAGGCTTTCAAAAAATTGGAAAAAATGAACAACTTAGTGTTAAACAAGTTTACTTCAATGCTATGAAGAAATATTATTCAGATTATAATGTTATTGACGGAAGAGGAGATGTTGTTCCAGTACAACCACCTCTATGGAATGCTGTTGCACCAGGTTTAATTGTTGTAGGAGATGCTGCTTTTCATGCTGATCCTCTAACCGCAGAGGGTCACGGTCCAGCTCTACTTGCAGGAACAATAGCTGGAAAAGTAGCTAAACAAGCAATAGAAAAAGGAGAATATGACATTAACAACTTGTGGCAGTATAATGTTGAAGTTATGAAAGAATTTGGGAGCGATAATTCTCTTTATAAAATTTTAGCTGTTGTTTTAAAGAGAATTGGAGCTGAAGATTTAGAGTTTTTAATTAGAAAAAGAGTAATCAAACAATCCGATTTATCAGTTGAAGGATTAAGTAAAAAAGAAAGCATTTTTTCTTTATTAGCCAGAGTTATACGTTGTTTCCCAAAAATGTATTTACTGTTATTAATGAAAAAAGCTCTTAGTGCTACAAAACAGATAAAGAATATCTGCTATCAGTTTCCTAATGATTATAGGGAATATGAAAATTGGAAAAGGAAAATGGAATTAATTTACCAAAGATTCATTTAATTTCAACATTTATAATTAGGAAGAGCAAAAATCACAAATAGAATTATAAGAAAAGATTTGGCGAGAGTAACAATTATATAGTTAGTTAAACAAACTTAGGTGAAGAAAGAGTGGCTATTATGAGCGAAGGTTCTATTCAAGAAATCATTAGAGAAGTAAAGGAATTATTCAATCAAGACAAGATAAATGAAGTGTTAGAAGCAATAACAAAAAAATCTTTAGAATTAGAAAAAAATGAAAAATATTTAGAATCAACAATTTTGTGGAATTTTCTAGCTGATATTTCAAAAGAGGATTATGAAGACTTATACGCTTTCGCTTTAGCAAAATTGATAACTAGATACTTGTATCTAAATGAATTGGAAAAAGCAAAAGAGATTTATGATTTAGCTGAAAGTGAGGAGATAGTAAACTTTCATTTACATACTGCAAAAAGGCTCTATAAAGAAAAATTAGGAAAAAAGGAGAATAGAGAGATAATAGAAATTTTAAAAAGAGATGTTTTTGGAGATTATGTCCCAGTTTTAAGTTCTCCTTCAGTTATGTTTAATTCTCTTACTCAAATTAAAAAATATGTTACTGAATCATTAGAAGAAGGTACTTACAAATTAAGTGTTTACAATTATAGTTCTGACACAATTGAAGAAATCGAGGTTTCAACAGAGAAAACTGTCGAGTACCAAGTTATTTCTATAAATGAACGCATTGTTATAGGAGAGGTGACACAATGACTACGGGAAAACTTCTTTGGGGCTCTACTCGATATTTTATCAACATTGAACCAAACACAAATTTATTTTCTACTGCTTTAGGTGGAACTGTTTCTTTTCATGATAAGTCTGGGTTAATAAATGAAAGAGTATGCAAAAACCTGCATGAAGTGGTTAAAACAGTTTTTGAGTTTTGGGCTACAATTCTAGCTCCTCACGAAACTCGAGTTGCTCGATGGATAGAAGAATTTTTGCAAGAGTTGGGAATAAATGCAGACTATAGACTAATTCTTCGACTTTTAAAAACTGATACTATATTAGAAAAACCTATTGAAGATTTAATTGTAGATACAAAACCACTTGATACAAGAAAACAAGAAGAAAATTGGGAAATTGAAGAAGACACTCGTGTGATTGGAAAAGAAAACACTCTTTCCGAACTTCCTGATGATGAATATGCAAAAAAAGAGCTAATCTTCAAAATAATAGAGGATAACAAGTATCAATATCCTGAAAAGATTAAAAGTACAAATAGTTTTAGAACACCCGACGGAAAACTAGTTACAACAGAGAAAGATAACAGCATACTTGTTGGAGAAGGAATAGGAGATTTTGTTATCGAATCAGAATTAGAAAATGAGTATGATGCACCAATAAAGGATATAAAAATCGTTGATCAGATTCCTTATTGTTTTAAAATCAACAAAATTGATATTCACGGTGCAGAAGTGGATCCATTAAAAAACAAGAAAGATGAATTTTTGGAAATTATTTGGAACATACCAGAACTTGCCCCAAAACAAAAATTTCAAGCAAAATATTACTTTAGGAGGAGAATTAATAGAACAATTCTCGAAGTAATGGATAAAAAAGTCATTAACATATTAAACGTATTTGAAACAATTAAAACAGAAGGATTACAGTTTGTATCAGAGACAAAATATTTGAACATTCATAATCGCAGCATCGATGAATTGTATATTACAGATGACATTCCTCCTGAATTTGAAATTCAAAGAAGCAATCCTGATGTAATTCCTCCTACCGGAACAATTGAAAAAGCAAAAATGAAAGGAACAACTGTCCGCTGGCAGCATAAGAATGTCAACATGGGACAGATTCTAACTAAAACCTACCAACTTGACTATTATCCTTATCTATTTAGAGCTAAAAAAGTTGTTGAGAATGAAAATGGAGAAACAATCATTAAAAGCGCTAAATTCATTTACCTTAAAAGTACAGAATCAGGATATACTATTCTTTACGTATTCAAGCCTACAAAGAATTTAGAAGGAGCAATTTCAATTGAAGACAAAATACCCCTAATGCACGTTATAACTAGAAAGGAACCAGAATACATACAAATAATTGAAGAAAACAAAGACGACTACAAAAAAATGACTTTGATTTTAGATGTTCTCAAAGAAAATGAAGAGCAGAGAATATATCTAAAGATTAGTGGAGATTCTTCTCCAATGTTAGAAACATTCTCTATTTTCGTTAATGGTCAAGGAGAAAAGGAAGTTTTAGAGAAAAAATCAGAGGTCTTTCGAGACTTGATACGCTTACCAGAATAAGTTTAAACTGATTTCAATGTTTTTTTAACTTATAATTTATTGAGATGTAATTTTAGATAACAGGAGTTCCTCAATTATTTTTCCTTTATTAAAATTCTACTTATTATTCCATCAAGTTCTGGTTTATATTCAGTTAATGGCAGATGGTTTGTTTTAAGCTCATTAGCTATTTCTAAGGCTACATTTAGGAAGAACTGTTTGTATATATTTTTTGCCCCAAAAATAATGCTGAATTGAGGTTCAACATAAAAAAATAATTTATACTCATCGACATTTAGAAATGAAGTTTTCATGTTATTTTTTCTAAGTTGAGAAACATGTTTTAACAGTAGTTTTTCTAAAACCTTCACTTTTTCAGAATTAACATATATTAATTCAAAATCACTATTATGGACGAATATGAAAGAAAGATTTGTTTGTTTTCTAACTTGCTCTGACAATTTCTCAAACAACCATTTAATTGCCACATCCACATTTTCTCCAGTTTTTGCTGAAACTTCAAAAATTCTGAAACTTTGCTCAGGATAAAGAGAAAATCTTTCTAAGTTGAAGCTCTTTATTACATCATCAAGTGACATAAAATCTTTTCTTTCTTCTTTTAGATCTATCTTATTTGCTAAAAAAAGAAAAACAGCCTTTTTTGTTACCCATGTCTGGATTTCATCAAACCATTTTTTTGCTTCGCTTAACTTTCCTTTATCAAATATATCAAAAATAAAGATTACTCCACTAGCAAGTTTCGTATATTGCGGCCATAATGTGTCTCGAAATACTCTTTGTCCTCCTACATCAATTGCTTGAAATTTATATCCATTATAATTAATAAGGTCTACATTAATTCCAATTGTTGTACTTGTGTCTCTAAATTGTTCTCCTTTTAAAGTGTTTAGAAGAGTTGTTTTCCCTGCGTTTTCCAAGCCAAGAAGGACAATATTAAGTATATCACTCATTATTTAGTAAAAAAAAACAAACTATGTATATGTTTCGTTACCGACAGCTAAACTAAAAGCAAGATAAAGCTTCTTTCATCATTGATATTACTTTTTCTTTCCCTATTGCTTCTATAAGTGTCCCAGCTCTTGGTCCTGAAGTTCTACCTAATATTACAAGATATAAAGCTTTGAAAAAGTCTTTAGGCTTAATTTTATTCATTTTAGCTTGTTCATACAAGAATTGTGTAATGTTATCTCCATGTAAATCTTCAGTTAAACTTTCTATTGCTTTACTTAAAGATGAAATAATTTCTGCGGTGCATTTTTGTACCTGAGAGCACTCTGGTTTATCAAGTATTTTAAAACGAATTCTCTCATCTGCATAATTTTCTAACCAATACTTTGCTCTTTCAAATCGTTTCTTAAAGAGTTCATATTCATATTCTGTCAATTTCCTTGGAATGTAATTTGTTTCATACAATTTTTGTAAAGTTAAGTCTTGATCAAACAGACATACTTGCATAATTGTAGAGAGATGACCATAATCAATCCTAATTACAGGTTCAGATATAGGTTCGCCTATAAGCGACAACTCGTATGCCTTAATTATCTTTTTAGCAGCTTTATCCTTTTCTATTGTTTCTTTACTGAAGTATAGTTTCTCAGCTTGATCAAATTCTGCAGCCACTTTAGGTACATCTATGCTTACATTAAAATCAAAATCAGTCCTTAGGTTTTGTCTATATATTTTATATAAAAAGACTGTTGGATCTAGAATTTTTGGGAATTCAGTAACAGGCATACCACTGCCAGAGCTCCCGCTCAACTTTTTCCCGCCAAAAGTTAAGAAACCATGTTGAATTAGAAGAGGGAGCTTTTCTTTTTGAAATATGTCTTTATGGACTGCTAAAGAGGTGTCAATTGATCCTCCAGCCACCCCATGATCCTTTCCTGATGATTCAACAGTTACTCCCAAGAAATCTTGTCTAGACGCCCAATCTAGACGCCATTTCAGTTTCCATGTTGTTTCACCTAGTTGAATTGAACTTTTTTCACCGCAACCTCTTTTTTCCTTTCTACACTCAATATCAACAAATATTTTTTCTTTTTCGATACTGAAATCTGTCATCTTAGGAGCTGCGAGATTACCACATTTTGGACATTGAATAAGCATGAAATCTTCCATTCTAGAGCCAGTAATTTGTTCTGTTAGCTCATATACTTGTTCTTTCTTCTCTAAAAACAACTTTGCATATTTATCATATTCACCTTTTTTATAAAGTTCTGCAGTACTAAGATTTTCTGGGTTAACATCGAACGATTCCATAATACTTAAAGCATTAGCTATAAAATGCTCTGCATATGATTTATGACAACCTAGTGGATCAGGTACTTGATTGATTGGAAAACCAATATATTTGTGAAGCTCTTTTCCATAATCCTTTTTGAAAAAAGAAGGTACTTTGTCGAAAGGGTCAACATCATCGATGTTTAGAATAAAGCGTGTTTTTGCACCCAAGTTTTTCAACTCATTATAAATTGCACGACAAGTTACTGCTTCTTTAAAATTACCTATGTGATAATAGCCGCTAGGAGCCCAACCAGTTGCTACAACTTGATCATTACCAAACAATTGAATTGCTTGTTCACTTACAACTGTTGCCCAATGTTTATACTCGCGTTCTTCAATTTCATAAGGATTATTCATTTCAGTTCAACATTTATTGTTATTATTTTAAGACTTATTATCTGAGGGAAACATTTGTTATAGTTTCGGATAAATTATTATAAATTTCAAGCAATAGATAAAGTTAAAAAACTTCTCTAGAATTTTGTAATGAAATGAGTTTTGATGGAGAAATAAAAGAAAATTGTGCTTTTCATATTCATAATGAATCTACTGAAAAGTGTACTGAATGTAAATTAGCAATTTGTGATTTAGATCAACATTATAATATGAAACAAGAACGAATTTGTCCTATTTGTGCTAATAGATATAATGCAAAAAAGACATTAAGACTTTTTAATTATGGACTATACGCAATTATCATTGTTGTAAGTGTAATTTTACTTGCTTTAAGATTCCCAATTTCTTATCTATTTATTCCATTGTTGCTTTTAATGGTTGCTCCTTATATTTTTAGACCATATTTACTAAAACTATATTTTAAAGATTTAGAACCTCAACAAGTTGTTATTCCATTACTAAAATACTTCGAAATTTCAGGAAATATACAATATTACAACTTATTTCTAAAAAATATAAAAGCTATACCAGAAGAGGATTTAACAAAGCATCGAGAAGTTATTATTAAACACACTATACCAGCAATAGCATTTAATTTTTCCAAATTGGATGAAAATTGGGAAGATGAATTATCAGATGCTTTAAAAATAGAAAAAGGTGAATTTAGAGAATATTTAACTAAAAAGTATAAGAAAATAATCATTCAGACTGCCGTACATGGTACTCAACCTAACATCTCCAAATTTATGTTCTTCATTGCTGAAGAAACAAAAGACGACGATTTTCTTAAGGAATATATTCAGGAAATATGTTCTGACGAAATAGCAAAATTGAGCGATAAAGAATTAAATACAATCTATAAGGATTTACTCGAAGAATTATATTTATTTGAAGAACAATTTTATGAAATCTGTGATAAACTAAAATTAACTGAAGAAAAAGAAAAAATACAAAATCTTGTAAAAAGATTTGTACCACCTCCAGTTCCTAAAAACCAAATAGAAGCTCTTTTACCTCCTGAACAATTAATACAAAAAAGGCTGACTGAAGATGAGAAAATAGAGATGATAGATGAGGATAAAGAGGAACAAATAGAAGAAGTTCCTTTTGAAGAAGAAAAAGAAGAATAAGAACAATAAGAAAAATTATAACAGTATAATTAAAATGTTTTTGAGAATAATAGAGATGACGAAGAATTACAACCGCTGAATAGTGATGAGCCTAGCTCACCCTGATCTTTTATTCTCAATAAGTCTTTTCAAAATATTTAAGAAACTCTATAAATATCCGAATTAAAAAGCGATGTACGGGATTAGATGAAACCTAGTAAAAAATGGAAATTTGTTGGAATTTTACTCTACTTTTTCACATTAACATCATTAGTTCTAGGTTGCTTTTACCTTATATGGTCAATGTATCTAAATATTTATCCATTATTTGTTTCAAAAATTACTACAAATTTAACTTTTCAAATTATATTTAATTTTATTTCTCTTTTCTTTGAAACTTTTGGTATTTTTTATACCACACTATTATTTTATCATATGGCAAATAGTTGTTTTCACACTCAATTAATCAATCTTGAAACTCAAGAAAGCGAAAACAAGGAACTACCCAAAGTAACAATAGTTGTTCCAGTTCATAACCCAATAATAGACGTGTTAAAAGAAACACTAGTCTCACTTAATGAAATGGATTATCCAAAATCAAAGATTAAAATTATAATAGGCGATGATACGTTAAACGAAGAACTTGCGCTAAAAATTAAGAATTTAGCTGAACATTATAATGCTAATTACTTTTTCTCGTCTTCAAATAAGTATTTCAAAGCGGGAATGTTAAACGAAATTTTAAAAACCATAGAAACAGATTTCATCTTTTTCTTAGATTATGATCATGTAATTTTTCCAAGTATTCTTTCAAAGTGTGTACGAATACTAGAAAAAGATAATAAAATTGCATATGTCCAGACAAAAGTTAATTTTAGAGAAATTAAGTCCAAATTACAATTATGGGAATCTGTGATGTATACCCAATTTTTCGAAATATTTGGCAGATCTAAAAGTGTTAGAAACACAACTATTTTCAACGGTTCATCTGCATGCTTTAGAACAAAGGTTCTTAAAGAGATTGGAGGAATTCCTATCTATTCTTTCACTGAAGATGTCGCCACTACTGTTGAAATACTTAAAGAAAAATACAAGGGTGTGCTTTTAGACGAATATGGAAGTTTGGGTCTTGTTCCTGCAAAGTTTGATGTGCTCATTTCACAGATTATCAGGTGGGCCAAAGGTCAATTTAGGGTTCTTACTAAAAAATGGAGAGAAATATTACGCTCTGATTTAGGAATTTTTGACAAAATTGACCTATTATTCAGCATCTCACTTTTCTTAGTGGCTTCTATTCTTTATTTCTCTGGATTTGTCTATATAATTATGTTTTTCTTCAACATATCGTTAATACGTCCGCCAATTCAAGATTTCTTACCTTTATTAATAATACCAGTGTCCTTTAGCCTATCATATTATCTTTCAGGTATTCTTTCAATAAGCTTTGCAAATAGAAATCACATGAATTATAGATATAGAGATTTAATTTACTTTTATTTATTCGCACTTGTTTTTAATCCTTTTACAATTTATGCTTCTTTTAAATCTCTTATATCCAATAGAGAACCTATTAAGGGGAAAGACAAGTGGAATGAGAGAGTCCCAATTTATTCTTATCTTGTTTTTGTTACCATTGTTGGAGGAATAATGATTGCCTGTTCTGTGCTAGACTTCCTCAACAACTCTTTTAGTGGGGCCTTCTGGCTAGGATTAGGTGTATTAGGTTCTTCGATGTTATTAACTACACCTTTATCTCTTTATTTTATGAGTAAAACTAAAAAGAATAATATTTATGAAATTAATTAAAGTAAGTTGGAATTAAAGTGTGTTAAATGTCTAAAGTAAAAGTAATTTGGTATATTTTGTTTTATTTACTATTTGGATTTCTATTATACTATATTATTTCAAGTTCAATTCTTATTGTTCAATATGCAAAGATGAATGGAGGAACAAAAAATATTCTTATCGTTATCGAAAATTTCGCTATACTGTTTATAGAATTATTTAGTGCCTTTTATTCTATTTTCATTTATTATTATATTGGTTCTTCTTCTGACTATAAAATTCCGATTACTGGAAGTTTTTCTTTTTCTGAAAAAGAGAAAATACCTTCTGTTTCAATAATTATTCCTGCATATAAGGAACCTTTAGTAGTTTTATCTCAAACAATAGAGGGAGCATTAAATGTTGATTACCCTAAAAACTTTTTTGAGGTTATTATAGCAGATGATACACCAGAAGGAGAAAATAACGAATTAAGAGATTTTTGCCAAAAAAAGAATGTAAAATATATACATAGAGAAAACAGAAAAGGGTTCAAGGCTGGAGCAATTAATAATGCTTTAAAACAAATTTCAAGTGACTATATTGCTTTGTTAGATTCTGATCATATTCCAACAGAGAATTTTTTGAAAACTTGTTTATCTGGTTTTACTGATGAAAAAATTATTTTTGTTCAAGGAAAACCTATGTTTGTTAATCAAGATAATTACATGCAAAGAAGCAGTGCATTTATTCACAGTCAATTTTTTCACATAATGCAAAAAAGTCGTGCCACACGTCATGGAGTAGTTTTTGCAGGAACAACTGGAGTATTCAAAACTAAGTTAGTTAAAGAAGTTGGAGGATTTTTAGAAGATACCCTTGCAGAAGATACAGATACATCATTCGTTCTTATTGCAAAAGGTTACAAATCCAATTACATTCATGAAATATGTAGTAATGGTTTAGTACCCTGGACACCTATAGGAATGATAAATCAAGTGTGGAGATGGACTTATGGGATTTCACAGATTTTTGTGAAAAGAACAATATTCGTTCTACGAGGTAAAGGTTCATTTTTAAACAAAATAGATATGGTAGTAACCTCTGTTCTTCCTGCTATTGGAGTAAGCATGTGGTTTGCTAATTTCTTTATTCTCTTATGTAATTACTTCTTGAAAGTTCCCTTTATTAGGTCAAACATTGCAGAAGTTATTCCTTTACTTATTTTGGCACCTATTCTTGTTGCTTTTGCAAATTTAGTTATGGGGATCGTTACTTGGATAAGAGAAGAAAAAGAAGACCGAATGATACGTTTGAGGGGATTTTGGGGTGGAATTTGGACAATTACTGCTTTTTATATTTTAATGTTAACTGCACAATCTTTTCTTTTATGGGCTGTAATTAGTGCTTTTCTGGGAATAAAGAAAGAGTTCAGAAGAACAATTAAGAAAAAACCTAAAACATTAGGTAAGATGAGTGAAAAGATAAAATATTCTATTTGGTCTTTTGTTCTCTTATTACTTTCTATCCCATTTTATTATGCTATTGTTCAATCATTCTTATCTTTTCCACCCGATCCTTTAGTTGGCTGGTTTATCATGTCAGCAATATCTTTATCAGTACCTGCAATAATAACTGTCACATACTTCAAAGAATTAGAATTCCTTAAAAAGGCAAGATCTACCAAAAGCGCTGCAGATGTTATTAAAGAATATGAAGGAGAGAAAAAATGACATTTATGCTTGACATCAGAGTTATTTTACCTGTTATTTCTATAATTTCATTTGGTTCAATCGAAGTATCAATTATCAACAAACTACTAAAAAATGAAAAAAAACAGACATTTTTTGAACATATCCTTGATTCAACGGTATTAGGATCAATCTCTCTCGTTGGCCCTATGATTTTTTGTGGTCTTTTAGCTTATTATTATCCTAGTCAACTAACAAAACAATTAATGAGTAATTTCGTTTACACTTTTCTAACTATAAGTATTGCAGTTTTCCTTTATTATTTGTTTTATTTCATAATAAAGGTTCTTCCTAAAACAGTTTTAAGAGGGCAATATAAGTATGAGAAGAGTATTAATAAAATTCTAATTGTGGTTATTTGTCTAATGCTTGGTGCTTACACTTTTCAAGCACTTGTTTCACCAATTAGAGGGTGGGATGCACTCCACTTTTATCTCCCTAATGCTTTTAGAATCTTTGCTACAGGTGAGTTAGGAAAAATCAATGAACTAAACTTTCTTCCAATGTTTAAACCACCACTAAATGTAATGCTTTATTCCTTTACATTTTTCATCACATTAACTGAAATGATACAATTAGTTCCTATGTTATTCTTTAGTTTAACTGTTTATCTATGTTACAAAATTGCTAAAATTGAGGGATTAAATGAAAAATACTCAAATATGGCTACGATTGCTTTTTTAGTAACTCCTTTTGTGTATTTTCTTATTTATGAATATCAATATTACCAAGAAATTTACATCATGTTCTTTACTACTTCTTCCTATTACTATTACAAGAAATTTTTAAAAAGCACTGAAAATAAAGATCAAATCCTATATACTCTTTTGACGTCTGTATCTTTTGCTGGTTGTGTTTTAAGTAAAATGAGTGGATTTGTAATTCCCCTAATTATTTTTACTGCGATGGATTCAGATAAAATCGGGAAAGTTTTAAGAGTTTTACTTGTTTTTGGGTTTGTCGTTCAGATAGTAAGAAAATCGTTATTTGATATTTATGTAGGTACATCAATTTTTATTGTATTAGCTGCAATTTATTGTGTAACAGTAATCATCCAATCTAAAACATTAATTTTTTCATATAAAAGATGGCTTTTTACTGCAGTAATCTTTTCTTTCCCTATTTTTGTAGGTTATTTTTGGGCTCGACACATGTTAAAAATAGCTGGTGTTGAACAAATGCTAAGAAGCACTTATTGGGACCCTAAAAACGCTTCTTTTAATCTTAATTGGGAAGGTATAGGTCTTCCTTTGGTTGAAACTTACCTAGAAAATGCTCATTCTGCAACTTTTGTAACTTCAACATTTGCTATTTTAATTGCAACAATGTTTGCTCCTTCATGGTTATTTGTAAAGCTTATAGGATTATATAAAACTCATAAAGATAAAAAGAATGGATTAATCATCTGGTTAATATTCTTCTATATTTTCTGGCAAGGTTTTTTTGCTTTAGGCTCTATTCGCTATCTTTCCCCAATCGTTGTACCACTAACGATAATTGTAGTGTTTGGTTTCAAAGAAATAATTAATTTCTTCAATGAAAAGTTTAAACTTCAAAGTGATGGATTTTTTGCTTTTATTTTCTTTGCTTTAACAGCCTTTTTATCGCTCTATCCAGTCCTCCCTTTTGAAGTTAGCGTAATTACTAATTTTCATGAGCGTTGGTATAAAGCTCACACACACATTGGAACTATTATTGCGTTTTCTTTATTATTGACTTTGATAGTGTTTTTGTTTATTTGGAAAGAAAAAAGTTGGAATCTTAGTTTTAGTAAAAGTTTTAAAAAGAAAAAACGTATTCAGAGAATGGCTACAACCTTTTTACTTTTTGTATTAATATTTGTTCCAATGGCTGCTCAAGCTGCACTGATTACTTATTGTAAATTTGATATTAATGAATATCAACTTCGCTATAGCTACTACACTAGAACAAACTATGAAGAATTGAAAGATGCTATTAACAGACTTGGGTCTTCAGATTGGGAAACAATATTATCAATTAACACTCCAGGCTTGGAATACTATGTTTCTCAACCAACAATAGATGTTTTTGTTCTTAGTTTCATAGAAAATTCAGAAATAGGAGAAAAAATATATTTAGATAGAGAAAATGTAACAAAACTCTTTGATTTCTTCAATAAATACAATGTTTCAATTTTTGTTTCACATAATCAAAAAAATGATTGGTACAAGGCCTTTATAGAAAAAATTTATTGGAAGTATTATATCTTTAGAATACTAGCAAACAACAAATTATTTACTTTGAATTTTTATAATGACGAGTATTTATTATACACATTCAATGATTACGATTTTAACAATCCCTATATCGGACCCGTGGATTTTCTTCTAATGAACAATAATAGTAAAACGAGCTTATTCACCAATAATTTCCATAATACGCCCATAGACGGCAGTTATGCTCAAATTAACCTCATTCAAGACTTCACAGCAATACCAACAAATCAGCCTTTTAATATCACAATTTCTACAAAATATTCTACTTTTTCAAATCATACTAGGCGATTCTCCGTGCTAAATTATTCAATGGAAAAACCAGAAGGAGAAACATTCAACCAATTTACACTTTTATCATTGGAACAGAGTTCTTACACAATATACTCGATCGATATTTCCATATCCTATTTCCACTCATATACAAATGAAATTGAAAAACTTAATTACCATGTTTCAACTCTTTCAACAAATGGATTGAACATATATTATTACAATAATAGTTGGTTTACTTATGGGATAAATGGATTTGTTATAAAGTAAGGAAATTAGTTTTTAGAGTTTATGTTTTTCCTTTCTATTTTTCTCATTTTTTCTATGTAAGACAACCAAGAATAATGTTGTTACACTTACAATTATTAAAATTAAGAAATAACATATAACAAAAATATATAAGTTACCTTTTGGGATAAATGTATGACCAAAGAATACGGTTTTGTTCTTCATAGCTAACAATTTAAGAATTTCGTTCCCCACAAAATAACCGATAATATAGGAGAAAGAGGTTAAAATAACCAATCTGGAAAAAATAGAAAACATAATATGAGAATGAGTAGCACCTATCATTTCAGCAATTCTTATTTCTTTTCTACTTTCTGTGTTTATATTTCTCAAAATAGCGTATAAGTTAGCACTTACAATTAATACAATTAGGATAATTTCAGCATAAGCCAAAGTATATGTAAAAAGCAGAGAACCCTTTAGATAATGTTCCATATACTCTGAAGATAAACTTACAAGTATTTCAAAAGATCCACCTATATTCTGAAAGGGCAATTCTTGATAAGTAGAACTCTTTTCACTAGGAATAACGATTTTAAGAGAGGAAATACCTGGTTCGATATATCTAGTTAAAGATATTAATCTTCTTCCTGAAGGTGAAAAAACATGTATAACTATTTTTTGATAAGGTAGCAACAAAATGTATTCTCCGTTAATATCTGTATAAAAACTAATATTTCCAAAAAACTCAGTTTCAACAATTATTGGCAAGTTTTTGGCCTGAGTGTTATTGCTAAATATAAAAGTTAAACTAATTGCTTCAGGCTGTGAAGGTACATAAAAAGTATAAGATTGCGTTCCCTCAAAAACATAAATATAAAAAGAATAAATATTATCAAGCACTTCATATTCCACAGAATAAATGCCTGTGTCCAAAGACACTTCTGTTTCTCCTGTACTATTTGTTTTTAGTCTTTTTATTAGTAATCCTGTATAATCGTAAATATTGAAGTACTGGTGTGATATTGGCAGATTCGCATAGACATCAATAAACGATAATGTCAAATTTGTTTTTCCAAGAAATATAGTTTTTTTAATATTACTTATTGCATTGATTGTAAATACAAATGTTGTATTATCATAAGTGATGTACAAATAAAATTGTCCTTTCAAAATTTTAAATAGTGAAGTTCCATTGTTATTTGATTGTAGAGAAATTAAAGTTTTATTCCAAATAGAACGAACTTTAAATTCATAATTTGGGGCTAGAGTAATATTTCCTATTTCAGAATAAACAAAAGTTAAATTAACGAGAGAATATTCGATTCCTATAGAAAAAGTATATGTAAGTTCCTTCTTATTCTTCAAACTATCATACAAAGTTAAATATAATTTGTGTTCTCCTATTGATAAATTAGATATAACTACGGGAGAGTAATATTTAGTAAATGTTGTTAAAGAATCAATTTTGTAAAAAACTTCTACAGCTTCTGTTTTTAAATCCAACCATATATTTGCAAGATCAGACCCTTTATCTGGTGAAAGTATAGAAACACTAGGTGGTTGTGTATCAACAAACAAATATGAAAATAAGTTGTTAGTGGAATTGTTAGACAAAATAATTGAAGACCATATATTATCTGTAATAAATATTGTTGATGATTCATCTAATTTATATGAAACATCGAATTCTGGGAAGTAGATCACAACATCTTCTAAATCATTATTTTGTGGTAAATCATAGTAAGAAATGAATGATTTGTTGTATCCATCCATTACATAAAAAGACCAATTTCTGTAACCTATAATCTGAGAGTTGTTGAAGAGTTTAATTGTTAAATTATATTTTCCAGAATAAAGATGAAATAGTTGTTTTTCTGTGTAATTTCCTGAAATATTTAGCATTCCTTCTAATTCATAGGTTATAGTTGAAACACTAGGTGGAGAATAAATTTCGAGTTCAATAAATGTTTGATTGATCAACCCTGAATATTCGTTTGACAAAAAGAAGTCATATAGATTGACAGTTGTTTGATTAACAATAATGAAATTGTAAAATAAACTAAATTTATTACCTGCTAAATCATAACCAATCAAACTTAGAGTATGCGTACCGTTTGTATAAGGGGTTGGGATTTTGTTGCCATAAGATAGAGAATATTTTTGATTATCCCATGAAAATGCAAGATTATTAATTGTTTCATTTGAAAAAACGCTCAAAAACTCTCCTGAATTTAGAATAGAATTATTTGTTACTGAAAGAGAAACATTTGGAATACTAGCGTCAATAATTACATTGTAACTTCTATTGTTCCATAGCCCATCTTTTTGGAATCCAATGGTTAATGAATGGCTCCCTTCTGATAAACCTGTTGTTAAAATATATTCGTGTTCAAATAAATTATTTGAACTACGATTATCCCAACTATAGAAGAGTGGTTCTGTTAGATTATTAAACCAAACCTTAAAAATTGAATTTGGTTTTATTCTTTTATGATACGATAAGTTATACAATCCAAAATTGTAATTGTTTTCTGAAATAGAGAAATAATAGAAATAGCTCTTTTGCTTAGTATTCGTTTTAAGTTTAATTTCTAACTTATGCAATCCTATTGTTGTTTCTGCAACGATCTGATTATTATTCATACTTATCCACTCTTTATCGTCCCATCTATAAGAAGGGGTATAATATGAATAGTTAAATGGTAAGTTTACTTTCAGTACTTGATTGGGCTCTAAATTAGACATATCTGAAACATTTTCAAATTCTAAAGTTTCAGGTGGGTCAATTATAGTGAAATAAATAATTGTTGAATTAAAATATTCTGACACGTTTCCTGAATAATAAGAATTTTTTGTATAAACCGTAAGCGTGTGTTCTCCTGCTTCTCCTGAAAATTTGTGTAAAATAAAATCAGGAACTAGTAGATTAGTATACTCACTATAATAAGTATAAGTGTTGGATCCATCGCCATCAAAGTAATAATATATTGAATAACCAGGAGAACTAACAAAAGAGAGATTAAGTGTTGTACCATGTATTATAGAGTTATTTTGTGGAAATTTAACTTGTAAGTCTGGATGTTTCTTTATTAATGTTATTTCAAATTCATTATTTTCCTGAGTTGCAAAACTGATTTTCTTATTGAATCTTTTATAAGAGATAACAGCAGAATACGTACCATTACTGACAGTGACAACTGCTTTTCCTTTAGAATTTGAATACAATACTATTTCATCAGTATAAGAATAAACATCAAAATCTTCGCTAGTTAAGCTTATTTTTGCGTTTTCTATGGGTTCTTTTTCTTCAGTTAAAATAGTAAAATTCAGAACTCTTTCTAAATAAGGAATAAGAAGGTTAACCTCTAAGTCGATTCCAGGTAATATTTGTGTTTTATTTGACTTGAAATTTCCTATCTGTGCATAAATTTCATACATCCTAAATGGGAGTTCAAACATCATAGAATTTGAGTTTACAATTTCAGTTGTGTTAATTTTTTGTCCACGCAAATCTTGAACGAAAACAGTAGCATTAAGCTCTTGTGTTTCATTAAAGGTTCGTACTCCAACTTTAATTTTATAACTATTCGATACTATACTTTTCACTTTTTCTTTTGTAGTTTTTAATAAATCAATTCTTACTCTTACATGAGTAATATAGTTGAAAGAATTAAAAGTTAAAAATTGTCCAATTGCTAATGGAGCTACTAGTTCATCATCTAGAAGTGTGCCCGTGTAAATAATAGATTTTACTCTTAATTCAATAGCTGAAGTTGTTTTTGTAGAATAAATAGTTATGAAATCTCCAACCTCCAATTTATGCTTTTTTGCAAAATTTAATCCAATCGTAACATTAAAGGTATCTTTGTCATCTAATAATACTCCATCAATTAAAGTATAAGGAGTAAAATTCCAAAAACTATATGTATCTACTCCCCTAAAATAAATAGCCTTATTTTTATATACTGCTGCAGTTAAAACCTCTGGACACACTTCAACTACTCCAGGTACAAATTTCACTGCTTCAACAAAGTCTAAAGGCAATTGGCTTGTATAGGGAGTTGTAGAACCTTCTTTCGTTATTATAAGGACATCATCACTCTCACCAAGGTACGTTGTAGTAGAAGAAACAATACTATACATTAATATTGATCCACCAGATATAACTACTGAACTAATGAAAAAACCAATAAAAGCTATTAGTAATCTCTTTTTTGGTAAGATATTGTATAGGAAAGTATGTCTAAGGTTAAACAACAATTTCATCCTCCTTAAGTAATCTTATTTTTGACGCAAGGAAAGAAGGTATTATTCCTGATAATATTGACAAACCTATTGAAAAACCAAAAATAATTACAATTAACTTTGAATATATTGTGACAGAAATATAAGGAAGATGAGAAAAAGCTGTTACTGCCGAAACAATGGAAACAATAAATAAAAATCCACCAATTAAAGCCAAGAATGCTGAAATTATTCCTATATACAATGATTGGAGAAGAAAAAGGCTAATAATATTTAAATTGGTGGCCCCTATAGAACGGAGAATAAAAATTTCTTTTTCACTTTCTTTTACTAACGTATAAATGCTATACGTAATTGAAACAAGCATTAAAATGAAAAATAAGGATTGTAATAGAGTAAGAGTTTGTATGATATCATTTGTGCCATAAATAATAAATTCTTGAGTTTGCTTTTCACTTATTACATCAAGCTCAGGATACTTTTCTTTAATATCCTCTTGAATAGCAGAAATAGTTGAAGGGTCTTTAATTTTTATTTCAACAAAAGAGAAATAATCAAAGTGTGAGTTCAAAATGCTGTTAAAGCTCGCAATTATTTCGAGTTCAAATTCATCGCTGTTAGTTATTATATTAGAAATTACAAGAGATGTGTTAAAATTGATGGTTGGAAGATAAACATCAACTACTGAGTTTTTATCAGCAGATAACAAAGAAGCTAAGTATCTTCCTAAAATAAGCTCATCAGAACCTGGATTTTCAAACGAATAAACATACTCCCGAGGATAATACGAATTAAAATAAGTAAAATTCAATAAACGAAGATAAGTTTCCTTAATTCTACCATTTTCTCCTTCTATAATTATCGGTACATATTTGTATGCGACAATTGCTTTTATATTTGGAGTTTTTTCTGCATAATCATGAAGAAAATCAATAGTTTGATTTTCAATTCTACTTTCAGATAGTGACTTTTCCTTTTCTATTATAATATATTCATCTGATGGAGCAATAATATTAGCCATTCCTGAAAGATTTGAAGAATAACCTCTCACCAGAAGAGTAGTTGAAATATAGATTACTAAGGAAAGAGAGAGTACTAATATTGCTTGGTAAGTTCTTTTTTTATTATGGAAAAAGAATAGAACACTAAATGAGAGCATTGTAACTTCATCTACCTTCTATCTTATGAATTTAAAAATTCTTTGTAGAAAGAGAAAAGAGAGAGACTAGCTTCCAGCCCATAGATCAGAGAATAAGCGTTGAATGATAAGTGTAAGGTAAATTGATACCCAAATAGCGAGAAGTGAAGAAACTTTTGTCTTTGGTGGTGTAACTCTATTTATTCCAACACCTAGGAATAAAAGAAACCCATAGAAAAAGATGTTCAATGGAAAACGAGCAACGAATTGATATAATAGAGATGAAACATCTTCTGCAAAAAGAACAGGATTTGTTGGGTGAAAACCAACCGCTTGTAGGTAAATTACTCCTCCTACAACTAAACAGCCAATTAATACAGTTATAGCTAATGATGCAATAAAGATGCTATTTCTGAGTAGTTTCCACCTTTCTTTTTCTCCAAGAATCAAAGAATAGATAAGGGGACATAAGAAAACCCAGCTAAACCAAGTGAACGAACCTACTAACACTTGATCACCTATATCAGAGTTACTAATATTACTAAAGGAGAAAGGTTGTGCATAATCTGAACCTAATAATGCTCCAGGGTACATCGGAAAAGCAGTAATTTCTGAAAAGTAGGCCTTGCTGAATATCATAAAACTAAAGTAAATAACATATGAAATGACTATACTTAGTAAAAAGTAGTTTGGTAAAAGTTCTGCATAGCTTGCTCTTGTTGGTCTTGTTAAATAATCCTTTGAGAACCTGAATATATCCTTAATGTGTGAATATTTCAAGATAAAATACAACGCTAATCCTGGTAAAGAAAAAGAAGCCATCAAAATTAAGAGATACAGTACGAAGTCTACAGGTTGAGATAACCTTTTCAACAAGGGGGACCATACAAAACCGGGAATATTGAACAATAAGTAAATATACCAACCTAATATTACTGAAGTAGCAATTAAAGCTAAGTAATCAAAGAACCTGAACTTTCTTTTTGAGGTTTCAAGGTACCATAATTTTTTATTTATAATTTCAGTGACATCTTCTTCAAAATCACTCAAAATAAGTCCATCTACTCGAAGTTCTCCGTATTTTTCAAAAAATCTTTTGGAGATCATATCAAGTAAGTCTTCTACATCTTTTTCATCCATACGCTTATCAACAGTAAGGACAAATAATAGATCATTTTCTTCTTCTCTAAATTTGATTCTGGATGTCATCATTTCAAATTCAGTGATATTTTCTCTTTGAGTTTCTGTAGCCATGGAGTATATTGCAGACATTAGCCCTCCTGTTAAAGCGACATCCACTGTTTCTTCTGTTCCAAATTCTTGACTATAAAATATTTGCCCATATGTTGTTAGGATAAGTAGATGCTTTATCAATTCTATACCTCTTCCTATATATTGAGATACTTATTTCTAGTCTAAAAATCTTCCGTCGATTTGTCTCTGATTCTATGTTCCTTCAAAGAAAGCATCTCTATATTGCTTCTGTTCTTCTGTCAATTCGTCAATCTCATAACCCATTAATTGCAATTTCAAACTGGCAACTCTTTTGTCTTGTTCTTCTGAGACATCATATACTTTTTTCTTTAAGTTTTCTCCATTTTCTTTAAGATAAATCAAACTTAACAGTTGATTAGCAAAAGACATATCCATAACTTCTGATGGGTGTCCTTCTGCAGAGGCAAGATTTACAAGTCTTCCTTTTGCAAGTAAATATAATCTTCTTCCGTCTTTCAACTTATATTCTTCATTATTTGCTCTTAGTTCTCTTTTTTCTACGGCTAACTCTTCTAAGTGATTAATATTTATCTCTACATCATAATGTCCTGTATTACAAATTATTGCACCATCTTTCATTTTTTCAAAGTGGGGCTTTGTTATTACATCTTTCATTCCAGTTGCAGTTACAAAAATATCTCCTATTTCTGCAGCATCGATCATTTTCATTACTCTAAAACCTTCTAATGTGGCCTTTAGTGCTTCAACTGGATCTATTTCAGTAACAATTACATTCGCACCTAAACCAGCTGCCCTTTTTGCAACTCCTCTTCCACAATGTCCATAACCCGCCACAACTAAAGTTTTACCTGCAATAAGAATATTTGTTGCCCTTAATATTCCATCAATAGTTGATTGTCCTGTTCCATATACATTATCAAATTGCCACTTAGTAGGTGTATCATTAACAGCAATGATGGGATACAGCAGTTTATTTGCTTTTTCCATTGCTCTTAGACGGTGGACTCCTGTAGTCGTCTCTTCAGTTCCACCAATGATGTTTTCTGCTAAGTGTGGGAACTCAGAATGAACTCTAAATATTAAATCTGCTCCATCATCTAGAGTTAGTGTGGGTTTAAATTCAAGTGTTTTATCTATTGCCCAGTAAAATTCTTCCGTTGTCATTCCATGCCAAGCGAAAATTGATGTTCCATTTGCAGCTAAAGCTGCTGCTATATCATCTTTAGTAGATAGCGGATTACATCCACTCCAAGAAACCTCTGCTCCAGCAAGAACAAGTGTTTCAACTAAGACAGCGGTCTCTTTTGTTACATGAAGACAACCTGCTATTCTCATTCCTTCTAAAGGCTTAGTTTTAGAAAATTCTTCTCTTAATTTCATCATTACAGGCATTCTACTTTCTGCCCATTCGATTTTCCTTCTCCCTTCTTCTGCAAGATCAATATTTTTAATTTTATATGCCATTTCTTTCTCAAGAACTATTTTTATTTACGTTTTTAAGTGTGTTTCTTTATAATTAAAAAAAGGGGAAAAGCATTTAATTGAATGAAAAGTTAGAAGACTTGATGACAAATAAACCACTTATCATTGCACATAGAGGTGCTTCAGCAGAAGCGTATGAAAATAGCTTTTCAGCTTTTAAGTTAGCTGTTGAACAAAAAGCAGATATGATTGAGTTAGATACACATTTAACGAAAGATGGGTTTTTTATTGTCCATCATGATCCAGAGATAAAATACAATAACCGTTCTTATTTAATAAAAGAAACTACATTTGAAGAATTGAAGAAGATTAAACTGCCTAACAATGAGAGGATACCATTACTCAAGGATGTTTTGCAACAATTTATTCCTTCGATTAGTATTAATGTAGAAATAAAATGTAAAATTAAAAAAGAGCAATTTTACGATTGTCTTCGAGAAATTGATATCGATTATTCTAAAATAATGGTCAGTTCATTTCATCCTGAGGTCATTGAAGAATTAAAAAATAGGAAATTAGGGTTTTCTCTCGCTTTTCTTTTTCTATTTCCAAATAAAAAAGTGAAAGAGTTTATCAAAAGAGAATATATAGACACTGTAAATCCATACTACCGTTTTCTTAACAAATCAAATATGCAATACTTCAAAAAACTAAACAAGAAAGTTGTTACCTGGACAGTAGATAAAAAAAGGACTATAAAAAAATGTCTTAAACTAAAGGTAGACGGAATAATAACAAATAAACCTAGAGATACAAGAAAAATTGTAGAGGAAGAATTATCTAGCTGAGATAAGAAACTAAGGTAATTGAAAATTCTTGCCATTCAGTAATTTCATTTATCTTCTCAAATAATTCATCAGTATTTTTTTCCTCTAAATCAAAAATTAAGCTTACTATTTCAGGATTGAATCCTCTCTCTAAAATGTTCTTGTAATCTGAAGGTTCTTCTATCAATTCTAATTGATATATTCCTTCTTTTGAGACTAATAATTCGACCAATTGTGGTTTAATGTATTTTTCAATACCTGTATAGATTTTTACAAATTCAGTTTTTCTTTCAAGTTCTTTGCTTACTCGTAAAGAAGTAAGTTCGTACTTATTACTTTCTAAAAATATTGAAATAATGTTAAAGGATTGGCTGGGAATAGATATCTCTATCAGATTACAACCTTTACTTCTTGCTTTTTCTTCGATTATTGAAACTAGTTCTCCTTTAACTTCTAAATTTTCGAAAGAGGGTAAAAACACTAAATCTTCAATGGTAAAAATAGACTGTAGCACCTTGTTTTCTTCTTCATCAATCTCTTCATCTTTTGCCCAAAGAAAATAACCATGGACGACATCTTCATGTTTTATTAATGAAATAGTTTCATCTCTAGATGTTTTTATAGAATCAACAAACTCCTTAACTGATATTTCCTTACTATATAAAACATGTATCAGCTCTGCTAACTCTGTAGAACTTAGTGGTTTGGAAACGTCTTCTACAATCATTGAAAAGTCTTATAAATCTCTTATAAATAAGGCTTATTGTCCATCTTCTTTTCGTGTAGTGGTTTTTATTGAAGAAAAAAGGTTAGAATCAAGGAAAAGAACGATTACCAATAAACTACTGTTTCGACCCACAGAAAGGGCAAAAATAGGAGGAAGGAGGAATCTTATACCCACAACGAACACAATACATCTCATTAACATTTTTCTTCTCTTTTCTTTGAGAGCTCAATAGTTCAAAAGAGCGTTGGACAATGTCAATTATTGCAATGAAGGAGTTAATTGCAAGATCTTTATAACGAGGATTATTTAATTCTTTTTTCTTTAAAATGCTTCTAGAGATAGCAAATGACGGTGTTGGAATTCTATCTTGTTCAACACCAATTTCGTCAAAAACCTTTTGGAAATAACAATATTTAGAACCTATAAGCACTTTCTGAAATGCTCCATCTACGTTTATAAGATCGTCATAACAAGCAGTTATCGAAGCATCATGTTCTAATAATGATTTGATTTCTCTTGAATTCGAAGAGCATGTAATTTTCTTTTTCATATAAGAAAATAGAGCACAATTTTGAATTACAAAATTAGGAGAATTTACCAGCCATAACAAGTCCACAAAAACTTCTTTTTTATTTTCTGCAATTCGAATAATTAACCTGTCTGGTATAATAGAATCGTTTAAACGTATCCCATAATAATAACTAGGCATATTTAGAGGTTTAAAACAGATTTGAGATTGAAGCGCACTACTGCTAATTGTTGAATTATAAACAGAACTAATAGATTGAAATAACAACTTAGCAGCGCTTTCCATTACTCTCGTATAAGTGTAAACATTATAGGTTATAAATATAAGCAAATCTCTAAAAATAAATTTAAAATAAAAAATAAGAAAAAGAAAAACTGTTCTAAGCTGTTACTTCTACTGTTTCTGTGAATGAACTATCTCCAGATGTAAATGTAAATGTAAATGTATATACTGTATTATCTGTGAATTCTCCCCAAACTTGAACAGTTTGAGTTGTTTCAGCACTTATTGTTGGAGTAGTATAATCAAGACTGGCTACTGTTGGAGATACAGCTACACTAGAGACGGTAATGTCTCCCCCTGTTGCTTTAATCTGGAAGTTAAAAGTCATAGTACCATTTCCATTGTCAATAGCTCCTGATGGAGGAGTAATTAATGCCTGAGCACCAGGATTCTGAACCATTGGTAAAACTACCAAAAATACAATAGCTGCAGCAGCTGTTACTAGAGCAATCAGCAAAACTGTTGCAATTACTGGAGAAACACCTCTTTTTTTCATCATATTAATCACTTTTATGAGTTTCTAAAAATATTAAGAATTTATAATTTAAAAAAGTAGCGATAGTCTTATTATATCTTTTGTTTAAAAAGTGAGCCAAAGACACAGTCTAAGTAAAAAATATTATATAAATAATAGATGTTAAAAAGAACCTTTTGAATGATATAAGATTTCAGATTTTTCTATCAAAATTAGGCTGTCAGTCTGTTCTGCAAGTTCTCTTGCATTTGATGAAAATTTATTAGTGATAATAAATCCACCACTTAAATTTGATCTTTGAATTAATCGTTCAATGTGAATAATTTTATCAGTCCCAACATTTCTTTTCCAATCCAGAACCCAAACTCCTAATAAGTGATTCTTTATTTTAACTAGGAATTTTATAGCACTTCGTTTTAATCCTTCAATTTTTGAAAGATCATCAATTATTGTTCCATATCTTTTTAAGTATTCTCTCGATAATAAATAAAGAGAATCCTCTGCATTTGTACTCATACAATAACCGACAAAAAAGATATAATTAAACTTTTGTGTGACAGAAAAAAATTTTTGATGTGTTAAGAGAAAAATGAATGGTTGAAAAACAAATAAAAAAAGATTTAGATATCAATAGTTATTGCTTTACCGTTACAGAAAACTTGCCAGGTACCTTTAGACGAAATGGAAAATTCAATTTTCTTAGTAAAAGGAACTAGTGCTTGAGTAGAGATGATATTTTCTGTTTTTTGGGTCGTAAGAGATATAGATATTTTTCTTTCTTTTTCATTAAATTTAACTTTAGGTTCACGTAGAGAATAACCTGCGCTCCTCAAATATCCCTTTATCTCTAAGAATAGGGTATTATCTTTATATTCCCATTTAATTTCAGCAATATCTGCTGCAATCTGCTTAAACATCATATATTTCAATTATAAAACGCGCTTAAGTGTTTTCCTATAAAAAAGTAAATATTTAAAAATAACAACCACTTCCATCAATCAATGTCTCAGTCAATCTCCAAATATTTATCCAAAATTAAGTGGAAAGAGGTCTTTTCATTTATCATTATAGCTGTAATTTTATTTGTCATACTTAAAATGCTTACAGGAGGATTACTTGGAACTTCACTTGTTGTTATTGAAAATGGCCCCCATTCAAGTATGTGGCCAACTTACGATCAAGGAGACATGTTTCTTATAGTTAAGGTAAAACCCGAGAATATTCATATGGGAGATGTTATAGTTTATCGTAGTAATCTCAACCCTAATATTCCTGATTCACAAAAGTTGCTTATAATCCATAGAGTAATCAATATTACTAAAATTTCTACTGATGAAGGAGTGGAATATTATTATCGAGTTAGCGGAGACAATCCGGATAGCAATAATTATGTTGATTCTTACAACATTTCATCAACATTAATTCCTTACAATGCGATACTTGGAAAAACGGTGTTTTTAATTCCAAAAATTGGTTATCTGAGATTATGGCTAAGCACCTATCCTTTTGTTCAATACCTAGTTATTGGATTCTTGATTGTAACCTTAATCTACTTAATATTAAGCCCAGAAGAAGATAAAGAAAAGAAAGAAAAGAAAGAAGAAAAAAATGAAGAAGAAATAACAAAAAAAGAAAAAACAAATGTTAAAGACAAAATAGTTAAAAACTTACAACAACTACCAAGAAAAACCAAAGATAAAGTTGTTAATATTTTTAGGGATAAAAGATCCAGAACAAAGATTATTCTGTCAGTGTCAATCATTATTTCTTTGATTATTCTTATTCCAATATTGGACGCAATAATAAGCAATCGTAGCATAGATACAGGAATCAAAGATGTCTCTCTTTTCCAAATTCAAGAATACGACAATGGTGAAATTTACTTTATTGCTTACAAGATATACTTTTTACACGATGGAACATGGAACAAAGTGTTAAAAAACTTCAATTGTACACTAATTCAAAACGGTAAAGAATTATCTTACATGTACTGGTACTCATTCTATCAAAAAGAGGGAGAATTAACAATTGGAGGATCATTCATTGTTCCTACTACAGACTTTAATGTTACACAACCTTTTACTATTTCAATTTCCTATTCAATACACCTTCGTTTTGGACAAGATACGCCCTACAGTTTTGAAAAAACCTTTAATGAGTAAAAAAGAGATTGAAAAAGAGATTTAATTACTCTTTTCTTTAATTTTTTCAGGTATTTCTTGAGGAGTACGAACAGTTACTACTCCAGCTTTTGAGAGAATTTCCATTTTTGCTTTTGCAGTTCCTGATTCTCCTTGGACAATAGCGCCTGCATGTCCCATTTGTTTTCCAGGTTTGACCCAGCTTCCGTTTCCTGCAATAAAAGCATAAACAGGTTTAGTTATTTTCTCTTTTATTAGCTCTGCAGCTTCTTGTTCTCCCGTACCACCGATTTCTCCTACCAAAATAATATGTTCAGTTTGTTCATCATTTTCAAACATTTCAAGAGCCTCGGTGAAGTCGATACCATGAACTGGATCTCCTCCTAAACCAACACATGTACTTTGCCCTAATCCATTGAGAGTAAGATTTTGAATGATTTCATATGTTAAAGTTCCGCTTCTACTTACAATTCCAACATTACCTGGCATACAAATTTGACCAGGAATAATACCTATTTTGCTTTTTCCTGGAGTTATTAATCCAGGGCAATTTGGACCTATAAGTTGAACATTTGCTTCCTTGCATTTCTTGCGTATTCTGGCTGAATCTTTTACTGGTACTCCTTCAGTAATTATTACTAGAAGTTTTATCCCAGCATCTATAGCTTCCATTGCTGCAGAATAAACAAAAGGTGCAGGAACAAAAATAACTGAAGCTTCTGCATTTGTTGCTTCAACAGCTTCTTTTACACTATCAAATACAGGTACTCCATGTACTTCTTCTCCTCCTTTCCCAGGAGTTACACCAGCAACAACTTTTGTTCCATAATCGATCATTGATTTAGCATGAAAGCTTCCTTGTTTTCCTGTTATACCTTGAACAATTACTTTTGTATTTTCATCTAATAATATTGCCATCTTAATTTCCTCCTTTAATAAGTTCAACTATTTTCTTGGCTGCAGGCTTCATTTCGCCAAAAGCATGAAAACCGTTTTCTTCCAATATTTTTATTCCTTCTTTGTCATTTGTTCCTATCAATCGAATGACCATCGGGACATCTATGTTCAATTCTTCTTTGGCACTTATGATTCCATGAGCAACTTCATCACAACGAGTTATACCGCCAAAAACGTTGATAAAAATACCTTTTATTTTTTCTCGAGATAAGATGTCTAAAGCTTTATGGACCTTTTCTCTATCTGCTCCACCACCTACATCAAGGAAGTTAGCAGGAGAGCTACCATAGTATTCTAACAAGTCACAAGTTGCCATGGATAATCCTGCACCACAAGCGATAATACCTATTTCTCCATCTAGTTCAACATAAGATATTCCTGCTTCAGTTGCTTCAAGTTCAAGTTCTGTATATTGGTCAATCTGTGATTTTAGTTGTGCTAGATCCTTGTTTCTATAATAGGCATTTTTATCTACGACAACTTTAGCATCTGCAGCAATAAGTTTATTGTCTTCTGTAAGGATAAGTGGATTGATTTCAACTAAGGTTAAATCTTTACTAATTGCCATTGAGAACATTTTTACCATAATATTAGTAAATTGATTCAATACACGACCTTGAAAACCTAATTTTTTACCTAAATCTACAAATTGATAAGGTAGAGGTTCAAAATCGATAGGTAAATCTTGTCTAAAAATAGCTTCAGGATGCTCTTTTGCAACTGACTCGATATCAACACCACCCATGCTAGAAGAAAGAACATGATAATTTCCTGTTGCATTATTTATCATAATTGCAAGATAATATTCTTTTGCAATTGTCATAGGTTCTTCTAACATTACTTGCTGAATGGGCTTTCCTTTATGATCTTTGCCGATTATACTTTTGATATAATCTTCAGCTTCTTCAGCAGAAACTTTCTTTATCAACCCAGCCTTTCCTCTTCCTCCAGCAAGAGCTTGACCTTTTGCCATAAACGTTTTTTGATTAATTTCTTTTACAAATTCATCAATACTTTCTTTGTTTTCATATAATTTATTAGCGGGAGTTGGAATCCCGTGCTTTCTAAACAATTCTTTAGCTTCATATTCGTAAAGCATACCCATTTTTTTACCTCCTCTGTTTCCAGAAGATTCTCTGTTTTGTTGCGGTCTACAATAATAATAATAAGTATTACTATTTCAAAAAGTATAAGCAAGAATGCTCATTCCATTCAGGGTTGAGATGAATTACGGAAGAGTTAAAGACACTTAAGTAAAAATTAAAATGTGATAAAAAAGAACATAACAAGTAAGAAGAACAAGAGGAAAACAATAAAAGGTGATGTATCAATCTGTTCTCATTATTCAAACAAAAAAAGATGAGCTAAGGAGAGAGATAAAGTGTGAGAAGAACTAACACGTTTAAACTTGAACCTACTAAAGAGCAGGATAAAAACCTGGTAGAGTTAGCTGATAACTGCTCCAGTATGTGGAATAAAATCAACTACAAGAGGAGGCAATCTTTTTTTTCGGGTGAGATGAACTGGAAGACGGATGAAGAATACAATAAATACAAAAAATTGGTGGGTTCAGCAACAGCTCAGCAAATAATAAGGAAAAACAATGAAGCTTGGAAATCGTTCTTTGCTCTTCTAAAGAAAAAAAAGAAAGGTGAGCTTCCACATCATATAAAGAAGATTAAACCTCCAGGATACTGGAAAGATAGGAGGACAAATAGAAGAATTTTGAGAATTTTCATTAGGTGTGACTGTTATAAATTAGGAGGAGATATGTTAAAGTTACCCTTTGGACTTAATATTAGATGGAAAGGAAAAAATAGATGGAAAGGAAAACAAGGACGTCTAGAGATAATATTCGATGAACTGAACAGATCATGGTATGCTTTCCAGCCTGTAAAGGTTCAACCTCTACATCAACCATTAGGAAATAAAAAGGCGTATTGTGATCTTGGAGCAAGAGTTCTGATAATGGAGGAAATTGATGGAGAAATATTCGGATACAAAGGGAACTCCTTGTTAGCAGATTGGTGGTACTGGACTAAAAAGATAGCTAAATATCAGTCTATGTTAAAAGAAAACAATAACAAGCACACTTCCAGACAACTCAGACTATTATATAGAAAGCGTAAGAGAAGGTTCAGGCATGCAGTAAATACTGTTGTTAGCAGATTTGTTCATATGTGTTGGCTTAAAGGTATTTCAGAAATTATAATAGGAGATTTAATAAGTATAAGAGACAATAATAACAAAGGAAAAAAAGCTAATACTATAGTCCACAACTTCTGGAGTCACAACTATTTAACTCAAAGAATCAAAAATAAAGCAGAAGAATACGGTTTACGTGTAATCGTTGTAGATGAATCTTTTACCTCCTCATTATGTCCTAGATGTAGTTCAAGGCATATAGTCAAAAGAAAAAGGTTATTTAAGTGCTTGAATTGCGGTTTAGAGGCCCATAGAGACGCTGTTGGTTGTGTGAATATAAGGCTCGCTCAAGGTGAACACCTTGCGGGAGTCATTAACGGGGCGGTGGCACGTCCTCTACTCTTTGCAGTAGGAACCTCCCATGCTTTAGAGTGAGAGGATGTCAGTAAATGATTGTCTATATTTTTAGAGAATCAAATTTATAGTAAAATAAAAAATAGCCTAAAAATAGAAGAATAATCAAAGAATAAGAATTATACTTTAACAAATTCTGTTCTTTTAGTACGAGGATAGCTTAAAACCCAAATTTTCTTGCATTCAGGACAAGTAAGACGAAGATCTACTTTCTTAGAAGTTTTTGATGCCATTTTTGTTTGGGTTACTGCTCTTTTACTGTACTTACCAAGATTTCCATATCCACGTCTTCGTATTTTCTCTTTTCTAGCAGTAGCTCCAAATCCTCCTCCTCTTCTAGCTGACTTCTCTTGTTTAACTTTCATTTCCACATGTTTTTTACAATTAGGGCAATATTTTGACATTTTTGTGGGTATTTTTACCATAATTATCCTCTCTTGTATGTTTGCTTTAGTATAGCTTTTTATTTGTTTTGATTAGTTCCAATTTGAAACTAGATTTCACGTATTGCTTGTATATCCCTCAATTTTTGAATAGGGATAATTTGATACGTTTTGTTTGGAAATTCTCTACGAATACTTATTGGAAGTATTTTCGCTCTTAACTCTAATTCAGCAATAACAATTGGAGATTTTGTATCAGTAATTTTTAAATTTAAAAGAACTGGGGCACCCATACTTAATTGTAAGGCTCTTGCGCCAATTATTCTTGCACGTTCAAAACGAGTTAATCTGTCAGGCCCTACAACAACTTTATCAGAGATAATCTCTAATTCATCTTGTTTATCATTTAGTTCGTTAGTCATGATAAAAACTCCAACTGCTTAAATTAGATTACAATTTTCATCATTTTTAATCTCTTAAAAATGTTTAGATAAATGGGTTTAAAACTATGGTGCTATTTTATAGAAAAATATTGACAAAAATCTTCTTTATTATAAAATTATAAAAAACTTAACGTAAAAGCCCAAACTAAACAACTATTTTTATTAGTTTTAGTGGAAAATTTTTATATCTATTGATAGAAATCAATTTAATGTCATCAACACTTCTAATAAGGCAAGCTGAGATTTCCGACATTAAACAAATAATGAAAATAAACAAACTCTGTTTACCTGAAAACTATTCATTTGATTTCTTCTACCATATTTTGTCTAATTATGCAGAAGCTTGTGCTGTAGCCATTGAAGAGGAGGAAATTATAGGTTATGTTCTTTCTAGGATAGAAAAGACTTTTGTCTCACTTATTGGAATACCAAATCTTAAAGGACATATTATCTCTATTGCTGTTTTGCCTGAATTTAGAAGAAAAAATGTAGGTTATAAATTAATGAAATTTGTAATGAAAAGGATGATAAATAAAGGAATTACAACAATATACCTAGAAGTAAGAAAATCAAATCATCCTGCTATTGAATTATACAAGAAGCTAAATTATAATTTTAAAAGACAAGTAGAAAACTATTACCGCGATGGAGAAGCTGCTTTAATAATGGAATGGAAAAAACAGTTGACTAAATAAAGAACAATCTTTTTTGAATTGTAAGAATTAAAAAAGAATAATAGGAAAAATTAACTGTATTTTTTGGATTCTAATTCATTTATGAGCCAAATAAAGGCCTCTTTGACACCCTTACCATGTAATACACTACAGTCAAAAACTGCGAATGTTCGATCTTTCAAATCTAAATGTAGTCCCAACATTTGTATAAGTAAAGGCGCCTCTACTGCTCCCGGGAGATCTTGTTTATTAGCCAAAATCAAAATTGGAACGGATTCCATATATGGATTGTTCATAACATGAGTCTTTAAAACATCACGAGCTTCTGGTAACCTTTCAATATCTGCCGAATCAATGACAAAAATTACTGCTTCTGTACCAGGATAGTGAGCCTCCCATAAAAACCTAAAGTGAGCTTGCCCAGCTACATCAATAGTTGTGAGAGTCCATCCTTCAAATTCAAAAGACTCAATGTTTTGGCCTATTGTGGGAGCCATATTTTCATTGAATTTACCAAAACGCATATACCTTGTTAAAGTAGTTTTACCAGCTGCATCTAGACCTAAAATTAAAATTTTAGCTTTATGCTCTTTTTTTAATCTAGACCGCAACCAAGTTGAGAAAGAACCAATCATGCTCATACTTTTTCCTTTCCGCTATTTTGTGGTAATTTTTTCCTTTTATAATTTTTTTGCTTATCTCAGTTTTTTATAATATTTACTTCTATTTTATATTTACAAATTAATTAATATATTTCTATTATTCCTTGATTTATTTTCTCTTTTATAGTTTTAAAATTTTGTTGTAAAGGAAACCAAAATTAAAAAGATGGTTTAAATCATAATAAAATCATTAAATTTATTTTTTCTCTAAAGTAAAAATGATTAAAAAGAGACCTAATAGATGTCCAAAATAGCAAAATGAGCGAAGAAAAAACTGAACTGGAAAAAGAGATTAGTCTAATTTCTAAAAAATATCATTACAAACCAAGTTTAATCAAGCATTGGATTGAAGATTTTGGGAAAGAAAAAACTGAACAATTCTTGCAATTTTTTAAATCTCCTTATTCTTCGCTCTGGGTTCAAGTTAACACCAGTAAAATAGATATTGATTCCTTATTTGATATTTTTGAAGGATTAGAATTTGATGTTGCAAAGAACCCCCTGTTTGATGATATTTTAGAAGTAAAAGTTAATCAATTTGATCTTAGCAACTATAACAAGAAGTATCCTGTTATAAAGGTAGACAGAGAGTCTGCACAAAGCATAGCTATGGGGCGTGAAGTTTTTTCTTACGGAGTAACAGGATATGAATTTCTTGAAAAAGGCGAAAATGTTGAGATTAGAGACGCTGCAAACAATTTAATCGCTATTGCAAAATCTGAAGTAAGTAGCAAGGAAATCCCAACTTTGAAATTAAATATTGTTGCAAAAGTAGTTAAATCTTGGGGTTTTGAGCCACCTATTACGGAATTAAGTTATTATAGAAAAGGTTTCTACAACATTCTTACTCCAACTCAAATTTTTGGAGTAAAATCTATGTACTTCGAGAACAATGATAATATTTTGGTTTTATCTGTAGACAAGGGAGATGCAGCTCTTTATATTGCAGAAAGGACAAACAACAAGATTCCAATCACTGTAGTAGCACAAAATAGAAACCACCTTCGGGCAATTCAGCGGCAAATAAAAAGAGTAAAAACAAAAGCTATAAGAGTTATTAGTGCTCCATTTCTAAGTTTCATTCAAGATGTTCATACAATTAAGTATACCTCTGTCTATCTTGAATTACAAAATTCAAGAACAGCTGTTTTACCTACCTTTTCATCTAATCTCAATTTCTCAACCTTAAGAAAAATGGTCTCAAAACAGAAAAAAATAACTGATTTATTGTATAAATGTTTAGTTCCTAATGCTTCTATTTCGTTAATAACACATTCTGTAGACACCTTAGAGAATGAATTGTTGTTTAACCATGTTAAGTCAAAATCATATCATGAACCGCAAGCATTTCCACCTGAAATAAGAGAGTTACAAAAAAATGGTAAAATAGGTTATAGAGATTATTTAGATAAAAGAATAATTGATGATTCTTTTGCACACAAAAGTTCGACTACGTTTATTGACCCCATGAATATAAAGAACACGGGCGGATATTTAATGAAATACAAATTTGCTTTAAAAAAGAAATACGTCTAAATCTCAACTTCACAGATAGAAAGAGGTTTTTATACTATTTTCTTTAGTTGAAATTAAGATAATGATAACTTATTTGCTTGAACCTTCCTCTCCAGAACACATTTTTTCTTTCTTAGATGAGATTGTAAAAGAATGGTTTTCTACTCGATTTCCTTTAGGATTTACCCCTCCTCAGCTCTATGCTATTCCATCTATTCACAATAAGCAAAATACTCTAATTTTCAGTTCTACAGGTTCAGGAAAAACCTTTGCTGCTTTTTTGGCTTCTATTAACGAGCTCTTTCTACTAGCTAAACAAGGAGAATTGAAGGAGCAAATTTATGTTTTATATATTAGTCCTCTTAAAGCTTTAAGTAATGATATTAAGAAGAATTTAGAGGAGCCGCTTCAAGGAATTCAAGACTTAGCAGCTTCGAAGGGGATAAGTACCCCTAAAATAAGAGTGGAAGTTCGAACAGGAGATACATCGCAATCTGCAAGGAATCAGATGAGAAAAAAACCTCCTCATATTTTAATTACAACTCCAGAGAGTTTAGGTTTAATCTTAACTTCTCCGAAATTTTCTGAACACCTTAAAAATATTCGTTGGTTCATTCTTGATGAAATACACGAACTTGCAAATAATAAAAGAGGAGTACTTCTTTCATTATTTGTTGAGTATCTAACAAATGAATTAGCGCAAAATGATTTTACAAGAATAGGTTTAAGTGCTACTCAAGCACCTATCGAAGAAATAGCAAGATTTCTAGTTGGTGTAGATCCAGAAGGAAAAGAACGTGATTGTGCAATTGCAAATTTACCTTCCTCTCGTAAATTTGATTTGAAAACCATTAGTCCAGTAAAAGATCTTCTTCATACTCCATACGTAGAAATCCAACAGAGTATGTATGCTGTTCTTTCTGATTTAATTTTGGAGCATGAAACATCTATTATTTTCACAAATACGAGAAGAGGTGCAGAGAATGTAGCTTTTAAGCTTAAAGAATATTTAGGACATGACTATAGTTCCAAAATAGCTGTACATCATTCTAGTATTTCTCGTGAAAGCAGACTAGATGTGGAAGATAAATTAAAAAATAACGAGCTATTAGCAGCAGTTTCTTCTACTTCGTTAGAACTTGGAATAGATATAGGTAGTGTTGATTTAGTTTCACAGATAGGTTCTCCAAAATCTGTTGCTAAATATCTTCAAAGAGTCGGAAGAAGCGGGCATTCTTTAGATCGAGTTGCCAAAGGAAGATTAATAGTAACAGACAGAGATGATGCAATTGAATGTGCAGTTCTTAACAAATCAGCTTATGCAAATGACATTGACAAAGTTCAGATTCCAGAAAACTGTTTAGATGTATTAGCACAGTTCATTGTTGGCATATCTATTATCAAAAGATGGAATGTTGATGAAGCTTTCAAAATGATAAAGTGTTCATACAATTTCCGAAATTTAAGTTATCAAGATTATTTAGATGTGATAAAGTATTTAGGTGGGCATTACTTCGATTTAGAAGAACGGAAGGTATATAGAAAAATTTGGTATGATGAAAAAGAAAAAGCATTTAGCAAGAAGAAAAATACAAGGATAGTTTTTTATCTAAATCTAGGAACTATTCCTGAGAATGCTGACTATTTTGTTGAACTAGAAACATATAGAACCCGTTTAGGAGTTTTATCAGAAAAGTTTGTAGAGAGATTAAACCCTGGAGATATTTTTATTTTAGGCAGTCATACTTATCAATTCAAGCGAACAGTAGGATCGAGGGTAATTGTGGCTGATGCCTTTGGAAAGAGACCTACAGTCCCTTCGTGGGTTGGTGAAGAGCTTCCTCGTTCATTTGAGCTTTCTCAACAAATTGGACGTTTCATAAAAGTTCTTGCAGATAAAATAAAAAATAACGATAAAGATACTACAGAGTGGATATTACGCTCATTTAATGTTGATGAAGTTATTGCAGAAACTATAGTTGAATACATCAAAGAACAACTGGATTTTCTGAATCTTGTCCCTACACATGACACTATATTAATTGAATCATATGTTGACCCTAAAAGTAGATTAAATATCATATTTCATTCTTATGCAGGAAGAAGGGTGAATGACGCTCTTTCAAAAGCTTTTGCTTTTGCATTGGGGAAAAAAATAGATACAGACATAGCTTCAGCTGTAAATGATAATGGCTTTCTTTTAACTCTTCCAGCAGGAAAAATGATTGATATAAATGAAATAACTGAATTAGTTAACTCAGAGAATCTTACTTATTTAGTTAAAAAAGCAGTTGTAAACTCTGAATTATTTCAATTAAGGTTTAGACATGTGGCAAATAGAGCATTTATGATATTAAGACATTCTGGAAATAGATCTGTACCAGTTTCTAGACAAACTCTTTATGCAAAAAGGATACTTTCTACAATTAAAGAAAAAGAAGATTTCTGTGTAATAAAGGAAACATATAGAGAAATATTAAAAGATTATATGGACTTAACAAATGCTTTGAGAGTTTTAAGAAGAATTGAAGCAGGAGAGATGAATTTTATTGTTACTCCTCTTTCTGATATTCCAAGCCCCTTTGCTCACGGTATAGTTCTTCTGGGCTCCGCTGATATCGTTCAAATTTCAGATAGAACAGCTCTATTAAGAGAATTACATAGTTTAGTCTTATCTAAGGTTTTTGATAAAGCGTCTATAAAAGAGACATTATTTAAAAAAGAACTTGTTGAACAAATATTTAATACTCGAAGCTATAAAGATAGAAACCTTCCTATTTCCTCGATTCAACATTTAGAAAGGGCGATTAAAAACCTTGCACCAATCAATACATTAACTGAAGAGAATCCAAGTGTTTACCATTTATCAATTTCAGATGTATCACAAGTCCGTTCATGGGTATTTGAATTAATAGAAAAAAAACATGTGGTTGTTATTCCTTTAGGAGCAGGAATGTATAGAACAATACACATTTCTGATTTTCCTCTGTTCTGGAACATTTATGTGATTTCTGCAGATTTAACTGAAAAAGATAAAGCACTGCTTTCTTTACTTGAGAAAAATGGACCTCTATCTGAAAATGAATTAAAAGAAAAATTAAATTTAAACGATGAAGAGTTAAAAATTGAGTTAGGAAAACTTGAACGCTCTTTTCACATAATGAGAGTTAACATTCATTATTATAGAGGAAAATTAAGACATAAATACGATATAAGTAAACGAGTTGTTTCAAAATTCTTATTAAAACAAGCTTCTTTGTTAGACCCCGAAGAATGTTTAAAGAAAGTAATATTGAGATACTTAAAAAATCATGGACCTTCCACAATTTCAGTTATTGCTAATTATTTGCAATTAAGCAACGAAAAAATAAGAAGAAGTTTAACTGAACTAGAGCAACAGAACCTTGTTTTAAGCGGAAGAATAACCGAGTACTTTTTAGGAGAACAATACCTCCGAGTTGAAGATAGAGAACTTTTAAGAAACTTAAGTACTAGAGAAGATGCTTTATTTTTCACACCAGAAGAGTTAAATGCTTTACACTACTATTTTCTGATCCATAATTTTAGAAATGTTCAACTAACAACAACTGATGCAAAAGAAAAAATTCTTGATTTAATTGATTTTTTTGGTTATATTGAAGATATAAATTCTCTCGTTATTAGAATAAACAATTTTAGCAAGGAAGACTTTGAACAATTAGCCCAAGAAAATAAAATCATTCAAGGAAGATTTAGCTACAACAGAGTGGCATATGTTACTAGTCGCTTGTTTAAATATTATTATGTTGCTTATCACCAAGAGTTCAAATTATCCCATGTTGAAGAGTTAATATTAGATACAATCACTAAATTTGGGCCATTAAGCAAATCTGATATCGTTGAATACGCAGGGTTAGATGAAGGACTTGTAAGAGAGAGTATTGCGATTTTGGATAAAACACTGTATTTATGTAGGAAACCACTAATATCAAGCAGTTATGAAAACGCCTATTTTCAAGCGAATATCTATGACATTTCATCAAGATATCTAAAAATGAATGAACTCCCATCCTATGAAGAAAGCTTAGAGTTCATAATACACCAAATCATTAAGTCAACTGGACCAATAGACTTACTTCGTTTGACACAAATTTCTGCTTTTAAGTACTCAGAGGTCGAGAAAACAATCAAGAAACTTCTTGAAAAAGGAAAAATAGTAGAAAAGCCTTTAAGCGAAAGAAAAACTATGTTTTACATTTCTCATGAAAGAAGTCTGTTATTACCTGAACTCAAAAAGAAACTAATTTACTCAACTCTATTTCCAATAGATGAAATAGTCTTTATTCCTCGAGATGACCCTTTCACAAAACTAGGATTAAGATTGCATCTTAGAGATACATATGGAGAAGGAAAGGTTGACCCTATTTTATTCAACGGAAATCCAGTTGGTTCAGTTGAATATAGACTTTTTAAAGGAAGGTATCTTCAGATTTATGATCTTAGAATAGGAAACGAAATAATGTTTGACTTTATTGTTCTTCAAAAAATTGCAATAGAACTAATTAACTATACTCGCAGTATTCATCGTGTTCTAACAGTTCAAATCGAAGACATCAATGGTAAACCAATACTGTCTAAACAAAATGAGCTGATAAAGGATGTATTTGTAAAAGCAGGATATCAGCTAGTTAAAGGGATTCTAATAGGGGGAGAAACTACTACCAGACGATTTAGTCAAGATGTTATCAAAAAATTCCTTCTTAAGAAACTATCTCTATCTTCTCCTTCTTCTCCTCTAGACTATAACTCTTTGGTAAAGCTAGTTACAAAATTTGGAGAAATATCATTCAATGAAATATTATCTCGTTTTCCAGATAGCAATCCTTCAATAATCAGTTTCATGCTCAACAAATTGTTAGAAGAAGATACTATTTTCATGCTAAATGGGGTTTTTTACTCTGAAGAGTTTATCAAATACAAAAAAGCGGGTTTGAGAAAAAGAAAGAAAATAACGGAGAAACATAAGCAAGTACATAAACTAATAATGAAAGGTTATCAAACACTCTCAGACTTAATGGGACAAATGCAGGTTACTGCACAGAATCTTCGATCAATTTTAACCTCATTAATGGAAAATTGTCTGATTTCTGCAAAAACAATAGATTCAAGCGGCCAAACAATTTCATACAAGGATTTATCATTAAAAATTAACGAGGAAAGTAGAGAACGAATGACGATAATTACAGAGTATATCTACTCTGTAGTGGAATCTTTAGGCTTAATTAATGAAGAGCAACTAATTAATTTAATTGAGATCCCAGGAGTTTTAACAAAAGCAAGAATAAAAGATGCACTCACCAGACTCGTTTCTAGCGAGAAAATAATTTCTGGTCGATTTATTGAAGATAATCTTCAACTATATTACATGACAAAGTCAAACCATGAACAATTAATAAATTTCGAACAAGAATATCGTAAACAACCAATTTTACAATCAGATACAAAGTCAACTCTTTTTATATTAGCTCCTAAAGATAAAGGACAATTTGTTCTATCAGACTTCTTTCCCAGCCAATTTGACAAGACTAGCAACAATTTTATTATTTTATTATCTAATAATATAGCAGCTCAGATAGTTGGTGAAAAAATAAAGAAGAAAAAACTTGTTCTATCAAATGTTATTTTAGCCCCTTGGATAAATGATGTCAAGAATTATAACTATATAATCAACGCGCTTGAAACGATACATGCTTTTGGTTTTAAGGATGCTGAAGGGTTAGTTATTGAACGGGTAAATGATTATAATTTAACTGCATTAGTGATTTAAATGGATATAACAAGTTTAAATATCTTCGAACTTGCAAGTTATTTAGCTCAGAAACAGAGTTTAATAACAGAATATAAGGGCATTAATTATAGTCATGCAATAGCAATCACTAAGAGTGTGCTCTACTTTCAAGAACCAGAATCACTACATGCTAGAATGAGATCTTATTCAAGTAGTTTGCTTGATTCTCTACTACAGAAAAATATTCTTCTTCAAGCTCCTTTTATTTCTGACAAATTAACTTTTGTTAATGAAGAATTTGTGCCACTGTTTCTTAAAATTCAAAAACAGAAGGAAATAAATTATAGAAATCCTAGAACAAGAGAGGTACTATCTTTTATTCAATCAGAAAAGGAGACAACAAGAGATCAAATTATACGAAATTTTATTCTTAAAAGAGAGGAAGTAATGGAAATACTTAATGAATTAAGGTCTAGTTTCCATATTTTAATGCATTACAATGGTGAACAGTGGAAAGTATTTGATGTACAAACATATTTAGAAAAATCTTTCCTTAGTAGAAGTTCATCTATACAAAAACTCATCTTTAAAACAATTAGATATTTTGGACCTATTACAGTCCCTCAAATTATGAATATTTTAGAAATACCAGGAGCAAAAGTAGCTACAAGTTTAATAGAATTGCTTGAAACTAAAAAAATAATTAAAGGACAATTTATTGAAAATTCGAGTTATGAATCGTTCATTGTTACTGAAGAGTTAGAATTCTTTAAGAAGTTCAAAAAATCAAAAAGTATAACACAAAAAAAGGAATATTCCATACTTCCTTTAAGCGACCCTTATCTTAAATACTGGAAATTTTCGGATTTCTGTCCTCTAGAAGAGATTAGAAAGGTGACTATTTTCTTATTGGGTTTTCCTGTACTATCGTTTGATTATCAACTAATAGGAGCAGAACTTACTGTAAAAAACGTCAGAATTTCTGATTCTCATGAAGAATTACAAGAAGAGCTATTTAACCAAATTCGAGAATATGCAGAAAATAGAGGAAAAAAAGCTATCTTACCAGAATTATATTCTGATAAAGTAAAAGAGCAGTCAAGTAACTTTGCAAAGATACTCTTGGATAGAGGATATATTAAAACAAATTATGGCTTTATCCATTCTTTAAATCTTTCTAAAAGTCAAGTAAACGAATATAGTTCACAATATCCTTTAAACAGTTTATTCCCTCTTCTTTTTGATCTTCAATCTCAGAGTTTAGAAAAGCAGTTCAGTAACAAGCAAGAAATACTTACAGAGGTAAAAAAATTAGGATTACCACTCCCCAGAATTTCTTTACTTAATCGGACCGATAGAAGTAAAACAGATTTAATTAACCAATTGATCATTGATAAAGAATTAACAATAGGAAAGTTTGGATATTTCTACAGAGGAATAATTAAAACATCTGATTTTAGCTTATTTTCAAAAATAAGAGGAAAAACGCAATTAGGTATAGTCGAGCAACGAATATTAAGAATAATTAAACAGAAGAGGCGTATCTCTACAGAGAATATAAGAAATCAACTTAATCTCACAGAACCTTTAATTCAAACGAGTCTATTAAACCTTGAAAAAGCCAATGAAATAATTCAGACATTATCAACAAATAATAAACCTATATGGATGGACGCTGAAACTTATTTTAAAAACAAGAATATTATTCAAGTAGCTTCAATAAGGGATGCTTGGATAGAAATTTTGTGGAGAATCTTAAATACAAACTTACCATTAACCATAACACAACTTGCAAATCTTACAGGTTTATCAAATACGCAAATTACAATTTATATCAAAGATTTGATTGCCTCTAGAGGATTAAGGTCTGGACGATGGATAGAAGAAATAAAAGAAACACAATTCACAACTTCTGAAATAGAAGAATTAATCTATGCTTTTCACCAGCAAGAAGACACTAGTTTTAATGAAAAAAGAAAGTTTGAAACAATATACATTCCTAGGACTGATCCAATCGTAATATTATATAGGAATGAACTTCTTAAGAGATTTCAATCTCGAAATGCAATTACTAGACCAACTGTTTCAGAGTACGGAGATATTATTTGTCAAAATGGGAAACCTGTTGCTTTAGTAATTTACAGAAGAAAACAGAGAATTGAATATATTCATAATATTGAAACCCTTCCCGAATTTAAGGATTCAAATATGTTAATGCACATAATTTCATCAATTCATGATTTCAGATATAAAGTGAAACCAAAAGGAAAAACTCCAATCTATGTTAAACACGTAAACAACATTCCTTTATCTTCTCCTGCAGGAAAAGAGGTCAAAAACTTGATTCATACAATGAAACTAGATGTTATACCTATTTGATTTTCTTCATTTATTTACTTTGACTTCTTTGTTGTTGGAATATTTAACAAAATGAAGAGCAATATTTTTTAATAAAAAAACATTAGTTTCATTATCAACTTAATTTTTGTACAAAATTTTTTGTACGCAAATCTTGCTCTCAAGGACGAGGGATGGAAGAACCAGGTCCAGTCATTGAGCCATTGGAGAAGGTTGAGCGCTCCTCGACCACGGAAACCGGAAAAAGAAAGTTTTTCCTCTCACGCGGAAAAGAAAAGGAAGAAGAGGAGAAAGAGGAGAAAGAGGAAGACCAAGAACTGTAGAAAGATAAACCGAGAGAAGACAAACCTTTCCATGAGATATTACGAGAAGCGTTACGGTCACTGTTGACTTCAAAACCGCAAGAAACACAACGATAAAGACCACGAGTAACACGAGATTTTTTGGAGATACGACCGCATCGGGAGCAAGTCTGACTGGTGTAATGAGGATCAACAGTAATAGCGGGGATACGATTTTGTTGAGCTAGAGAAGTCAAAAAGGAGAGAAAATAACTGTAAGACCAGCTGTTTAACTCTCGACGAATAGAATGTAACTTCTTGACTTTTTTAGTTTTTTTCTCGCTTTTGCTTCCATAAGAGTGACTTTTTCTCCACTTTTTCTTTATTCCTTTAATATTTTCTATAACTATAGCAGAACGAGTAGTTAATGCTAAATCGACTATCTCGTGAGCTATTTGCTCACAAGGAGTTTGGTTATAATTTTTTTCTTTCATTTTTAATCTTTTTAATGCACGCCGTGCCTTTTTACTTCCTTTATCTTTGTAAGATCGCAGTTTTCTTCTTCTTTTGACAAACTGATACTGTTTCCATACAATATCTTTGCCTAAATAACGTTCTATTAGTGGAAAAGAAGGGTGGGTGAGTGTTATTGCAGCAACTACTTTTCTTCCCACATCTACACCTATTGTTCCTTCTATTTCTTGTGATGGAGGAGGAAGTTCTTTTCTAATATTTAGATGTACAACCCATTTCTTCTTTCTTCGGTGATAGAACACTCTACAACTATGTGCTTCCCACCCTCTATGTTCATACTCTTTTAGTCTTCTCCATCCCCCATCTTGTAAAATAGGAATAGCTATCCTTTCCTTTAAAGGAGAAAGGGAAAGAACAGGGTTACCTCTTTCTGTCTGGGCTAGTTTTCCACTTCGAGGAAAGTTAAATTCTAAAGGAAATTGAGTAAATTTTCTTACTTTCTTTGTAGCATAGACTCTTCTTTGAATATTCTCCTGTAATTGACTGTGAAAACCTAAATATTTAAACCTATAATAAACCAAGTGATGGAATTCCTTCCTTGTTTTTACTCTTCTTTTGAATGGAATAAGGGTATTGGCAAAATCTATTACTTTTTCTTGTGCATCTCTCAGATATTTCTGCTTTTTTCTACTCGGGAGTAAGGTCAATCTTATCGTTTTCTCCATCCATTCCTTCCTTATTTTTACTCCCATTCTTCTTTCTCCCTTTACTCTTTCCTTTCTTTATTTACTTTTTTCCTTATTTACCATTACTCTTTTTTCCTATAAAAACCTACATTTATTTATTCATTTCTTCATTCATCTATCCATTCCTTCCTTATTTTTTCTTCTCTTTCTCCTTTCTTTCTCCCTCTTTCTCCCTTTTTCCTAACATTTAAAAATTTTGTACAAAAAAGTTATTCATGAGTGCCCGGGATCAGGAGATGAACCCCTTAGAGAACTTAATTAAGACTGTGTCTTTCATGTTCTCTTAACCCAGTCCTCACAACTTTCGATATGTTTGTTGACTGGTTGGGTAGAGTCCTGAAGAAATTAAGTAAAATTTCAACTCATAACTGGTGTTTGCATAAGCTTGTGTGGATATTGCTCCTACATTCGCTTTTGCAAACGGGACTATAGCTCCAACAGCTATGAACTTTGATTGAACTGCTACTCCCCACTCTTTATTTTTTGGATCATAGGCAACAATTGAAAATGTCATTTTTGTCAAGAAAACATTGATCTGTATTTAATAAATTTTACTTGAATATTAAAATTCGCAATAAAAATAAAAAAAACGTAAAAAAAGTTATTTATTCATTCTATCCATTGGACTTTTAGTTCTCTTCTTGATGGAGCTCTCTCAAAATGGTATTTGGGATAACCTAGTATTAGTACTCCATAACAATTATTTCTATCAGGAATGCCTAGTTTTTTTCTATATTTTTTATTTCTCCACAAATATTCTTGGGCGAAACCTATCCACGCTGTTCCTAAACCTAATGATTGAGCAGCAAACATTCCATGTGTTAGAGCTATCCCACCATCACTAGCAGACATTTGAGAATAACTTGGCGCATGAAGGACAATTACACAAGGCGCATGATAAAAAACTAGATCTTCTCCATCTAGAGTACGCTTTCTGTAAGATTCCAATTGAAATTTTGTTTTTTTACTCATAAGTCTTCTTCTTAATCCTTTAGGAACAAAAGGATAAAGCAAAAACCTGATCTTTAATAATATCGCTAGTTTGAAGAAGAAATTCATGATTCTTGATGAAAATTCAGCTATTACTTCTTTATTAGTAATTACTATGAAACTTTGTCTCTGTCTATTGCTAGCAGTAGGAGCATAACGCATTGCTTCGAGAACTTTCTCTATTTTCTCTTTTTCTACTTCTTTATTCAAAAAGCATCTATGAGTTCTTCTACTTCTTATAACTTTTATGAGATCTTCAAAAGCAATTATTTTTTCTGGATTTTTTATCTCATCAAATTCAAATGGTTTCTCTGCACCTGCATATTCTATTGCATTAGTTGGGCAAATACTTAAACAGTGACCACATCTAAAACAAAATTTGTAAGGGTCAGAGAAAACAATTCTTTTGTTTCCTTTTTCATCCTTTTCAACAGAAAAAAGCCTAACTAGACAGATATCTATACATTTCTTGCATTTGATGCAAATTTCTGGATTTACTTTCTCTATTTTTAACATTAGTTGAAATGGGATGTAGTTAAATTTATTTTTTTCTCTTTAAAAATTATTAACATTTGCAAAAGTTTAATACCTAACAATTAAAATTTATCAAAAAAATTTGTGATAGAAATGAAAGAAAAATATGAACAGCTACTTTCTATTTTTAGAGAGATTCAAATCATCGAACAGATTTCTATGTTATTAGGCTGGGATAATCAAGTCGTTATGCCTCCAAAAGGTGTAGAACAGCGAGGAAATCAAATGGCTTTTATAAACAAATTGAAACATGAAAGAGCTACAGATCCAAGAATAGGCGAATTACTTAAGGAAATTAAAGAAAGTCCTGAATATGAACAGTTTACCTATGAAGAAAAGAGAAATATTTACCTTATGCAAAGAGAATATGATAGGGTAACTAAAATACCCCCAGAGTTTATAGCTGAATTCACAAAACAACAAGTCATTACTCACGAAATTTGGAAAAAGGCAAGACAAGAGAATAATTATGAAGAGTATAAACCTTATTTGAAAAAAATTCTAGACATGGGGAAGCAATTTGCAAATTACCTGAATCCAGATTTACACCCCTATGATGTAATGTTAGATTATTTTGAACCAGGAATGAATAGAGAAAAATATAACAGAATATTCACCCCATTAAAAGAAGCACTTGTACCTTTAATCAAGAAATGTTTAGAATCTTCTAAACAACCAAAAGTAGAGATATTAAATAGAAATTGTCCCATAGAGATACAGAAAAAATTGTCTTTAGATGTTATTCCACTTATAAATTATGATCTAGAAAGAGGGAGATTAGATGAAGCTGCTCATCCTTTTACTACTGGAAATTATGATGATGTGAGAATAACTACTCGATATTTAGAAGACTATTTTCCGTCATCTTTCTTTGCTACAATGCATGAATCTGGACACGCATGTTATGACCAGAATTTGAAAAAAGAGTGGAGATATCAACCTATTGGAAACTACTGTTCAATGGGGATACATGAAGCTAACTCCAGATTCTATGAAAATATCATCGGTAGAAGTGTGGAATTCTGGAAGTTCTATTTTAATAGATTCAAAGAGATAACAGGAGCAATTTTTGAAGATATTCAACTTGACGAATTTGTTCATGCTATTAACAATGTACGACCTTCCGCAATTAGAGTTGAAGCTGATGAACTAACCTACAATTTACATATTATACTACGATATGAACTAGAACGAGATCTTATGGAAGGAAAAGTAAGCGTGGATGAACTACCTGAAATATGGAACCAAAAAATGAAAGAACTGTTAGATTATGAGGTAAAGAATGACGCTGAAGGGGTTTTACAAGATATTCATTGGTCGAGTGGAATGATGGGTTATTTTCCAACTTATAGCATGGGGAACATTTATGGAGCACAATTCTTACATAAGCTATCGATAGACATTCCAAACTGGAGAGAAGAAGTAGAAAAAGGGAATATCAAAATTATGACAGATTGGATGAAAAAGAATGTTCAAGAAAAAGGAAATCTATATGATCCAGCAGAGTTAGTAAAAGAAGTTACAGGTGAAGAACCCAATCCAAAATATCTTGTTGAGTATCTTACAGAGAAATATTCAAAGCTCTTTAATCTTTAATTTTCTTTTTCTTCATTTTACAGCGTATTTTTTGCATTTTTTTACAAATTGGTGTTACAATCTGCAAAAAATTTAAATAAAATTGCCAAAGTAAAAAGCTATGTCAGTTACTTATCAAACGACATTTAAAATTTTCAAGAAACACCCTTTAGGCTATGTAGCAATAGTTTTGTGGGTTCTGGCAAGTATAATTGATGTTTTAGATATGCTTTTATCTCTAGCTGCAGGAGACTTACTCTCAGCTCTGTTAGATCTTTTAGTAGTCGTAGCTTTGATAGGTTATATCACAACTCCTGTTATTGCCAAGAGTAGACGCCCAAATGATCCAATTGGAATGGCAAAAACATTATTTGTAAGTTTTGCAAGTGTAACAATATTTTTTGATATTATGTACGCTGTTGTAGCACTTGGAAAAGGATATTATCTTACTGGTTATTACTGGTTTACTCTAATAATGGACATTTCATTAACATTCTTTACAATAATTGGTGTATCTACAACTTTGAAAAATGTTAAAAGTTTTGATGAATTTACAGTTGCTGCCCCTCAATATTCACCTACAAGTGGAAAATACACCCCTTATGCTTATTCTTCTCCTGTAGCCACAAACCCAACAACCGAACCAAGTGTTCAACCTGTTCAACCTGTTCCTTCTGTTGGACATCAACCTGCCCCTGTTCCTCCTCAAACAGCTGTTGAAGTAAAGTTCTGTACTAATTGTGGAGCTAAAAATAAATTTGAAGCTAAATTCTGTACATCATGTGGCGCTGCAATGAGATAAAAATATTTGTTGAAGATTTTAATCAATCTTCACACTTTTATTTTTTCATAATCGTTATAGTCCCCTTCGTTCCGTTAAGAATAATTTCTTGTCCTGTTTTTAGAATCCTTGTAGCATTAGAAACGTTTGATACTAAAGGTAACCCGTACTCTCTTGCTACAATTGCCCCATGAGATAGAGATCCACCAATTTCAGTTATCAGTCCTGAAATAAGTGAGTAGTAAGGAGACCACCCAATATCAGTAAATGAAGCGACCATTATTTCTCCTGGTTCTATTTTTTCAGCATCCTCAATTGACTTAACTATTCTTACCTTTCCTCTAACAATACCATGACTGACTGGTGTGCCTTTTATTTCTGTTATATTCTCTCTTTCATCACTAGAAATTAGAATGGGCTCCGGTTTTCCTCTCACTATCTCCGGGAATTGAAGAGATCTTTGCTGAGCAAAAAGCTTCTTTCTTACTTGTGCTTTTGCGACTAGTTTGCTGTTGCTATTATTTATTAAATCCCCAAGCTCTTCATGCGTTAAGAAATAAATAAGATCTTGTTCTGGAATGAGCTGCTCTTCAACAAGTTTTTGTCCTAGAACCCTGTAAGCTGTTCTAAACTCACCATGGATTTTAATTGAAAGAGCCTTTGAATATTCTCTGTTTTGCATCCCCTCTTTTGCTTTTTTATAAATCATATCAAAAATCTTTAATTTTAATCCTTTAAGATTGAGCTCTTCATGAATTTCATCTAATAACGCTTTTGAAGCAATATTGCTGTTACGTTTGTTGCTAAATGTGTTACCTTTGACTAGTGATTGCAAAATACTGATTAATTCAAGGGGGTTTTCTCTCCATTCTTTCTCTCTTAGTTCCGCTTCACGAATACATCTGTGTCCATGTCTTTGCATGAAATTTGAAAATAATTCATAGACTTTTCCATTATTTTTATCATTTAACCATTTCAAAGATTCTTCTAAAGATAAGGAAATAAATTCCTGTCGTTTAGTATTATCAGAAGATATCTCTTTTGCCATATCCTCTAGTGATGTAACGATATTAGCTGATTCAATGTTTTTAATGTTTGTTAGTAACAATGCTGATTTTGTTAAAGCTTCTTCTGTAAAATTTTTTCCTCCACTAATAAAGCCTACAAGTGCACCATTCATCATTCCTGAATTAGAAGAAACAATGTAATGCCTATACCATGTTTTATTATAGAAATCTAAATTTCTATCAATTTCTTTGTATAGTTCAGAAGTAGGAAGATCAATATTAATTCTGAATTCTCTAGCTGTTTTTTCTAATTTTTTTAGAGCTTTTTTATGTTTAGATATGAACCCAAAATACTTTATGCTGTTAACGAAACGTTTTGGAAAAGCAATTGGAGGATCTAGCGTTGTATCATCAAGCGTTTTTCCTAAAATATTTATTTCAAAAGAGTCTTTACTTGTTCCCAGAATACATCTGGCGATTTTATACATTTTAGTCAGATTAAAAAATAAGTGATTGTAAAAGTGAACCACATATCTTCCTGGCTCATTTTTTCTATATACTCCTACTTTTTCGTACATCCATTTTAATCCAATATCAATCGCTTTTACAAAAACAGAAATAGTTAAAGGAGTTACTGCCCCAGGCAACATCTCACCCACGTTAGCTCTGGTAAAAAGAGTATTAGAGTCATCTACGGGAGTGTCTAGCTCATTAATCGTAATTTTATTGATGGTGGTTATTGGGCGAGCTTGTAACCAAAAAAGGTTTCCTTCTTTATCTATTGCCCACTCCATATCAAGAGCTCTTCCTAGTTCTTTTTCAGCATATAATGCTTCTTCAACTAAATTCTTTATTTGTAGTTCACTGAGAACAGCCTTTTCTCCACTGAACTCTTTCATTATTATTTTTCCTTCTCTACTTAAAACATATAGATCAGGTTTTGCTTTTCCACTAACAAGAGCTTCTCCTTCACCTTTAATTGCATTAATAAGTATCTTTTCTTCACCAGTTGAAGGGTCTAAAGTAAAAATAACTCCAGAAACAGAAGGGTTGACCATACGTTGAACAACAACAGCGATTTTATTTTCTCTGTTTTGTGATAGATTTTCCGAATATTTTTCTACTCGATTAGATGAAACCGATTCGATGCAATTAATTACAGCTTTGTGAACATTTTCTATTCCTTCCACATTAAGAAAAGTTTTATATTGTCCGGCATGGGAAAATTCTTCACTATCTTCTCCAATAGCTGAAGAACGGATAGCAACTTTTCCATTTCCAAGCTTTGAATAATAATACTTAATCTCATCTATTTTTTCTGGTTTTTCTCCTGGTAGGATTACGAAACCTTCAGGAACATTCAACCCACATTTGAGCAACTTGTTTAATCCTTTAGCTTTTCCTCCGACTTCCTCATCGTTAATATTTGACAATGGGAGAATTTTTTTAGTAGAACTTTTTTCTGCCATATCTATCACTTTTCACTATTTTTTGTAAGCTTTCCAAACTCTGCAATACCTTTTCCTTTCATTCCCAATAGTTCAAAATTAGCCAAGCCTTCAGTAATTGAATAAACATTATCCATTATCCAAGTAAGAGAAAGATCAAAAGAACAGTTAACAAGAATCCTTTCTTCACTTTCCATCTGTGCAAAAAAAGTGAATTCTTTTGGAATAGTTTCTCTATCACACCATATATCTCCAAAAGTGCTTCCATCGATAACTCGAATAATTCCATCTTTCTTAATATGAAATCCAGTAACTAGATTCTTTAAAATTGGATAATCAACTAGACTAAAATTGAAGAACGAACCATCATCTAATCCAATAATTATCCAAATATGCCTTTCCATGAAACTCCAATCTCTTTTACCATAAGAATGGTCACGTAAAGAGCTCATCGATAGATGAACTGTCTCTCCACTTAAAGAATAACTACCTACAAATTTACCACACTGTTCTGTGTGAACTTGGTCAGATTCTTTGAGTTTAGCAAAGAAACTCTTACTCCAAGTCTCTTGTGATAAAGATCTGGCCATGGGAGCAGGATGAATATCGGTACTAAAGTTAATTACAGGGTAATCTGACGAAAAAACTCCACCAAACTTAACTGAAATCTGCTCATTTTCTCCCTCCAGCTCACCTTCAAAATCAATCTTCCATTTTTTGGCTGGCTCAATACATGTAAAAGTAAGAGGACCTGAAGAAAAAATGTTTTTTCCTTTATTATTTGGCTTATCAATATTCTTTTTATAATTATACAGACCTCTGTTAGGAATAAAGAGAGCAAACCAAACTTCTACATTACCTACTCCTCTAAAAGCAAGACGAGCTAAAAATCTATGTCCATCATTTGCATGTCCAGTAAAATAGAAACTGTTGTTATCATGTTCTTTTGCATTAATTGGAAGTTGGTAAGTTTCAACTTGACTTATGTCGAAATCTAATTTTTTTCTCCTTTGTTCTATAAGTTTTTTAGCGATTGCATACTTAATCTTTCTTTTAATACCCATAATTGGCTCCAAATCAAGAGCGACTAGTGTGCTTTATTAACATTCACTACAAAAAAATGGAAATTTAATTTCAATATTGTATGATTAAACAAAAAAGAAAAATTAGAATGAGCCTACGTTTTTATTCTATCTCTTTTGGCCATTCTACATCTTTATACCAATAAGGTCTTCTTATCATTCCAAAAGCATTGTGTGCTGCTATTGCTCCTTGAGCGACTGCTATAACTATCAATTGATATGCAGTAGCTACATCTCCTATTGCAAATACTCCTGGAACGTTTGTCCTCATTTCCTTATCTACTTTGATGTATTTTCCTTCCATTTGTAAGTTCAGTTTATCAAAAATTTCAATATTGGTTTTCATACCCACTGCAAGAATACAAGCATCTACATCAATTTCTCTTTTTAGTTTTGTATTTCGATCAAGTAAAACTGCTTTTTCTAAGACTTGATCTCCTTTAAGTTCTTCAATTTCGCTGTTATAGACTATTTCAACATTCTTGAGACTAACTACTTTTTTTACTTTAGATTCAGCTGCTCTAAAACTGTCTCTTCTGTGAACTAGATAAACCTTCTCTGCTACATCTCTTAGTTCCCAAACAGCATCTATAGCAGTATCTCCTCCACCAACAACAACTACTTTCTTCCTCTTGAACAACTCGGGGTCAGTGACAAAGTTATAGACTCCTTTATCCTTTCGTTTGAATTTTCTTTCTCCTGGAATGCCTAACTCTGCTGGTTGAGAACCTGTAGCAATGATAATTGCTTTAAATTTATATCTCCCTTCATTTGTTATTACAGTCTTATCTGGTAGAACCTCAATTACACGTTCATTCTTAAGTTCCGCCTGTACTTCCTGAGCTTGAATAACAAACTCATCTATTAACCGTTTTCCCAAGATACTTGGAGCGCCAGGATAGTTTTCTACAATTTTTCTAGAATAGAGAGTAGAAACTATTCCTCCATACTTTCCGCTTTCAAAAACGGTTACCTTCAATCCTTTATAGGCTGCAATTATTGCTGCGCCTAGCCCACCCACTCCACCACCTATTATTCCAACATCAGCATAATAATCGTTTTCTTCTGTTGTCATAGATAAAAAATTGTATAACTCACTAATATATGTTTTGCACATACGTATAAATCAATTAAAAAACTACATATTTAACTAGATGATTTTTTAGGTGCTCTTGTTAAAAAAAGAGGTTAGAGGTGCTTTAGAAATTCATCAATACCTCTTTCTATTCCTTGCATTAATAGATATCCTCTAGGTCCTTCTTTTGGAGTAATCTCTCCAGCAACAGGAGTTTGGATTATTTTTTTGACTTCATTAATATCTCTCGTATGACCAAGAGCCCATATAAGTTTAGCATAGGCTGCAGAAGGTAACATGTTAGCTCCTTCTATTACTCCTCTAGCTAGCATTTCTCTTCCTGTTTCATATACTCGAAGGTGAGTGTAACCAAAAAGAGGTTCGACAGTCATAACAACAGGAATTTCTTCTTCTTGACATCTTTCTAGCGCAGTATACATATCTGTACCGACATGAGCTAACCCTGTACCAATGATTACAACTCCATGATAGCCAAGATCTACCATCGATTCTAACAGATCTGGCTTCATTCCAGGATAGAAATATAACATTCCAACTTTATCATCAATTTTAGCATCTAAATAGAAATCTTCTCTTGGACCTCTGGGTTTGATGTCATCTCTGAACCAAGTTATTTCTTTTTCGTCTACTTTTCCTAAAGGAATATCTCCAATTGTACGAAATGCATCTCTTCTTGAACTATGCATTTTCCTTACTCTTGTCGCACGATGAATAAGATTGTATGAGTCTGATGTACCTCCGTGCATACAAACTACTACTTCAGCAAAATTTTCGTATCCTGCTAAACGTGCTGAATAGAGAATATTTTTTGGACCATCAGAAGAAGGACGGTCAGAACTTCTTTGACTTCCAACTATTACAACTGGAATAGGAAGGTTTCTGAGGAAATAAGAAAGTGCAGAACCTGTAAAAGCCATCGTATCTGTTCCATGTCCTATGATTACCCCATCTGCTCCTGATTCGATTTCCTTTGCAATTGATTCAGCCGTTTTCACCCAGAATTGAGGTTGAAAATTTTCACTTAGAATCTGGTAGAGAGTTTTAGGTGTTAAGTTAACTAAGGGAATTAATTCTGGAACTGCAGAGAAAAGTTCTTCAGGAGTAAATGCTGGAATAACTGCTCCAGTTCGATAATCTAACCTTGAAGCAACTGTTCCTCCTGTTCCTAAAAGCGTAACATTAGGCAAATCTTCTTTAAATTCTGCATCTACAGAAGGAAGTTTGTATTTTCCTTTTTTGTATCCTATTTCTTCTATCTTTGTGTCATCATCAACAAATACTCCTAGATTGTAACCAGTATCGACTTTTAAGGTAACATACCTATCATCAGTATTCAAGGATCGGGGGAGTAGGATTCCTTCATATTTAGCTTCTCCCTTTGTTATTCTAATTTCTGCCCAAGTTCTAATCTTATCTTTTACTAATCTTTCCAGTAATTCTCCTCTGTAACCTTCTGGTGGTTCGTAGTCTGTCTGTTTATCGTTCATTTATTTGACCTCCAAAAAATTTTCAATCATTTTAGCAATTTTTCCCCCAGAAACACAATTATTCGTTTTTCCAATTATTCTAGCAACAAGATTAGGTAAAACAAGCTGAAAAGCCATATTTTTATTGTTAACATCTTCAAAAGAAAGGTTTTCTAATTCTTTTTTGATTAAATCCTCGAGCTCTTTCTCGTTATACTGGGTAGAAAAGTGCTCTTTAATAGTTTCTTCAGTAGAATCTGGATTTTCTTGTAAAAATTCTAATACAGTATTCAGTTGCTCTCTATGTATTATTCCTTTAGAGAGAAGTCTTGCACATCTTTTGATAACTTCATTTGTTAGTGGCATATGTTTACGCCTAAATTCTCTTGGTTTTTCAATTAACAAGGTGTAAGCAAGTGCTCCATCAAGTTCTAATTCATCAGTAAATTCAGAAAATAATTCTAGTTTATCATCTCTAATTAACAAATCAACTTGATTTTGTGTGAAATTGTATCTTTTACTCAATTCTTCAAGTAATTCCCATGGTTTTATACCTACTTCTTTTTTCCATTCTTCGAGTTTCTCAAGATCAATTAAAATTGGGGGAGTATCGGTATCAGGATAAATTCTATCTTTACCATGGATTACTCTTAAAAATTCACTATTTCCATCAGGAGTCACTCTCCTTGTTTCTTGAGGAACACCATCAAGTGCTAGTTTTACTCTCTCTATTATCTTTTTGAGAGCATGCATACAAGCTTTTTCTGATCCTTGAACAACAACGAAAGCATCAGAATCTTTAGTGTTTAATAGAGTTTGAATCTTTTGATATAACTCCTCATTAATTGGAATCCTACTATAGTTATTATTACGTTTCCTTACAGAATTTTCATCAAATTCATCACTATGGAAATGGTAATCAGTAGGAATACCTGTAATTAACATACTTTTTTCAAAAATATCTATCCCAAAATCCTTACCTGGTTGAATCTCTTTCCCAAACAATCCTTTCATTTTAGGAAAAATTGTTGCAAAAACCTTTTTCTTTGGAGGAAGAGCAAAAAGATGTGAAATATCAATATATGTGTGTTCAAAATCCTCTTTCTTCAGTCCTCTCTCTAGCATCTCTTTTTGTATTTCAATCAATGAATGTTGTCTAACTACTTCTCTTCTGCAATATTTATCAAACATATGGATGTCTTGTACACCTTTTAATTCGACTCTGTCTCCCCCTGTAATGCTAATGTTTACATCCTGTCTTACTGCTCCGATTCCTCTTCTACCAATCTTGCTTATTCGGAGTACTCGACCAATTTGTAAGGCAGTTTCAATAAGCTCAGAAGGTGTATCAACATCCAAATGGTCAGTAATAATTTCTGCAAGAGGAACACCTAGACGATCAAGGTTGTAATAAACAGTTCTCTCAGAAGTATCAAACCAATTAACTCTCCTAGCAGCATCTTCTTCAACATGTAAATTGCTTATTCTAACCTTTTTTCCATTTTGCAAAGGAACATACCCATCTCTAGCAATGATAAACGTTCTTTGAAAACCTGTAGTAATGCTACCATCGAGATATTGTTTTCTATTAACCACTACTTCTTCAGCAAAAGCTTTACAATCAAAATAAAAAGCCAGAATAAACCCTTTTGTGATTGTCTCCATATCTGGCATAAAAGGAGGAGTTTCATCCATCTCATAGGTACAAGTGTTGCGCTCATTAGCGTAATAAATAACCTTATACCCTTTTTCATATTCAATTAACATTCCTTCATCAAAGTCTCCCATCTCGCCTAAAACAGGTCGAAAATAGCGATGAAAACTATAGTCGAAATTATGGGGGTCTTCTTCAAGAACTGGTTCACAATTACAGAATAACTTTCTTCTTGATTGAAGTTGATGGTGGACTTCAAGTCCAGCATGGAAACCTAATTTCCTAAAATCATCATCAGTTAAAGAATCTGGGTCTATCATATTGACTGATTGAAAAAAAAACGTAGAGTTAAAAAGTTTTATTTAAGTATAAAGAATTAAGATAAGAAAAATATAATACTAAAAAATAGTTAAAGGAGAAGAATTCATTAAAATGGTGCCCCGAGCAGGATTTGAACCTGCATCTAAGGAGCCACAATCCTCAATTCTAGCCACTAAACTATCGGGGCATTGATTACGTTTCTTTATTTTTTCTTTGATTTATAAGATTTTTCTTCATTAACTTTAAATTTAATTGAAAATAAGGTTTACAGTTTTAATTTCATAATTTTAAGAATCTTTAAAAGAAAATGTTGTTCTTCTAATGGCAATTTCAGGTTCGGAATGAGTCTGAGTGTTACCCTGCCGCTATGGCCGCGACGAATCGCAGCGAATGGCCGTTCCCAAGTGCTCTCGCAACTTAGTACAGGACCACACGCTGGCAGGCTTAACTTTCCCGAGTTTCTGGAACACATCCAGATCCTTTCTGCTGCCATTAGAGTTATTGTTTTTGTGAGCAATAGGCTTTTTTTTTCCCCGTTTAAAAATCTTACTTTCAATTACTAAATTAGCCTCTTATCTTAAGAAAACTTTAAAGTTAAGCTCTTGAACATTGTTAAAAGGGAAGAAAATAAAGGTGTAACTAGTGCCATGGTTAGAGGAAGTTTTACTTGGAGGGACTTTTGATCATCTACATGATGGGCATCGTGCTCTACTAGAATCTGCAATTAGCTTTGGCAAATTTGTAAGAGTTGGTGTAACTACAGATGAGTTTGCTCGGCGTATGAGAAAGACAGACAAGTATATTTCATTGTTGCAACCTTTAGAAGTAAGAAAGGAAGGTGTAAGGAAATTTTTAGAATCTCGAGGTTGTACTACTTATGAAATTTTAGTTATAAATGATCGTTATGGCCCTGCTTTAAACTCCGAGAGTACAGAAGGAATAGTTGTTACAGAAGAAACTTATCCTACAGCTGTAGAAATAAATAAGTTGAGAGCGATAAAAGGATTAGATCAACTTCTTATCCTTGTTATTCCTTTTGTTTATGATGAACAAGGGCTAATTATTAGTTCTCGTAGAATAAGAAAGCAGTTATATTCCCAACTCAAAAAAGATGAAAAAAAATGATCGTATAAGAGTTTTTAACGTTCAACGCTTTTCAAAATACTCTTACCCATTTGTAAAAATGCTTCAGCTACATTCTCACCTGTTTTTGCGGAAGTTTCAATGAATCCTATGCAACCATTTTTCTTTGCAAACTCTAATCCTTCTTCATAAGAAACTTCTCTCATGTCTTCTAAATCATTCTTATTTCCTACTAATATCAGCATTATTCTAGGTGATTCAGTTTTAGCTTCATTAATCCATGTTTTTAAGTTATCGAATGTTTTTCTTCTTGTAATGTCATAAGTAATTAATGCTCCCAAAGATCCTTTGAAAAAAATCGTTCTCATTGATTGAAATCGTTCCTGTCCCGCAATATCCCATAATTGAAGCACTACCCTTGTACCGTCTATGGTTTCAAAACGAGAGTAAGGTTCCATTCCAATCGTCATTAAATACCCACTTTGGAATTTACCGTGTATAAATCTTTGGACTAAGGACGTTTTTCCTACGGCCCCATCGCCTAGTAGAAGAATTTTGAATGTATATTTGTATGACATTTCTTTAACCTTTTACTTACTTATTTCCCTTTTCTTTTTTCTTCTTTATTAGTTTTTCTTTAGTTTTTTCTCTACTAGCGAAAAGTATTTTTTTAATTAAACCCAGAGCAAAATAATGTCTAAAGGTAAAATCATTGTTCAACTTCATAATTTTAGTTCCATAAACATCTGTACTGACTTTATTCAAACAGCTTCTGCAATAGGGGCTAAAGAAATAGTTTTTTCACAAGCTTCAGGTAGAGGAGCATCTGCAGGAATACCTATGGGTCAAAAAGAGGCAATTAATAGAAAAGTAAACTTTTTTGTTTTTCAAGATATTAAAGATACTATTGAACTATTAAAACCAGATGAAATATATTTGTTTATAAGAAAACCGTTCTCTAAAGAAAATTTTTCACCAGAAAAAATAGCTGAATCCTATAAACAAGGAAAAACAATTTTATTAGTATTTGGAGGTTCTAAACCAGGTTTATCCAAAAAAGATCTGGAGTTAGGTACATCTGTATATTTTGAAGGTCTAAATGAACTGAGTTTGATAGGAGAACTAACATTAAGTTTGTATCTAATAAGAAAAGAGATCGAGAAAAGTGGTTAAGGAAATACTTCTTCATCACTAAACATTAAGCGTGTAAGATTCAAAAAAGTTTTTTCAACATTAGTTCCATCTTTTGCAGAGGTTAAAATATATTCAGCATGTTTATATTTATCAGCTAGCTCTTTTATCTCTTCTTCAGAAACTTCTAAATTGGGTAAATCACTTTTATTTCCGACAATTATAACTGGTTTATCTCCTACTACTTCTCTAAAAGAATCTATCCAACTGGGTAAATTCTCAATTGTTTTTCTATTGCAACGATCACAAATAGCTAGAGCTCCTTCTGAAGCGAAGTAATATTTACTTCTTACTGCTTTAAAGACTGATTGACCTCCAATATCCCATATAGCTAAATTAACGATTGTATCTATGTATTCTACCTCTTTTTTCATTATAGTAGTTCCTAAAGTAATGATATATGCAGGATTAAAGAGCCCTGTAACGAATCTTCTAACAATGGAGGTTTTTCCTACTCCTGCGTCACCAATTAAAACAATCTTTTTTGTAACTTTTTTGTCTTTCATTTCATCTTTCCCTGTCTTGTAACTCTATTTGTTAATTCTATTAATAGTTTTCTTCCTTTTAAGAGTAGAACTTTACAGAAGAGTATCCTACAACACGTATTTTATCTCCTGCTGTATCGCCAGAAGAAGCATATTTTAATATTTTACTCTTTGTTCTACTTGTTTCCAAAGCTGCAGTTACTGTAGCTGCAATGGGTCCTGCCCCACACATGGTTACATTTCTGGATTGTTTAATATTATACATTTCATAAACGTCCATTTGTTCAATGGCATTAAGAACTGCTAAATCTTTTTGTTTTGCTCTCTCATATGGCTCTTGATGTGTTAAATCAGAACTAGCTATTACAGTAACTTTTTTGTTTTGACAAACTTTTGCTATGGTCTGCCCAAGTTTAATACTAGAATCTAAGCTCTGATAGGTCATAGCCATAGGGACAAATTTGAACTTTTTCTCTCCAAATATATATTGAAGAAAAGGTAATTGAACTTCTATTGAATGTTCTCGATGATGAGCTAAATCACTTTCTCCAATATCTTTATTTTCATTAACTAATTCTTGTTTTAGTTCTGTATCAATAGGGACTATTCCCAATGGAGTTTCCCATTCTGTAATTCGCTCAACAGTAGCAATATCTGGACCAACTCCATAATGATTTGGACCGAGAATTATTACTGTTTCTGGGAGTTCGATTTTACTAAGTTCAAGATATGTCCAAGCTGCAATAGGACCAGAATAAATATATCCTGCATGGGGAGCGACATAATACTCTAATTGTCTTTTTTCTCTATTCTCTTTAATTGGAAAAGTTTGAGGGCCGACAGGACTACTAAAGCTTTTTTCTATAAGACTGACTAACTCATCTTTTCTAGATGGGTAGAACATTCCAGCTACTGCTGCTGTTCTTTTTGTCATGAATAACTTTTTTTTACAAAATTTTTAAATGTTAGGGAAGAGGGAGAAAAAAAAAGAGAAAGACGGAGAAAAAATAACGAGGGATGAATGGATGAATGAATGTAGGTTTTTATAGGAAAAAAGAGTAATAGTAAATAAGGAAAAAAAGTAAATAAGCAAAGGAAAGAGTAAAGGGAATAAATGAAGGAAGAAGTAAGGGGAAAGAAGAATGGGAGTGAAAATAAGAAAGGAATGGATGGAAAAAACGATAAGATTGACCTTACTCCCGAGTAGAAAAAAGAGGAAAGACCTGAGAGATGTACAAGAAAAAGTAAGAGAGTTTGCCAATACCCTTATTCCATTCAAAAGAAGAGTAAAAACGGGCAAAGAATTCCATCACCTGGTTTATTATAGGTTTAAATATTTAGGTTTTCACAGTCAATTGCAAGAAAATATTCAAAGAAGAGTCTATGCCACAAAGAAAGTAAGAAGATTTACTCAATTTCCTTTAGAATTTAACTTTCCTCGAAGTGGAAAACTAGCCCAGACAGAAAGAGGTAACCCTGTTCTTTCCCTTTCTCCTTTAAAGGAAAGGATAGCTATTCCTATTTTACAAGATGGGGGATGGAGAAGACTAAAAGAGTATGAACATAGAGGGTGGGAAGCACATAGTTGTAGAGTGTTCTATCACCGAAGAAAGAAGAAATGGGTTGTACATCTAAATATTAGAAAAGAACTTCCTCCTCCATCACAAGAAATAGAAGGAACAATAGGTGTAGATGTGGGAAGAAAAGTAGTTGCTGCAATAACACTCACCCACCCTTCTTTTCCACTAATAGAACGTTATTTAGGCAAAGATATTGTATGGAAACAGTATCAGTTTGCCAAAAGAAGAAGAAAACTGCAATCTTACAAAGATAAAGGAAGTAAAAAGGCACGGCGTGCATTAAAAAGATTAAAAATGAAAGAAAAAAATTATAATCAAACTCCTTGTGAGCAAATAGCTCACGAGATAGTCGATTTAGCATTAACTACTCGTTCTGCTATAATCATAGAGAATATTAAAGGAATAAGAAAAAAGTGGAGAAAAAGTCACTCTTATGGAATCAAAACAAAACCGACTAAAAAAGTCAAGAGGTTACATACTATTCGTCGAGAGTTAAACAGTTGGTCTTACAGTTATTTTCTCTCCTTTTTGACTTCTTTAGCTCAACAAAATCGTATCCCTGTTATTGTTATTGATCCTCGTTACACCAGTCAGACTTGCTCCCGATGCGGTCATATCTCCAAAAAATCTCGTGTTACTCGTGGTCTTTATCGTTGTGTTTCTTGCGGTTTTGAAGTCAACAGTGACCGTAACGCTTCCCGTAATATCGCTTGGAAAGGCTTGTCTTCTCTCGGTTTATCCTTCTATAGTTCGTGGTCTTCCTCTTTTACCTCTTTCTCCTCTTCTTCCTTTTCTTCTTCTTTTCCACGTGAGAGGAAAAACTTTCTTTTTCCGGTTTCCGTGGTCGAGGAGCGCTCAACCTTCTCCAATGGCTCAATGACTGGACATGGTTCTTCTCCTCCACGTCCTTGAGAGCAAAATTTTTGTATAAAAAATTGTACAAAAATTAAGTTGATGGCTGAAACCTATAAGAAAACGGAAGGAGATTTAGGAGAAAGATTAATAGCGGCTTTATTTGCAGGTCAAGAACAAGGTAGAGACAAAGAGGAAAGCAATCTGCAGCGATACTAATAGTAAAAGAAAAAGGAGCATATGATGGAGGAACAGACCGTTATGTTAATGTTAGATTAGATGACCATAAAGAGCCTATAAAGGAATTACAACGTGTTTTTACTTTATATGATTTAAGTTTATTAAAAAGAGATAATCCTGACGATGTAGTCAAACTTGAAGGAGAAGTTATGCAAATAATTAAACAAGTTTTGAAAAAAGACGGTTTTTATACTGGATCAATCGACACCGTTTATGATGAAGAAACAAAAAACGCCTTACAAAAATGGCTTCATACTAATAATTTTGAAGTAAAAGAGAGAGATGACGAATACATGTGGGGTTCAGTTTATCGTTACATTAAACAACTTCAAAAAAATGGATTTTAGAAATCAATGCCAAAATTTAACTTTTAAATTTTTAAAAAAAGGTTTTTTCTTTTGCATTACTAATAAGATTTATAATTAACTTTTTTTGTGTAGAGATAAAAGGGTTGTGAACACAATTGAACTTACTTCCAAACTTAAGGAACTATTCAATTTATAGTTGGTTAGTTTTAGTAGGGACAGGTGTTTTTGGAGCTTTTACTTGGAATCTCCATTTTATTATTGAGTTCTCAACTCTTATTAATAGTAATGCATCAAGTTTTATTTTTATTATTTTCCACTTATTTTTTATAAGTTTAGGGAGCCTTACTTATATATTTCTTTTTAGAAATCTGGATAGTTTTGTTCTTTACTTGGTTTCTTCAATTACACTTTGTGTTTCCATGGTAACTATGTTATTTGTAAACAAAATATGGTTAATATCTCTTCTTCTTGGAATTGCAGGTTACTCTATAGGAATAGGACTAGTTGTTGCACACTACAATCTAATTTACTTTTTTGAGGATCCTAAAATGGGTGCAAGAATGTATTCACTTGCTCTTATGTCTATTGCACCATTTATGATTGTTGAAGCGTTTATTGACAAATTTGCTAGAAATAAAAAATGGATTAATCTTGTTTTCCTCATTTTAATTTTACTACTTATCTTTTCTTCAATATTAGTGGGTAAAAGAAATTTTTCTCTATTCGCGCAAGAGGAAGAAGAAGTTAAACTTTTTAGCCGTATAGGTAACTATGGTTGGAGTAACCTTTTTGCTTTATTCTGGGGTTTCTTTTTTACAAATACCTATTATTCTACTATTTTGCTTTTCCAGATTTATGACTTAATTGACTATCTTTATCATTTTGTGATTGAAATAGCATTTATTTTCTTCTTGTTTTCCTACCCTGTAGGACTATTAGCTGATATAATTGGTAGAAGAATAACAGTTACAATTGGGTTTATTATTCAAGCTTTAGCTTTCCTTCTACTTCCTTTCATTTCAGATATTAATTCTTATCTTCTTATCTTCTTTCCACTCACAATTGGTCTTGGATTTACTTTTAGTATTATCTCTGGTATTGTCTTAATGTTTGAAACAACACCAAAAAAGAAGTTCAAATTGGATTTTTCGATTCATATTATCTTTGTAGGATTAGGTATGAGTTCAGGTGTTTTACTTGGGGAGGCAATAAAATCTACAATCCAGAATGAACCAATGTATTTATCGCTTATTTTGTTATTCATCATAATTATGGCTGTAGTTGTACTTTTACAAGTAAATGAAACCCTCCCTTCTAAAAAAGAGTTGTCTTGGAGACAAACACTACGTTATATACTTGTTTTTTCACATAATGGAACACTACTGTACAGTTATGAATTTAGTGCAAATAAACTTAAATTGTCTAGACCAAATAGCTTAGTTCTTGCAGGAGCATTAAAAGCCATGACTACATTAATACAAGAAATGGCTGATAATAAAGAACAACTAAAAATAATTAAACAAGAAGAGTTCAGTATCTTAGTTGAAAGTTCTACTAAAATACTTACAGCAGTAATAGCAACTGAAGAACTATCTGAAACTAGAGAAAGAATGAAATTATTCAATCAAGAGTTTGAATTTGTTTTCGAAGATGTTTTATCAAAAAATATTGAGGAACAGACTTTTTATCTGTCTGCTGACCAAATTATTCAAAAAGTTTTTGGAGAAAGAACATAGTTTAACCTTTTTAACTCAAAAAATGGCTAAGAATAGCACATAACAAAGTGCAGATAATGTTGCTGCAACCGGGAAGGTTATTATCCAACTCAACACCATTTTTCTAAACGATTTTTTATCTGGTCTTTCTCCTTTCACTCTTCCTGCTCCAACTACAGCAAAAATCAGAATATGGCTGCCTGAAACAGGTAAACCTAACAAAGTTGCTAAAAAAATCACAATACTAGTAGATATCTGAATACTAAAAGCGTCTGAAGGTCTCATCTCAATTAAATTTTGCCCTACATTTTTTATCACGTTTCTACCTACAATTATTAATCCTAAAGAAAGAACTAGACCTGTAATAACTGTTAACATCAAAGAATAATCAGTAGACAAATCACCTGATTCTATTAAACCATACATTATTCCTAAAGCGTTAGCTGAATCATTTCCTCCTCGACTTATTTGTGTCCAAGATACTGCAACTATTAACAAATACATAAATATTCTTTCCAATTTTTCTAATTTGACCAGCCCTTCTTGTTGTCTTTTGATTATTTTATTTACTAATAACTGAAACAAGTATGCACCAATAAAACCTAAAATAGGTGATATAATCCAACCGAGTACCACATCACCCATTTTTGTCCAGTTCACTGCAGCAATGAAACTTTTTCCTTCACTTATACTCCAAATAATCGAAATTCCAAAAACTGAACCTACAACAGAATGTGTTGTTGAAATTGGAGCCCCAGTTTGTGAAGCTACAATCAGCCATATAGTTGTACTAATCAGTACTGAAAACATCATAAAAAAGTTATATTCCACATCTGAACCTAACAGATTTGCGCCTATGGTTTTTCCTACACTTGCAGATAAAAAGAGTACTCCAACAAAAACTAGGACAGAACCCAAAATAATAGCATATTTAAATTTAACAGCTCTACTACCTACTAAAGTAGCCATAGTTTCATCGTTTGCACCGATTCCAAAGGCTAAAAAGACCATAAGTACAAGTAAAAAAATAATTAAAATCTCCATTTTATCTCCCTATATCTGTTTCGTTAAGATGAGTATTTACAGAGTAAATTGTATATTTGGTCAGCAAATTCCTCTGCTCTATCTGCAACTTTTCCAAGGTTTTTTATCAAAGTCTCTTGTAGATTAAAATCTTTGAAATCTTGTTTAACACTATAATTTTTTTCTAAAAGATCCCAATGAATAGATCTTACTTCTCTCCTTAGGTCAGTTATTTCTTCTACATGCTCTTTTCCCTTACTAAAGTCTTCAAAGATAGCAATAACCAGTTCTTTAACTTCTTTTCCTATTTTGCTATTTAATTTTGTTATTTTTATGATTCCTTCTTTTAATTCAGGAGATATATCACATCGATAAATTATTAGGTTTTTTAGAGCTATTTCTATTTTATCTGCAATTCTGTCCAAAGATTCTACAATGCTTAACCTATCAGACCGAGAAAAAACCATCGTTTCACGAGAAAAAAGACGACTAATTATTTCTTCTCTTGATCTATCTTGTTTTTTCTCTATTTCTATTGTCTCATTAGTTTTTTCTATTGCTTGATCAAAATCTCCATCTAAATAGGCAATAATTGCTTTCTCCATTGAATAAAAAGCTTCTTCAACAAATAAACAATTTTCAATAAACAATTGTTGGAGTTTTGGTTTTTTCTTTTTCTTTATTGATATCTTTATCACCTTTTGCTTATTTAAATAAATCAAATCCGAACATAAATATTTCTATGTATAATAATAGAACATTATTGTATATAACAAAAATTTGTTTAGTTTAAAAGTATTCATTGATATATATATTGTGATAGACCAAAGGATTCAGAAAGATGAAAAAATTCCTGATATGACACTATTTTATAAAGAGAAATTCCATGAAAACAATTTTATGCTAACCGATAATGATTTTGAGCTTGAAACAACAACAGTTTGGTCATTTCAAGAAAGAGGAAATTGGTCGTCTCATAAAGGAGATTATCGAGGAAATTTTGCCCCTCAAATACCAAGAAACATTATCTTAAGATATTCAAAAGAAGGAGAAGTGGTACTTGATCCTATGGTTGGAAGTGGGACAACTTTAATTGAGACAAAACTGTTAAAGAGAAAAGGAATTGGAATAGATATCAACAAAATCCCATTAGAAATAACAAAACAAAGATTAGAAAAAACTATTGCTCCAGAGGGAGAAGTGAATATTGAAGTTTATTATGGTGATGCTAGAAATTTAAACAAGATTAATGATGAAAGTATTAACCTAATATGTACACATCCACCTTACCTAAATATAATCAAGTATTCTTTTGGCAATCCTAATGATTTATCCCAGATTAAAGATGTAGAACAGTATTATATAAACATAAAGAAAATTACAGACGAATGTTTTCGTGTATTAAAGCCAAATAAGATTTTAGCATTACTCATTGGTGATACTAGAAGAAATAGACATTATATTCCTTTATCTATATATGTACTAAAAGCTGCATTTGATAGCGGATTTTTATTGATGGAAGACATTATTAAACATCAGTGGAATTGCAAAAGTACAGAAAAATGGAAAGAACAAAGCTTAAAATATAATTTCCATCTTATTATGCATGAACATCTTTACATTTTGAGGAAACCATATAAAAATGAAAATTTGTCAAAATTCAAATATAGTTCAAAATTAAATAGAATTTTCTAGACTACGTTCTTTTCAATATGTTGGGACTTAATATTAATAGCTCATCTACTCCCTTTCTGCCAGAAGGATCGCTATTTATATACCGTTTTGCACTAACAGTTATTATATCGAAGTCTGAATATAGTTCTTTGATTATTGGAGCACTAGAATTGCTTTCCATAACATAACAACCTTTCTCACATAGCTTTCTAAAGACTTTTGCTAATCTTTGTTGTTCTTTTTCTCCAAAACCTTCTTTTGTATAACTTGTAAAATCAGCTGTTTTAGATAACGGAGCATAAGGTGGATCAAAATAAATGAAATCTCCTTCCTGAGCTTCTTTCACTGATTCTTCGAAATCCTCTACCGTTATCTCCACATTTTGTAAGGACAACATAACTTCTCGCAAATTATTCTCGTCAAAAATTTTCACATCTTTAGGGTACCTTCCATAGGGAACATTAAATTTACCTTTCTTATTTACTCTATATAAACCATTGAAACAAGTATGATTAAGGTAAATAAGTCGAGCAGCTCTTAAAACAGGATCATTTGGCTCTTCTGCTCTGATTTTGTAATATTGTTCTTTGTCATTATAATATTTTCCAGACTTTAATTCTGAAATAAGTTCTTCTACATTATCTCTAATTACAATATACATATTTATTAATTCAGAATTAATATCAGAAATCTTAGCTTTTTTTATCAAACCCAATGAAGAAAGATGAAAGAAAACTGCTCCTCCTCCAAAGAAAGGTTCAAAATAATGGTTGAAATTTGATGGAAAATAACGCGAATATTGTTCAATAAGACCACGTTTTCCTCCTGCCCATTTTACAACAGGTTCAGGAGAAATTTTGAATATTGGAGATTTATTTTTTCTTTTATCATTAATATAACTTTCAATAAATGTTTGTCTAGATGTTTCGTTTCTATTTTTCTCCTTTTTTGTTTGCATCTAAATTCCAACCTATTGCTTCAGTGATACTATTAAAATTCAGATTAAAAAGATGTTCATTATTTTTAAATTGTTTATCTTTTTCAACATTTAAAAACAAAAATATGAATTTAAAAAGGAAAAAAACAAATAGCATAAAAACTCAATTAATAAAAGGTGATTATTTGAGCTTTGACATTAAATCAATTCTTGAACATTCTGACATTCAAGAACAGAAAAAAACACTAAAAAATATAAATCAGTACTTTTACACAAATTACAAAGGAATCGGAAAAATAAAAGTTTTTGATCAAGAGTTTGAATATTTTTCAGATTTTCACAAATTTTGGGAGAAAAATCACAAAAAGATTCTAAATCCAACTATACAAGAAGACAAATGTGAATCTGTTGCTGATGTTTTACATGATTTATTTGTCAAATATGGAGAAAACATATTTTTAGAACTATATGACACGTTAGATCTCACAAAAGAAGAAATCTGTAAAGTTAGATTATTTACTGCGAATCAAGATTTTCGTGGTTCTAGAAATTTTTCAGAGTTTGCAGAGATTTATAGAAGTGATCCATCAGTTTTCGACATAAAATTTATTTTAGAAGAACCACAAACGTTTTTAGCAAAACTACAGCTTCAAGGGTTGTCGCAATCTGATAAAAGATTAAGATATGCACAAATTACAGCTGAATTTCTCTATTCAAATGGATTAGAACCATTTGATCTTTTTTCATATGCTAACGAAGATTATCTAGAGATAAGAAAACTGTTGACAGAATTAAAAGGTTCTGGTTTTGGAAACAAAAAAACTGACATGTTTTTAAGAGATATGCGGCAATTAAATGTTTGGCCACAAGGAAAAAATTATGATAAAATTGATGTTGCAAGTGATGTTAATACAATAAGGGTTGCATTAAGAACTGGAATATTAAAAACAGATATTCCTTTAATAAGTAGTTTTTTAGACATATTTTGTTATCAATACGTACTATTAGATAAAATGAATGCAAAAGCGTGGAGAAGGGTCTGGGAAATATGGAAAGACAAATATCCAACAGAGACCATAGAAAGTCCTTGTCAAATGGACTATTTAATTTACAAAATAATAGGAAAGGAATTATGTAAAGAAAGATTATCTTTTTTCAAGTGCGACAGTGAAGGACACACTTTCTTTTGGCACTCTAGCAGGAATAGTACATGTCAAGTCTGTTATAAAGAAAAAAGAGAGAAAAAAAAGGCTAATCTCATTTTTAAGGATCTTCCTTGTAAGTATCAAGAAGGAGAGATTTACGTAAGTAAAAATAGAAGAATTCAAGAAAAACTCCCTGAATTAAGAGAATGTCCTTTTACTAAAATATGCAATTCAAGAGATCCAAATTTCATAAAATTACAACCCCCAAAATCCATTAGTATTCTTGGTCGTACTGGATGGACAACTGCGATGACTAGGAAAGAGGAGGGAGGAGGAGGACTAATGAGTTGAAATTTTACCCAATTTCTTAAGAACTCTACCCAACAAGTCAACACGTCGAAATTTGTGAGGATTGAACTAAGAAAACACGAAAAATACGATTTGTAAGGGTGTTCTCTAATGGGTTCAACCCCTAATACTGGGCTGGGCACTCATTACTCCCAGAGAGAAAACCAAATGTCGTAGGATAACCTACAGTCTTTAAGCATCTATCTCAAGACACTAGCTAAATGTGAATTGAAAATATAAAGACCACAGAAGAATTGTGACTCGTACCATTTATTCAACAGATTTTTATTTATGCAGCAAATAAACTTCTGGCCTTCTATCCACTTATTACATCCTCTAGTGCAAGAATTATCTTTTTGTACAAAAAAGTAGCTAATGGAGTAAGCCATTTCCCTTTTTATCTCATTATTGTTTCCAAAAAAGGTTCTAGGAAATTATCTAGAAACATCATTAATACGAAACCAAAAATTATGCCAAAGGTTACTTGACGAGCATATTTCTTTCCATGCATTTCAGGGATGATTTCATCTGTAACTACAAATATCATTGCTCCTGCAGCAAAAGCCATTCCAAAACCCAAAAAGAATTTAGCTACAGATACAGCAACAACCCCTATGAAAGCGCCTATTGGCTCTACTAATCCTGTAAAAAGAGCAATTAAGAATGCTTTTCTTTGCTTATAACCTTCTCTAAGTAAGGGCATAGCTACAGCTGTTCCTTCTGGAATATTCTGTAATCCTATAGCCATTGCCACAATTATACCGCTCGCCATCTGATCTGTCCCAAAACTAACTCCTACTGCTAATCCTTCAGGAAAATTATGTATGGTCACTGCGATAATAAACAACCATGTAGCTGCTAGTCTCTTACTTATTTTTCCTTCAGGACCAGCTACAAAGTGTTCATGAGGAGCCCATTTATCTATAAAATCAATAAAAACAGCCCCAGTGATTACACCTATAGAAACAAGCCAAATACTTTTTATAGGTACAGAACCAATATAAAATCCTCCCCCTTCTTCTATACTCAAATTTAAGGCTGGAACTAGTAAACTAAAAGCTGAAGCAGCTAACATTACTCCAGAGGCAAAACCTAATAAAATATCTAATGTTTTATCTGAGATATCTTTCTTGAAAAAAACAGGTAAAGCTCCTAAACCTGTAGATATTCCAGCAACAAGAGAGGCTAGAGTACCTATAAGGACAATGTACCAGTTCATATCAACCAATCACTTATTCATTTCAATATTATTAAAATTAGTCCACGAAAGCCTTTATTTTTTTTATTTTTTCAACTTCAGAATCTTATTCTTTATTTCAAACATACAAAAAAGTATATTCTATAAATTATTGAAGAACATTCTGCTTAAGAAAGTTCATGGAACTTTCCCGAGAGCAAAATTTACGTAAAAATTTTGTACAATTAAGTTGATTGATTCAAAACTAGTAATCGTCTTGGTTAATTTTTTTAATTCTGTTTATTCCATCATATTTCTCAATTAAAGAAACAACAGCTGATGGAACAAATTCTCTCCAATTTTCATCTTCCAACATTCTTCTACGAATTTCTTTTCCACTCCACTCTTTTCTATTAGTTAAAGGTATAGAGCGAATCTCTTTTGTTGTTAAGTCTCTAAATAATTCTTGAACTAGAGGATTATTTGTAAATAATATATCAAAGGGAGGAACAAGATCAATTGCATGAGCTGGCCAAATCGAGTTTCTGTTAGAATCAGGTATAGCTTGAATGTAAAACTTTGAGACATCAAAATATTCTCGAACAATGGCACCCATCATTTCCACTCTTTCTCCCCCAGTAAAAGGGTTCTTCGGATAGTAGGCTTTTTCTCCACTGCCAATTAAGATAATAATTTCATCTATATCTTTTTGATTTAGTATATATTTTATAGCTTCTACATGACCATAGTGTGGAGGGTTAAATCGTCCGAGATATAATGCTCGTTTCATTCTTCTCAAATAATCATATTTCATTATTATATAAAGAATGTGCTAAGTTCTCAAAGTTACAGAACAGTATACTTTTTTTTAAAGAAAGAGAGGATTTGAATAACAGTTTTAAAAAGTTCTAGAAAAATAGAATAAGCTTTTCTCTATTTTGGTATAAATCTAAGTTAAAAAATGTGGATGACAATAGGTACACCAGAAAAGGGGGTAATAAAATGAATAAAATAACAATCTACAGAGATTGGAAAATCGTCAGGAAGTTAGACGTTCCAGATGAAATAAAAAGAGAGATAAATAAGGTTCTAGTCAGACTGTTAATAGAAAAAAGAGAACAAAAAAGTGATGCGAGATAGAAAGAAACTATTGAAAGAAAAAACACCAGAACTTTTTTATTTTAAATTAGAGTAAAGTTTTCTCTTAGAATTTCAACAAGTTTTAAAATTATTAACGCAATAAAAGAAGTGACACATATGTTTATTGCAGTAAGCTTTGCTTCTCTGATGTCCACAATTTTGTTTGAAGCTGGAAAATTCCTTGGAGGAAAAGCTGCAGGGGATTTTTTATACAAGAGAATCAAGAAAAAGTTACAAAAAAACAAGATTGATGTAGATCAAGAAGGGATATCAGAAAAGGGTTTAGAACTATTTAGAAATGTTTTACAGGAAGAATTACAAGCTTTTGGCATAAAGCAAAAAGAAATAGACTTTCTGATTATTAAAAGTGTCCAAAAACTTTCAGATGAACACGGAATGATTCTTGAGAAAATGGAAACTATAGAAAGTTTACTTGTAGAACTAACGACAGGGCTACTTTATGATGCACATGTTGGATTATCAGATGTCCCAGTAGAAGTAGGAGAAAAGTTATTTGAAAGATTTATCTCGGGAGATAAAAAAGCAGAAGAAAAAATAGAAGAATATATAGAAGACGAGCATTTCTCCAGTTATTTAAAGAAGAGTATGAAGAAATATAAACCAATTCAGAAAGCATATCAACATGAGGAGCTACTAGTTAAAAGATTTTTAAGACACTTCAAAGGAGAAAAAGGAGATATTGATCAACTAGCTTTATTTTCTGAATTATGGGCATTAATTGGAGCAAAAAACCTTGAAACAAATAAGATACTGGAATCAATTGTTTTTAAACTTCTAAAAGAAATCGCAGAAACAAAGGAAATAGGATTATCAAACCTTTTGAAATTTCTTCATTTATTAGATTTAGCAGATTCTTTGACAAAGCTAGACTTTGATACTAGAAGTCAAATCATTCTATTTTTAAAAGTAAATTTAGAAGAGGTTTCCTATTACACAAAAATGGAAATAGCTTATTTCTTGATGAAGTTTAGCATTAACGAGCCAGAAGTAATGGAAAGCGTTTCAGTAGCACTAGAAGAGTTGAGCAAGCAGAAGTATAGCGACAAATTTGTAGAAGAGAGTGTTTCCTTAAGTAAAAGAATAATTAGGTTTTTCAGACGCAATGCCAAAGTAGATGTTGAAAGATCCTTAAAAGTAATTAACAGTTTAAGCAAGAGGTTTGAAAAACGAAAATTCTCTAGAAGTACATCACTATTGGAAGGACAGCTAACTAGAACTCTTGCAGAAACAAACCTTTTAGCGGTAAAAATTGTTGATGAATACAATTACCCTGAAGAAGAATTAAGAAGAACAGTTATTCGCTTAATAAACAGTTTAATTAAGGCAAAAGATAAAGAAGAACTATCTTCAGAACATAGATTAAGAATTTGGCAAATAATTGATAATTGTATTTTCATCCTGAACAGGATAGCAATTAGAAATACCAAAAAAATATTAGATAATTGGGAACTAAATTTGGCTAAAAAATATGGGTTGTACTCCAAAGACTGGGGACTATACAAAAGAAAAACTGATGACGAGTTAGAAAAAGTAGTTAAGAATATAAGGTTAAATGAAGCGTTTATCAAGAAAGTGGAATTAGAGAAAAAGCTTTCGAAAATTGAAGAACTCCCTGAACCGCCTATTAAAGAGAAAAAACTACCGACAGACGAAAAAGAAGTAGAATAATATGTTATAGTTCTAACTCTTCACTAATTTCTCTTAATGGTACATCCAAAACAAACTTCTTATCAACCTTCCACATTTTCTTATTAAAATCAAAAGCATCCGAATAAAAAGAATAACTAACAGAACTTTTACCAATTGTATCTACATTATACACCCTTAAATTAGCGATTTTACTTAAGGTATAAATAAGATGAGCTTCATGATATTGTGGAAGAGAAACATACAAGATCAACTGCTTCCTTCCTTTAGCGTCACGATAAACTTCAATGTGATATCTAAAAGGAGGTCCTTCTTTTTCATCTGTAAAGAGAGTAAAGCATCTAGCAAGTTTTATTTCATCATCAAAGGTCATGAAAATGATTTTTTCGCTATTAATATTGAAAAATTCTCTGCTGAATCTGGAAGAATAACCTGAAAGAACATTCTCTTTCAAAAAGTGATACCTTCTCCAAATTTCAGTGGTCTCAACATTCAAGTAATCGCTTATTTTCTTCTGTGTTATTTCTGTATCAAAACTCCCATTGTTTCTTAGAATTTTTCCTCGAGTAAGAGTTTCTAAAATCTTAAAATCTACAGGTTTCATTTTATCTAGTACTGAAGGGCTAGGAGAGGGAAGAGGGGAAGGCTCAATCGTAAGTAATTTAGAGTAACATTTATCCCAATCGAAAGTCCATTTAAAAGAGGAAAGAGATAATCGTTCAAGATCAATTTGCATAGTCCGACGAGAACCTAAGGATTCATAAAAGAGATAGGAACTCACAAGTCCTTCTTTCTTTAAAGCATCAATAAAAGCGAGTAAGAGTTCACTTTTCTTTTTAGGGTAATTGAATTGAGCAAAAACACCTAACCTAGAACCATAAAACCTAGATCTACTAATTATATAGGGGTGATATTTTAAAGCAATTTCTAAACGCTCCAGTTCCTCCAGAGAAGGAGTGTATAGAACAAAAAAGTACCTTGTGAGATTAAGACTTTCAGGTTTATATAATACAGTTTTTCCCCTGTAGATTTTCCTCTGTTTCAAACTCTCTACTTTCTTTTTTGCTGTTGGAGGAGTAATCCCTAATTTTTTTGCTATTTGGTTGAAAGAAATTGTAGGTTCATTTTGTAACAAAAGTAGAAGTTCATAATCTTGGTAAGTGATTGGAATAGAACTCATTAAAAGACCTCAAATATATTCATTCTTTCATCAAACAATTAGGGACACGGTAAGTTTTAACATACTGTACATTCAAATATAGGATCAGAATCTGGCTCTTCTTCTCTTGGAGGGTCAAAAACCACATAACAATTGGTATAATAATTACCTAATTGAGCTAGAAATATGTGAGCAACAATCGTATAATCACCAGACACATAAGCATGATTATAGAAAAACAAGTGTAAAGTTACATCTGTTAAGAATGTGTTTATCATTACCTTGTATACAAAAGCATCACCATTAGGTAAATACAATTCAATGTAAAGTTCAACCTTTTTTCTGTTTAGTTCAGGATTAAAAAGAATATTAACATAACATTCAATGTCATCTTCATTATCATCATTATCAAAATCACCATATGTAGCTCCTTCTATACTAATTTGAATATATTCTTCCTCATTTATATTTTTTAGATTAACAGCTTGAGGAGAGTTGTTAATAAATGGAAACAATAGTATAGTGGAAAAAACCAAAACAGTGATCAAGAGTATCTTTATGCTTTTATTCATTTCTAACTTTATTTATTAATATTGTATATATAAAGCTTTTTTACATTTTTGCAAAGAGAAAAACCCGTTCAAAATATTTTTATAATGAGTGGAACACAGTATTCTAAGACAAAGAGTGTTATAACTAATAATAAAAGCAAAAAAAAGTGAAAGTAAAAATAAAACATTAATTTAATAAATATGAATTACAATGTAGAACTGGGAAGAAAAAGTAAGCTCTCTTTTTCTTTTCAATGTTTAAGGTTAAGATGACTCTGAAGGTGATTTGATGCATTTTGAGAAAAAAGGAGAAAAAAAGATGTTAGAAATAAATCACAACTTTTTTTCTAACCTTTCAGAGAGAGACAAATCAATAATACAACTATATTTAGAAGGTCTTTCAAGCTATAAAATCGCAAATAAATTAGATATTAACCGACATACAGTAACAAAAGTTTTGAAAGAAAATAAGATCCCAATTCGAACTAAAAATCAGTATGATGAGAATAGAAAAAAACGAATAATTACTTTATTTAAACAAGGAAAATCTATTTACGAAATTAGTGATATAGTAGGTGTTTCTCATTATTCTGTAAGATTAACTTTAGAGGAAGAAAATCTTACCTTAAACAAATATGAACGAGATATTTTGAATGTAGCTAGATACATTTACATGAAAAACAAAGGTTTTGATACACAAGATATAGCCAAATTCCTAAATATGACAGAAAAAGCTCTAAATAAATTAATTAGAAATTCAGGAATAAATATATCTGCTGTAAGAAGGAAAACGAAAAATATAGAAAATCTTGCAGATATTGTAGAAAAAAAATTGAAAGGACAAAAAAATAAAGATATCGCAATGCATTACAACATGGACATAGTAACTGTAAAAGAGATTTTGGATGATTTTGGATTATTTTAATTTTCAATTTTCTAAAAAAGAGCACATTAGAGCAGTTATTAGGGTGCAAGTATTTTTCTTATTTGAGCTTGCATTTCTTCTGTTACATAAATAGAACTCAAGTATTCTCTTATTCCACCTAAATTTTCAATTTGTTCCAATAAGAATTCTAAATCAGAGTATTGTGTTTTCATATCACTCGCCAAATAATCTTGAATAATATTCTCCTCGGGTACATCTAACAATAATAGAATTAGAGCAGCAATAATCCCAGTCCTATCTCTTCCCTCATGGCAATGAATAACTATAGAATAGTTTTTTTTATTAGCTAATACCGAAAAAACACGTCTAAGTTCCTTTTTATTATAGTGCAAAATATACCAAATAAACTGTTTATAAAAAGGTAAAGAAGTCAAGTTGTGTTTCTCTAGCACTTCATCAGGCATAGATATATCTAGATGAATCCAGTAAAGGTGGATATCACGTAAAAACCAATCATTATATGATGACCGTAAATATTCAATTTCAGAACGCAAATCAATAATACTATGAACATCTAACAGTTTTAGATTGTTATAAAGACTATCATTTTGGTAAGGAATAAGAGAAGACGAACGAAAAATGAATCTTGGCTTCATATACCCCTCACAGTACTTCGACAAATCTCTAAAATTTCTTACTAGAGAAGTAATTTTTCTTTGTGCTGGAGGAATATATATTCTATCAGTAGTCATTTGCGAATCAAGTTTGTTTTAAAACGATTTAGAGAGAAAGAATTTTAGTTTTTTGGTAAGTGGGGATTTTCAAAGAAAAATAGCTTTATAATTATTAAAGAAGAATTTGAGTTAATGTCTTATTCCCGAATAGTTATTTATGGTGCACCAGGTTCTGGAAAAACCTTTTTGGCAATCAAACTTTCTAGTATTCTTTCAATACCAAAATATTCCATTGATGATTATTTCTGGAAAAAAGGCTGGCAAGTGTCTTCAAAACAAGAACTAAAAGATAAAATACTCCCAATAATAAATAAAGAGAGTTGGATTTTAGATGGAAATTATTCTATAATTAGACCTTATGCTCTAGAAAAAGCTGAACTAGCAATAATAATGAAAATACCAACAGTACAGTGTATATGGAATATCTTTATCCGAACACTGTTTAGAAATCTGAAAATTAAAAGAAAAGAAATTACTCCATTACCAAAAGAGATAGAAGAAAGAGATGTCGGATTAAAGAACTTTTTTCCTGCCTTTTTCATTTTGTCAAAAATGAGTATAAAATTCAATAGAAAAAAATTCAAAGAAATATATCAAGAAGTAAGAAAAGCCAAAAGTGTCAAAATAATTATTGTTAAATCAAAAAAAGAGTTCAACAAGGTTATAGAGAATTTACAACTCAAAAAAGATCTCTAAATTATTAATGAAAACGCTTTTTAGTAATAAAAGAAATAGTTATCTATGCCATTTACCCCTTTTCATTTTGGTTTCGCTATATTCTTGTGGAGTATCTTATTTTTCCTTGATCCTGTTGCCTTATTAATTGGATGTGTAATAATTGATCTTGAACCAATAGCATATATTTTATTTGGAGTAGGAAGATTACACGGAATAATGCACAGTCTCTTAGGTGTATTTGTTTTTTTAATACCCACCAGCTTATTAAGTTGGGGAACATATAAAATTTTGAAATTAGAAAGATACATTAAAACTTATAACCCACTTATTTCTCTTTTTTCAAGCTTTATAGCTTTGCTTTCACACATTTTTTTTGATGCGATTATTTATTCAGAAATAATGTTTTTCTATCCTTTTTCCAAAAAAACTGGGATGTTATTCGGACTTTGGTCTTCACAAACCGATTATTTAATTCTTACAATTATGTTTTTTGTAGGAGGAGTACTACTTATCCTAAGATTCTTATATAAAAAATCGAAAGGTAATCAAAGTAATGAATCAAAAATGCGTGAAAAACACATAAAAAAATAAAAAAATCACTTGTCGAACATATTTCCCCTATTTAATAACCAATGATTATCAATAGCTTCCTTAACCCGAATCATGTCTTTTATTCCTTCGTCTCCAAACATCAGTTTCAAATAGCTTTTCTTTATTTTACCAATTCCATGTTCTGCAGAAACGGTACCTCCCAAATCGATTACTCTCTTAGCAAATTGTAAGTATAGCTCTTTACCTATCTTGAGTTCTTCCATGTTTCTCGGCAGAATATTGACATGAACATGGTTGTCGCCTATATGGCCCCAAATAGCATATTCTAAATCTTTTTCATTAAGTAAAGAATGATAATAGTTCATTATCTCTTTGATGTACTGATCACTAACAGCCATATCAGTTCCTAGTTTATGTAATTGAGGATATTCGCTTTTTCTTTTTGCGATAATGGAGTTAACTATTTCTGGTACTGCATGTCTAAGTTTGTGAAACATTATCTGTTCATTTTCTGTCTCTGCACACCACCCATCATCCAAAGAGCTATTACAACTTAAGGTCAACTCATCCAAAGCATCGAACAACTGCTCCAATGTATCCTCTTGAAATTGAATACCAAAGGATATTGCCGCTTGAGCACTATCTCTTATAGATTTTATGTTTAATTCAGGATACTTCTTCTCATTTAATCTCAGCAAATTTATACAATTTCTGTCCATAAATTCAATATATTCAGGGTGAATCCTTTTATCTTTTCTCAATTTTATTACAAAATCAATTGCATTTTCTTCTGTATCGAAGAATAAAATATTTTCCAAGATTGAAGGCATCTCTTCTAACCATAGTTCAACTTCCGTAATAACGCCTAAAGTTCCCTCAGAACCAATAAACAAATCTATAAGATCCATTCCTTTCTTATAATAATATCCTGCAGCATTTTTACACTTAGGCATTTCATAGGTAGGTAAAGGAATATGTATTTTTTCATCATCACATATAATAATAAATTCGTTATTCTCTTCAAAATACTTACCACGAGGAATATCTAAGAGGTAACCATTTGGAAGAACTACATGTAACCTTTTCACCCAATTTCTTGTAGCTCCATACTTGAAGCTTCTAGCTCCTGAAGCATTAGCTGCAACAGTCCCCCCAATCATAGCGGAGCTTTCTGTAGGGTCAACAGGATAGTATATTCTATTTTGGAGATTTAAGAAGGATTTTAGTAAGTTGGAGTTTTCATTGTAATTCATAAGCTTATTTACTTCTTTATATTTTAGAAAAGAATTAAGTTCATCAAGTGTAACCCCTGGTTGTAATTTAACAAACCATTTTTTTCTTTGCTCATCAAAGCCCAAATCAAGAATATTATTCATAAGATCAAAAGTAATTAATGCCCCAGTTAGAGGAATTGCTCCTCCAACAATGCCTGTTCTACCTCCTTGTATAGTAAAAGGAATTCTCTTTTCATAAAGGTCAGATATAATAGAAGCTACTTCATCTTCACTTTTGGGAAAAAAGAGAAGATCAGTTTTTCCACCTTCCATCTTTGATTCGTCGATTAAGTAAAGAGAGTAACTTGATAGTATCTTTTCTTGGTCAGAAATGCATTCAATATCAGATAAAAAAACAGAAAAAACTCTTTTTGCAGTAATTCGATTCATACTCATTCTTGCGAACACTTATTTTTACAAAAATAAACTTATGCAATAGATAAAGAATTTTTTTAATCTAATAATCTCTAATAAAAATAAGATAAAACAATGAAACAGATATTACAAAGGAAATATGTTTAGTACCAATATTTTTTGGATAATTACTGTTGGCAGTGTCTCATATTATGCTGAACGATTTCCTTTCTTAATTTCTCCAGTTCATCAGGAACAGAAGGCAAATCATCCTTATCAATATAAGCTTCTTTTCCCCAATTATCATATGGATTCTTTTGAATCATATTTAATCATTAATTTAGTAATAATGGGAATATGAAAAATGTTGTAAATAAAAAATAACAGATTATTCCTCTTTAGCGAATCTTTTTTCAAATTCAGTTAAACAAGTATTGCAGCAGAAATATCTCTTCTTATTACCTATAACTTTACTAAAAATCTCTCCAGAAAATTCTCTCTTACAATAGTCGCAAATTATCTTCATGCTCTTTAGATCGTCTACTACTAACTCACTTTTTGCCTTTAAATCATCATATAGCCATAATACGTCTATATCATGAACTTCGTCAAAGGATTGAATAACAGACAAAAGTTGTGATTTCTGCGAATCCGTAATATAATGAGTCAGTAGAAGCAAGTTGTATTTTCCTGTAGTGAAATAAATTTTTTTAATAAAACGCTCCTTATATAATGTGTTAGCTAAAGATTCAGCTTTTTTCAAGTCAGTTTTAATGAGAATAAGATTTGGTTTTCCGTCAACAAGTAAGGAAAAGTCGATGTTAACAGTAAAATTTTCTATTATTCCATTATGTACTAATTTATCCACTCTTGTTGCAGTAGCAGGAACAGAAAGTTTGATTTTTTCTGCTAAGTCAGAGAGAGAGATTCTACCGTCTTTTATTAACTCTTCCAAAATTATCAAATCTTTTTTATCTAAAGGTTTCAATTCAAAGAGAAAATACAAATATAGAATAAAAGTTTTTTTCAATTTTTATTAACTGTTTTAAAAAAAAGAGAGAAAACTAAAGTGCTACTTTACTTTTACTTGTTTTCTGAAAAGGATTTTTGTAACGTTTTAGTGTTAAAGAGTTGAGAACTACAGAAACAGAAGACATTGCCATTGCTAGACCAGCTATCTCTGCAGGAAGTACAAAACCAAATGGTATGAACAGTATTCCAGCGGCGATAGGAATAGCTAAGGAATTATAAAACAGAGCCCAGAATAGACCCAATTTAACTTTTCTTATAGTTTTCTTACTTAGATCTATTGCAGTTACTACATCTCTCAAATCATCTTTTATAAGTATAATATCGCCCGTTTCTATTGCAACATCTGTTCCTGAGCCAATAGCAATTCCAATATCTGATTGAGCTAAAGCTGGAGCATCATTTATTCCATCACCAACAAAAGCTACTTGATGTCCTTTTTCTTGGTAAATTTTTACAATTTTTAATTTATCTTCAGGTAACACATCAGCATGTACTTCTTCTATTCCAACTAATTTAGCTATAGCTTTCGCAGCTCGCTCATTATCTCCACTAACCATAACAACATTCAAACCCATCTTCTTCATTAAAGCAATAGCCTCAGGAGAGTTTTCTTTAATTGTATCAGCAATAGCTACAATGCCTAGGGGTACATTGTTTTCAACTAAAATCATTGCTGTCTTTCCTTCATTTTCTAAGGAATTAAGTATCTCAGTTATTGACTGGGTTAATTCAAGGTTTAAATCGTTCAAAAGTTTCCTATTGCCAAAGAAATATTGATTATCAAGTAAATTGGCTTTTACTCCTTTTCCTGGAATAGCTTCAAAATCCTTTAGCTCTGATAAAGTAAGCTCTTTCTCTAAAGCATGATTTCTTATTGCTTGAGCAATTGAATGTTCTGATCCTTGTTCTAAAGAACCTGCAATTGCTAATATCTCTTCCTCCTTAAGTGTGTCATTCAAAGAAATAATATCAGTTACCTCGGGATTACCTTTAGTAATTGTACCTGTTTTGTCTAGAAGTATTGTTTCTATGTTTTTTGCTCTTTCTAGTGCTTCACCAGTTCTAATTAGTATACCATTCTGTGCACCTAATCCTGTACCTACCATTATTGCAGTAGGTGTTGCCAATCCTAAAGCGCAAGGACAAGAAATAACAATTACAGCTATACCAACTAAGAAAGAGAATAGAAATATTGAAGTTCCTGCAGGTAAAATATCTACACTTACGACTCCTACACTGAATAGAGTAAACCAAGTAACAAAAGCAATTAGAGCAATCAAAATTACTGCGGGAACAAAGTAGTTAGAAATTGTATCAGCTAACTTTTGAATAGGAAGTTTAGAAGTTTGAGCGTTTTCAACCATTTTAATAATTTGGTTCAAAGTAGTATCTTTACCAACTTTAGTTGCCTCAACTTTGATAAAACCATTTTCGTTAATTGTACCTCCAATAACGGTATCACCTTTGTCTTTAAAGACAGGAATACTTTCACCAGTAATCATCGATTCATTAACATAACTCTGTCCATCAATTACAACACCATCAACAGGAACACTGTCTCCAGGCCTAATAAGACAGATATCGCCTACAACCACATCATCCACTGGAATCTCTAATTCTTTTCCATCTCGTTCAACTTTTGCAGTTTTTGGGCGAAGTTCAATTAACTTTTTAATAGCTTCAGATGTTCTACCTTTAGTTACTTCTTCTAAATATTTACCTAAGAAGATAAATGTAAGTAAAATAGCAGAAGTCTCAAAAAATACTTGTCCCTCATACACAGGAACAAAGTATTTGTAAACAATCGTAAATAGACTATAGAGATATGCAGCTGTTGTACCAATTACAACAAGAACATCCATTGAAGCACTTTTATGGGTAATGCTTTTCCATGCTGCACGATAAAAGGGATAGGAAATGATAAACTGTATGGGAGTAGTAAGAATTAGCTGAACAAAAATGCTAAAGGGCATTCCAGGAAAGATGTAAAAGGTTCTTTGCCACTCTGCAAATGCAGGAAACCAGTTTTTGAAAGGTACCATATGACCCATAGCAAAGATAAAAACAGGAATAGAGAGCATTAAACTAATCCAGAACCTATTGCGCATATCTATTAAATGCTTATTTTTAGAATAAGAGAGAGCTTGCTCTGATTCTTTCATTATTTTAGCTTTATAACCCAAATCTTTAACTGTAGAGAGAACTCTGTCAAAATCAATTTTTTCTGGATCAACGGCCAATACTGCAGAATTATTAGCAAGAACAACTTTAACATCTCTTATCCCTTCCAATTTTGACAGATTCTTTTCAATTGTATTTACACAAGAAGAGCAGGTCATCCCCTCAATAGATAATGAAACTTTGTTTTCCTCTTTCGATGGCAGTGAAGCTTTGTAACCACTAGAAGAAACAGCATCAATCAATAAACCAAGAGAAACTAAGTTAGAATCATAAGTTACTTTAGCTTGGTGGCTAAGTAAGTTCACTTCAGCAGAATTGACGCCTTGTACACTTTTTAGTGCTTTTTCAACTCGCGAAACACAAGAAGAACAAGTCATTCCTTCAACTGTTAATATTATTGTATCTTCATTTGTCATTGCTAAACACTTTATTTCAAATTATAATAACATAATTGTTTAAAGTTTTAAGAAAAAAAATGATTTTACTTAAAAAGTTCTTCTTCTGTGCATTGTACCTAAAGAGCTTTGTAAAAAAAATTAAACTGCTGTAGCTTTGTAACCAAAATCAACAACAGCATTAATCATAGATTCAATAGTTGCTTCTTTAGAATCAAATTTTACTTTAGCAGTTCCTTTTTCTAGATCTACTTTAACTTTTTTTACACCTGTAACTCCTTGCAAAGCTTTAGTTACAGTCATCACACAATGACCACAAGTCATTCCTTCAATATTAAGTATTACTTCATCCATCTTAATCAAGTAAAGTAAAGTAAGAATGTATAAAAAATACACCCTTTAAAAAATTAAGAATTAAAATCCTTTAAACTTCTTAATAGCAAAAATGCCCTAGGTGATAGAATATTATTTTCAGTCTTCTCTTTCTAAATTATTCAATCGTATAGTATAAAAGAAACATAACAAGAATTATATATAACAAATTTTTTATATAGCATGTTTTTCATATCCTTATGAGCTTTATTTTTTCACCTAATGATATGGTGGATTCGTTTATCCTAATGAATTTAACACTAAAAGGGCCATTACACGGATATGCTATAGCTTCAATATTTGAAGAAAAATTTGATTGGAAGCCGAGTTTAACTACAATATATAACATACTCAAGAAAATGGAGCTAGCAGGGATTGTAACAGCTACAGAGAAGATAGAAAGCGGTAGAGTACAAAAACTCTATTCAATTACTGATAAAGGAAAAGAGTTTTTTGAAGAACACAAGCAAAAAATGAAAAAAAGGATGAGAGAAACTTTTTCTCAATTTTTTACTCTGTTCCAAGATGTGGAGAAGCTAGAAAGACCTGAAGAATTACAGATTTCTGCTGATAAAGTTAAGAACACATTGAATTTGCTAAGAAAAAATTCAATGTTGGTTATGGTTTTGATGAGAAAATCTCCAGAAGAAGTACAAAAAGTTCTAAAAACCACTCTTTCTTCTCTTATGGATCTAGCTAAAAAAGAAAATGTACAGATACCCTTTGAGGATAATGAATTTTCTTGAAATCAAAAATTCAAGATTTAAACAAAAGATAATTAAAAACAGAAGATAAACAGAGGAGCAAAAAATGAAACGTATACTAAAACACGTAAAACCGTATATTTTTTTAATTCTGATAGCGATTGGATTATTGTTTGCTCAGGCTAATTTAGAGCTTTCTCTCCCAGATTATATGTCAGATATTGTGGACAAAGGAATACAACAAGGGGGAGTAGAGTATGCTGTTCCAATTGCTATTAGACAGAGCAAAATGGAGAATATTTTTGTTTTTGTAGACCCTGAAAATCAAACAAAAGTTCTTTCTGATTATAGATTAATAACTGAAAATTCTAGCGATTACTCAGAATTATTAGATTCATATCCGATACTGGAGAACGAGTCTATTTACCTCTTAAATGAGCATATAAAGAAAAAAACCATCGAAGAGTATGAAGAAATACTCATTAATGCAATTGTAACTTCCACTGTTTTTGAACAGATAGCTGCAAACAATTCGCAAGTAGTAAACGCCACAGAGATATATGAATTGCTAGGTATTGATCCGTCTACACTCCCCCCAGGAACAAGCTTGTTTGATGTGGTGAAAACTCTTCCTCTTGAACAGAGATTATTAATTAGTTCTGCCATTGCTAATAAATTTAAGGAAACAGGAGAGATGATGCTTAAACAGGTTGCAATATTTGTTGTGAGAGCAGAATATGAAGTAATAGGAATGGATACTGATAAAATTCAGTTAATGTATATCCTTAAAGCAGGAGCTTTAATGCTAGGAGTTACACTTCTCTCTGTTTTATGTGTCATAGGAGTAGGATATATTGCTTCAAAGACTTCAGCGGGGATAGCAAGAAACATAAGGAGCGACCTCTTTGACAAAGTAGAAAACTTCTCTAGATCAGAGTTTGATACATTTTCGACTGCGTCATTGATTACCCGATCGACTAACGACGTTACGCAAATTCAAACTGTTACTTTTATGATAATAAGAATGGTTTTCTATGCTCCAATTCTTGGGGTAGGAGCTATAATTCATGCTTTAGCTAAGAGCAAAAACATGTGGTGGTTGATTGGAGTAGCAGTAGCTCTTTTAATGATTCTAATAATAATTATCTTCCTCGTTGCTGTTCCAAAATTCAAACTATTACAGAAATTGACAGATAGAATAAACAGAGTAGCTAGAGAGAATCTTTCAGGTATATTAGTTATCCGAGCTTTTAACAGAGAAAAATATGAAGAAAAGCGTTTTGATGTTGAAAACAGAGACTTAACTGCGGTTAGTTTATTCGTTAATAGATTGTTAGTAATTCTAATGCCTTTTATGATGTTAGTTATGAATGGTATGATGATAAGTATCATTTGGATAGGAGCTCATCAAGTTTCTGATGGTGCAATGCAAGTAGGAGATATGATGGCATTTATGCAATATGCCATGCAGATTGTTATTTCCTTCCTTATGCTTACAATGATGTTTATTATTCTACCAAGAGCTGTTGTTTCAGCAAGACGAATCAACGAAGTTCTAATTACTGAACCAATAATAAAAGACCCTGAGCAGCCTAAGAAATTCCCTGAACCATTCCAAGGAAAAGTAGAATTCAATAATGTCTGTTTTAGATATCCCGGAGCAAAAAAGTGTGCAGTAGAAAATGTAACCTTTACAGCTAATCCAGGAGAAACAATTGCTTTTATCGGCCCAACAGGCTCAGGAAAGTCAACTATTGTTAATCTTATACCTAGATTTTATGATGTAACTGAAGGGACGATAAAGATTGACGGAATTGATATAAGAGAAGTAACACAACATGATCTAAGAGATAAAATAGGATTTGTTCCTCAAAAAACTACTTTATTTTCTGGAACTATAGAAAGTAATTTGCGATTTGCTGATGAAAACGCAACAGAAGAAACATTGTATGAAGCCTTAGAAATAGCACAAGCAATAGACTTTGTTAAATCTAAACCCAAGGGATTGAAAACAGAAATTGCACAAAAAGGAGCAAATGTTTCAGGAGGACAGAAACAGAGACTCGCTATTGCTAGAGCACTTGTTAAGAGAGCACCCATATACATTTTTGACGATAGTTTTTCTGCTTTAGATTTCAAAACTGAATCTAGACTCAGAAAAGCACTAAGAGAAAAGACTGGAAAAAGCACTGTTTTTCTTGTTTCTCAAAGGATTTCTACAATAAAAAATTCTGATCTAATCATTGTATTAGACGGTGGAAGAATTATCGGTAAAGGTACACATGAAGAATTAATGGAGACATGTGAGATGTATCGTTCTATAGCTACATCACAACTAGAATTGGAGGAATTAAAATGAGTCACAGACCAGATTCAACCGTAAAACAACGAGGATCTCGACCAAGAGGAGGTCCTATGGGTATGATGGCTAAAGGGGACAAAGCCAAAGATTTCAAGGGAGCAATGATTAAGCTTATACGTTACTTGGGTAAATACAAGACCATAATAATTGTGGCTATTATAATCGCAATAGCCTCCACTACAGCTAGTATAGTAGGACCAAAAATTTTAGGAAAAGCAACGACAGCTCTTTTTGAAGGCTTAATAAACCAAGTAAGAGGAACAGGAGAGATAGATTTTGTTTACATAGGTAAAATTCTTCTTATAGCTCTTGGATTATATGTCGGTTCAGCTATTTTAGCATATATCCAAGGATGGATAATGGCAAAAGTGTCAGCAGATATTTCTTATAGGCTAAGAAGGGACATATCACAAAAGATCAATAAAATGGAATTAAAATACTATGATTCGACCACACAAGGAGAAATTCTATCAAGACTAACAAACGATGTAGATGCTATTAACCAAACTCTAAGTCAAAGTATCACACAGATGATCACTTCTGTAGTGACAGTTATTGGTATCTTGATCATGATGCTAACTATCAGTTGGTTAATGACATTAATTGCTCTTGTAGTAGTACCACTGTCAGGATTAGTAATTGGATTTATAATTAAAAAATCTCAAAAACACTTTGCTGGGCAACAGAAAGGATTAGGCTTAGTAAACAGCCATGTAGAAGAAATGTTTGGCGGACATACTGAAATGCGAGCCTTTAATGGAGAAAAAAGAAGCCAAGAAAAATTCGAAAAATATAATGATGGATTATATGAATCAGCTTGGAAGTCTCAATTTTTGTCTGGTCTAATGATGCCTTTAACTAGATTCGTAGGGAATGTGGGTTATGTAGGTGTAACAATAGCTGGAGGATGGCTTGCATCAAAAGGAACAATTTCAGTAGGAGATATACAAGCATTTATTCAATATGTTCGCTCATTTACCCAACCTATTTCTCAAATTGCCAATATAACAAATGTTTTACAGCAAACTGCAGCAGCTGCAGAAAGAGTTTTTGAATTTCTAGGTGAAGCAGAAGAAGTAGCAGAAAATCCCAACCCTGTAAAACTTAAAGAAGTAAAGGGACATGTAGAATTCAGAAATGTGAAGTTTGGTTATCATCCTGAAAAGACTATAATCAACAATTTCTCTGCAGTAGCTAAACCAGGAATGAAAATCGCAATTGTTGGACCCACAGGAGCAGGAAAAACAACAATGGTTAAATTACTTATGCGATTCTACGATGTAAATGACGGAGCAATTCTATTAGAAGGAGTAGATATAAGAGACCTCACTAGATATGACTTAAGAGAAAACTTTGGAATGGTTTTACAAGACACATGGTTATTCAGTGGAACTATACTAGAAAATATCAGATATGGAAAACTAGATGCAACAGATGCAGAGGTAGTAATGGCGGCTGAAGCTGCTTATGTTGACCACTTTGTAGATACACTACCAGGTAGTTATAATATGGAAATAAATGAAGAAGTAACAAATATCTCCGAGGGGCAAAAACAACTAATAACAATAGCTCGAGCAATTCTAAAAGATCCAAAAATATTAATTCTAGATGAAGCAACGAGTTCAGTGGATACACACACAGAACTACTAATACAGAAAGCAATGGACAAGTTAATGGAAAACAGAACAAGTTTTGTAATAGCACACAGACTTTCAACAATTCGAAATGCAGATCTAATATTGGTTATGAGAGATGGAGATATTGTAGAACAAGGAACACATAAAGAGCTACTTGAGAAAAACGGATTCTACGCTGAAATATACAACAGTCAATTTGAACATTTAGAAGAATAAAAGTCTTATAGATGAAAATATTGGTAAAAAAACGAAAGGCTAATTCAATTCTTTTTTTTAACTTCTTTTTTCTAATTTTTATCTCAAAATTCCTATAATTTCTCAAAAATAACCTTAGTCAATAAGTAATCAATTCAGAAAAATAGTCCAAATTTGGACAAATTTAAATATTTCAATGACCTTAAATTAGAGAAAAAAGGTGATAAAATGAAAAGAAAGACAATAGTATTAATTTCTACTCTTTCTGTAGTAATTATTAGTTTTTCAGCCATTTTATCCGTATTTATTGTTCAACCCAAGTATGATTTTCCCCTTGCACTTACTTCAATAGAACCACAAGATATGGGGACAAAAGAGAGAATTGAAGATTTCAAATTCTTCTACAATGTAATCAAAGAGAATTATCCATATCTAGTATTAAAACAACGAACACATGGCTTTAACTGGCTTGATCTAAAGGAATATTTTATTGACAAAATCAAGCAAGCGGATTCAAATGAAGAATTCCTTGAGATCATATCAGAAGCTATTACAGCTTTACAAAATCTTCATTGTACCATTATACCTTATGAATTATTTGATTACTATGCACAAATATATTCTAAATATAACATGGGGGCTTATGTTGAAGTTTTTACCAACGAACAAGTAGCTGATGCACAATTTTATTGGTACCAAATAATGAAAAAACTACCACAAAAACAAGATTATGATGCAAAAATGGTTTATTCACAAGGAAATTACACTATAGTTGAAGGATATTCATTTAATTGGAAAGAAAAATATAATATTACAAATGGATCAATCGTTATAGCAGTAAATGGAACACCAATAGATAATGCAATCAAAGAAAGCTATAGGAAAACCTATCTTCGTTTCGATCCTTTTCGAGAAAAACTCTATGTTCGAATTATCACACCAGAACTATTTGGAGAAAATGCTGTCTTTACAGTAAAAAACGCCACTAACGATGCAATGGTAAATGTCAGTTTTTCTACTTTTCCAAAAATTTGGAGCTATTCATCAGCCAAAAGTAACTATGTAACAAAATTATCAGAAGATTGTGGATATGTCTACTTAAGTTCTTTTAGCAGTATGTATATAGATAGTGATAAAACAATGCTTTTCAACTTCTATAAACAAATAGAAAATTGTTCTAAATTAATCTTTGACATAAGAGATAATTACGGAGGTTCAACTAGGTATTGGTACGAAAATATTATTGAGCCTTTAGCTAAAACAACCTTAAAGTATGAATACTATCTTGCTTTTAGAGATGGTGATTATGTCAACTATTTCCGAGAAAATCGATCAATTACTCTTAATATGCCAAAAGAAGATGTAACAGTATCCCTTCCTCCAGAAGTATATACTGAAGACTTCACAGATTTATATTGGGAAGAAGAAACTATAGAACCACAACACCAGTTTAACTTTGATGGAAAAATCTATCTATTAACAAGTGATTCGGTATATTCAGCAGCAGAAAGTTTTGCATATGCATGTAAGCAAACACATTTTGCAGAATTATATGGTACGTATACAGGAGGAGATGGAATAGGAATCGATCCAATAGTATTTGTTTTACCTAATAGCAAATTAGTAATCAGAATACCGCAAGTAATGGGAATAAAAGCAAATGGTGAAGCTGACGAAGAAACTTTTGTATTACCAGATTACAAATTTGAAAGCGAATATGGAGATTACAATGCACTAATTGAACTGATATTACAAGAGACTAACTAAATAAAAATCACTTTTTTCCTTATTTTCTAATCAAGCTTATTTAAATTAAAATGAAGCAGAAAAAGATTCAACTTTGACCTTGCAGCGTATATTGAAAAAATAAAAAAAAGAAACCGAATAGTTTTATCCTTATCTTTTCTTTTTCTTAAGGAAGAATACTCCAAGTATAAATATCACTGCAAAAGAAATTAGCATTGGAAAATCGTTTTTTGTTGGCTCTGTTGGGGTTGTATTTGTAGGAGTAGGAGTAGGAGTAGAAGTGTCAATTATTGTATTAAATGATTCTCTATCTGAAGAATAGTAAGTAATTATTTCATAATCACCATTATTTACAAGAATAACATATGACATTTCAAATTCATCAGGAATATCGTAGAAAATATGATAGAGATTGATTCTAAATTCAACAGAGTCCTCTCCAACTTCAGGATAAAATCCCAACTCGGTGTTATAGAAAATATAGTATTCTATTCCATTATCCAAATAGCTGATTTCAATATTTAGTTCAAATATTATATATGGTATAGGCTTACTGAGAACATAATCAATTGTGAAAATTAAATAATCAGCTACAGAATCGCCAGTAAAATCCTCCAAATCTACAGTTACAGCTATTATTTCAACAGGAGGGCTCATGTCAAAATTAGTAATGTCAAATGCTTTTGGAATTTTTTCATCTATTATAATCGTATATTCTCCTAAGTTGTCATATATTGTTATAACATCCAGATTTAATTCAAATTCTGTAGAATCAAAATAACTTAACGAAAGGCTTGTACCTATTAGGTCATATGAATAAATTGTTAAATCAATATCATAAAGTCCAGGGGAATTAATAGTGAATTGAGTATGTATATCAATTGTATCAAGGAAATAGGATTCTCCGAGGAGAGAAGTACTGAAGTACAAACTTAAATAGTATGTTCCTGTTGTGCTAGCATTTAATTGTAAATCAATATTAATCCCATCAAAAAGTCCGTCACTGTTGTTATCGAATGAGGAAACAGACTTAATCTTATAATAAGTTAAAGGCAAAATATAGTCAAAGTCATTAATATCTTTTACTTCAAATGTGTCTGTAAACTCATCATCCCAACCACTTTCGGTATTTTGTAAGGAGCAGAATATACCTAACCTATTATTTGATGAAGCGCTTCGTACAATTGCACTAGCAGGAACAACAAAGGAAACAAAATGTTTTCCTACTTCGTAGTATTCGCTAATTGTAATACTATATGGGATGCTATATCCACTTGATAAAAATAAAGTGAATTTATAGTTTCCTGCTTTGTTTATGTGAATTGGAAACGTGAAGTTTACTCCTTCATAAAGTGGATCTGCATCATCGTCTATGAATTCAAAGTCATATGTTCCCTCAAAATAAGCATCGAATAAAGAGCTAAAGTCCAAATAATTCACATCATGAATGATTATTTGATCGTATAGAATGTCTTCTGAAGTCCAAGAAATGATAGATATTTGTCTAACAATTAGGTCTCCAATAAATTTATACCAGAAAAGCTCTTGATAGGGAATAATAATAGAGATATTGTTTTTTCCTGTATAAATGTGTTCCTCAAACACTTGCCAGAAATAGAAATAAGTACCAGTTAGGCTATAATAAGATTCTATATCGATTGAAATTGTAACATCTAATTCTTTTTTTGCCATAATTTCAAATGTGAGTTTTATACCTCCAAATTCAGAGATAACATTTTCACTTCCTAAAAATTTTGAAAGATAAGCAGTAGGAGTATCAAATGTGTTATAGTCGTATTGATTAGAGACATGATGCACAGTAAATATTGTTCTATAAACAAAGTCAGTTAATACAATAATAGGTATCAAATAAGGACCGCTTAATTTTCTCGCTCCAGCAGAAGTTAACGAATATTCGAAGTAGATATGATTTTTCCCTTCGTTTATAGTTTGTTGGATGTATTCACCGTAACCCGAGCTAGGAACCATTTTCTCAGCCGGAAGACTATATAAGAGCTGATTGTAATATAATTCTACCTCTGTAGATACCTTTGAGTCGATAAGAATATCAACCATTAAAGTGTCATATAATCCATTTGAGTCATAGTCCACCACTTTATCTGTTATTTGAAAAGTATACAGGGGTTCATATGTCGAAAAATCAGCACTAGATTTAGTATCATATATAGGTAAAAAGAAGAGATAATTTTCACTACTGAATACTACACCAGCAACAACAATATCTCCTTTTAATATTTGGAGTAGGTTATAGCCTGAAAATTCAAAAATTACATCTGTAGTAAGAGGTCCCATAATAGAAGTTTCACTATATACTCCAAACAAGTGTTGAGAGTCTATTAGCCAGAATACAACATTAACTTCTTCCTCTAAGTCTATACCAAAAGAGCATTGTATAGTAAACAGTTCTGGTCCTCCAGCACCATCTAAATTCTCTTGAGAATAAGATATGCTTAATAATCTGGCTTCAGGGGGATCAAATTCAGTGTGAGAATATGTTCCTGTAACATAATCATCTCGAAGATACTCAATTACCATCCAAGTTGTTGGATCACCAATAAGTAACTCACTTAATATATAATCACCGTCATAATTAGACTGCTCAATAGATCCTCCATCAATTGCTAGTTCAATCGTTTGGATACCTTCTTCAAGGTATATCGTATTCCATCCTGATGCAACATAATATTTTGGAAAGATGTAATCATCTCTATTCTGACAAATAGTATAAAGGAAATCATATGTACCCGCTTCATTTACTTCTACTTCTACCGTAATTGTTAGATTATCATATAGACCATCAGAATCAGAGTCAAAACCAAAGTCATCATAATTTCTAGTTAAAAGAACCTTGGAAGCTGATAATAGAGAATCCATCTCGCTAACTTGAATTGTATAGTAACCAAAATCATAAGCCACAACTCTTGCATAATAATCTCCAGAGCTGAGAGCAGTAAAGGCAATCTGTTCGTCGTCTAATCCATAATTTATACTATAAGCTATTACTGTTCCATTTTCATCTGTTAGTAAAAGATCGATATCTCTTTCCAAATCAGTAAGAACTAAGCTGTAATTCTTTCCTTCAATAACTGAAAATTTATAGAAGTCTTGAAGGTCACCAGATTTAAGCTCACCAGGGTAGGAAACACCAAAATTAAGAGAGATGGCTCCGGATAAAGTTTCTCCAGCATCTGTAGAAGTATTTGCGTCGTTTGCTTCTTCCTCTGGCTCTAACGTAAGAGGCACCTCGTAAAGAGAAGTTGAACCATTTTTAACAATAATACTACCAATTGTGAGAGCATCAGGCATTGTAACAGTAAGTGCTGCCCTAATCCATCCAGAAGAATCTGGAGAATCAATGAAACTAGTACTAACATATGGAAGTATTTCAGCACTTGGTTCAAGAGACAGAGAATTATAAACTTGTTCAACAAAAATATCTAATTGATAAGTTAAGATTTCATTGGGAGAAAGTTTAAGAGGAGAGGTTTCAGTGAAACTCGGAAAAACAAAAGCTTGGGGGTTGGATAGATAATTATACGCTTCAAGAGCATTGATCATCCCTGCTCCTTGTTCAAAAACACTTCTTCCCATGTCTGTTGCAGTACTTAATATCGCACTACGAATAAGATCAATATCTACTGATGGAAAAACAGATTTTAAAAGAGCGACAACACCAGCGACGGCAGGCGTGGCCATAGAAGTCCCACTATAGACTTCGTACATATTATTAGGAATAGTTGAGAGAATACCTGCCCCAGGAGCAATAACATCAGGATCAATAAGACCGTTAGTAGAAGGACCCCTACTTGACCAATAAGTAGTCCCATTAAACATATCAGAAGCCCCTACAGTTATAGCTCGAGAAGCCATTCCGGGACTGGAAATAGTACCTGAAGAAGGTCCACTATTTCCTGCGGCAACAACCACCATCGAACCGCTTTCCCACGCAGCATCAGAAGCATCGTTTAAAAGTTGTACAATATCTCCTGGCATCCATCCAATAGACATAGAAATAACATCTGCTCCTTGAGAAACAGCCCAATCGATAGCGTTAACGACCCAAGAAACATATGCTCCACCAAAAGCGTCTAAAGCTCGAGCATTAATAAGATAAGCACCAGGGGCTACTCCTTGCAAAGACCCATTCGCAGCCGCTATTCCAGCACAATGAGTTCCATGCCCAAATTCATCCATAGCATCTGTATCATTAATCCCATCATTATCATAATCAATAAAGGACATCTCAGCTATGACTTTAGGGTCATTTGTGCTTGGATCATTGTCAAAGTCATCCAAATCAGAATGATACTTGTCTATACCAGTATCAACAATAGCAATTTTAATTCCGCTACCGGTAATACCCAAATCTAAGAGAGCTCTAGCCCCAATGTATGCTTCAGAGGGATAAGTTAAAACACTCTCATCTAATTGTTTCCAAGAAGGATCGATAAACTGGTAATACTGGTCTAAATATAAGCCTTTTACGCCAGAAAGGGTTGATAACGAAAAAACATTGTCTAAACTAGTAGTAACAAATGCAACAGGAATATTATCAAGTATTTCAGCTCCATAGGAAAAAGAAAGAGTATGCTTAACATCACTATAAGAGGGATCAAAAGTAACAATAAGTTTTACCATCTGACTTTGCCAACGATTCTTAGGTGTTCGTTCCAGCTCTGATAAAACACTACTAGAAAGTATCTGAGGCTTAGAAAGAGAAGAAGATTGATATTTGTCTAAAACCGAGGTTGAAAGAAAATTTGAAGGATAGACATCGGTTTTTCTTTTATCCTTATTATAGACTTCTTTATCAGCTCCTGAAGAAAAAGAATCAACAGAAATACTAGAACTCGATCCGAAATTATCTTGAATATCAGTTATTCTAGAATCAAAATTAGCTTTTGCCGGTAAGTTGAATAAAGAAAAACTTACCAAAAGAGCTAAAAACGTGACAAAAAGACTTTTTGAAAAATATTTATGAAACATAAAACTTCCCCATTTTTATTGATATAGTCAACATAGGTCAAAAGTCATTTATAAAATTATACAAACAGAGTTCAGTAAAAAATAAAAAATCGAAGGAAACAGGAAAAAAGAAAAGGTAGGACACTTGTTTTACGTCAATTTTTTCAAAAAAAAGCATTACTAGAAATAAAAATTTGCTCTAAACAAGACTAAAGTGGAAAATATTACAAATAAAAATTGAGAAAAAGATAATGTAAATTTATTTGTTCTATTTTTTCTCTACTCAATTGAATTTCTATAAAAAATAAATAAAGATATAAGGAACAACTGTTTTATTAAGTATTAATGGAAGAAAATATTATTAATAAATATCTGCAAAAAATAGTTGAAAAAGCCAAGAAGGATAGAGATGTCGTAGGAGTTATCCTATTTGGTAGTTATTTACAAAATTACGGATTTAATGATATTGATCTTGCGTTAGTAACCAGAGAAGGAATTGATGAAAGAACTTCAATAAAAAAAAGAGTAGAATATTTGGCAGAACTACCGGAAAAGTTTGATATCCAAATTTATTAAACACTACCTTTAGCTGTAAAAAAAGAGGTTTTAAAAGGAAAGGTTTTATACGAAACCAAAGAACTTTATGAAATTGCCTACAAAACTATTAAGGACTATGAAAGATTTAGAAAATATAGAGAAGATTACGTGAGGAGAGTTTTAGTTGAGAAATGACATAATTGTAGCAAAACTAGAAGAGATTGAAGAAAATCTAGAACTTATTTCAAACCATTTACCCACAGATTTAGAAGGGTTTTTGAATTTAGGGTTAATAAAAGATGGAATTTATAAGCGTTTAGAATATAGTATAGAACTGGTTTTAGATATTTTAGCAATAATAAATGCAGATTTGAAGCTAGGTATTCCTGACGGAGAATCAAGTGTTATTGATAATATAGAAAAGAATAAGATACTAGACAAAGAAATAATAGAGAAAATTAGAAAAATGAAAAGTTTTAGGAATATCCTTGAACACAGATATGGAAAAATAAATGACGAACTTGTTTTTGAATTATTAAAAGAAGATCTGGAAGATTTCACGATAATATGTGATTCTATCGTCGAGTTTCTAAGAAAGAAGGAAAAAGAAGTCTAACCTCATTAATTGTAGAAAAAAATAAGATTCTGGAAAAAAGGAAAAGTTTAGCTGTTCTATCATTCAAATCTACAATATATTTACGTAAATATTGAAGCTTTAATCAATTTCTAAATTAAGAAATATCCCTCCAAATTTGTGTAAACTTTTTTCGCTTTTACTTAGCAAAATTGAGTTATACCTACGAGTGACAAAAAATGAGATTTAGTTATCTATAAACTTTAATTTAACAGTTAAATAGTACTTCCGCAATAACTTAGACTATCTCACCTCCATACAAACTTGAGCGTAAACACCTCAAGGTGAAATAGAGCGTAACAGGTCTTGAGCGTTTCAACAAAGGTTTGTTAGACGGGGGAGTGAAAAAAGGAGGGATAACAGAAGAGCGAAAACAGACATATAAACCGAGGACGAGAAGAGAAAAACAAAGATACAAGAACCTGACGGTGGCATTATTGGTAGTTGTAGAAACACTAATACTCTTGAGAAGACGGTAGGATGTCTCTATACTCCACCGATGACAATAATCGTAGATCTGTTGCTCTGAAGAAATATGCCAACTGATACACACAAACCAGTCTTTCCGCTTTGGGAGCCAATAAGCATGCAACATAACTTCTGTAGTTTCACCTTGCCCACTTTTCATAGTGTAAGGAACAGAAGTTATTTTACCTGTTTTAGGAAAGTTTTCCAGGTATGACCTAATCTTCTTGTTTTCTCGTGCCCCAATGACAAAAGGAATAGTGTAGGCTTGTAGTAGTTTCACTACTTCAACAGAATAGAAACCTCTATCTGCATACAACACCTTTATGCTCCTGTTTTTAAGACTAAACTTGTTGAAGAGCGATTCTAATAGTCCCTCCTTAGAATCAAAAGTTGACACGGGAAATGCACCTAAAGGAAGAGCACCATAAGGTGATTTGACTGTTGAAACCGTGATATATCGATAAAACCATTCATTTTTATACTGGTGAATATACTCATCTCTTCTTTTCCCATAATATCGTATGTCCATCGTGTCTACTGCTAGTATTAATGGCCTCTTTATTTTCTTCTTTCTTTTCAATAGTTCCCCACACTTCTGAAATGAAGAGATGAAAACCTCTGATATGCCGTTTATATCCAATTTGTTCAAGTGATAACGTATTGTATCTCCGTCTTTAGTCGAAAATTGTTCAGCTGACTGCTCGATAGATGTTTGTTCCACCACTGCCCCCATGACAGTCTTCTTAACCTCTTCTTTTGTTTCCCCTCTTTTCCTCTGTCCTTTGTGCGGAAAATCCATCTTTCTTATCCAGTGACAAACTTTTATACTTGTTTTCCTATCTTCTCTTGTGGGTTGAAAGCGTTTTTCTAAAAAACTTTTGACCGATTTTAATAGGTTGAAGTTACAGTGTTTCATATTATTATTGTCGGGCTTTCAACCCATAACTTTTACGATAATTCGGAAGTACTAGTTAAAGCAGAAATTTTTTTAAGTGTATGAACATGATTTTAAGTTACTATCAGTGATTAAATGAAAGAAATGTTCTTTCAATTTCCACTTAAAAAAGCGAAGTAGGAGAAATGAATAAAAAAGTGTTATTTTCTTTTCTGATTACCACATTATTTCTTACTGTTACTATTTCTGGTGAAAACGAAACATCAATCCAAAATTATTTTTTTGAATTAGATTATCAAACAAAAGGTGGAGAATTTAGTACAGACTATTGGCTCTACTGTGTCCAATATCTAAAAGAAATTGGTATTAAAGTAAACTTAAAACCCGCAGAATTTCATATCTTCTTTGGAACAATAACAGAAACATATGATTGTGATCTCGCTTTTGCAGATTTAGCGGGATATGAAGATCTTGATTTAAAAGAAGTCTTTAGTGAAAATGGCTCTCGCAACATGTTTGGAATTAATACAAAAATTCCCTATGGCGCAGAAAATGAAGAAATGCTGGAAGAAGGAGACCGCATAATGGATCTTGAAGAAAGACAACAACATTACTATGAATGGCAACAGTTAATTATGGACAAAATCTTGCCAATGTTGCCTTTCTTCAGTCCTCGTTCATATGTTGCTACTTGGGCAACATTAGACGGATATAACAGTGAGTGGGGTATAGTTGATTCATTACCTTACATGGAGTTCACATCCTTACACGAAGGTCAAAATTCAACAGAAGAATTCTATGATTCTGATAATAAATGGACAGAATTGAACCCGTTGTTACAAGATGATGAAGCAAGCGCCTACATCTCATCATTAATTATGGAACCGTTACTGCAGATGTCTCCTGGCTTTGAACCTATAAAAACTGGTTTAATCGTTGATTGGCAACAAGATGAAACCAACCCCAATCTCTACAAAATCACAATCAGAGATAATATTTATTGGAACCCATCTTTTCATATCACAGGACGTGATAGTAGTCGTGGTCCTCTTGTTGATGAAAACGGTACTATTGTAGACCCTTCCATACTCATATACGCTGATGATGGAGCATTCAGTGACGGTACAAATCAACAGGTGACAGCTAAGGATGCTGTTTTCACCTTACTTGCATGGGCTAATCCAATCACCAATCACGACGCAGAGGACTACAATTGGATTAATGACATATGGGTTGACCCTTCAGACCCGCTATCCTTCTGGATAGAAATAGACGGAGACCCTACAACAACAGAACTTGAACCCTACGCTCCTTTCTGGAAATATATGACACCAAAACTTTTGCCAGAATTCTTCTTGAACACCAGTAATACAACTGTCACCTACTCTTCTGGTGGAGTACCAATGGTTGGTATCCATAATGGCATCTTAAACAATTCTCAATGGACAGCATACAGTACTTCTGCATTTGGCTGCGGTAAGTACATGCTGGACTATTATGTAGAGAATTCAGTTACTGTCTTGAAAGCTTCACCATTCTGGTTTGGTATTGGGGCCATTGATGGAACAGAACAAGACCTAGACATTAAAACCATTAATATTCGTGTTATTCCAGATCAAACATCCGCATTAGCAGAATTTGAAGCAGGAAAACTCGATATCGTGCATATAACTACATTACCAAAAATAAGAAAGGAGATGGAAACTGATCCAAGATTTGAAGTTCAATCAGCTCTAAGAAGCTATGTTAACTTCATAGGATTCAACCTTAGTAGAGCTTTCATCGGTGGAGACGACAATCATGTTTTCTTAACTGAACCAGGATATAAGGAATATACAAAAGCTCTCGCTGTCAGAAAAGCTATTGCATACGCAATCAACAGAGAAGAGATCAACAATGTTCTTCATGATGGAGATTACTTCATATCCCACAGCGTTATTTACCCAGCACAAGCATACTGGTATTATAATGACATTATCAAGTACAACCACGATCTAGCTACTGCTTGGAAGTGGATGGAACTAGCAGGTTATCACCAATCAGAACTTACGAAAACAGCAACAAAGTCATTAACGTTAAATTCATTCATGTTTACTAGTACAGTAATCCTTATACCAATTTCAATACTAAAAAGAAAAAGAAAATATTGAATACACTTGCTATTTTTTCTTTCATTTTATTATTGTAAGTCCTATTTGACTTCTTAACATGCTAAATATTATTGGCATCAAAAAATTGGAAAGGAAACTTAATTACAACGATTAGAATAGAATAATAAAAAATAAAAAAGAGAAACTAATCTAAGCCAATTTACTAACATAATCTTCTACAGTTTTTTTTATACTCAAAACTTCAGGAATTTCTGGTAATGAATTGAGTATTGGATCTAACACTTTATTTTTGCGAATAAGAAAAAAAGTCTCTCTAAAATTAATATCATATATCCACCCAAGAGTTACAAGCTTGAAATCTAATGTTGAGCGAACTAGCTTGTAATCTACAGATTCTTCATTTTTTATTAGTTTAACAATCTCAGGATTAAATTTGCTATTTCCTGTATAACCCAAAGAGATTGAAGGTTCATCTTTTTTCTCTAACTCATCTCCTACAATACGCCAAATGTCTAGTTTGTCAGCATCACGTATAAGACGGGCTAAAAGCTTTTCATTATCATCCTTTATTATTGGTAAAGTCTTTTTATTATGATATTTAATAGAAGAAAGAATTCTATATTGATCATCAACAGATATTCCATTCAAGAAACCATTTTCCTTAATAATTTTCACTCCTTCTTCAGCGTGGTCAAAGGATTTTTTGTCATCAAAAGTCTTGTAATAGTAAAACTGCTTAAATCGAGCGATATCGTGAAATAATGCAATAACTTCAGCTAAAAATTTCTGTCTTTCAGAAAGATGTAGTAGATTAGATAATTCAACAATATTTTCTATTACTCGCTCTGTATGCCCTTCTTTTAATCGAAGATTTTTTTTCACTAACTCACTATCAGTGTTATACCATTGTTTCAGATATATATTAAAACGGCATAGGTATTTTTCAAAGTTATAAGACATTGTTTTCTAATCTTCCCTATTTACCTTAAAATCTTTGGTTATAAACCAACAATGAGCTAATAAACAACTTGAATTATCAAATCATACTATCTTAGTATCAATAAAAGTAATTTTTTATTTTTTGTAGTACTTCCGCAATAAGTTGACTGATTTCTATAGGTTAAAATTATAGGAGTTCATACTATCATTGGCGTGTTCTCAATTCATACTTTTTGAGATAATTCGGAAGTACTATTTTTGCTAGCAATCTTTATAAGTATACATGAAAACGATTCTTTTTCAACTATTTTTACTCTCTATGATAAAAATATTATAACTGTACCTCCAATTAATAGCTATTATCTCTTTTTCTGTTTTTTTCACCATCAAGTTAAGAAGAAAATTATCCTATAATAAAAGTTAGAGTCTCTCTTCCTTTATCATTCGTTTTTACCGAATTATACATATGAAGAAATTGCAAAAAAGTTAAATCAAAATTCTTTGAATTCAATAATTTGTCCACATTAACTTTTCCTTGATTTTCGGCAAATTATTAAGTGAGAGGGCGAGAAACAGTTACTGAAAAATCGAGAGAATAAAAATAGCAATTGTTCTTCATCCTTTTTCTCGAACTCAAAAGCATAATAGTAATAATAAATACAATATTATGATACATTACTTTTGATGTAGTTATGTCATCAGGTAAATAGAAACAGATATCAAGTGTTTCAGAAACAAATATGTTATCATAGAATCATAAGCCTTTTAACAAGTTAAGTAACTTTGTAGTGTTATATGAATATAGAAGTAATCAATAGCTTTGAACATTATGAAACAAAAAGAATGATGAAAGAACTGAAAGTCACAACAATAAAAGAACAATTTGATGAAAATAAAGTAAATTATTATATAATAACGAGTAATAATTTTGAAAAAGCAAAAGTAGTTGGAGTAATATTACCAGGCATACCTGAAAAAGTAGCCTTTTGGTCATATAATTTAGTAAAAGAGGGAGAAATGCATTCTTCGTCAAAGTACTTGTATTTTAAGAGTTTTGCAGAAAATGGTTGGGGACTAGTTAACCTCACTCCACATTTGCATAATATAGACAAAACAGGAAAAAAATACATTGAACAGCTGAAATATGTGTTAAAAAAAATTAGTGATAGCACAAAAATAGTTTTGATCGGTTATTCTTTTGGTGGAAAAATAACAATAGAAAAAGTGATGAATGAAAAAGAATTGATGGAAAAAATAAGCTGTATAATTCTCTTGGATCCAGGAACAACTTTAGAGAGAGTAATAGTAAGATGTAGAGAATTGAAAATTCCGTTTATGATTAATTTATCAGAGGACTACAGCAAATATTATCCAACGATAAGTTTAGCGGATAATATACTCGTCTATAAAGTAAACTGCACTCACAGCGAGTTACCAAATATGTCTTTAAAAAAGATTATCAAATTTATAAAAACTTGTTTTGAAGAAAGCATAGATTTCAAAGAGTCAGCTGTAATATTGTAGTACATTAAATTAAATCTATTAAAAATATAAAAAACAACCATAACAAAATGTCCCTTCCAAAAGTATATATTGAAGATTTCATTTTTTACAAGTGTCTTAGTTCTAATTAATGATAACAATGTTATAAATAAATAATAAATCCTCAGTTCTTAATTATTTTTTTGAACCCATCTTTTGAAACTCCAGCAATCTCAGATGCTCTTTCAAAAGTTATTTTCTCTTTCCGAAACAATGATAACGCCAATTTTTTTCGCTTTGAATCAATCTCTTTTTTTATTTCAGAGTTTACTGTCATATATTCATACGTATAGTATACAAGAGCAAGCAATTCATCTAAAGTAAGCCCAACTAGTTGATCAACTATCCAATCAATTACATTTTGTTCTTTTTCAGTTAGTAAATCAAAAGCTTCTTTACCAAGTCTTTTCCCATATTCAGTGAGAAAAAATATTTTATCTTTTTCCTGAATTTTCTCTTTTAAAATTTCCTCATTAATCAGTAAATCAAGTACCTTTTCTAGTTTATAACTGTGAGGACCAAATCTGTGAGGACGAAATACTAATTTTTCTTCTAAAACATGAAAATCTCTTGAAAGGAAAAATATTGCTTTCTGAAAAAAAATACTATTGATAAACTCTTTACTCCTCTTTAGGTATTTATAAAGAAAAGCAAGAATATATATGAACTCCTTCTCGTTCACCAAATAATAAGAACTCATTGTCAATAGTTTATAATTTCACTATATAATTTTATTTAATTAAAAGCACAAAGAATTGCTACAATAGCTGATGATGTATTAATTGAAATTGGAGATATACTACTATTAAGCTTTTTTAAATTATATGAATACTATTCAGCTCAGAAAGATTGATAATATTAACTACAAATTTCTCCAAGCTCTTTTGTAAAACACATTTCACGGCATAAGGGGGAAAAAATAACTCTTTTTTTCCAGTATAGAGGAAAACTTTAATAGGAAAATGAAAATAAAAAAGTATGGATCTTGAAGAAATTCTCTTTTTGTATAATCCATGGTGGGAAGAGGAATATTCTACTCCAGGAATAAAAAGAGAAGAATATTTGAGTAGATTATATAAATTATTGAACAGTTCAGAAATAGTCATAATTACGGGATTAAGAAGAGTTGGAAAAACAACTATTATGAAGCAATTAATCGCAAAAATCTTAAAAGACAAAATAGCACAACCTGAAAAACTACTTTACTTAAGTCTAGAGCATCCAGCACTTGACACCATTAGTCTGCTAGATATCGTAGAGGAAGTTAGAAAGATTCACGGGTTAAAAAGAAAAGAGAAATTATTCTTATTTTTTGATGAGGTTCAATATAAGGAGGACTTCGAACGAGAACTTAAAGTCTTACACGATAGTGAAAATGTCAAAATTTATGCGAGTGGTTCAAATAGTCTAGTAGTAAAGGATAAGAAAGCTTACCTTACTGGGCGGAACATTGTGGTTAAAATAGAGCCTTTGACTTTTGAAGAATATTTGAATTTTAATAATCTTACAATAACAAAAACTGAATCCTACTTATATGAGAAATACGTAGAAGAATATTTGCGTGAAGGAGGAATGCCAGAATATGTATTATCAAGAAATAAAGAGAAATTACTACAGTTGGTTAAAGATATTCTATACAAAGATATAGTCTCCAGGTACAATATAAGGAATATAAAAAAGCTTGAAGAGTTGTTCGTACTGCTCTGTGAGAGGCTAGGAAAAAGATTAACAATTAATAAGTTAAGAAAAGTGCTAGGAATAAAAAATGAGACAATTGCTAACTATCTATCATATTTAGAAGAGACCTATCTTATTTACTTGGTTCCTAAATGTTCAAAATCATTAAATGAGCAAATAAGAGGACCAAAAAAAGTGTATATTGCAGATACAGGAATACGAACAATGTTTGTAGGTTATAAGGACAAGGGAGCACTGTTTGAGAATCTAGTATTTTTAAAACTAAAAAACAAAAATCCTTGCTACAGTGTCATTAATGGGAAAGAAATTGATTTTATAGTAGGGAAAGATTGTGCAATAGAAGTAAAATACAAACGAGAAATAGACCATAAACAACTAGCATATTTCTATAATTCGGAGTTTAAAAAGAAGATTCTTGTCAAAAGTATAAAAGATCTAAAAGAATTAGAACATTTGAAGAATCGATAAATCTAATAAATGTTTATTTTAACCTACCTTTCAATAAGATAGGTGTATTTAGTTTAAGGAGTTTAAAATAGCGATTTTTGCACACAAGACCTTTTTAGAAGACACCAGTTGTCGACAAGAACATGCCTTTTTGTTAAGTCCACCAAATAAGAAAAGAGGATATTGAATAGTAGTTGATATTGAAAAACTTTTAGCTCACTTTCAAAATTATTTTGGTATAAAACTAAAATACATATAACTCTGTTACAAGATGTTACGTGAACTAATTTTTACTAAAAGTAATTTATCATGAAAGAACATATGAGGTCAAACTATTTCACTATACAAAGAAAGGATCAAGCGTTTGTTGTTTTGGATCTTTTAACATTATCTTTCTTTTTGTGTAAAAGTTATTTGATTCTAATATTTTTGTTTCAATAAGATCCCCTTGCATATCTAACTGTTTTAACTTATTTTCATGAGTGTTAATAGGATTTTTTGGAAAAAACTTAATTTGTTGTTTTCTGTAATAGTGATACTTACTATTCTTATTTTGAGGTTTATACATTAATCGCTCCAGTAATGGTTCCATTATTTGTGCAAGCTCAATTTTTTTAGGATGTTTTGATGTAGCATGTAATAAACAGTGCACACTTCCAAGAATTATATCAATAAATTGAATTAGTTGAGATTCGCGACGAAAATCATTTCCCATAGTATCAGGATAGTTCTTATGATTAGAATCTACAAATCTAATGTCTTTATCAAGTATAAATAACTTATTATCATTGATATTTAATTTGTATGGGGTATACCATGGGAAGTATCTATGTTTTTCTTGATTTCCTTTATCATGGTAAATTTTATTAATAAAAATGATTTCATATTCATTGAAGAAGTATTTTGCTCCCGATATAACGGTTCTAAAAAACCTATTATATATATTCATATCTACACCCTTTTTTTCTCCAAAATTTTCAAGATTTAGTTTAGTTAAATCCAATCCAAGAATATAAAAATAAATTAACCCAAGATCTCTCTTGTTATTTTCCTCTACTAAGAAAGATAGCCACTTTTTTGCAATCTTAAATTTATCAATACGTTTATGGATACTATGAAAGTGTAGTTCAGCATTATTGGATGTGTGATATTTGCACTTATGAGGGCAATTTGCAGTATCCCAATGCCAGTTATGATGTTTAATACAGCGAAGATTCAGAAGGGTGTCAATTAATTCTTGTTTTTTGGTTACTGGAACGAATAATGCACCTAAATACATCCACCAACTATTATCATAGGGGAGTCTTACCTTGTTTATTTCGTCACAAAAGACTTCAAGAGTAATTGAATTGTTTCTGAATTTTAAACTTTTATCTGTAAGTATATCACCCACTTTAATCTTCCACCTTTGATATGTCATGGAAACAAGATAAGGTTAGCTCTATCACTGAAGGCATAAATTAGTCCAAAGCAGATCTTTTATCTTTTAAATATTACTAAAACATTTAAAATAATTGTTTACGCCACCCATAATGGTAACAAATAGATAAAAAGTGGGTTACGAGGGTAAATGATACAATATGAACAATCCTGATCGTAACTTAGAGAAATTAAGAAAGATTGTGGTTAAAACATCTTTGGAAGGAAATAAGAGATAAAAGAGGTAGTTCACAAGTTTATGGTTGATTAGGGAGTTTGTATATAGAAAATGATATCAAACAACAACAAAAATTATGATTTAATGGGCAGATAATTTCTTTAAACAATATTTATACTCTATTTTTTTGATTGAGTAGATCTTACCACCAAATTAATGGTTTTATTACCTTGAAGTCAAGAGAGTAATAATTTATTTGTTCTCCATCAGTAAATATTACGTAGCTTGAGTCAACTCTCTTAATTTTTTTTCCTAATAAATAGGATAATGTTTCACCTATATCTACATTTGAATAAAGTTTTGAAAAATCAACTTTAATCCTATTTTCTTCATAATTGATGTCAATTGCATCTAGAAGTTTTTGATCTTTAAGGAAAATATATTGGCAATAAATATCTGAACTTTCTATGTCAAGGAATGGATCACCTTCTCTATAAACTACTTTTTGTAATGTTTGTTCATATTGCTCTAATTGAAAATACTTAATGAAAATTCCATTACCATCATAATCCTCTGGTTTTCCTTTCTTCCAATTCAGTGAAAAAGCTAACTTTTTTATTCTAGGGAGTATAATATCTTCAAAATACTCAGCCATTTCAACTAGTAAGAATTTTCTATTTCCATTATCCTTTTTATTCAGAGCCATTATAGCATGAGCAGTTGTTCCACTACCAGCAAAAAAATCCACAATTATAGAATCTTTATTTGTCGAAAGCTGAAGTAAAGTAGAAATAAGTTTAGACGGTTTGGGGTTAAGAATATGAACTATTTTCTCATATTCTTTCCCTAGTATATTAATAAACTCTTCCTTTGCTTCAGTATTACTTCCTTTATCAATCAAAACAGAATAGGGTGTGATTTCACGGTACTCGTTTTCAAATACTTTAATCCTTGGAACATTTTCTCCCGTTGGCCCCCAATAGATTCTTTTTTCTCTATTAAGTTTATCAAATTCTTCTTTTGGAACATCCCATTGTCTAGTAAATTTTTTACCAGAAGGAGAAGTAACAGTATAAAAATTTGGATGGTTTGGATTAGAAGCAGATTCCTTTCTAGATATTGTTCCAGACATCCAATTGCCCCTAGGATCACTATCTGGATTACCATAACGTTTTAAAAACCGAGGTTTTTCTATAATTTTATTCAACTGTTCTTTTTCTTTAAAAGCTACAAGTACATATTCATGATCTTTACGGAAAGTTCGCACATTTTTCATTTTCCCCCATCTTCCTTCACTGGCTTTTTTCCAAATCATTTTATCAACTTTATTTTCACCGAAGATTTTTTGTAATAGAATACTTAAATAATCCACTTCATTATCATCAATACTAGAATAAAGAACACCATCATCACAAAGCAATTCTTTAGCTAGCTCCAACCTGTCACACATCATTGTTAACCAAGAAGAATGTTTGAATTTATCCTTGTAGATAAAGGAATCACTACCAGTATTATATGGGGGGTCTATATATATGGATTTAATTTTATTATTAAATTTAGGTAGAATTGTTTTTAGTGCTTGATAATTTTCGGAGTGTATAAGCCAACCATCTAAGGATTCATCTAAGTTATTAAATAGTGATATGATTGAAAATTTAAGTTCTTCATCAAAAAACTTGGTATCTAAAGGTAAAAATTTATACTCATCGTTTAACTCTTTACCCATTAATGTTGTATTATAGAGCTTGTTTTTCTCAAAATCCTCAAGAAAACCTAATTTTTTCCATTCATTAATTTGTTCTGTAAATTTTTCATGGTTGATTATTTTTTCAAGTATTTCTGCACCAGCATCACTATTATAAATTTTGTCTAAAGTTATAATATAATTTGAATTAATAACAAAACGGGGTTTATTCCAAATTTTCACTAATTCATCTTCAAACTGAGAAATGAAATCTATAATTTTATAAGCTATATCATGCAATATTTTCAATTGATTTAATCGCCGTCTATTAAAAATACTATCTACATCTAGAACATATTGTTTGAGCCACATATTAAACTGTTCCTTTAGAAACATGTTGGCGTTTTTATTAATGAAATAATCAACCTCATTCTGTTTTTCAAATATCATAAAAAGGCCAGATAATTGATCTACTCCAATAGGAATGTTGTTTTTATATAGTTTTTTTACAATTTCTGTTAATTTCGTAGTTTTCCCTCTTTTTGAGTAAACAACATTAAACTTCACAATGTTATCAGTGATGCTATCTAAAATATAAATAACATCATTTTTTTCAGCAGAATCTTGTTTGTTGAGATCAGATATATCAAATAAAAAGATGTAATCTTTGTTATTTATTTCTAAACTTATTTTCAAATTATTCCATATTCTTGCTGTTTTAACATAATGAAGCATATGAGTTTTCCAAAAAAGCATTGTGTCTTCATTGTTGGTATAAACTTTTTCATATACTTTGGATTTTAAAGGAGTATAGTTAAAATAAACACTACCAGTATCTGAAAAATAAGTTTTAAAGAAGGTGTAGAGTTTATCAAAGAGCTCTTCTTTAAAAGAAGGTTCATTTGCAATTTTAATATTAATTTCCTTTTTTAATTCGTTAAATAGAGCATTAAAGTAACTAGATTTAATTCTCATTAAGTTTATAAAACCAGAATCACCTTCAACTCTAGCTCCACAAAATATATCCTTTAATTGTTTGAAAAATTGCTCTTCTTTTGTGTTCATATAACTACTCTCCATTTCTCACTAGAACTTTTTTGATATCACTAATACTATCAATCCAGTATTCTGAATAGGCACGTACTTTATTTTTATCACTAGTATAAAGTAGCAGATATATTCTGACGTTAAGACCATTAAAGTTGAAAACCCGTACCATATTATTTTCTTCAAATAAAACCTTGTAACCTAATATCTTATTTACATAATTTATATGTGCAGTTCCTTTTGGATCAACAAAGACAATATCGTAGTTCTTATTCTTTTTAAACCAAAAAATAAAGTCGGGAATAAATTTTCTTATTCGCCCATGTTCAGGATCATAATAGGGTATATAGACTTCATCTAAATGCTCATTTAACTTGCTGAATATCCACCAATCAAAATCTTCATCAAAAAAACTTTTACCATCAGAAATAAATTTAGATAACTTCTCTATGAATTTTTTTTCACTTGGAACGGTGATAATATGTTTTATTAGAGTAAAGTGCTCTTCTTTTGAGATAATCATTGGGTTGTAGTAGTGTTGCAACATGTGTTTAAAGAGTATATTTCTATATTCTATTTCCTGTGAAATCTATAATTTTATAAGCTATATCATGCAATATTTTCAATTGATTTAATCGCCGTCTATTAAAAATACTATCTACATCTAGAACATATTGTTTGAGCCACATATTAAACTGTTCCTTTAGAAACATGTTGGCGTTTTTATTAATGAAATAATCAACCTCATTCTGTTTTTCAAATATCATAAAAAGGCCAGATAATTGATCTACTCCAATAGGAATGTTGTTTTTATATAGTTTTTTTACAATTTCTGTTAATTTCGTAGTTTTCCCTCTTTTTGAGTAAACAACATTAAACTTCACAATGTTATCAGTGATGCTATCTAAAATATAAATAACATCATTTTTTTCAGCAGAATCTTGTTTGTTGAGATCAGATATATCAAATAAAAAGATGTAATCTTTGTTATTTATTTCTAAACTTATTTTCAAATTATTCCATATTCTTGCTGTTTTAACATAATGAAGCATATGAGTTTTCCAAAAAAGCATTGTGTCTTCATTGTTGGTATAAACTTTTTCATATACTTTGGATTTTAAAGGAGTATAGTTAAAATAAACACTACCAGTATCTGAAAAATAAGTTTTAAAGAAGGTGTAGAGTTTATCAAAGAGCTCTTCTTTAAAAGAAGGTTCATTTGCAATTTTAATATTAATTTCCTTTTTTAATTCGTTAAATAGAGCATTAAAGTAACTAGATTTAATTCTCATTAAGTTTATAAAACCAGAATCACCTTCAACTCTAGCTCCACAAAATATATCCTTTAATTGTTTGAAAAATTGCTCTTCTTTTGTGTTCATATAACTACTCTCCATTTCTCACTAGAACTTTTTTGATATCACTAATACTATCAATCCAGTATTCTGAATAGGCACGTACTTTATTTTTATCACTAGTATAAAGTAGCAGATATATTCTGACGTTAAGACCATTAAAGTTGAAAACCCGTACCATATTATTTTCTTCAAATAAAACCTTGTAACCTAATATCTTATTTACATAATTTATATGTGCAGTTCCTTTTGGATCAACAAAGACAATATCGTAGTTCTTATTCTTTTTAAACCAAAAAATAAAGTCGGGAATAAATTTTCTTATTCGCCCATGTTCAGGATCATAATAGGGTATATAGACTTCATCTAAATGCTCATTTAACTTGCTGAATATCCACCAATCAAAATCTTCATCAAAAAAACTTTTACCATCAGAAATAAATTTAGATAACTTCTCTATGAATTTTTTTTCACTTGGAACGGTGATAATATGTTTTATTAGAGTAAAGTGCTCTTCTTTTGAGATAATCATTGGGTTGTAGTAGTGTTGCAACATGTGTTTAAAGAGTATATTTCTATATTCTATTTCCTGTTTATATTCAGCTAACTGTTTAAGTTTTGTCTTATATTCATTCAATGTAATTTTTTTGTTTTCTAAAAGTTTATCCAATTTCATTTCTTCATTTTGTGAACATTTGTATCTTTGAACTTTTTTCACAATTTCTTTTATTTTACTTATTTCTTCATCATCCAACAAAAGCCTAATATTTTTAAAATGAATTATCTCTTCTTCTAGTGGTTTTAAAGTTTCAAAATCGCTTTGAACTAGGGTCAAATGTCGTACTAATTTGTTCAATTGATTATTTATGTTCATATCTTCATTTATGTCAAATTTTCCTTTTTCAACGTATTCTTTTATTTGTTGAATTATTTTTGGTTCAATTTTTTGATTTTCTGAAAGAAGGGCAAAAAGTACTTTATCATCATCTAACCATTCAATATATTTTTTCAATAACTTTGGATTTCCTTTAAAACTTGGAAGCTTTTCAACTTCTGTCGAAGTTGCTCTTCTCTTGTAAACTGGAATGTAAAGAGGTAAATCTATCGCCATATCATTTTTGGCTAATTCTAGGGATTTACCAACAGTTATTTTTTCTCTTTTTAATGCACCTAGAACATCTGCAATGTGTTTCTTTTTTGTCCCAAAAACGAAGAGTGTTTCAATTAGAGCTATATCCTCTGGTGCTAACTTATTATATATTTGTTTTTCTATACTAGGATCAATTTCAGCTTTAAGAAAACTAATTCTTTTCCGTTTTCCTTTTACAGGCTCAATCCTTATTCCTCTTCCTATTGCTTGAATAACATATTTTTTTGCATCTGCTTTTCCAATATTAATAAATGTTATAACATTTGGTCTATTGGAATCCCAACCTTCATAAAAAGCTCTTGACCCCATTAATATATTAATGAAATCAGAGTTAGAAATATTTTTGAAATAACTTTCATTGTCATGGGATTCATAGACTTCGTAGTTGGTCAATTTTTCTCTTAGCCATCTTGTGATATCACCAATTTTTAGGAGGGCAAATGGAAGATCAGAAGTCTTAAGCTTAAAAATTAATTCTTGCTTGTTTTGAGGAATTTTCAGTACCTCAATATTTCCTGGAGTAGAAGTGTTAAAAACCTCCTGAAGAATGCAACTATAGTTAATATTATCCAATAAATTCTCATTATATTTAATAGAACTTTTTCCGAAAAAATAACCTGGAGTATTTTTAATTTCTTTTAATATATCTTGCTTGGCTATAGTTACTTCTTCTTCATTAATCTCTCCTTTAGCAATTGCTGCTAGCTCCTTAAAAAATAATTCAAGATCAGAATCTTTGGTACTCACTGTATTCACAAGGCCTAAAAGTAGTGGAGAATGGTAAAAATTGTCACCTAAACTTTGTTCAATTTTTTTCCTAATCTTTTTTATAGCTGCTAGAACAATGAGTGTTTGCAATACAATTTTGCGTTTACTCTCCTCATTAAAATCCCTTTCTTTTTCAAATGAGATAAACTCTTTCTCAGAAAGAAAAATATTCTTCCCATACCCTGATTCAATAAATTTTTGCAAATTAAAATTAAAAGTTGTGGTGATGATATCCCAAGGGTCGGTAAAAGTTGCTGAAAAATTAAACAGAAACCCATTTCTCGAAAGGACAGAATAATATTGTTGCCTTTTTGAATCTTCTTTATCTCCTTTATGAGCTTCATCTAACAAAACATACCAATTGCCATTGTTTTCGATGTCCTCAAAATTTAACAGTTTCTCTTTTGTTTGATTTGAGATTAAATCAGATTTATATATAAAGACATTAATTTCATCTCTAAAGACTAAAACTCGTCCATTTTTTACAGCATCAAAGTTTCTCAAATTCCATAGTTTTATCTTCTTAGTTCTTTTTTCGTTAAATTGTCTAATATGAGCTCTAATCTGTTCAATAAGATCATCTCTTTGAGTTAAAATTAGTATATCATGGTTAGGTATTAATTTCGCTTGACCAAGTTCATACAATAATTCAATGATCTTGATTAATACAATAGTTTTACCAGAACCTGTTGCCATCCAGAAACTCATTCGGTTAACAAAGTTGCTAAAGGATATTTTCTCGTAGTTCATTGTAGGTATTACGCCATAATACTGTTTAAGCTGATAAAAAAGAGCTCTGTTTTTTCTATTATCAATAAATAATGATTCTACAATTGTCTTTTCTCTATTCACTAATTCAGTGTATAATTTGCTTTTTCGTTCAATGTTGTGTTTTTCACGTTCTGAGATGCAATATTTATGCAATAAACTATAATAATAAAATAGAAATTTTATTGCACTTTCTAAAGCTTGCTGTTGATAATCATATAATGAAATTTTGTTTGAAAACTCTTTTAAATTAATTTTAGAAAACCATTCAATTGGTATTGCATCAATTGAAATTTCATTGACCAGATCTTGATAAATTAAAGGTAATCGCTCACTCAACTTACCACCAAATTGAAAATTTTATTTTACAAAACTCCAACTCATGAATTTGATAAAGCCAGAGTTTCCTTCAACTTGGGCACCTATAAATATATCTCTTAACTTCTCAAAAAATAATTTCGCTTTTTGCTTCATTAATAATATAGTAATAAAAAAATTTTAAAACGTTGTGCTAATTGTTATAATCTCAAAATAAAGGAAACACTAATAAAAAACGATTAAATCATGTTAATATTATGTTGTAAAATTATAAAATATTATGTTTATGTCAGTGATTACTTCACTATACATGCTAAATTCACCGTCTATAGTTTTTTCATTCTTTTTAAATTGTTTATAATTGTACCCTAAATAAGTTGATAATATAGATTTCAGAAGTGACTGTCACTAAACAAAGGAATCTATCACAGAACTGTAGGAGGAATCACATTTTGATTTTATAAACATAAAAAATCATAAAAAGTATGATACTTATTTTTTATAAACTATATAAAAGTATTTTATTTATGTGTAATATAAAGAATTGTTAAACAATAGTGGTTATTTGTTTCAGTTAGAATACAATACATAATAATTGAAATATTTGAAATTGAAAATCACAAGATTAAATAATAGTTGCCTTCCCAGGATTTACAATTTATGTCTATTCTTGTACTTTGAAAGATTTGTTTGAAATACATGAGAACCTAAAGTAAAAAAAGAAACTACAAATATCAACAAATTATCACTTAGACATTGTAGAAATTTTAGATAAAAGTTTTTTCTAAAAAGTAATAAAGATAACCTTTTTCGTAACTAGTTTTAAAATTTTTAATCGATGTATGAAACTAAATTGTACATAAAGGATAAATATTTTAGGAATAAAACAAAAAGCAAGAGTTTGATAATCATATACTCATCATTAAAACCAAATCTTTTTTTAAAAATTTCTTTAAATCTTTATAATAACTACCAATAATATTTAAAAATTTAGAAAATTTATTGAAGATGAGTTAAACATGGGTAAATTATCTATTCTTTATGGTAATCCTGAAAAATATTTATTTGTAAGATTAAAAGAATTAGAAAGTCCTACTCCCTCTCAAAAGATAGAATCATTATGTATTTTACCTGGTTTTATAGTCTTGCAGAATCTAAGAAGAAAATTAGCTCTTAATGTAAAAGATTTTACTAACAAGGTAGAATTAACAACTTTTGAAGATTTAGCCATAAAAATCCTAAAAACCTACACGAATAAAGAACCAACAATTTTATCAGAATCTGTTAGGAAGCAGTTGATTTTAGACATAGTTGAACAAATAAAAAATGGAGATATCAAAGTTTCAATAAGTACAAAAAGATTTTTTCAACAGATTGACTTTAAAGATCCAGACGTGCTAACTATTTTTAATCAAGAATTAGATGAATATTTTAGAAGTTCTAACAGTGGTTTAGATCATGATAAATTACTAGAAATGTGTAACAAAATTGAATCTCCATTTTGGAAGATAAGAGCAGTTGAAATTTATGAAGTTTTTCAAATAATTCACAATCTTCTGAATAAAGAATTGAAACTGATAAAAAATGATAACTTCTTATCTAGGAGCCATTTAATTACTGAAACCTATCAAGTAATTGACAACGGAGAAGAGAGTAAATGGTTAAATTTGTATCCTAATTTAAAGAACATTTACGTTATGGGAATAACAGTTTATGACTCGCCTACTTTACATCTGATAACTTCGATAGCCAACAAGTTTCCAGAGCTCAATGTTCATATTTTTGTTGGTAAAGGAACAAAAGATCAGCTTATTCAAAGATTAAAATATATTAACATTGATTATGAATATATTTCACTTATTGAAAAACTTTCAGAGCAATCTTCAGAATATTCTCATTGGAAACTGTTTTTAAAGAAAAATATGAAAGACTACAGATTTGATGAAACAAAAATTAATTTTATTTCGGCACCTTCCCCTTACATGGAAATAAAAGAGATCTCTCAACAAATAAGGAAATTAATCTTATTGGAAAAAGTTCAACCGCATGAGATACTTGTTTTAGCGAGAAATATCGGCAAATATAAAACTTACATCAAAAATATTTTTGAAACTGCAGGAATTCCCTATTCTATAGAAACGCGTTATCCTTTAGCATACTCTACAGCTTATCGCTTCTTAAAAGCTACAGTTGATTTACTTGTTAAAATAGAAGAAGAGAAAAATATCAGTTATGCAGACATAATGAATCCCTTAAGATTAGGATTATGTCTGCCTAAAAGGAGTCTTTCAGCCAAGTATCCTCTAGATGATAAAATTTTTTTAAGTTTGGAAGAAAGTTTAGATTTTTTAGAGAAAAAGCTTATACAGCAGTCAAATACTGAAAAATTATCTTTTGAAGATTGGAAAAAAGCTATAGCAGAACTCCCTTCATGGTTGAGAAAAATAATAATTGAATATTTGAACTATATTAAAGAGCTATTAGAGATTTCATCCAATAAACCTAGTGATTTTGTCAGAATAATAAATTCTCTTATTTATTTCTTTATTCGAAATATTAGAAAAGTTATAACTCATTCAATTGAAGGACCAGGAATAGAAAACAAAAGACAACAGTTTTTTCAAACTCACCCTACATATCAAGCTAATAGATTGAAAAATAAAGTTTCAAACCTATCTGCTTATTTGGATTATTTACTAAATAAAAATGAAGCTGATATAATTAAATGGAAATATGTTTCTCAAGCACTTGGTGAATTAATAGGTAGAGAAACTTTTGGTATTCAAAATTTTGATCAAAATACTGTCTGTTTTATTGATGCTGCAAACGTTTACTTTAGAGATGCGGAGTATATTTTCCTTCTTGGTTTTCAAACCGACGAATTTCCGAGAAAATGTCCTGATTCAATCTTTCTACCACTAGAAATCAAAAAAGAACTAGAAAGAAAGAAATCTCATTTAGTAAAAAAAGATCCCTCTTATGGATATATTTACAATTTAAGCCCCGAAAATGATTATGCTTCTGAGTTAGACTTCTTTGAACAGGTATTATTTTCTTCTAAAGACACTTTATTTTTATCGCGAACTTACCTTGACAGAGAGGGTAGAAGACTAGATTGGTCTTCTTTTACTGATAATGTAAAAGAAATAAAGAAAAAAGAGAGAAAGATTTATCCTACAGAGATCTTCAATATTTTAACTAGCACCGGCGATTTTCAACAAAACTTGGCATTACTTTCTGAAAAGGAGATACTACAATTATATAACTGGATTCTCCATAGAGCAAATAATAATATTTTTCCACAAATAACAGAAGAAGAATTTCTTGACATTTACGCCTATGCAAATATGGATATTCAAGAAAAAGAAATAAATGACAGAATTGAAAGATACCTAAATCCTCCACATAGAATTGAAGCAAAGGTTAATCAATTTTATTTATCAAATGATATTTTTGAAAAAATAGTTGGTGATCCTTATAGAATCCATGAACTATCTCTTATTTATGATTGCCCACTAAGATATTATTTTTACCAATTTTATTTCAATTGGTATAAAGGTCATGAGATTTCACGTGAGATTCCTTTTTACACAACAAAAAGATTACATTACCGATTTGGTTTCTATCCAAAGCTTCTACGTAAAATATATCTGAAAGATGAAGAAAAAAATAAATTATTAAACTTCATTCAACAAGAAGTTCCTGAACGAATGGAGATAAAAGGAATAGATTTTGAAGATAAAATAGAAAATATTTTTGAACGATATTCAGATTATTATTGTAAAAAGTACAAACCTATTTTTGAAAATGAAGAAAAAATAGTTATAAATGAAATTGAATATAAAATAACCAGAAATTGGGAAGTAGAAAATGAAACAGATATAATTTTAGATAATGGTTGTGTTATTCTTTTTCCAAGACATAGGATGGATAGTATAACAATCACAAAACCTGATGGAACTAAAAACACATTTTATTTACCTGTTTTTTACAACAATACATCGTACTCATTGTCGGATAATTTTGAAGGAAGTAATTTTAACAAATTTTTAAGTGGAAGAATAAATGATGTTAGAATAGCGATTACTCAATATTTATATGAAACGAAAATGGGAAAACCTTTTTTTGGCATAGAGTTTATTGAACCATTTTCTGGAAAACGTAGAGGAATATACAAACAGTACTCTAAAACCAAATACAGTTATTATAAAGTTTCAGAGATTTATCCGGAAGACATCCTTTCTAATCCCATATTTATTGGTTCTTGGACAAAAAAAAGGGATTTTACTCAAAAAATGGACGATGTGATTTCTAGTCTAAATGAAAGATTATCGGATATTAAAAAAGGAATTTTTGATGCCTCAAAACGCATAAATACAGAGTGTGTTTTGTGTGACTACAGAAGGCTCTGCAGTGGTTACTCACCAATATTAACCCTACCTACAGAAGAAAATGGAGATGTAGATGATGAATGACTCAACACTGAAAATAGTAAAAGAATTAATAGAAAAATCAAAGTTGACTGAAGATCAGAAAAGAGTTGTGGAAAAATATTTTTTTGGTTCAGGGCGAGTGGTTGTTGATGCAGGAGCTGGTACAGGAAAAACAACCACATTAATTGAAATTTTGAGCAATATTACTTTAGTAGAACATCGTAACAACGAAAAAATTAATCCTTTCGAAAGAATACTGGTACTATCTTTTGGTAGAGAAGCATCTCGACAGCTTAAAATTAAATTAAAGTCACGATTAAATGAGATTCGAAAGGATGAAACCATTTCCATATCCAATGATCTTTTCCGTTGGTTAGAAACAGAGTCATTTATTCAAACCATTGACTCTTACCTTCTAAAGTTGCTACAAGAAATATGCCTTGAAATATCATTATACCCTTTATTTGACGTAGCTCTCTTAATGGATTCTGATGAAATTGTTGAGGAGATTGAAGATTATCTTAAAACAGAAAGTAAATATAGAGATATCGTTGAAGAGTTGGAAGAAATATACCAAGAAGTGTATACTGGATACTTTAGATTACCTGGGCTTTTTGACATGATACGTCAAGTTCATCAAAAATCAAGAGAATTTTGTTGGACTAGAGAAGACTACTCAAAGAAAATGAAAAAAACAATTACAATGTTATTTTCTAATTACACTCCTCCTTTTTCAATAGAACAAGCTAAAGAGATCATAATTAATCTTACAAACGAGAATAATGAACAAAAATTGAATGAGCTAGATGAAGATGAAATTTTGACATTGTCAAAGTCGCTTGAACATATATATTATGAGATGCGCGATAGATACGATAAATTTACCTTATTACTAGAAAAATATGACGAACTTTATACAGAAAAAACTAAAAAAACAGGACATTTGACCTATATTGATATCGCATATATGTTGTGGGAATATTTAGAAAAAAATCCTACAAGTCCATGGGTTAAAAGTCTAAACTTAAAGTTTGATCATATTTTAATTGATGAGTTCCAAGATACAAGTTATGTACAGTGTCGTATCATTTCACATTTAATTCGAAATGAAGATACAATTAGAACAAAGAATAATATTATGATTATAGGAGATGTTAAACAGTCAATTTATCAATGGAGATCAGCAGAGCCAGGAATATTCTCTTCAATTATAGAATATGCAAAAACAAAAAATGAAATTGATTTGCCCTTTGAAATAAAGAATCCTGAATATGTTGCATTGGTTTCTAATTTTAGAAGTCAACCAGATATTATCTATCTCATTAATTCACTATTCAGCGAGATTTTTGATTCTAATGTTACAGGTAGAATTGGAAAAATAAAAGTAGATTATGTACCGTTAATTCCAAAAAGGAATACCGCTAAAAATAAAAAAGAAACTGCTAACATCCACACCATTTTTACCCAAGGACCAAATAATAAGCCAATATATTGGGCTGACTGGGATTCTAAAGATGCTGAAGCTATAGTTTCTTGCATAAAGGATATTCTTGACCAAAAAATCAGATTGAATATTTATGAAGAAGAAAAGGATGAAATAATAGAGAGATCTCCCTTGCCAGGAGATATTGCTTTACTATTCAGAAGAAGAAGTAAGATCTATCCTTTTCTGAGGCTATTTGATAGATACGGCATCAACTATTCTCTGATTTTGGATAATTCTTTATTTGCACAACATGAAGTTTCTTTAATTGTTGATTTTTTAGATTGGTTTGCAAACCCTCACAACAAATATGCATTATTACATATACTTCGTTCTCCTTTAATTGCAATATCTGATGAAACACTTCGATTTTTAGCTTCACATAATTTTATGCTCAGAAAAGCACTTATGGAAATAGAAAATCAACCTTCAAAGAATATTATTAAGGAGACAGATTTAATTAGATTAAAAGCGCTATTGAAACTCAGAAATGACCTAAGATGGGATAGAGAAGGTGAAAAAGCAGTCCTTATCGATAAAATAATTAATCATGGCGCATTAGACATCGTTTTTCTCTCTTCATCCTCAAGTTCTTTTGAGACTCTAGCAAATCTCAGATTACTGACTGAAATTATTAAAGAATGGGAAGAAGAAGAACTACTTTCGTATAATGAATTTGTTTATAAAATAAAAGTATTACGAGATAGAGCTTATGCTGGAAAACAAGATTATTCTACCATAAAAATCGGTGATTACGAATCAAAAAATAGCGTAAAAATAATGACAATACATAGAAGCAAAGGACTTGAATTCCCAATAGTAATTATTCCAGATCTGCTTGTGAAAGATGTATTAAGAGACCCTTATAGGGAAAGAATATTTTTAGATAGAGAGATTGGTGTGGCTATTAAACCAATTGATATTAATGTAGAAACAGTAGAAGATATTAATGGCCCAGGAGAGAGATTAATACCTGGTAATCTATCGTCTGGAATCTTTTGGGTTAGTAACAAAAGAGAAGACAATGGTGTTTTTAAGTTTAACAACCCTTTAAATCAATTTATCAAAAAAGATATTGCTGAATTTTGGCGCCTTTTTTATGTTGCGACTACAAGAGCAAGAGATCATCTTATTTTTCATCTTGGTCTTATAGAACCTAAGGGAAATAAATATACTAGGTGGATGTATACTATTCAAAACAAACTTGGAGTTTTAAATAATAGAGATTTTAACCCAGAAGGAGATTGTTTTTATGTAACATTAAATTGGAATGAACAGAATCTAGTTATCGATAGTTTAGAAGAAAAAGAAATTGTTGAAGAGATTAAAATAGAGATCATTAAGCCATCACCTAAAGAAGATCAACCTCTATCTTTTAGAGAAAAAGATTATGAGAAAGAAGTTAAAAGAAGTAAAATTAAAAAACTAAATACACTAGCAAATATACAATTTGTACCCATATCTATTGCAGCAAAAGAACTTTACAATCTACTTTTCTGTCCCCGAAGATATGCCTATGCAGTTTTAAATAAAGTGGATAATTATTATTTATCTGGCAAATTTGGAGAGGAACATTTACCCCCAGGAACAACACCTCCAAAGGGGATCAATTCAGCAGCAGAATGGGGAGATATAGTCCATTTGTTCATGGAATCATTTCATAAAGCAATAAATTCAGAAGAAAAAATAGATTCTGAACTTATTTTAAATATTCTTAGTAAAATTCAAGTTGATAATGCGAAACAACATCTTATACAAATAATAAATTCTTATCTAAAAGACAAAACAATTTCAAATCTTTTCAATAAGAGAACATCCGATTTTTTCACAGAATATCAGTTACAAGCAAAATTTTCCTACGATGATTATAAACCCGTTATAATAACAGGAACTATAGATCTTTTATTTAAAATTGAAGAAGAAAAATGGATAATCATTGACTATAAAACTGGAAATCCACCAAATGAAAGCAGCGATCTCTACACAATGTATGAGAATCAACTAACAACATATGCTTGGCTTTTAAAACAAAATTATCCAAATATCAAAGATATTGGAACATTGATTGTTTTTGTACATCCCCAATTCAAAGTTGTAAAAATAAATCATAACCTTGAATCTTTCAAATCTCAAGTTGAAGATGCTATTAAAAACAGAATAAAAATTGATGTGGAACAAGGCTTTGTGAAAAACCCAAATAAGGATGATGAGTATAGTAGATGTAGAACTTGCCCATACTCAAAAATAGTAGGTGGGCCTTGTGAAGAATGAAAAAATAAAGAAAAATATAAAAGACAAGAGAAATAAGAAAAATTGAATTTCAGTGTTAACTTAAAATAAACATTCAAACCTTTATAGTATAAGTTATATCTAACCAATTCTGCTTCTGTTGATTCTTTCTTTTCTATTAAATTTAGGTTAAATTTACTTTTTTCTTCTAGGTTTATCAACTAAAACCAACTAATTTAAATATTCTCAAATTAAATAATGATAATATGACAACATATTATTTTGATATTGAAACATATGGTAAAAAAGAAGAAGATTCTTACAATTATGAAATTATCACTATACAATACCAAAAAATATTGCAGCAAACAGGAAAAAAATTAAGTGGAGAGCCTTTAACTATTCTTAAAAGTTGGGAAAATTCTGAAGAAGAAATAATAAAAAAATTTCTTAGAAAATTAAACATAAAAGATAAATGGAATTTTACACCTGTTGGTTCCAATTTAAAATATGATTTTATCGTATTGTCTAAAAGAGCTAAAAAATATGGTCTAAATATTGAATTAGAGAAATTATTAACTCATCCCCACGTAGATATTAGTTCTACCTTATTTATACTAAATAAAGGATCATTTAAAGGTGCTAGATTAGATACTTTTACCAAAAAAAAGAAAACAGGAGAGGATATACTTGATTTATATAAAGATAAAAAATATGATGAAATAATAGAATATATTGAAACAGAGGCAAAAGAATTCCTGAAATTATATCAATGGCTATTAAAGACTCTACCAAGTGTATACGAACAACATAAAAAACAGCCTAACAGCGTTTTTGCATAGTCTAAAAGCATCCATATTATCCTTCTTTTTGGATTTGTATAGAGCAATTTCATATGTATACAGTTACATCTATTGATTTTAAGATGTGGTTACACAAGTTAAAGAGTCTGCTTTTTCAATTTTATATTTCGCTTACACCAAGAATAGTATTGTTTTGAATTTTTAAAACTGAAATAAATGAAGGATTAAATAAAATCATTTACAAAGAATTGCAAAGCTTCAAAAATATTATTTTAAACATTTAATAGAGATATTTAAAAGATCACATGTAAAAAGTGAAAAAACCTTTATTAGGTAATAATTCTTCAAATTTAAAGAAAATGAAAACTTATATTCAAGCTAATAAAGGATGTTTATCTAATGCAAAAAACTGTAACACAGTTTTATTGAGTAAACACTGATCTTATAAAGTATAAAAAAATGAAAATGAAACTATAAGTATAAGAGGGGTTTGATTTTATCTAAAACAATTTCTTTTCTTTTTTCAATAAATAAATCAAATTGCTCTTTTATTTTCTCAACATTTTTTATTGCATCTTCATTATCTGGATAATCGTATTTTTGCATAATATCACGCCACCATTCTAATTCTGGCAACCAATGAGAGTTCATTATTTCGTTGAATATAGCTTCATCTTGAATCTCCCCCATCATTTCTTGAATATATTTAAATGGGTGTTTATTACCAAGTTTATCACTATTAGTCTTTTTCTTTAAAGGTGTCAAGTTTAATCCTATATCAAATACCCTCTTTAAATTGGCATCATTAACCATATTTTTTGGAAAAATATGATGTAGCTCTATTGTATCTTCAATAACTTGAGAACAAGTTGTGATCTTTTTTGACAATGTTTTATCGTAGAAATCGTAAATCCCATTTTCTTTCAACAAAATACTCATTAGAGCTTTTCCAAACTCCTTATCTGATAAGTTTTCATCTGACAAAGTGGGAACGAATATTTCATCTAATATTTCTTTTCTACTTATTTCTTCTTCATTTTCAATGCATCGTATTATAGAAGGTATACTCTTATTTATAAATGTTTTATATCTTTCAGGAGGTTTATTACTTCCAGTTGCTAGATTGAACGATATAGATTCCCTTAGTATCCAAACTTTGAGAATCTCATCAAACTCATTCTCAAATAAGTCTCTATAGCTTTTGTTTAGTATTTCTTCTTTATAAACATGATAATTAAGTGCCATTAATATAACAAACAACCGGTCATACCTTAATTTAGAAATAGAATTTATAGCAAGTTTCTCTCTCAAAAATTCTATTGTTTTTCTCCATGATTCACGTATTAATACTTTCTTATTTATTGGAATAGATGTCATCGAGAATTTCTCAAACTCAAAATCTAACAAATTTTGCTGCGTTATTTTTAATATTGCATCATCAGATAGTTTGTTATAAAAGTAAAGAGAAACTACTTGTAATAATAGTTTAAATTTTGTACTTGGGTCATCATCATCTTTTAGATTAAAAAAATTTCGAAGAGTATCATCGCTAAAGGTGTTCTGTAAGATATTGCGCAAAGGAAACGGCTCATTTCTCTCACCATAAATTTTTGCTATAAGCAAATCAACTACATCCAGTAACACACCAGCTCTATTTAACCTAGAAAAGTAATGCGTTAACTGTGTAAGTTCTGCTGATTCTGTTTCTTGAAATAATAAATCTATATCTGTTGGCTTTATTTTTAGTAGTGAAATCAATTCTCGCCTAAGTTCTAAATGTAGAAAATTTTTATCTTGAGAAATTTGAATACTTCCGTTTAACTGGTAATATAATCTAAAATATTTAATTATATCTTCTATATTTTCTAATGAGTTAATGTAAATGAATCTAATTGGTTTTACTAAGTTTGTATCTTGAACACCATCCTCTTGTTTTTTGTACCACTTGTTGTTTGGGTTATCTCTTTCAATTTTACCATTTTTATACTCAACAATAAAAAATTCTAAATTATTAAGTGGACCTTTTTTCTCAGTTAATATGCTAAATTCTGCTATTTCTTCCTTCTTCCAATTCATCCTCATAATATCCAATAAAGAAACCCAGCAATCAGGAGATATGCGTTCATACCATTTTTCTTTACTTAAGTCAACTTTAGCTAAATCTAAGAAAATATCGAAACTAACCCAGCGATTTTTTTTGTTTTTTGTAACATTTAAGAAATTTGATCGAGATGGAAAAATAAAATATGGGTATTTGGAGAGTGCTCTTGGAATTGAATCAGTTTTTACTTCTGACATAAAACCATTATTGACTAAAAAATCAATTCCGAAGGTTCTTGAAAGTGTTTTTATTCTTTGTTGTCCATCTAGAATGTACTTTAGTCTTAAACGATCACTATTGCTTGGAGGAGATACCCAATCTCGAAGAGAATAATTCAGAGCATTACTATCTCCTTCCCAAAGTAGTATCAATCCAACAGAATATCCCCTTACTACTGTATCAATTAAATCATATATCTCATTTTGGCCCCATACATATGGTCTTTGAAATTCTGGAAACTGATAAGTTTTTAATTCTGAATCTAAAAAACTATAAAGCTTCTTCGGTTGAACCATAAAGAAAGGGAATAATAACGATACTTAAACGTTTTGTTAATATTTGATGATTATTAAATACCTATTATAAAATAACCTAATCTAAATTCTATTCCTTAAGTTTATTTATTATACAGGTTTTTAAATCTACTTTATTTTTTTGAATTTATGATTTTGTTATTTATTAACATATTGCTTGTATTGTTACAGCAAGTACTGGTTATTTATGCAGTATAATTTATAATTCATTAATAAATAATAACTCAAAAGCTTTGACTTACGCTTATAGAATATAAAAAAATTAAGAATCAGCCTTATGCTTCAATCATACAAAAGCGTAACCCAATTCTACTGTGAAAAAACTAACAATTTTAGCAAATTCACCTATAGAAGAAAAAATAAAAACAAAACGTTTTTGATTTATAGTAGTACTTCCGAATTATCTCAAAAAGTATGAATTGAGAACACGCCAATGATAGTATGAACTCCTATAATTTTAACCTATAGAAATCAGTCAACTTATTGCGGAAGTACTATTATAGATAAAAATATTTATTATTGTATGAATGAAAGTATCTAAGTAAGATTTATTATATTACCAATTAACAACTAACTTGTTGGGTCATAAATGATTACTACATGTAAAATTTCTTCTGATGATGAAAAAACTGAGCAACAGATAGTAAGTGACATATTCGATAATAACTCTGGTAAAAATGACCTTTTTTTTTGGTTTGGAACACCTATAAATCCACAACCTAAAGTCAAAAGTATAGCCAAGTTTACTTCAAAAAATGTAGGAATTTTAGTAAATGGAGCAGAAATTATTTTCAAGCCAAAAATTAGAGAAAAAATTGAGAAAAAAGGATTAAAAAATTTTTTAGAAATTAATTCTAATGTTATGATGGATAGTGGAGGTTTTATTTTTCAAAAAAAACAAGGTATCTCAATTAAAGTTGAAGATCTAATAAAATTGTATAATAAGGCATCACCGGATTATGCAGTAGTTTTAGATCATCCTTTAGATCCTACAGCCACATATTCCAAAAACTATTACAGGCAAAAAAAAACACTAGATAATTTAGAAAAGATGTTACAAGCAAATCTGGATACAACGTTAATACCTGTCGTTCACGGTCATTCATTTAGAAAAATTATTAATTATTCTAAAAAAATCCTAGAGATTTACAAAGATTATACTAATTCGTATCCAAAGTGGATAGGATTAGGTTCAATGGTTCCATTATTAAAATATAGCAAAGGTTCAAAGAATATTCCAACACATTCAAAAGATAAAAGGTTAAATGCCCCAATGTTCGTTTTTGCTGCAACGGCATTAGTCAAAAAATTGTTTCCTAAAAGTAAACTTCATGTATTTGGCATTGGAGGAACTACAACAATGAATCTCATTTATGGAGCGGGAGCTGATTCTGTTGATTCTGTTGGATGGAGATTAAAAGCTGCTCATGGCGCGATACAATTACCAGGACTGTCAGATAGATTTCTATTTCCTAGAAAAAATAAATCAAGAAAAGTTCTCGAAGAAGAACATGAAGAAGAATTTTTAAAATGCGAATGCGGAGTGAATCCTCATACAAGAGAGAATTTAGATAAAAGCTTTAACTTAAGAGCTTTACATAATGCTTACGTTTATTTAAACGAATTTGAACGAATAAAAAATATGTTACCCTTTACTAGCGATAAGTTAGAACAGTTAAAAACGTATTTAAAGACCTCTCCATTAAGAAAATATATTCCATTCATAATAGAGTTAAATAATGGATATTTTAAAAATTACAATCTTTCTGACATAATTCAAGATTACTATTTAGAAAATGAAGATATAAACAAAATAAACTAATTTAAATTTTCTTAAAGCATGTCCAAAAATTAATTTTTATTAATGTGGGGGTTTATGTCGGAAGTATGAATTTCTTTCAGATCATAGACCCCCACAAAGCAAGAGAATTCATAATCATTAATGAACCTTTCCTTAAGAAACTGGTGAAAGAGGAACCGAGAGAAAGCAAGAGAGGGAGAAAGAGAATAGCAGAAAGATGGGTGATACTGGCTTTAGCGATCATTGCTAGAATAGAAGGAATTGCTTGGAGGAAGTTAGAGGAAAAGTTGTCTTTATGCGCTTTTTTGATAGAAGAGGGGTGGATGAAGAAGATTCCTTCCAAATCTACTTTTCATGCAGTGTGGAGAGCGACAGAAAGTGAGTTGCTGGAGCGGTGGATAATAGATTTAGGTAGGAAAATAGTGAGGAAAAAAGGGTTGAAAGCTATGGCGGTGGATAGTTCAGGGTTTAAAATCCGTCAAGCTTCTGTTTGGCGTTTTCTCAAGTGGGCAAGAGGAGGACTAAAGAAAACCTCCAAACTAAACTTTTCTGGAAGATACACCTTATAGTTGGTTTACCCTCTCGAGCTATAGTCTCTCTTACTCATTCTGCTAGTAACACTCACGATAGTAAAGTCTTCGGTTTGTTATGGCAGAAACTTCCTTCTGCACTCTTGAGACCTTTCTTGCGATTCTATGGAGACTGTGCCTACTGGACAGAAAATATCGTCGGTCTTCTTAGCCAACATTCCTTTTTTCCTGTTATTCCCCCAAAAAGTAATGCTCGTTATCCCTCTCCTCCTCCTCTTGGACCAATAGTTCAAGCTCATCGTCTCTACCCTGGTCTCTATCGTCATAATCACCACCCCGAGTATCGTAGTAGTATTGAACATGTCTTTGGTCTCCTCAAACTCTCTCTTCCCCCGATACTTGATCGCTTACCCTCTACCATCCTTTCTACCTTGTACAGTTCTCTCCTCTGTTATAACTACCGTTTACTCCTTCGGACTGTATAGTTGGTGAAAAAGAATTTTTGGACATGCTTTTTTCTTAAAAGAGATAATATTTTTTTAAAAAAAACATACTTTTTCCATAAAATAAATATAATAAAAATTAAATAAACACTCGATGATTAAATCATTACCTCAAGTTACTGAAGGTTCATTTATGAGGTGTTTAACAGCCATAGGTCTATATAAAGGGAAAATTCCAGTAGAACAGTTTAAACAATTTGATACATCAGGTAATGATGTTAGAAGACTCATGAAACAGCTTGGAATTATTGAAGAAGAGAAAAATAAATATCTAAAATTCACACAAAATGGTCAAAAATTGTTTGAATTTCGTAATGAAAAAGATAAGTTTTCAGATTTGCTTCATAACATTTTAATGAGTCAGATACCTCAATATAGAGTTTTAACTGATTTTTTAGATGAAAGTAGTGATAAATTTTTTGAAAGTAAAAAATCCCTTTTTAATTTAATCAAGGAGAAACAGTTCAGTTATGGTTGGAATCTTCCTGAACCTACATTTAACACTTTAACAGCATTAGCAATAATGAGCTCATTACTAAAAAAGGAATCAGAAGGAATTTATTATGAAAGCAAGATGACAACAAGAACATATGTTAGTTTGTTTAAAAAATGTATAGGAATTATCTCAAAAGAAGCCAAAATAAAGCAATTGAGAACATATGACATCATAGAGTGCTTTACCCAGAAGGTGCTAGAATCAAATAAAGTAATGACGTTAGAAACTGCTTTTAATCTATTAAAAACACTGAAAGATGATCTTCAGATTCAATTTAAATTTGGTGTAGGAGTCGAGAACATCATACCTGGCACTTATGGGATTACTGAAATTAAGGAGGATTTTAAATATGAGTAACGAAATGAATTTATTCAAAAAGGTTGGTTTTACAAGTAATCCTTTTAATCCAATGGGGGTTACTAAAGGATTGGACGAAGATGTTCCACCTCCAGTAGGGGTAAGAAATGCTTTAATACGAGCTATCGGAAAACTAGAAGAATCAACTAATTATAGGGACAATATTGCTTTAGCAGTAATTGGTGAATATGGTTCAGGAAAATCTGAACTTATGAAATATCTTGCTAGATATACTAAAAGTATAGGTATAATATCAATTTTCACTCAATTTAGTAGAGACACACTAAATTTATACTCTTTTTTAAAAAAACAATTATCTAGAAATTTAAAAGATGAAAATACCTCAAAACGAGTTATTATTTTTATCGATGAAATAGATGATATTCCTAGAATGATTTCAAATAATCAGATATCAAGAAACGATGCGGATCGATTCTTTAAAGATTTTAGGAGATTTTTAGAAAGAAATGATAGGTTTAGTGATTTCAAAAATATTATGCTAGTTTTAGGTTTTGGTGTTCCATCTTGGAATTATGTCTTAAGTTACCACCCGGATATAAGTGATAATAGATTAATTGGATTCAAAATAATAATTCCAGAGCCTGAAGATTGGAAGATGGCTGGATTAGTTCGTCGCTACATTTACTTTTACGCAAATCAAGATTTAAGGAATTTAATTAATTTAAAAAACCCTTATTATCCATTTAGTGAAGGAACTGCTTTAGCTTTAGCTAAGCTTTCTGCCTTAGTACATGAATATACCTATGTTAATACAAGAATGTTAATAAAATTGATGGATAGACTAGTGGTGTATTTAGCAAAAAAAACCTTAGAAAGAAAAGAAGAAATAATAATTCAATTCACCTTAGAACATTTTGAAGAGATAATAAAAAAACCTGAAATCTTAGGATTAAATAATGAGAATTTTGAAAATGCGTTAAGAAAGATTAATTCCTCGTTAATTGAGGTAGCAAGAAAGTTTGCAAAAGAAATAAACATTAATGAAGAAACAATCTACAAATTACTTTTTCGAATTTATTTTGACCACTCTGCAATTTCTGATGCTGAACTTAAAAATTACATCGATCAAAATTTGGTAGAATTCTTTAAAAACCGGTTAATCGATTCAGGTCTTGTTGATGATTTATTAATTATTAATTATGAAGATAATATAGAAAATTACGAAGAAATAGTTAAAGACATCGAATACAGCGAAAAAGACAGTCAATACAGAAATATCAGACTTATTAAAAAGTATGCAACATATATTGATAATGATTTAGTAAAGAATAATTACGATCCTACTACAGTTCCAGTTAGCGAATATAACACTTATATTGCAGTTAAGAAAAAAAATCTGAAAACGTTAAATGAAGAATTAAGAGAATTGTTTGAAAACAAAGCAAAATCATATATACTTATTTCTGAACAAAGATGGAAAAATGAAATTAAAGAAAAACAGATAAGAGGTATAGAAATAAGTGGTGAGAGAAAAGCATTACAGCAATTTGATAATGAATCTTCTAGAAAAATATCAGTTAAATTCTCAAAAAATCTAAAAGAAATACTAAAAATGCATTATATTTCCGTTTTAGGAACTAAAGATAAGAATATTAACGATTTGGTATGTGCAATTGACTCTCCAAAAAATGCAATCATGCTTGCTAAGCCATCAATAGAGAAGGATATAAAAGATATTCTTAAAACCTACCTAAAGTTATGTGTAAAAAGTTCAGAACTTTTTGAAGCAATTACATTTTTGGTGCCTGAAGAAACAGACGAAATAATCAAACATGAAAAACTATCACAAGAATTAACTGGAATAGTGGATTTAAAACCTAGAGACAGTCCTTTAATTAAAGTGTATGGAATTCCTAAAAAAGATCTAATTCACATTTTATATCCAAAAGAAACACATCAAGAGAAAAATCATGATGATATAAAAAACAATTTCATTACTTGGCTTACCAACACTCAAAAGGAAATAAGAACTGAATTTGACAAAATGGATAGAATACCTCTTGACAATAGAATTTTCCAAAAAAGAGATTTTAACGATCTACTAGATACTTATTATGAATTATGGGAAGAAATTGTTTCAGAAGAACCCAACAACCAAAAAATAAACGAATTAAAAACTAAACTTGAACGCTTTGGTAGCCTTTTCAAGTTCAATAAAGTACAAAAATTAAGTTTAATAGAACGTGATATAATAGAACTGTTTTCTGTTTTTGCTCATTCTATTGATCCTGAATTGGCAAGAATAAGATTAAGAAGACGATATGCTCTTTCATGTTCAATTTTAGAAGAAATAGAGATCCTCAGACTCCTAACAGTAAAAGGTATTCTAATAGATCAAGCACCAAAGGCAAAAAAGAAATTTAAATTTGATTTTTACAATCCTAAATTGGATAGAACTTACCTTAACGAGGTAACCAAACAATATTTAAATTTAGTTGAGAAGTTTACAGAGTTAGAAACTATTAGAGTCGATTTTTCTGAAAATACTCACACAATCAATTTAGAAATTGAAACTTTACAAGAGTTGAAGAATTTAGAAAATGAACTTTCTGAAATTGAGAAAAATGCTAAAGATATTGAAGAAATAGTACCTAAAAACTTTATTGACATTACAGGAGAATTATTAGTTGAAATTTACAATGAAAGAAGCAAATTACATGAAAAATTGAGGGATTTTTCAGAAGTAGTTGAAGCATATGAAGAAGATTATTCAAAAGTGACAAGTGAGCTAGAAAGCTTAAGAATTTTGTTAAAACAGATAAGTGCAGAATGTAATAAACATAGTAAAAAATCAGATCCGAAAATTAATAATATTGTTCAAAAAATCATTAGTGTATTAAATTCAATAAAGAAAATTAATGAAATAAACAAAGCTATTGTAAAAATTGAGAATATAAAGAAGGAACTTAACAAGCACATTGAAGCTAAAAGTCAAATATCTTCATTGTATTCCAAACTAGAAAAACAAACAGAAATTATTAACAAATACTTAAGCACTTTAAAAAATCTAAAATTGGTTGATATTAAAAAATGGGATTATGTTTTTGAGAATAGTACTGAAATTTCATCAATCATAGATAAAATTGGTGAGAGAGAGTTTAGAGAATTAGAAAATGATGTCTTAAAAGCAGAACTACCAGAGGATCCGTTTTTTGCTAACAAATACTTAGATTGGTTTGCACGAATTTGTGCTGAAATTGAAACTTTTTATAAGGATATTCAAACTATACTGCTTCGCAATGTACAAAAAATTCTAAATCAAATTTCAAATTTTTTTAATTGGATAAAGGAACGAAATATAGATCTAATCCTATCAAATCAAGATGTAAAAAGTATTAATGAAATCCCTAGTTTACTTAATAAAGTTGATTCAAAACGTGAAATATCTTTTAATGTTATTGACGATTTGTACAATCTTAAACAAGTAACAGATAAATTTTTAGAAGAACATTTCACTAAATATAAAGATATAGCCTTTGAGATAGGAAAAGAGGGACCAAAGAGAGCAATAGAGTTAGAAAAATTGTACGAAAAGTTTGGTAAAAATAAAGTAGATAATTGTATAGAAGATCTAATTAATAGAAAACTAATTATTAAAACAATTTCTACATAGGTGTTAAGTATGAAGATGTTCATTCCTCCTCAAATATATAATCCTCTAAAATTTATTTTAGAAGACACTGAATTTTCAAGAACAGATGATATTAAACAATCAAATTGTATCTTAATTACTTACTCATTAATTGAAGACTATAAAAAAGAAATAACTAGTAACCGCATAGGAATAATAATCGCTCTTTCTAAAATAGATATTGAACATTTTTGTAAAACGATAAAAAGTTGTGAGGTTACTTTAGATTCAATCAAATTTGAAAATCAGAGAGAAATCTTGAAAGTTGGAAACGTTGGAATAGAAGCTAAAGACAAAACAATTAAATTCCAAAAACACATTATTGCTATCATTCGAGACAACTTTATCTATTGTTTGCCATACTTTACAGAGTATCACAGAAAACTTGAAACAGAACTGATAAAAAACATATTTAAAGAGATATTCAAAAATATCACAGTATCTGAAGCTGCATTTCCAAAATTCTCTAAAAGAGTATGGGATGGAATTCAACGTTCATTAACCTTTTTGATGAGTTTCGGAGAATCAATATCCCTAAGCGATTTTTACAGATTAGCTGAGATTGATGAAATATCAGAATGGATGGAAATTTTTATTGAAAAAGGCATTTTAGAGATTAAAGACGAAAAAATTGGATGTGCTACAGATTTTAATGACAGATTACATCAACTAAGGCTGAAATGGCCAGAATTAGATAACAAGCTAAAAGAATGTGAAGATAATGGATAATTTCAATCTTATTATGAAAGAAATTGATAGATATAGAAGAATAGAAGTACCAAAACTTGTTGCAAAAGTTAGAAGACAGGCCAATAACTTCAAAATTTTAAAAGATCTTATCATAAATATTCCAAAATATAAATCATTTTCAGATGAAAATTGGAGAGTTATAGCCGTTGATGGGGGGATGGATCATACATCTTTAGAAGGAGTGGGATTTGCTGTTGCTTCTGCTCGAGCCTTTATGATTACACTTGGAAAGGCAAAAATTACTGATTTTAATGATATTCAACTTTTTGATACTCCAGCTTCAGATATAGCTTCAATAGTTTCATCCACTTTCATGAAGTCTTTAGAATATTATGTTGCAAAAAAAGCAATTAATGAAATAGATGATGATATTCCAACTCTTGTTTTACTTGATGGAGCTATCACATTTCCTGATACTTCTGTAAATGTTACTAACATAAGAGAATTGTCAGATGCTTTCCTAAAGTATCAAAAAAATGCTAATGATTTTTTTAATTTAGCTTTAAAAAAGAGTAAAGTGAGTGTAATTGCAGTATCAAAAGATGCGAGAAGAGCTAAATATCTAAGAGCTTTAAAGTGTGATAAGGAAGTAATGGATAAATTAAATATTAATAAAGAAAAGTTAGAAATTCTTCGAAATTTAATTGAAAATGAATCTTGGAGAGAAAGAATAGCTTTACAACATATAATACGAAAATATTCGCCTGATAAACCAGCTTATTTTGAACCTTTAGATGTTTCAGTCGCTGGTATCACCCATGGTGAAATCCCAATTTCAATCTTAAAAAGAGAAGGTGTTTGTAGTACCTATTATTTGTATCCTAATTCATCTCATGCACTATATCTAGAATTTCCAAAATGGGATTTATCCAAATTGGACTCACTATTTGAATTATTTAATGACTTATGTCGGATTTCACCTGTTGTTGGATATCCTTATCCTTTAGTTTTTGTAGACGAACTTACAAGAGTAACAAAATCATTTTCATCCAAAGTCTTTACCCAACTAATTTATGAGATACGAGATATTGCACCAGATATTGCCAGAGATTTGATTAATTCAAAAATGAGAAAATTACTACATTGAGGAAGGAAAATGGAACAAAATAGAGAGAAAAAAAACATACCTGTTGGAATAGTTTATGGAAAAACAACACCATACTTGGTAGAAGCAATTGCTCTGAAAGACTCGCCAAGTATTGGTATTGGTAGACTAGTAAAAATACAATATCTAGATGAAAATAAAAAACAAGAATTTTTACTAGGGAGAGTTATATCTGTTTGGACAAAAAACAGATTACTATTAGATGAAAATATGATGCCAAAACTTAGAACAAAAGACTTAGAGGCAAGTTCTATGACTATTGAACATTTAGGATTAGCTTCTGAAATTGCTGGAATGATGGGATTTTCAGTTTTAATAATTGGAAGAAAAATAGGAAATGCCTTTGTCAGACCTCGAATCCCTCTTAATCCTGGTACAATTATTTATATGGCCGATGATGAATTTGTTTCTTCTTTTTTCATTAAGGATAGAACAATTATTATTGGTAATTTGAGAGATAATCATAATGTTCCAGCATATATAGATTATGAAAAACTTGTAACACATCATTTTTCAGTTTTAGCAATGACAGGAGCAGGAAAAAGTTATACTGTTGGTGTTATTCTCGAAGAATTATATTTAATAGATAATCTCAAACTACCCATCATTCTTATTGATCCTCATAGCGAATATTCTTCAACACTTATTCCTAATGAAGATTCAAGAGAAGCACGTGAAATCTCAAAGTCAGTACTAACATTTGTTCCTGGAGAATTTAATTATTTACTTGAAAAGAAGTTTGAAGATGTTCATGGAAGAAAAAGAGTAACAATTAGTGTTAAGTTTCATCCAGCAGAGTTAGAGACATGGCAAATCAAGACTTTACTTTCACAGTACTATGGTATTTCAGAGGCTCAGAGTGCATCATTAGATCGAGGTTGGGATGAAATACATATGGAAGCACTTGATGGAAATCCTCCAACCAGCATTGAGGAATTAATAGAAAAGTCAATAGAAAGAATAGAACACAAAGGAACAAGAAGAGCACTTGAAAATAAAATGAGAGCACTATTGAAAAGACCATATTTTACTTTTGGAAAAGGAACTGATGTTTCAGAATTTGTAAAGAAAGGGCAAATATCAATATTAGACTTAGGAGGAATTGAAGCTTTTGATCAACAAGCTTTAGTAGGATTAATTCTAAGAAAACTCTTTGATTTGAGGAAAACAAGTTATGAATCAAAAATAAAGCCATTTTTAACAATTATTGAAGAAGCACATAATTTCATTCCTCCAGGAACAAGCCCTTCTGCTTCTAAACAGATAATTGCAAGAGTTGCTTCTGAAGGAAGAAAATTTGGTATGGGATTGTGTATTGTATCACAAAGACCTTCTAAAGTTGATGCAGACATTTTAAGCCAATGTAACACCCATTTTATACTAAGAATGATGAATCCAAAAGACCAAAATTATGTACAAAACATTGCAGAACATATGACAAAAGAAGATTTCGAAGCAATTAAAGGGCTAGCTACTGGTGAAGCTATGGTTACAGGATTATCTGTTCCTTTTACACTTTTAGTTAATATTAAGAAACGTAGAATGAAACATGGGGGGGTAACTCCATCTATAAAAGAAGAACTTGAGAAATAAAGAATAATCAAAAAGAAGTCTGTTCAATATCTAAACTTAGACTACACATATATCAAACAACATACACAGATCTTAATGAAAGTAAAAGGCTATTTGATTAAGGATATCTTCAAAATATGTTATTAATCTCCTGAAATCATTGTCAGAAATGATACTATTATGAGCAACGTGATTCCGTGTTATTACTAATTCCTCAAGCCTAGTTTTGATGAAATTTTGATTTGGAAAATATTTAATAAAACTATTCCAATTATTTACAATTATAGAACATAAATCACTAAGATCAAGATAAAAGAGATCATTTGTACCTCTTACAGCGTGATACGTGTTTTTTTCTTCTTGATTTTTTCTATTTTCTATTTTCTTTTTCTGTCCAGCGCTGTATTCTAATTTTTTATTCTTATTAGCTTGGCTTATGAATAACCTCAAATAATTTTCAAGGATATATAAAAGTAAATATGCATAAGCCATATTTTTTCCTTTTTCCAGGATATCTTCTGGCATTTGGGGTAAGTTTTTCGGAATATTGTCTAATTGAGAATTGACTATGAATTCAGCCTCATTAAGACACATAATCACAGAATCAATTACATTAAGTTTTAAATTTTCATCAACATATAGATTAAAATTTATAAGGCATTCATTGATTTTATCAATATTACGTTTAACAAAAGAAACATTATGAACTGCAAAAATCTCTCTTAAGATGTACATAAGTTTTTTATTATCAGGATAATATTTCTTTAATAAATAGATAATTTGATCTCTCTTTGTTGAACCATTATAATCATCTTTAAATAGAAAATCCAGGTGTTTATATATACTTCTATTTCCCGCTGTCATTGAAAAAATATTCGCAAATTTTTTAATTGCGTCCTCTTTCTCTTTTTTCATTTCTTTTCTTCCTACGTTATCATATTAAAATTTTTTCTAATGGTTTTCTATGGTGGTGTCTAGTTTCTCCCGACAAAAATATTATTGGGGATTCTAATGTGAAAATATGAACAAACTAAGAATATACTCCCTTTTTAAAGGGAGCAGAATCCCCAAGAAAATAATCATAAGAGCTATTTATGAATATATCGGTTCAAAGAATGGTTTGAGGACAGTAGCATGGAAGAATGGTTTAACACACCAGGCACTATGGTATTGGGTAAAGAAATTCAGGCTCTTTAGGGAAAGTTTACATAGAGTTGTAGCAGAGAGAGGGGGAATACCAGAGATTATAGTAGTTGATGAAACAGAGATTAAGACCTCTCAAGGCTCAATGTACATGTGGTTCGCGTTAGATCCTTACAACAAGACTTTACTGGGTTTTAGTATTACTAAAGGACGGAGTAATCTTGAATGTTTACTAACTTTTCGTTATTGGTTCAAATGTTGGGGTTCTAAGCCTCGTATTGTCGTTACAGATGCAGGGGTATGGTATCCTGTATTACGTCGTCTCGGTATTAAAATCTCCGTTATCAAAGGTGGTTTACGCTCCTATATTGAACGTTTTAATGCTACCCTTAAGAGCTATCGTTGGTTTCATTCTATTCTCCACTGCACATGTTCTATCCGTGCCGTCTATGGCTCTACCCATCTTTCTGGTTTCCTTACACTCTTTATGCTCTATTATAATTTCGTTCGTCCTCATCAGAGCTTGGGACATCCTCCCCTTAGTTCCTTTTTGCCTAGGAGGTGGTATAAAAACTAGACACTACCGGTTTTCTATATACCCTATTTCTTTCCCACACATTAAAGAGATGAGAAAAACATACAGTGATACCTTAAAATATTTTTGTAAAAAGATTTTAGCAAATTTTTGTAAGAGGATAAAATTTTCATTAATGTTATTGTGAACGATAATTATCTGGTATATTTTATAAGTAGAAGTTCGGTGGAAAAAGTTAACCATATATCATAAATTTCCTTTTGTTTTTGTATAATTTTCTTAATTACAAAAATAGAATGCTTTTGAAAATAGAAAAAAAGAATCAAATAAAAATCAAAAATGAACAGCTATTGAATTATCTTTATACAAGTTCATTACAAATTTTTTCTCCAGCTAGTATCAATCTAGAAGAGTATAAAATATTATTAGCTATTTATTTTCAAAAATCTCACTAAATACTCAAAGCAAAAATATACAAAAGATTATTTCTTGAATTACATAGAAAATATTCTTTTTTAAATCAAAAGGCAATTGTTGATTTACTGAATCTTCTTTTGTCTTTAGAGCTGGTAACAAACAACAATTTAACTGAAAAAGGATTTGAGTTGTTTAATTATATTTGTTTAGAAGAAACAGATGACTATTAGTCAAGCTGAATTCTTCTGTCTAAATTAAATTCTGATTTATTTCTTTTATTTGTTCTAATAACAGATGAATTGAAGATTCTATATTTTCCATATTTAGATTGTGAGTTTCTTTTCCTCCTAGGACTGCCAATTCTTCCTTATTTTCTATAAAATATTCCAGCCACGCTTTTAAATATTCAGCTATTTTACTTTGAATATTTCTTTCTATACTTATGATCTTATCTGATTTTTTTCTATTGCAACTTTCGCATGCTGGAAAGAGATTCCAGAATCTATCAACTGGAAACTTTGACCAAGGTATTAGGTGATCTAGTTCAAATTTTCTTATTTCTTTTCCACAGTAAATACATTTCATCGGTTTAAAAACTGTTAAGGCTATTTTTCTCATCTTCTGTATTTTTCCTGATTCTCTTTCCAGTCTTTTTTCATGTAGTTTTAGTCCGTAAAATAATGCATAAATTGCTTTAGCATCTGCTTGCAGATACTTTTCTACTGAATATTCTAACCATCTTTTTATTATTGCATCTTTTATAAAAAATCTTGATTCTGCTAATTCTTTGTAAGTATAATGTCCCATTTGTATAAATAATGTCTCTTCAGCTTCCAATTCCAACCAAGTTTGTTCTCCTCTTTCTCCTTCCCAATTAGTTGATTTCGATCTAATACTTTGATAGTTTTCTTTTTCATTATATTTTAGTAAACTGTTATATAGTCCAAAGAGAGAAAAGGTTTCATCTTTAAATTTTATTCCTTCTACTAACTCTTCTTGAATAAAACTATTACTGGCAATTTTAATGAATTGTAAAGGTTGGCTTATTATAACTCTTCTTATCTTTATTAGTAAAGAAATCAGTTCCTTATCCAATATTTCATTATCTTCTATTCTTTCTTTAATTTTAAGAATTGCTTCAGGTTCAAAATAATTTATTGACTTATCCCTTTGCTTTTCAACAAATTCTCTAATAAATCGATGCAAAGATATCTGTGTTGATCCTTGTCTAACTCCTCTCTCCCCATAAACCATCAATGGATAATAATAATATAACCACCTTTTTGCTAGATAAATAATTGGTATATAGTGAAAACCGTTTTCTGGAAACTCGTTTGGATTTTCTATGACATAATCAATAATTGCAGTTACCAAAGCAAATTTGTATGTACTAGTTTTCTTCTCATCAAAAAGAACAGATTCTATTGCAAGAAGAACATCCATAATTCATGATTTAAATAGAGATTATAAAAATAATGTCATCAAGAAGGAATAAATATATCGAACTCACAAGATTCTTTTTTAATTATTATCTATATTAAATTTGTTTAAAATAATATAACTTGGAATTAAGGAAGTGCTTTTATCAGTAAAACATCAATTCTAGGATTCCTTTTTTAAACTAAATTGAATCTCTCTTTAAATAACAAAAGGAATTATTTAATTTTATCATTTAAAGAGAGGATAAACTTATTTTTTTACAGAATTTCGTCATTATTAAAAAATTAATTTTATTTGATCTACATAAATAGCAATTTTTTGCATTTTTAAAGCAAAGCTTTTAAGAAATTCAGATATAATATTTTTAAGTTGTCTTAATTTATCATAATGAGGAAAAATTATGACTGTGAAGGCATATTATTCAGGTTTTTTAGATTTTGAAGAAAATGAAAAAAAACAAATTACTAAGATATTAAAAAATATCTATGATGAATTTCAAAATAGTAAGCAAACAATTCACATAATTTTAGATTATATTATTGGAAAACACCAGTATGACTTAATTATCCTCAAAGATAAAGCTATTATTAGTGTTGAAGTCAAAAATTATGAAGGAAAAGTAATTGGATCCGAAAACAGTGAATGGTATGTTGTAACTGACCAAAATAAAAAATTGCCTATTAATGGAGGAAAAAACATTTTCAGGCAAGTTAGATCACAGAGATATGAATTAATGAACTACATTAATGAAGTATTAAAATCTATTTCAGCCCGCTTTATACAACAACCAGTTAGGCATATTAGTTCTATTGTTTGTTTTAAAGGAGATAGTTCTTACGATACCAATCAAATTGAAAGAGATAAACATCTATGGTTTAATGTTCTAAATGAAATTAATCTCACTCAATTTTTATCTAATACTTCATCAAATGAATTTGTTTTTAAACAATCAGAGCTATCTTTAATTATTGAAAAATTTGGCGTAGTTGAGTACAGTATTGATGAACTATTTGAAATAGATAATTTAAAAGATGATAACAAATTTACTTTACAAAATATAATCAATGAAATTGATCTTATTGATCCATCACCATATGAACTAGAAAAATTAATTTTGCTCTTATTCAATAATAAACTGGAGTTAAAATTAAATGAAATTTTGATTTTAATTGGTGAAGAAAACGGATTAAGATTGCTAGAAACATTAAAAGAACTTAAACTAGTGAATACAGTAAAAGACGGCAAAATATCTTTGCAAGAAAACTGGAAAGAACTATTAAAAAAACGAGAAGAAATAAACACCACAAAATCTCATGATCAATATCTTTATCGCTCTGATTTTTGGTTAGCTCCTTTGGACTCCAAAGAGAATGAAACCTACCACAGTATCTATCGTGGAACTAAATATCATTTTAATTCTGATGGTCGTTTTTGGTGGTCTTTGAGTGGTACAGACACAAAACTTGAGATAGAATTTTCTGATAATAGAGTAAAAAACAAACTTCTTAATTGTAGACCACTAGGTGGTAGTTTTCGTATCACTGAAAGCGGAGAAATAATCACTAAAAAAGAAGTAAATGGCGAATACAAACAGATATTTGTTACAATGTTAACTGGAGAAATAATTTTCAAAGAAAATAAAATTTCCTGGAAACCTTTAAAGTTAAAAAAAGGAGATTTATGGCCAAGTATATATGATGGAACCACTTTTGGAATTAATGCTAATCGACAATTATTCATAAAAGTATCTGGCAGGAAATTTTATGCTGTTGAAGGGCATGAAAAGATAGTGGAAACAGTTTTACAATTTAAACCACAAGGTGGAAGAATAAAAATAAACGAGAATGGAGCAATATTGACATTAATGTACTCTGCTCCTTATCCTAGAAGAATATTAAACCAAATATCAAAGTTATCAAATTTTGAAAAAAATTTGATTGATATTAGGAAAAAAACCGATAGAGACGGAATGATTCCAATTTATTTAGGTAAATTTTCAGGAAATATAAAATTCAAACCTCCTTATGATTTAGAGAAAGAATGGTCAGAAGAAGATGATAATGAATTTTTATCGAGAATTGGTGTATTAAAATGAAAAAAGGAGATATTTATGACAAGCATGTTCGAGGGTCAAAATATGTTTATAATATTGATGGCATTTACTACAAAGATAGAGATATAAAAATTCCAACAACCACTGACGTCTCAAAGATTATAGAAGACATAATTGATGTCAGAAAGGAGAATAGTGGTCGAATAATAATTAATGAAGAAAGAGAGATTATTACTTATATTAGAAAAAAGAAGAATGAATGGTTGCCAGTTTATGTTGGACAATTAAATAAGGAGTTAGTTTTTGAAGATATTGAGATTAACCCCAGAAATCTAGAAATTGGCTCTTTATGGACAGGATTTTTAAGAAAGCACGGTTCAAAGTATAAATTTTCTAGAGAAGGACGAATTTATTTTCTAGAAAAAATTCAAAGTAATACAAAAAGTACTTCAATAACTTATTATGTACAAAATTTTAATAACAGTTTTCTGAAAAGGATATGCCAATTAAGAGGAAGAATGCAGAATTCATATAATTGGCTTAATGCAGGTTCTATTTGGATAAATGAATATGGGCACATGTGGACAGCCATTACTCAAGATAGAATGAAGTATCTAATAAAAAAAGATGTATTAAAAAGCGATATAATTGATCAACAATGGCGTGATTTTTCTAATCTCCAAAAAAATTTGTTAAATGAGTATACAAAACCTCAAAAAGATCGTCGAAACAAAGATAAAGAAATAAGTTGGTATCCTATCTATCTGGGAAAATATGAGCATCAAATACAAATTGACAGACCAAGAGAGCCCAAAATAATCTACTCAATTGATGATAATTATGACAGATGGTTTGATTGATACAAAAAAGAAAGTTCCCCATATGACTCTAATTTATCCAATTCTTGAGTCAGAAGAAAAAATGAAGAATTTTCTAAAGCAATTGCGTGATAAAAAAGTTACAGAAGAAGAAGCAAAGCTACTACTATGTAACACATTAGAAGGAAAGATAAAAGTCACTACGGCAAAAAGATATTTGGGCAGCTTAGTTACATATAAAATGCTATATTTAGATGAATTTTATTTTCTCTCTGATCTTTCTGTCCAATATTTAGACGGAAAAATTAAATATAAAAACTATATTTTAAAATGCCTTTGTCGAAATTTAGAATGGGCTTACTTTTTACCAGATGTTTATGATATCGTTTGCAAAAACAATTCAGGATTGAAACTTTCTAAGTTTATTACCTTACTTAAAGCAAATGATTATGAAATTGAGAATGTAGACACAATCAGAAGATATTTGTCAGAAATTTTGAAAGTATTAGATTTATGTGGAGTGATCCACTACTATCAAGGAACTATTAGTTTAGGAGAGAGAGATAGAAAAGAAATTTTATCCTACGCCCACAATTTAAGTAAAGAATTACTTACTCGATTACAGAAACTAAATAGAAGAGATGTACCAATAAGAGAATTGAGAAAACTATATCACTTAACAATTAAAGCCCATCTCCCTAATCGAAAGTGGAGATATCAAATACTTAAACATCAAAACGATTTTGATGAATTCATGAAAAACCCAATTATTGACATGAAAAAAGAGATAAAAAAAACTAAAGGACTAGAATGGCAATTGCAAGATTCTCTTTATTCATGGCAATCAAAATTCCTTGAACGATGGATGAAACAGAAAAGAGGTATTGCTAAAGTAGTTACTGGAGCTGGGAAAACACACTTAGCCATGGCAATTATTCAAGAAATGAAGAAAATTGAACCAAATTTGACAGTTACTATAGTTGTCCCAACAATAGTACTTCTAGAACAATGGTATGATAATCTTATAGAAAAACTACACGTTGAACCGTCAAAAATTGCATTAAAAGGTGGTGATTATTCAGACAGTTTTGATCAAAAAGAAATTTTCATTTTTGTCATTAATTCTGCAATAGAAAACAATCTAATAGGAAAAGTTACAGAAAAATTACAAGCAAATCTTTTAATTGTAGATGAGTGTCACAAATCTGGCGCCCCGAAGTTTCGTGAGATATATAAAGCTAAGAGATCTTACACTTTAGGACTATCAGCTACACCAGAAAGAGAATCGGATGATGCTTTTAATGAAGTTATTATTCGAGAATTAGGAGAAATAATAGGAAATTATACTTACAAAAATGCATTTGATGATGGAATAATACCAAAATACAATATTTACAACTATGGAGTAGTCCTTACAAATCATGAAAAAAGAAAATATGAAAATTTAACTAAAGAAATAAGTAAAATTATTGATGCATTAAATTACAAATATCCTCAACTATCACTTGACATGATAAATATTTATCCCGTTCTACAGAAAATGAGTAAAGAAAAAAAAGATCCACTTATTAACCAATACTTCAAAAAAATAAAGGAAAGGAAGGACTTAGTATATCAGTCAGAAAATAGAAAAAAACTCACATTAAAAATATTAAATAGAGTGATTTCAAAAAATATTCAAGAATATAGCGATGAAACTAGTCCTTTATATACAATTTCAAGAAACGATAGAGTTATTTTATTTCATGAACTTATAGGGGAGATAAATAGAGTTTTTGTTGAATTAGATTCTCCCTATGTAAGCATTTATCATTCAGGATTTCCTTCATCACTTAATAGGATTGGTTTAACTTTGTATAGAAGAGGAATAACCAGAGTTCTATTATCAGCTAAGGCACTAATTGAAGGAGTAGATATCCCTTCAACAAATATAGGAATTATAATGGCATCATCGTCTTCAAAAATACAAAGAATTCAATCCTTGGGAAGAATACTCCGAAAAGCAAAAGGAAAAACTCACACAACATTGTTCAATATTTATGTAAAAAACACAACAGATGAAAAAATATTCTATAAATTAAATTGGAATGAGGTGATTGGTGAAAGCAATATTGAATATCGTTTGTGGTCAGAATTTGGAGAGTTTATATCAGAAAAGCCGCTAGAAAAGGAATATAAGAAAAAAGAGGAAATTGAAGAAGAAGATTTGCAAAAACTAGAGATTGGAGATTTTTACCTAGGAGATACTAAAGCAATAATTACTCTGAGTTTTAAATCAAATGGAAAATTATTATTGAACAAACCAAAAGAATTAGCAGAAAAAATTACTTTTCCAGAAGCTCAAAGTTTGTGGTTTATTTTTAGAAAATTTAAACCAACTGGTGGGCGCCTGATAATAAATAAACAGAAACATTTAATTTTAAGAGAAAAAATCAATGGTGAATTCAAGAATGTTTATATTGGTAAATTAGAAGAATATTCTTGCTTAAAGGTTTTAATGAATTTCATAAATAGAGATAAATAATAATCAATTGATAAATCAATCTTTCTCCACGAATGTCAAGAATTTAATATTGAAGCGTCAATTTATTTGTAATTTTGATAAAGTAACACTGCTTCGTACGTAATAAACAGTTAATTATTATCACGAGATATCTTAATTATACTTCTATTGAATCTCTTCTTTCTATTAGGCTTAATATTGAGTTAATAACAATCTTCCACAGCGATATGATCTATGTCACCATTTTAGCTTCCCAACTTTGTCCTCCAGCTGATTGTACAGTAAAATTTATTGATAAAACTATTGCCAATGCTTTATATGGTAGTGTCTAGTTTTTATACCACCTCCTAGGTAAAAAGGAACTAAGGGGAGGATGTCCCAAGCTCTGATGAGGACGAACGAAATTATAATGGAGCATAAAGAGAGTAAGAAAACCAGAAAGATGAGTAGAGCCATAGACGGCACGGATAGGACAAGTGCAGTGGAGAATAGAATGAAACCAACGATAACTCTTAAGAGTAGCATTAAAACGTTCAATATAGGAGCGTAAACCACCTTTGATAACGGAGATTTTGATACCTAGACGAAGTAAGACAGGATACCATACCCCTGCATCTGTAACGACAATACGAGGCTTAAAACCCCAACATTTGAGCCAATAACGGAAAGTTAGTAAACATTCAAGATTACTCCGTCCTTTAGTAATACTAAAACCCAGTAAAGTCTTGTTGTAAGGATCTAACGCGAACCACAGATATATTGAGCCTTGAGAGGTCCTAATCTCTGTTTCATCTACTACTATAATCTCTGGTATTCCCCCTCTCTCTGCTACAACTCTATGTAAACTTTCCCTAAAGAGCCTGAACTTCTTTACCCAATACAATAATGTTTGATGCGTTAAACCATTCTTCCATGCTACTGTCCTCAAACCATTCTTTGAACCAATATATTCATAAATAGCTTTTATTATTATTTTTTTGGGGACTCTGCATCTCTTAAAAAGAGCAGATAGTTTTTGTGTTTTCATATCTTACTATTAGAGTCCCCACAAATATTTTTGTCGGAAAAAAACTAGACACTACCGCTTTATATATTACTATTATTCTTGCTTGAGAATTCATGAATCGAATCATTATTGTATATCTTTAAATTATATTTTTTAAATATGTTTAATATCACCGTTTTATTTCGTCATCATGGATTACTTAATTTATCTTTTTTTCTTTTATGTCCTAACAGTTCATTTTTTACCAATAGATCTGTGTTTTTGTGAACTATCCACTTTGTTATCTACCTGTTCTTCTTCCTAAGTTTTTTACTACATTTTCCTTAGTCTCACTAGACTACGATTAAGATTAATCATTCTACATCATTTGCTCTCATAACCACTTATTTATCTGTTATCAATGTAGGAAGAATAAGCAGTAAAGCATTACACGTAGTAAATAATATATACTCAACATCAAAAAGAATAAATCATATGAATCAGAGGAATAGATGGGATATAAACCCTAAAGAATTTCATAGTTCTATTACAAGAGAGTTGAAAATTGTTCAAAATAGAGTAAGAAATCTTATAGGAAATAGACACTGGGGAGAAGAAGGAAGATTTAAGGAAGCTATATTAAAAAATGTTATTAAACGTTTTTTGCCTTCTAACATAAGCATAGGAACAGGATTCATAATTAATTATAAACATAATTGTGAGAATTTCGGAACTGAAATATCAAAACAAATAGATATAATTCTATACGATAATACATATCCAGCGTTATTTGTAGAAGGAGATTTTGTAATTACAACACCAGATAATGTTAAAGGTATCATTGAAGTCAAAACAAAAGTAAACAATAGCAACATTAAAGAAATTATGGATAATGCGTCTTTTAATGGAAAAATAATTGGAAAAAGCAAGTTTAATGGAATTTTCGCTTATAGTGGATCTAATAGTTTAAATGAAGGATTAATTCAAGGACACATTATTGCAGCATTAAAAAATAGTCAAGGGTTTGTAAATCATATTTGCATGGGTGAAAATCTATTTATTAAATTATGGCTAGAAAGAGAAATGCAAGACAAACTTAATGATGTGTATTCTATCTACAAAATAGAGAACTTGTCATTTTCTTACTTTATTTCGAATCTCATAGAGAATATATCTGAAAAAGAGCTGTCAAAGCGTTGGTGGTTTTTGTATCCAATTAAAGAAGGCAAAGAGAATTTTAAAATCAAAGATATTTGCATTAATGATTATTAATGATTTTATCTAATGATAAAAACTTGTTAACTAATTTCTTTAGTCCTATATTCCTTCTTTATTTCTTTCAAAATCTAAATGAATTTTCATAAGTTTTTGGTGTAGTTGTGTATCATCCACAAGTTTCAATAAGTTTTGATAAGTAGTTTCTGAAATAAGTTCAAAGTTTTTCTTGTCACTCTTATAAATAATTAGACGATTAGAAATAGCTTTATTATTCTTATTTTTGCTTTTCAAACTATTTCTTTTTAAAATATGAATCTCTTTATCAGGAAAAAGGTTAAGTTCATTAAACAAAAACGAACACAAAAAATGTCTAAATATCATACGAAACGCAAACTCTGATTCCAAATTAAAATAAATTAAATAATCTTCTGTATTTTCAATTATTTTGATTAGGTTTTCATTTGAAGTTTTCATTTCTACGTTTGGTGGCAAGATATCTCTATATCCTAGTGTAATTATTATTTGTTCTTTTTTTTCTGGTGGAAGAGTTTGAATTCTTTTTATTGCAAAATAGTCTCGAAGAACATTAAAACGTTGATATTTTAATTTATTATTGTTATTCTTTAAATTATTATATTCTTCTTTAGGAATACTAATTGTTTTATAGGATTTGTTTATTTTCTTTGTATTCATATTTAATTCTTTAAATAGTCCCCAATACTTTTGGAACTTTTTACTATTTGCAGGAAACTGCCCACAATTCGTCTTCTCTTCTCCCTTAAGATCAGCCTTTAATTTATCATTGACTACAAGTCTTATTTTTCCATAAAACCGTGCAACCTTTTCAACTTCTAGGTATAATTTAATCATATCTTTAGAAGAAAGAGAGCAATTTTCCATAACAGTAAAAGTGTTTTTCACTTAAATATTTTAGCATCAGCTTGCTTTAATTTATCTATTCAATACTTAAGAAGCAATTAAGCGAATTACAAAAAGATGATAAGAATTTATTGGCTCTTTATTAATAAATATCTAGTTTTATTTTTTTCTTTCACTACTCCATGAATTACTCCTTTTGCTTTTTCTTCATCTGTTTGTCCTATCCAAATCATTGATAATACTATTTTTTTATTTTCATCCTCAATAACGATAAAAGGAGATCTTACTAATAGTTCTCTCAGAAGGATAGAACAATTTCTTTGAGGGATAATTATTTCTTTTGGTAATTGAAATTTACTTGGAGGTGGTATATAAACTACATCCACTGATGCATTTTGTAATAAACTTGCTAAAGAATTATCCATTGTTAAAATCGTTACTTTTGTATTTGTAAAGGTCATAAACTGAGTGAACTCATAAGCAATTAAAGTGTCGTAAATTGCATCAATTCCTTTATATTTATGCCCATCTGAATCAAACTTTGCAACATTATAAGGATGAATCGATTTTATGATGAGAGTATTTGGTAGTTTCTTATGTTTATAATAGTTATATGAACCTATAAGCCCTATTCTTCCTCTTTTACAATGTAAAGAACTCAAAATGTTTTTGTTTTCTATAGGTTTATAGGTGCCAAAAACAGTCTTAGCTAGTTCCTGTGTTTGAGAATCTAGTGATAAAATAAATTCCCATATATTGTCCAATTTTGATTTGTTATAAAACGAGTCATTATATTTTGATTCTGCTCCATAGTGAAGCTCGTGAGATGAAGCAAGAGACAGTAGAAGGAGAGGATTTTCCCATTTAAGTTTCCTTTTTAATAATCCTCTTAACCTGTTGATAAAAACGCCATTTATTATTATATTTGTATCTAAACCCAGAGCAGGAACCTCTTCTTCTTCAATTGCTTCATTATATCGTTTTTCCAATTTTTTAAATGCTTTTTCTCTCCACCATTTTTCATCAGAAGGGAAGATACCAATATTAAAGAGATAATTCTTTATATCTAAGGGTTTTAAATTTTTATCAAATGTTGTAATACCTTCATTATATTCAATTCTAAATTCTTGATTCTCATCTTCATCCCAACCTCGAATAATGAAAGGTTTTTCTGACAAATAACTCTCAAAAAACTCACTAAACTCCAAAATTACTGGCTTTTCAGACATTCTTTTTCCTCTAAATTCTTTTACTTATATCTTTAACAGACCAACTCGACACTTTGTACTCATCAGGATATAGTTCAGGTGCGTCTTTATCTTTATGTTCATCAACATTTTTCAACAAATAGTATATTATTTTGATATCATTGAACTCTGATGATTTACAGAGATTTATTGCGGCTAGAGTGGCTGCAACAGACATTACTTTTCTACCTGGTGTTATATCTATAAAGATGTCAGAGTAGTTCTTTTCTGTTTCTTCCACATAATTTATTATCTGTTCCATTGATTTAAGAAGGTTGGATTCTTCAATTTCAAACTCATCAAAATCAACAGGAGCGTTGTACCATTTAGCTTTAGTATAAGTGTTTTTATACTCATCTAATATTTCAACAATTCTTTCTCCATTTATTGGTGTTGATTTAGATTTTGCAAACACCAGAACCCAATTTTTCTTATCAGTTTTAACTAAATTCTTTAAAGAAGCATATATTGAATTTGCTACAGCTTTTTCTGATGAGCCCATTAATGAAATATATAGTAAATCGTATGACACTTTTTTAGCTCCATTTTACAATTTATAAATCTATTGAGTTGCAGTTTTAGCCTTTAGTTACAATACGTACAGTTTGTCTAAATTTAGGGAATTCCTTAAGTTTTTCTAAATCTTTTAATGACTTAACAACAACATAATATATATTCTTTAAACGATAAGTTTCAAAGGGAAACTTTATTTCCTTATCTTTTACGTCAGCTTCTCTTCTTCTACTTTTCTTACTAGTAAATAGTTGCTTAGACTCTACTTTTACTGCATCCTTTGGAAGTACTGGAGGAATAATTGTTCTCTTAACAATAATCTTTTTTGGAAGTTTGTTATCCAGATTTTTCTTTAATTTAGGTTCTTCTTTTAATAACTTCTCCATTTTATGCAAATCTTGTGGCTCTATCTTTTGCTCATCTATAAACTCATCAATAATTTCTATGGTATCATAATCCTTCCCTTTAGGAATTTTGATTGTACCAGGTTCCAAATTTTTAATAGAAGTCTTATTATACCAAATTAATGGTGCAGAATCGATCCAGACTCTTGAGATTGTTAACAGTTCATCAAAATATTTTCTTGTAATTTTAATACCAACCTCATAACCAGTTTCTAGACCTTTACTCTCTAAATTTGCAGTCATAATTATTCCTTGATTTGTTGAAGGCGAAAGAATAAACTTTGCATGTAGATAATCATAAGCAACAACCTTTGCTCCAGCATTTGTAAATTTTTCTATGACTTTATGATTTTTTTCTCTTGGTCTTGTAATTATGGTCAAGTTAATATTTTGTGCTTTATTTATTAGTAACTCTACAATAGGATGTTCATCATCAAACCCATAACTTGAGACCACTAATTCTTTTGTTTCATTCTCGATTATTTTTTCTAATTCGTTTTTTAGGGTTTGGTTGGAACTAGTAGTATAAAAAATTTGATTATTTCCTTTTAGTGGTTTAAGATTAATTAATTTAACAGCGTCCCAATTATTTTTTCTTACTAGTTCATTTTTACTTTCGACCCAAAAACCTAATACAAAGAAATTAAATAGAAAATTTATTTCAGAATCACTAAGAATTACACCTAGTTCCTGATTTCTTGTAAGCGCTTCTTTTGTAAAATTCGCAGTTGAAATGAAACCCTTCTGTTCTGGATTGCCATAATCGACTAACAAAAATTTAGCATGTAAATGATCACACGTTCTAGCTAAAATTTTTCCAGCAAGTCTATCTAACATCTGCTTATGTTCTTCTAGGGTCTTTTCATCAAACTCTGATTGTTCTTTTTTATATTCCTTTGACAATTGAGCTTCTGTAGAAAATAATAGATAACACCTAACCCCCCTTTCTGAAGCTTTTAATAACGAATCAATAATATCAGGATCACTAAGAATAAAAGAACACATCATAATCGTTTGTTTTGCGTTTTTTATAGAGTTCAATAAAAGAGTACGAAATCGATTATTTTTTTTATCTATTGGAATAATTTTGTTGGTATCTTTAAAAACAGGTTGTTCTTTTATTAAACTTCTCCAATGCGATGGAACTTCTTTATCATTTAAATAAGTGTTAGTCTGTTCTTTTTGTTTAATCATATGACAAACTCCTCAATATTCATATCTAATGGTGCTTGCAGAAACCAATATTTTTGTGAAGCATAAGTTATCTCATCTAACAAATCCATAATTTTTGGAGGTGGTAGGTCAAACTTATCAAACTTTCCACTATATTCTTTGATCATTTGTCGCCATTCAGTCTCAAAATCTTTTGTTGTCATATAATTAGAAAGTTTTTTTTCAATAAATAATTTCTTTGACCATTTTTCTGCACTTTTTTGACTATCCGGAAAAATGGGAACGCCAATTAGTCTAACTATGTTAAATTTGCCTAATGAAGAAAGTTTTACATTATCTTTTTGGAAATTTTTATTAAAACTAGTAATTTCTTTTTTTTCTAGCTTAGTCGGATCTTGCGGTAACCTCCATTGTTTTAAATCAGCCTTTGCTGAGAATAACGTAAGTACTTTATCAACAACATCAGTTTGATTAAACCATTGTGGTAAGTGCAGATCAAACTTTTCTTTATTAAAAGTAACTTTGAGTGTCCATTTTTTTTCGTCAAATGCTAATTCAACGTCTAATTTTTCATTATTTTTATTTTTTAAACCTACTTTTTGTATTTCGTGAATTGTAACTTTACGCCTTTTGTCGTCAAAAATGTTAAATGTGCTTCCCTTTGTTTTTAAGATTAATTCAGGTAACTCTAATTTTGATTGTTTACCTTGCTTTCTTTTTATGGCTAGTTCACTTGATAAATTTGGTTCAAGGGGTTTGATATCAATAATAACTTGTGGTATTAGAACATCATTAACAACGTGTATTTCAAAAGTTCCTTCATCTGGTACAGTAACATCTTCTTCTTCTATTGTTTCTATTCCTTTCTGTGTTAATTTATGTCCATTATCAACTAATCCTAGTAGACGTAACTCTTCCAGTATATTTTCAACAAATTTCATAGAAAATCCGGGAAAAAGTTTTTCTTCAAAATAAGTTGCAGTTTCAACACTTTTTTTCTCAGCTTCTTCCACTCCTTTTAATAGTGGGATTATTTCTGGTCGTTCTTCGCTAACAAAAACGCTCATTTGCACACAATACGATTCTATAGATATTTTTTTTCTTAATAGTATTTTCATAATTTCAGATCCTATACTTTGCTTTTAGAGGTGTTTCTTCTGCAAGTTTTTGCAAGATTTCTGATCTCTTTTGAAATTTTTCGAAGTATTGTTTGTCTCCTACTATCACCAACTGATATTTAGCTCTTGTTAGCGCAACATTAAGTCTATTTGGAGTATCCAAAAAACCAATACCAGTGCTACGATTCCTTACAAAAGATAGAAAAATAATATCAGCTTCATGCCCTTGGAACCTATCAACAGCACAAAGCTCAACTATTGCATTTTTTTCTATACAATAAAATGTTCTTACTCGTTTACTTTTAAAATAAGATTGAAGTTTTTTTCTAATTAGTTTTTCTTGACCTTTATAAAACGGAAGAATAGCTATAATCCATGGTTTTCCATCACGTTTCCTATTTTTAGACATCCAATCAAGTAAATCTTTTAGCTCATCAATAATTACTTTAGCCTCTTTTTTATTTCTATTCATATTTTTTTTCATTTCTTTTTGTTCTTCTTTGTTTAACCGAACATCTACCCAGATTGTTCTATTTTTATAATTTGGATATTCAAAAACTCTGTTTTTCTCAATTTCAGGCAGATCACGGAGTGCTTCATTATTATAAAAATTGTTTCTAGGAAATGCAGATATCTCAGGATGCATCCTTTGTTGATATTTTAATATAACATGGCGTTCTTGTAATATTTTTTTAGGTAATCCATCAGTTATAATCAAACCGATATCTAATTCTTTTTGTTTTTTGCTTCTTTGGAAACCTTTTTGCAATAATTCAATTATCGATGGAAAAGCTAACCTCTTTATTTGAAATAGTCTGTTAATAAAATCTCTCTTTCTTTTTTCATCCCAGTACTCTGGGATAAATGTTTCTATTTGTTTCCAATATCTATCATTATCAACATATCTTAATTCAAAATCCCTTATTAAGCGCCAGCCTATTGCTTCAGTTAAAGATTCATCATTGTAAAATCGTAAGTTTATTGGTTGCCTCAAAGATGAAATCGCATTATGTTTTCTCTTCCAAATTGTAAAATCTACAAATGTCTTAGATTCATTTAATGGAACTAATGCAGAGGAGTTTCCTTCGCACACACAATTTATTCCTAAAGGTAACAGAGATTCTTGTTTTTGTAAATTTTCTTTCGTTCCTATTAACAAAGAGGAACCCATAAGTTTGTATAAGTCTACTTTCTTCTCTTTTTTTAGATAATAAAATGGTACATTATTAATCGTAAACTTTTCAATTATTTCTAAATCATTATCTTTTAGGTCATTACTTATTTGTAATATACATTTAACAGGGAATAAATTGCGCTTCTGAGCTTCTTTAAGATTATGAATCAATGTAGCAAATTTGCTTTCTAAATCTGTTATCGAGGGGATATTACTAATTATACCATCCTCATCAACATAAGGAGGTAATTGTCTAATATCCCCAACTATAATATATTTCTTAGCTAACAAAGCAGGTACAATAAACTCTTGAAAGGTTGTTTTACTAGCTTCATCTAAAATAAGAAGGTCATAAGGTTTCGTAGATGTAATTTTTCTATCTTTTTTTCTTTTTTCTATTTCAGGATGTCGAAGAATACCTATTGTTGTTCCACATACTAAATTAGCAGCTTTTATGAAAACTCTTTTCATATAATCAGATGTGCCTTTTTCCTTATCATCTAATAGATCTAACAGCATTTTTTGAGATTCTGTTTTATTTTTTAATTTACGCAATTTATCTTTTAATTTCTCCTTTTCAGATTCCCAGTAGGTGTCTACTTGATACATGGTAGCTAGATCAGATATTCTATCTGTTTTTCCAATTCGAACAGGTAAGACTACTTTTTTTATTTCATCATAGATAGGAGAATTTTCATCCATTAATTTTTCTAAAACATTATCTACAGCCACATGAGTTGATGCAACCAATAGAATTTTTAAACCACGTCTTAATCCTTGATAAATTAATTCACAAATAGTTGTAGTTTTTCCTGAACCTGGAGGCCCTTCTAATATTGCCAGATCAGGCGTCCCCAAGGCAATTTGAACAAATTTTCTTTGATCTTGGCTTCCTACACGATTTTTATCCGTAAGAAATAACCACTCATCTTCTTTTATTTTGTGAGGAATTACATCACCAAAACGGACATGTTTGACATTTTCAAATAATCTTATTAAATTTCTATTGTGCTTTAAAGGTCTGTTTAATAGTTGTTCCAGCGATTCTTTTATTACACCATACTGATAAAGATTTGCTCTTTGGTATATTCTCATTTTCTGCTTGCTTTTTTTAATATCCTTCTTTTTTAACACAAGTAAATCAAGAGGAGGATAAGTATCTAAAACACGAATAGTATGCTGATATTCAAGTTTTCTGTGTGGAAAAACTTTATCAGCATCCAAAAAACGTTCTTTGATTAGGTCATAATTTTCCAATTCCATATCATTATTTGGTTCAACAAAGCGATATAAGACACCAACACCTTTTTCAACTAATTTAATAACTTTTCTTAATTGCCTACTTAATCTCTTTTCTTTCAGTAATACTTTATAATCCGCAATAACTTCTTCATTAATTTTATCTATATTTTTGTTAATTTCTGTCTCTTCTAAAATTAATTCAGTTATATCATACTTTTCTATTTCTATACTAATTCTTTCTTCAATAGCAGAACGGACAATTCTATCAATAAACTCTAAATAAGGTTTAATACCGTGCAAAGTAGACCACATAATTGATTCTACTACTTTTTCGGGTAATTTTTCCTCCAGGTTTTCATAATAAAGAACTGACATAGATATTTAACCTCCCCCTTTTATATTCCAATTGTATAATCCACCTCTTTTTATAAATTTGTTATAATCCCAACCCACCTGTATAATAGCCTTTATTGGATCAATTTCCAATATAGATTGACTATATTGTAAGTAACCATTAGAATTTTGAAAGAATCTACCTAATGCATCTAACATTATATAAGAGCCTTTCATATCTTTATTAGATTCTACTACTGGTTTCAGATGATTGTGGGTTTTAACGAAAACATTGAATTCTTCTTCAGAAATAAGCAACTGATCTATTGTACCATCATTTTGTCCCACAATCTTTAGGACTTGAAAAACTTTCCATCTAACAGGGGCAATTTCTTCTATAAATTCAGTCATGTCCTCATTCCAGTTAAGTTTTGTTACTACTGTATTAATTTTTAAATTGATATTATAGGAATGTATATCTTTTGATAATTTTTTAATCTTGTGAACATGATTTCCGTTTCCTCTTCCTAATTGTTTTTGGATATGCTCATTTGAACTATCAACACTCAAGGCGATCCAATCTAAATACCTATGATGTTCTTCAATAAATTTTGTATTTAGAATTGTACCACTTGTTATCAACATTGTTGTTAAGCCTAAATTATGACTTTCTTTTATCAACTCTCCCAAATGAGGGCATAATAATGGTTCTCCTCCTGTAAAAGAAATTTTTTCAGTTCCACTATCTACTAGGATTCTTAAAATTCTTAGCGCATTTTCTCTATTTAAGGTCGTTTTAATCTCATTAAATCTTCCAAAACAAAAAGAACAATTATTCATGCATCTTGGCCACAGATGCCAGTTAACACTTACTAACTTACGAGATTGCATTCTTATTGTTTCCCTATCGATTAATCCGGAATTCATAGATAATGTTATAATAACCCAATATTAAAAATTTTATTTTTATAATTAAAAAAAATTTTGTATTATACAACCATATATTTTTAAATATTTTTTCATTATCTAAATCATGCGAAATGTACATATTATGACAGTTGGATTGACACCAAAACCAATAATTGAAGGAATAAATGCATATCAAATTGATGATATATTTCTTCTTTACAATGAAGGATCAAAAACAGAGGCTAATTCAATTAGAGCACTAACTGAAAAACTATTTATTAATTGTACATTAGTTGAAGTTGATAAATTTGATTTAGAAGATGTTGTAGTTAAAATTCTTAGTATTATCAAGAAGAACATTGGTAATAGAATCCACATAAACATTACAGGAGGTACAAAAATCATGTCATCAGCTGGTGTAATAGCAGGATTTTTTTCTGGTTCAGAGATTTATTATATTAAAGAACCAAAAAATAATGATCCATTAAGTGATAGAATAATTAAGCTTCCCATTCCAAAAGTCCAATTAGATGACATAAAAGATAATGCCAAAAAAATACTTACACTCATACTTGAAAGAGGAGGAAAAATTTGTTCAGCTAATTCAGAGATCAGTGATGTTCTGAATATAAGACCTCAACTTGTAAGTTATTATATAAATAAACTTGAAAAAGAGAATCTCATTGAAAATAAAAAAGAAGGAAGAAATAATATTATTAAATTAACAAATGCAGGCAGATTCGCTGCTAAATACTTTACAATTGCAAATTAAATTTTTATAATAAAAAAGCAATTTTTACTTTAAGAGAGAATATTTTTTTACTTTTTTTACAAAGACATTATTAAAAAGGTGATAACATGACAAAGAAAACAAAACCTATGACCAGTAAAGCTGCGAGACGAATACAAAGCCATGCAGATAAGACAGGAAAAAACCAAGCTTTTAAATCCAGAGCTCAACGTGCAGCAGCTAAAAATAAAAGATGAATGTTTATAGTATTTTCCATTTTTTCTTTTCAATTTTATCAATTTAAACTTAATACTTAAACTTCAGCTATCGAAGAGAGATAATCGGAAAAGTACCCATTGGCAAAAAAAATTTATAGAAGACTTCTTATTTTAATTTAAATTAGCACAGAAGAATTTTTTTAGGCTTGCGTCTCTTTAAACCTTCCAAACATCTTTAAATTTTTCAAAAGATATAAGAATAGGAACGCATACTTTTTTACAGAAAAGATGACTAGATATGCATAAAATTAACAATGATCTAGAACTTTTTCTCCAACCCACACGAAGTTGTGATTTTAACAATCCTGTTATCCAAGATAAAGTTATTGAGATTGTAGAGGGAGCAACTACTCAACTTGATAAAGCTTTAAGGATTTTTTATTGGGTAAGAGATAATATTAAGTTTGGCATTTCAAATGTTGATGCTCGAGCTTCTAGGACTTTGAAAAAAGGTTATGGTGAATGTGCAAATAAGACTTCTCTTCATATGGCTTTTCTTCGAGCTGTTGGTATTCCTTCTAGGCTCAGAGTATCATCAGCTTTAAAGGAATTTCTAAAACCACTTGTTCCTAATTTTGTTTACAATAAAATTTCTAATCAAGCTAGCCACTTTTGGTGTGAATGTTTTTTGGACAACCTGTGGATTTCTTGTGAATCACTTTTAGACAAAGCTTTGTATGAATCTTTGCTTAAACAAGGTAAAATAACAAAAGAGCAAATTCCCACCATTGACTGGGATGGGAAAAACGACCTTGTTGTCTTACAACACTGGATAGTTGAGGATAAAGGTTTTGTTAATTCTTTTGATGATATCTATTCTCAACTTATACTAAATAGGAAAAAAGAAGGTCTTCCTCCAGCAATAATCGAGAAACTTTTTGGCAATTTTATATACAACAGATTGGCTAAATTCACAGATAGGGTAAGAAAAAAAGATGAAAAAAAATTACAAGATGATGATTAGTAGATTTATTGTTCAACAAACATAGAGCATATTTATAGAAGAGGAAAATATGAAATTATGAATAATATCCCTAAATCCCTTTATATATATGAGATATTGTTTCATTGCTGTGTTATCTAATAGAAGGATTTAATTTATTTCTTTTTCCTTTTTAAGATTACAGCATAACAAATAGAAATCAATGTTACTACTATTAATGTAGCATTTCCTGTTGTGTCTGTTGTAATATTTCTTGTAAATCCTGCTTCCTCAATTAGTTGAATAGCTAGATATATGTCATAAGTAAAGGGTTCTAATGACGAATCAAAACCTATACATCCTTCTGGCATTGGAGTCACTCCTGGGATAGCTGTTCCATAAAATATTTTTTCTACTAGTGTTTCTCTTGGTACTGCATGACTTATCGCTTGGCGTATTTTTTTTGCTGCTTCTGCCGTTCCTAGAGGTGTAAGTTCTCCTGTTCCTATTATTGGGTGTTTCATATTTATAGCCATTTCTTCTGTATTCATACTTTTAGCTATTAGGATATTCACTTCTACATTTTCAAAATCTGTTTCTTTTGTGCAATAACTTGAATCAACTATATCTATTGTACCATTTGCTAAAGCACTAATTGCTGTATCTTTACCACTTATGTACTGGAATATTAGTTTGTTTACTGGTTTTTTTTCTGTAATAGACCAATATGGATTTGGTCTGAGTGTTACTATACTTTTACTTGTATTAAACTCAGAAACATTTAGCATGTATGGTCCTGTGCTTGTTACCAGAGCTTGATCTAGGACTGTAAGTTTGTATCCATTTTCTTCTATATATTGACTTACTAGTTTTTTGTTTATTATACCATGCTTTACTTCGAAGAAATTTATCTGTGCAATAAGAGTGTCAAAGGTATTGATCCTACTTTATTAATTAACAGTGCTCATCGTTCAGAAAATTGGGAAAAAATAGGTGGAGATAATATTAGTTGGACTATCCCCGCAGAGTTAACAGAATACAGCATTTTTATACAAGAATCATATTATGATAAACTATGGATGAATTGTGTCTATTATGGACTTTTTGAACGTTCTCAGGAAACTCATCTGATGGAACCAGTTATAGCTAAAAATTACACCATTAGCGAAGATAAGAAAGTAATTAGAGTAGATATTAATCCCAACGCCTATTTCTCTAATGGGGATAAAGTAACAGCTTATGATGTAGATTATACGTATGAACTGTTTATGACAAAAGCGCTAAACACACCATTTTACAAAGAACTAACAAGCTTGTTCGAAAATAACGATTCAATTAAGGCGATAGATAATGATACAGTAGAATTTAAATTCAAAAAACCTTATGGCTTCGCCTTAAGTGCATTAAGTCATGGTTATAGCTGGCAGGTCTTCATAAATAATAGCTTGTAATTCTTTTGCTTTTTCAATACGTTCTTCATCATTTAGTTCAGTCGTATACTCAACAAGCTTTGTATCAAATTCAGGATTGTTATATTGGTATACATTATCTCCGTTCGGCACTATACTTGGTGAATCAAACAGTCCTGTTGGATCCCAATCTAGTTTCCAACACCAACCTACAAAGAGGATATCGTATCCTCCTTCTTCATAGGTGGGTATATAATCAAACTTACCTTCTTCACCAACGGGATAACCCCATGTTCTGGGCATAATATTACCCCAACCGGTTGATTCATGGTGACTAATATTAATACCAATTTTTGGTAATTCTTCTTCCATTTGGTAGGCATATTCATTAGGACAGCAAGAAGGATTAGGAGATAGTAAGTTTATAGAAAAGAAATAATCATTTTCATTTGTATTTTCTGAAAAGGTGATTATTGCTGAATAAGATAGAATTAAAACTATAAATACAAACTTAGTTAAATATACTGCTTTTTTCATCAAAGAGAAATTTATGCTAATGACTTAATAAAGATATAGTAAACATCAGTAAACATTTCAATTTACTATATAAAACTGATTTACTTCTGTCGTACTGACAACAAGATTGGATTACAGTTACTTTGTGCAAAATTAAGTTTATCTTTTCAATAATTTATTCTTTTCTCCATTTTTGATATATATTCCTTATAGCTTATAAGTTGCTGATTAATCATCTCTGTAGCTTTTTCTTTTGAATGCTTTTTCTCGTATTCTTTTCTTAAACAATTGGAAATATAATCAAGACAATCAAAACCGTGATCTTGTTCAAGGTTTAACCATGTACGTCTAATCATTATATCTTCTAGTGTTTCAACAAACTCATTAGCAAGCATATATTCTATTTCTGCCTTAATGATTGGTTTATTTTGTGAGATTCTATCCTTTAAAGATGGTTTTTCTTTTGCTATTTCTATTATTTTATCTACTCTTGTACCGTACGTGTTTATTAAGTGTGAAGCGCAAATTGGTTCTATATTCATTGACTCTAATTCTTTAAGAATTCTTTTTTCTTCTTTTTCATAGTTTTCCACGTCTGACCCTGGTAACTTTGCTTTATGAGTTAAACATTTTCTTCTAATTTTCAAATGTTTCTTTGTTATTTTATCTACTACTTTTTTAGCGAGTAATCTATATGTAGTGAGTTTTCCACCTATAACAACGATTAACCCTTTTTCTAATTCTGTAATTTTGTATTCACGAGATATATCAGTTATCTCTTTTTCTTTCTCCTTTTTATCAATAAAGAGAGGTCTTATTCCAGCAAAAGTTGCTTGTATTTGATCCTTAGCGAAGAACGAACTCTTACCACATAGTCTGTTTACTTCCTTATGAAGGAATTCAATATCTTCTTTTGGTGTTAGATTAGCTTCCTCAATATTGTCACAAATATTATCTGTTGTACCTATAAGGGTCACATTTTTCCATGGAATAATATATCCTCCTCCTTTTCTAGATTGATAACTGTAAGTTATTCCAAAGTCTTTGAATTTTTGTGGAAAAACCAAATGTGAACCTTTTGAAAATAAAATACTTGGTACTTTTTCCTCTTTATAGAGAAGATTTTTTGTCCATACTCCAGCAACAGAAACAACAGTACGTCCTCTTATTTCTATTTCTTTATTTTCTATCTTATCTTTTGCACAAACCAACCAATTATCCTTTTCTCTTACTATGTCCTTTGCTTGAATATAATTTAATATAACTGCACCATTTTCATAAGCAGCTTGGGCATTAATCAAACACAATCTAGCATCATCGGTTATAGCGTCGCAATATAACCCTCCACCGTTCAGTTTTTCCTTTTTTAGCCATGGAACTAGTTCCAAAATCCTTTTTTTGCTTAGATTTTTATGTCTAGGTCTCTTAAACATAGAAAAAAGGTCATAAACATATAAACCTAACAATATCAACCATTTCTTTACTCTATCACCCTTAAAAGTGGGAATAACAAAATGAATAGGTTTTACTATATGAGGAGCGACCTTTAATTGGATATTACGTTCTTTCACACTTTCTAATACTATTTTAAACTGATAAGTTTCTAAATATCTCAATCCTCCATGGATTAACTTAGCACTAGCTGAGCTTGTTCCTGAACCAAAATCTCCTTTTTCAATTAAAGCAACCTTTAACCCTCTTAAAGCTGCATCACGAGCTACTCCTAACCCATTTATCCCTCCACCGATGACGATAATATCAAAAATTTCTGTCTGAAGTTTTTGTATTTGTCTATTTCTATGCATAATTTCGCATTGCATAAAAGGTTATTTAGTTTTTTCTAATTCATAACAGCTAATTTTTCAAGCGAGCGCTATTTTTAATCTATTAATTTATATTATAAACGAACCCTATTTTCTTAATATTAAAATTAGATGTGTTAAGTAGAGAAAAAAGTATTAAAAAGGAAAATTATCAGGATTAAGAATATTATCAGGATCTAGTTCTTTTTTTACTCCTTCAGCCATTTTTAAAGCTGTTTCTCCCCACTCTTTCTTTCCCCACTCTTTGAATGCTTTACCTATACCATGGTGGTGAGAAACTACTCCTCCATTTTTTTGAAAAGTAGTAATTACTCTCTTCTGCAACTCTCTAATTTGTTCTAATCCTTTGTTTTTCTGTAAAGGTATGAAGAAAGTAAAGTATATTGCTGAACCAGATGGATAACTATGAGAAAGATGAGCAATAGTTAGTGGGCAAATATCTTTTACTGCTTCTTTCACTTTTTTCTCTAATATAGGAACATTATCCCAAGTACTAGCTGTCTCAAGAGTATCTACTATAAGTCCTTTATCTAGCAAGCTGTCTCTTAAATGTGGATGTTCAAATCGATCTTCAAACCATTTTTTAGAATAACTCCCTCCAGCAGGCAATCCTTTATGTCTTAAAGCTATCTTTTTTACTCTCTTTTTGGCTTTTTTTACATATTCTTTACTTCCTTCAAAGACAGTAAGAAATACTGCTCGTCGCATTGGGTAAAATTTGAGGGTTTTCAATATAAATTCTATTAGTTTATCTTTTAATCTCACCTTTCCTTCCCTATTTAAGAGCAAATAGGCTTGTGTTTCATTTCCACATGAAAGTCTACCGATAGCTGGAATAAATTCTCCTTGATATATTTCTCTCATTGCGTTTATTCCATCTTGAAAAGAAGGAAACATAAAACTAGCAAATTTTCTGTTTCTTGTTTCATCGGTCCTGATTTTAAGCACAGCTTCAGTAATAATTCCTAATGTTCCTTCACTGCCAATAAAATATCTGAACCACTGGGGACCAGTAGCTCTAGCAGGAGAAAGGTGTGATTCTACTATACCCTGAGGAGTGCAAACTCGAAGGCTAATAACCATATCTTCTATTTTTCCTACTAAAGAAGAATTTTGTCCTGCACTTCTTGAAGCGATCCATCCTCCAACAGAAGATTGTTCAAAAGATTGGGGAAAATGACCTAGAGTACATCCTCTTCTCTGTAAATAATCCTCCAACTCTGGCCCCAAGATTCCTGTTTGAACTCTAACTAATAACTGTTCTTTATCAAAGTGAATTATTTTTGTAAAATGTGGACGTAAATCTATTGTTATTCCTTTTTTTGATAGATTTGTAGCCCGTGTAACTCCTGTTCTTCCTCCCACTACTATCAGAGAAAGATTGTTTTTTTCACAGAATTTCATCACAGCGATAATTTGTTCTTCTGTTTCTGGATGAACAACTGCTTCAGTTAACAAAGAAAAATTAGCTGTTCTAACTCTAATTAAATCTTCTCCTGCTCCTCCATGAGAATACATGATTCTAGTAATAGCATCCAAATTTAGATTATTCTCTCCTACAATTTCTTTTAACTCTGCTATTTGTTTTTCTGACAAACTGTTAGGAGGTATACTCACTTCTTGTTCTAATTCTTCTTCTTTTAATTCCTTAATTTTCCAAGAAGGAATAAGTAAACTAAGCTCTTTTACTAATCCTTCACTAAGCTTTTCAGGTTCTTCCTTTCCCCAAAGTGTTAATTCACGTAATTTCTTTTTTGTTACTTTTTCACTCATTAACTAAAACAAAAAATAACAAATTATAAAATATTGCATACAAAAGTGTCGATAATTTCGTTTTATATAAAGCATGTCCAAAAATTCTTTTTCACCTACTAAACGGTCCGAAGGAGTAAAAGGTAGTTGTAACAGAGAAGAGAACTGTAAAGCGTAGAAAGAATAGTAGAGGGTAAACGATCAAGGATGGGCGGAAGAGAGAGTTTGAGAAGACCAAAGACATGTTCAATACTACTACGATACTCGGGGTGATGATTACGACGATAGAGACCAGGGTAGAGACGATGAGCTTGAACTATTGGTCCGAGGGGAGGAGGAGAGGGATAACGAGCATTACTTTTTGGGGGAATAACAGGGAAAAAAGAATGTTGGCTAAGAAGACCGACGATATTTTCTGTCCAGTAGGCGCAGTCATCATAGAATCTCAAGAACGGTCTTAAGAGTGCAGAAGGAAGTTTCTGCCATAGTAAACCGAAGACTTTACTATCGTGAGTGTTACTAGCTGAATGAGCTAGAGAGACTACAGCTCTGGAGGGTAAACCAACTATAAGGTGTATCTTCCAGAAAAGTTTAGTTGGGAGGATTTCTTTAGTGTCCCTCTTGACCACTTGAGAAAACGCCAAACAGAAGCTTAACGAATTTTAAACCCTGAACTGTCCACTGCCATAGCTTTCAACCCTTTTTTTCTCACTATTTCTCCCCCTAAATCTATTATCCACTGCTCTAAAATTTTAATTTCTGTTGCTTCCCACACTGCATGAAAAGTAGATTTAGAAGGAATCTTCCTCATCCACCCCTCTTCTATCAAAAAATCGCATAGAGGCAACTTTTCTTCTAACTTCCTCCAGGCTATCCCTTCTATTCTTGCAATGATTGTTATTGCTAATATTACCCATCTTTCTGCTATTTTTTTCTTCCTTTCTTGCTTTCTCTCGTTTTCTCATCCACCAATTTCTTAAGGAAAGGTTCATTCATAATTATGAATTCTCTTAGTTTGTGGGGGTCTATGATCTGAAAGAAACTCATAATTCCGACATAAACCCCCACATTAATAAAAATTAATTTTTGGACATGCTTTATATAAAATAAAAATTTTAAGTTTTGACTTTACAAAACCATGTAATGTAAACTGTTTACTAATCCCCAAGACATATCGTAACCTTTCAAGTTTGACCAAGCAATAGTATACTCATTTGAAGTAAAGAGAGGAATAACTGGTAAAACCTTGTCCATTACTAATTCTTGTAATTTGTAATAATAAGTTAGCTTAGTATCAGGATCGACTGTAGTCTTAATTTTTTCAATATAATCATTTGTTTCATTATAATAAGGAATTGAACTATTAAATGAACAATAGTTACTGTTAGAATCTTCAATTAACAAATCATCGAGATATGCATCAGGAGAGTTAGAATAACCAGCTAAAGCAATCTCAAAATCGCGATCATAAACAACAGAAAAATAAAAATCCCAATAATTCTGAGGAAGAATTGATACATTAATACCTATCTCTTTGAGATATTTTTGTATATATGGAGCATAATCCTCAAAAGTAGTATCTTCAACAAAAATTAAGGTTAAATCAAAGAAATATTCTTGAACATCTGTTTCATTTTCATCAGTAGATGAAAAAACTTGTCGTGCTGTAAAAGCAGACAAAACTATCAACAAAACAAAAAAAACTGAATTTTTTTCATATAATCACCAAACTAAATCATGCTATTCTATTACTAGACCCATGTTCAAATAAACAAAAAGATTTATGTTATAAATGAACATTGTAACTATTTATTATTATCTAAGACATATAAATGTTTACAAATAAAAAGTGAATACAGTTACAACAAAAAATCAAAATCTTAAGAATGAAAAAAATAAAAAAAAAAGTAAAAAATGAAAAAAATTAAACCACTTTTATCTTAATGTTGTAATAAGGTCTCAAAATACAATCATATTCTATGTTACCTTTTTTAATTCTAGGTTTAATGTTAAACAGATACTTTACAGCTCAATTTTTTTAATTCTAACTCTTGGTTTTTTGTTCTTTTAATTCTATTTAGATTTTAAATTTAAACTTGTTTTTTCTTTAAAAAAAAATTTTTATTTTGTTTTTGAAATTTCCTTGAGGGTTTGAAAATGCATCTAAACACAGCTCAAAGCAGACTATCTATAATAAAAAACAAAATATCTAGCTCTTCTAAAGCTTTAGGAATAATTTATATTATTATTGCTTTATCTGGATTCATTTCTTATTTATTTTTATACACGGGCTTTGCTCTTTTTGTTAAATTTTTAAAACTTGATAATCGTCTTGTTTCTCTTTTTTTAGTTTCTATTTTTCCTATTATTCTTGTTATCTTTCGTTATATTTTCTTTTTCAAACTTGCAGGTGGTTTTAATGACCTTTCTACTGAGCTTTCTTTTTACTACAATTTTCACACTAATTCTGCTAAAGATGTGAGCAAATACATTAAAGTGAGTATGTTTTCTGAGATGATTATAGCCTTTATTTCTCCTTTTTTGTTTCCTTTGATTTTCTTTTTACCTTCTTTTACATTTATCTTATTAATATTAATTCTTCTTCCTTTTATTTTTCTCACTTTAGGTTTTAAAGCTCTTTCTTCCACTTTTGATCAATTAAAACAAATGAATCTTTTCTATGATCAGTATACTAATTGGCTCTTATACTCTCGATACATTATTATTATTTCTGTTTTTTCTAGCGTTTTTGGATCAATTAAAATGATAAGTGCTATTCTTGAAGGTTTCTTAACTGGTTATTTCGATGCTTCATTCTTGATTTGGTTTTTAATTGCTGGTATTTCTGCTCTTATAGGCTATATTTTCTTTGTAGGTGGTTTTTATGGTTTAAGTAGTGATGCAAAGAAGATAGGTCTTACTTTTGGAACTTCTACTATGCAAAGCAGCTTTGTACAACCTAATAATTTACGAACTGATAACCCAAATCCAGCTATCTCAGAAGAAGTTATCTATGCTGATAATGAGACTCGGATTGCTTTCAAGAAAAATCCTACTTCTGGGAATCCTAACTCAATGGTTTTAGAAGTAAGGGATAAAAAAATCGACCAAGTTAATCCTCTAAATGCTAACAGAAATAATGCTAACAGAAATAATGCTAACAGAAATGCTTATAGAAATGTTATACCTAACCGTCCATTATTCAAATATTGTCCTAATTGTGGATTTCAAAATGATATAGATGCTAGATTTTGCTCTAATTGCGGAAAATCCTTTGTAAATAGATAGATGAAGAAGTAAAGAATATTTGAGCTATCTCTCCTATTTTCCTAAGTTTTCCTGATTTTTCTTCGATTGATAATTAAATCACAGATTATTCACCAATTTATATGTTAACAAATTGCTCTAAAAACATATAAAGGCAGTTAATAGAGGATTTCAGAGTTTTGTTTTTATTGTTGACAATTAGGTTATTTGTTTAAGATAAGAAATAGGTCCTAAAACCAAAAAGTTACAGAAAAATATATGTCAAAAAATTCTGAAAAAGGTGAATTATTTGCTTTCTAAAAAGTCCCTAACTGGCGACCTCTACTTTAGTATGACTTAAACAATATATAATTTGTTTCCAATTTTAGTTCAGAAAAAAATGGAGGTCAAACAAAAATGAAAATCAGTCAAAAAATTCAGAAACGAATTCTTGTAAGTGGCGTAATTATATTCTTAATGGTAACTAGTTTTCTAATAGTTGTACCTGTAATTGCCAATGAAGATGACGATGAAGATGAAACTGATCCCCCTGAAGATGAAGAAGAAACTGAAATAGAAACAGAAGAGGATCACGATGAAGATGACGACGGTATAGACGATGAAGAAGAAAAGATTAACGAGCGAGAAGTAGAGATAGAGGTTTCTACACATAGTGCTGAGATTAAATCTAGAAGAGAATTTGGAGATACAGAAAACGAATTTAAAATAGAACTTGAAGTTCCTAGTAACTCTGATGGTAATGACATAGAGTTCAAACTAGAATTTTCTTCAGACACTAGCACTCAAGAAATAGAATTAGAATTTAAGGTCAAAATCTCTAATATTGTTGAATATATCGATACAGACGCTGACGGAATGTACAATGAATCAGTAGATCAGCTTGTCCAAACATATCTTTTCGACAATTTCCTACCTATAGAATATACCACTGATAACATTTCAGGAAATTTAGTCCATATACTTAATATTGAAACATCAGACGGAGTTTTCACCAGCAGGATTTACGCTAGTGGCGAATTTGCAATAGTAAATGATTCTCTTATCACTCCTGTAGAATTAAAGATAGATATAGGAATACACAAATTCCCATACATAGAACCCAATTCTGCTTTAGCTATGAAAGTTAAGATAGAATCGGAAGGAGAAAAAGAGATAGATGAAGAAACAGAAGACGAAGAAAGAGGACATTCTTCTAACGAAAAAGAAGTTGAGATCTCAATGGGAGACTTTACAGGTTTCTTCTCATGAGTTGAAATTTTACTTAATTTCTTCAGGACTCTACCCAACCAGTCAACAAACATAGCGAAAGTTGTGAGGACTGGGTTAAGAGAACATGAAAGACACAGTCTTAAGTGAGTTCTCTAAGGGGTTCATCTCCTGAGCCCGGGCACTCATCACTCCCACATGGAAGACCGGGTGTCGTAGGAATGAAACTTACGTCTTTAAGCATATAGATCAAGACACTAGATAAATGAGAATTGAATATATAAAGACAGCAGAAAAGTTGTGACACTCCCCAATATCGTGTATTCTTTATTAATGCAAATGTGTTTCTGGTTGTTATTGGTCTAATAACTCCACAAACTAAAAATTTAGCTTTTTACGTAAAAAAGTATTTCATGGGTGCCTTAACACTTATTGGACTATTATCAATTACCCGAAGTAGACTAAGAAGAAAGATAAAATAACTTTTTTCTTTTTTTTAAAAACAGAGAAGTTTGGGCTCTGTTACTTAATTATTTCAACAAAAAACATTTTTTAAGATGATACTTTTTTATTAGAGAAATGAGAAGATTTGGTCTAAGATGATACAGCTTTGATCTCTCATTCTGCCATTCTTACTATAATTTTAACTGCTTTCATCAACCCGTTACTTCTTCATCTTGGAGAAAATTTATGAAGCACTCTCACATTTTTCTATTACACAAAGTCTGATTTATGTTACTGAATGAACAGACCTTGATTTTCGTCTCGAAACTTTAAAATAGTTAAGAATTTTTTTTTATGTCGATGGTCTCTAAATCGTTTAAAAAAGTATATCAATTTAAGATTAGATTGATAGATATTGAACCTCCTATCTGGCGTCGAATACAAGTTCCAGAAAGCTATACTTTTTTTGAGCTACATGCTGCAATTCAAGCTGCTATGGGGTGGAATTGTTATCATCTTCATGAGTTTCAGATAGTTCACCCAAAAACTGGCAAAGAAGCACGAGTAGTAACTGATCCTGATGAAGAAGCATTTGATAGCTTCAGTTTTGAACAAGGATTCAAGCGAATTGCTGAAAAACAGAATTTAACTGAAGAACAAAAAAATATTTTTTTGCATATGCACAAAATGATTATGGAGAATAGCGAACCAGTTTTTGATGAGCGAAAAGAAAAGATATCAGATTGGTTTTCCACTGATAATAATGTGGCAATATATATTTACGATTTTGGTGATTGGTTTGAGCATGAAGTTAAACTAGAAAAGATTTTACCACGTGAAAACAATACTCATTATCCAAACTGTATAGCCGGTAAGCGAGCATGCCCACCAGAAGATTGTGGAGGACCAGGTGCTTATATGGAATTTCTTAAAATGCTTAAAGATCCTCAGAGCAAAGACATAGAATTAATGCATTGGTATGGAGAAGATTTTGATCCTGAATACTTTGACTTAAAAACCGTCAATTCTAATAGGTTTAAGAGATACTTAAGAAACTGCGTGTAAAAATACAACACTCAATTTTACAAAAGTGAGAAATAAAATGAATATAACAAAGTTGATTTTAATTTGCGTAATGGAAAGGAAAACGAGAAAACTATAGGAGCATTAAGTATACTTTGTCAGTTAGTTTTTCTATTACTTTTTCAGGAAAGTTTTCATTTTAATTGTTTCACAGTTATGCGTAAAGAAATCAGGTTATCTGAAGAAACTTGAAGAGTTTATATACTAGCTATAAACAATTTTCTATAGCTTCTGTTGATGTCAAACATAATTAGAGAAGGTTTTTATTTTAGCGAATGCTAAATTAGTTTTAGTGTATTGTTATGTATTCTGATAACCATCAAAACATGTTGGAAATTGCTAAACAAAAAATTTCCAGATCATCTTTGGTTTTAGGAATCGCCTATATTTTAATAGGTATTGTTGTTCTTGTAGCCACTATACTTTTTTATCTTGGTTTCTTTGCAATTTACAATCTTGAAATTTGGGATTTTTATTTTGTTTCGCTTGTATTAGTTTTGCTTATTTACATGTTTCTTGTGGTTTTCAAGTCTATTTACTTTTTTAAACTCTCTCGAGGTTATGATTACCTTGCTTCTGAGTTTTCTTCTGTTGAAAATTTACAGACTAGTGCAACTAAAGACGTTAGTAAATATATTAAAATTGGCGTAATCAGTGAATTAGTCGTTACTTTTCTTTTCCCCCTAGCTATTTTTGCTGTATTTCTTTTACCTTTCTTTCTTAGCATATTTCTAGTCCCATTTATTTTTCTTACTTTAGGATTTATGGAAATAAAGAGGTTATTTAGCCTATTGAGCAAGCATCAGTTCTACAATGGTGAGTTTACCAATCTTATTTTATATTCTAGGACAGGTGTAGTTGCAGCTTTTTTCCTTTATGCTTATGGTGGAGTTAAGTTTTTAGAAGAAATGATTACAGAGGCTTTTACTGGCACTTTCAACGATTCTTTTCTAATCTGGATTTTAATCGCCGGAATTATACTATTTATTTCTCAAGTTCTTTTAGCGAAGGGATTTTACAATTTGAGTAAAGAAACTCACAATATCACTATTTAGTAAAGTGGCTATTAGCAAAAATTTCTTTCTTTTTCTTTTATTATACTTATTTCATTTGTTATTATTAACTGCAATTTTGTCAAGTTTACAAAAATTTTGAAGATGATTGTAGATGTTTTCTTCCTCGTTATATGCAAATATCTTAAGGCAGAACTACATTTTTATAGTCAGAATACTATTTTTTAACATAAAGTAAATGACTTTTCATAACCAGAGTTAAAAATTTTTTCTTATCTCAAGTAAAAACTGTTTCTAAATAAAGTTCTGATTTTGATAGTATGTAAAAAAAAGAATTTTAGGCCTAATTTTTCTTTATCTTTCCGACAGGGGCTAAATAAACAACAAATTCATCTTCACCGTCTAACTCTAACAATTCATCAGCTACTTGTTGGTTATAAGCAGCAATAGCGCAAGCTCCAATATCGATTGATTCGCAAGCGAGATATAGATTCTGACATATATGTCCTGCTTCTATTGCTATTACTTTAGTTGAAGTTATACTGTACCTCCACTCCATTCTGTAAGGTATAGCAGCCCAGAGAAAGATTATGGCTCCTTTCAAGATAAATTTCTGACCCACTAACTTGTTCAATTTGTTTTCGTTTATCTCTGTTTTTTCTTTGATAAAGAGCAATCTGTGCTCTATAGGAAGATATCTATAAATCCCAGGTGTTAATCCATCTACTCTATTGATAATTAGGTAAGTCTCGTAAGGATGACGCATACCTCCAGACGGAACAACTCTTCTTGTTCCTGCTCCGTGGTGTTTAGTTAATTCTAATACTCCTTGGGTTGCCCACAGTAAATAGGATAACTCTTCAATCGACAATGGTTCATCTGTATAAGATCTGTGACTTTTTCTTTTTTTCAGAAGGTCAATTAAACTATAATTTTTACCCAGGGTAATATTTTCTATTTGAACTAGGTCTATTATTTTTCCATCTTTGGGATATGGTTTTTCTAAAGGTGGATTGGGAACGCCTTTTTGTTGATCCGTTTGAAATCCTTCTGGAAATTTTTCAATATCTTCGTCAAAAACTTTTAAAATTCGCCTATGCTTCAAAATTGTTTTCCTATCAAATGACATAATTCAAAAAAAGATTAAACCTTTAAATAATTATTCTAAAATCAAGAAATTTGAGATTTATTTCAATTTCGCGTAATTTTTGCTTATACATATTTTAGCTTAACAATGCTTTTATCAAAGTGACAAAAGCGAAAATGACTACTACTATGGAGAGTATTATTTCAAGCATACGAGATTTTGTATTAATTGATGCTAATTTACCTATTCTCACGCCAATAAAAGAACCTAAAAATACAACTAAGCTCTCTATCCAAAGAATATCTCCACTTTTCCAGAATATTAATGCTCCAATTGTGGAAGTAAAAATTGTTGCAAATAAAGAAGTTCCTATTGCATCTCTAATATCAAATTTTAACGAACGAAGAAAGGGAGGAAATAATGAACCCCCTGATCCTCCTCTTAAACCAGTAATAAAGTTTATAATCGCTCCTCCACCAATTAATGATAGGGGAGTAGGATTGAATTTTTCTGCAAGGTTAGGCGCAAATTTGTACATATTTAATCCCATAACTGTAAGTATTGAAACAATGACAAATAATACAGCGAGAATTAGCGTGTCCATTGAATAATGCAAGGCTAATAAAGTTCCTGCAACAGTTCCACCTATACCGCCAATAATTAAGGATGTGCCTTGTTTAACTTTTATATTTTTTCGATGTAAAAAAACTCCATAAACAGATGTTAGAGGAATTGTAATCAAATTTATTCCATAAGCATTAATTAAAGGGATCCCAATAAGATAAAGTAGAGGTATTCTTACTGAACCTCCCCCTATTCCTAACATCCCACTGAGCAATCCTGAAAATAAACCTATCAAACCTGTAAGTAATAGTAGTAGCCAATAGTCCATTCACAAGCCTTCTTTAATAAACAATAATCTGATGACAGAAAAAAAATACTTGTAATAAAAGGCTTTCTAAAGAGCTCCTAATAAATCAGAAAAAGGAATAAATATTTTACATTTTCTTTTACTGACTAACAATTTCCATATTTTTATTATGTTTTTTTAGACAAAGATAGTTTACGTCTATATTTGAGAAAAACAACAAAAAAAGCAGCCATTATTAACACAGAACCTGTAATCACCCACACATAGACATTCCTTTTAGGAAGATCTTTAAGAGGTTCTCCTTTATACCAATGTTTCAAAATTTTTTCTGCTAGTTTATTGTGGGGGCTATAACCAGTTGCACTTTCATCTTCAGGGTTAACTTCCCAATTCCACCAATAAAGACCAGCTATCCAAGATAAATTTGCTATTGTCTCAAAAGTTGCTTCGTAACAAAGATATTGCTCTCTTTCATCCTTGATCCCTTTTCTTTCCCAATTCCAAGGATCCTTGTTCGCTCCGTTTAAGCTTCTATAACCTATTTCTGTAAAGATTATACTTCTGTTATGTTGGATTGAAAATGAATGTAGTTGGGGAATATAACTGTCCCACCCTAGTTTTAATTGTTCAAGAGTGGGATTAGTTGTATCTGACAAAGGAAAATAAGCATTTATACCAATATAATCTAAATAGTCCCAAAATTCTATTTGTTCGTAAATATCGTAGTTTGCAGCATAAGTTATTGGTCCTTTGTAAACTTCTCTTACAGCATTTATCGTTTTTATCCAATTATTTGTATCTGAAATTGTGCCGTCAAGTTCACAACCAACAACAAAAAATTCTACTCCTTTACTTTGTGCTATTTCAGCCCAGAAAGTTATAAATTCGGTGTATGCTTTAAACCATTCTTCAGAAGGTTCTATATAAGCTCTCCACTCTCCTGTTCTAAGGTCTAGCATCGGCTTTAATACAACCTTCATATTCTGTTCGTGAATTATGTCAATGTAAGAAATAACATCTGAAATATTTACACTATATAGATTATAATCAGGTTCTATAACTGTAGAAGTTCTTTCATCTTGAAAATACCAGAAACAAAGTACTACCCATTCTGTTCCAGTCTCTTTAAGTTCTAACAGCGAATTATTTGCTTCTATTTTTTTCAGGGAGTTTTCTTCCCAAGGAGTAAAAGAAAAACCTTTCTGTATACTTGATAGCAGTTGAAAGGAATTATTCTCATTTAAGGATAAGACTTTTTTACTTATTTGGCAAGTAGGATTACTATAAGAAAGTAAAATTATAATTAAGACATAAGAAAAAGGCTTTCTTTTTTGCATACATATTATTTAGAAACTTTTTACAAATAAAAGTTGTTTCGTATTTAAAAAATCAGCAATTAAGCTCAAGAAATTAACAACTGCTCTTAACAAAATAAAAATGAATCTTACTTAAGCTCTTGTTCTAATAGATTGCTTAGCTCTGAGATTAGCTCTTTTTCTTTCTGATTTTGAAAAATAATAGATCCTTGTTTATTAATTCTTAAAAGAAATTTGTGCAAAGTAATTGCTTCTTCTCTTGATAACTCAAACAAAATTAAACTTTCCATTTAAACCATTTTTTTATTTATTGGTGTTTTTTAACTTTATTGGTATTCTTCTTTCTTTAACTTATTTTAGGAATAATTTTTCATTATTACTAGCTTTTTTAACAATTTTTTGGGTTAGGAAATGAGCAATAAGAGAATATGCTACTCCAACTATTAAATCAATCACAAAATGGTGATAGAAATAAATTGCTCCAAAGAGAATAGCAAAAACATAAGGAGCAGTAAATATCAAGGATTTTTTCTTCCACTTATTATATGCGCAAAGAGCTGCTGACATAGCATAAGCTGCATGCACGCTTGGTAAACTTGCAAAAGAGTTACTTTCAAAGCTATAAACTGTTTGAAACAAACTTATTCCTAATAACTCATCTATTCTACTTAAACCTGCAGTCACACTTTCACTGTAGGAAATGTTTGGAGAGGGAGAATTAAACCCATATTGTGCTATATACCACGGAGCTGCTGCAGGAAAAACAACATAGGTGATAAACGAGATCAGTGAAACAATTGAAAATGACAAAACTGTAAACCGTATATTTTTTCTATCTTTTCCAAGGAGCATTAAAACAATAATAATAAACGGGATTACTGTATGGAGAATATAAGTAAAGCCAAAAAACACATCCACAGTTAAAGAGGAGAAAGTAGTTGCAAACCATTCATTAGGTGATAATCCTCTAAGCATCCAAGAAAAAAGCTTCATATCGAGGTTATATAATTCAGTTGTATGCACTCTTGGATAAATGAGTTTTTCTTGTACAATTGCCAGAGAATCATAACTCAGCCAAATAAAAATAAAAGGACTAAAGTCTAGCAATAAAGAAAATGGTTTCTTAAATTTGATAGGCTCTACTTTGTACATTATAACTGAAATAATTAGTATACCAAATATTAATAAAATGGTCATAATATTTATTCTTACTACAAATACTCTACCCAACAGTGCTATAACAAATAAATATAGAATAAAAAGAAAATCCAGCATATATATTGCTTTTCCTTCAAATTTTGTTTTTTCTACATGATCTCTAAATTCAACTAGATAAGGTTGAAAATAATCTTTTACATTTGAAAGGTTTTGTTGTATGTTTGCGAAGTAGTATTTGAGTAGTCCTTCCTTCATCAAAAAATTTAAACTAATACTTATTTAAAAGATTAATTGTTTGTAACATTTTTTCTTATGAATACATAAAAGATATTGTAAAATCAAATCAAAAATGCTGATGATAGTTTTACTTTTTTTAAGTGGAGAGAGGATATTACAAAAGAGTTATACAAAAAAATAGAAAAAGCGAAACCAAATCCTATAACTATTTAGATGTAAAAAAATTAGAGAAATAGGCTTAGCTTTTTTTCCTTTTTATCACCCATAAAGCAACAAAACTTATTCCAAGCAAAGATATAATTAGTGAAAATAGCGAAAATGGGTTTTTAGTTGTATCACCACTACTATTGTTGTCTGACGACAATACAGTCACATTTACAGTGTCAGTCGTAGATAATCCAGTTGTATCCGTAACTAAAATAGTAATATTATAGGAACCAACGCCTAAATCTTCTACAGAAAAACTAATAACTTGATCAGATAACCAAGAACCGCTGGTAACTTCAGTGCCGTTTGAATAAATAGTATAAGTTGAAGGATTAGTATCTGTAACTATCCAAGTTAAAGTGTGCCCAGTCGAACCCTCTTCAAAAGTAAGATCATCAGGAGTAGAGGTAAATTTCGGTGGTTCTGGCTTATTTACGACCACCCATGTAGTGTCAGTTGCAGACAATTCTGTCGAATCTTTAACTAAAATAGTAATATTGTAAGAACCTATAGTTAAATCATCTACAGAGAAACTAATAGCTTGATCAGATAACCAAGAACCGCTGGTAACTTCAGTGCCGTTTGAATAAATAGTATAAGTTGAAGGATTGGTGTCTGTAACTATCCAAGTTAAAGTGTGCCCAGTCGAACCTTCTTCAAAAATAAGATCATCGGGAATGGAAGTAAATTTCGGAGGAGTGGTCGATTCTATAGAAAAAATGCTAAACTCAAAAGTCGTAGTTGTTAAGTGATTATACTCATCATAGACATTCAACTTTATTTTCCAATCTCCTTCAGTAAACAATATTATAGGTAGCGTGAAAACGTTTCCTGTTGTATTTATTGTATAATTCTCTGCCCCTGTAACCTGAGCTTCAACATTAATTGAGCTAGTGTCATCAAATACAAAAGTTAACAAGTTTAAACTAGTTTCTTCCACTATTTTTCCAAGACTGTTAAAACTACTAAGATTAAAATTGTAACTTGTTGGTTGAGTGCTTATTTTAGGAGCTGTAGAATCTACTATAACCTTAACAGCTGTAGGATTACTTGTAAAAGTCGAATTTTTTGCTTGTAACCAGATTACATACTGTTTTTCAGTACTTATCTCCGGGAGAATAGTAGAGAGATCAATTGTAGTTTGATATATATTCCAAGAAGACCAGTTGTTTCCTTCTGAATCTCTTAATCTTATATCAGTGTAAAAACCTGATTCTTCAAGGTGAAGAATAAAGTCTTCTTGTTCTACTTTTACTTTGTTTTCATTATTAACAATCACACCATTTCCGTAGTTAACCATATTTGACCATTTAGCAACAACTGTTTCTGCAGGAGTGTAGCTGATTGAATATTCTGGAAAATGAGAAGGCCAATATTTCCAGCCAAAACTAAATAGTCCTTCAATCCATGTTCTGTTAGCTATTGCTCTGTATAGTGCTTCGTAGATTCTAGCTTGAATATCAGGTCTATATTCAACAGTTGTTCCCTCGTAAATACTCGGAATAGTGGGTTGGCCGTTGGCTTCCTCCATTGCTGCATAAGCCACTTGAGTGAAGATAATTGGTTTCTGATACTTCACATAAAAGGGCCTATAGTGTGTATCAATAACTTCTTCAAATGCAGTAGTTAATTCGTCTACTGTAGGGTCAGGAGTGCCAGCTAACACTGATTCCCAGAAATAAAAACCTATGAAATCAAGTAATCCATAGTATTGAAAATCATCTGTCCAACCTTGGTGAGTTGTGAGCATTCCAGAATATATTTCTCTAATTTCTGGAATTAAGTTAATCATAAATGTATCATAAGCATCATTTATCCAGTCTCCACTTAGACGTGCAAAGGTCATGAATTCTATCCCTAATTTCTGTGATAGTTCTGCATAATGGAAATAGAATGTTCTTAATCCTTCAAGCAAAACATCAATTTTTTCAGCTGTAAAATCTCCCCATTGAGAAGAATCTGCTGTTTGTTCTGTATTTATCTGAAGAGATATACCTACTCTCAAACCATACTTTTTTGCTGTTTCTACTATAAAAGCCAGATCTTCATCAGGGGTATATACTCCTGTCGTAGAGGATAAATAAGGAAAGGGTTTCAATCTATCATAATTCCAGATAGGGCTATATTCTATCCATTTTCCACCTAGTTCTGCAAAGTGTTTAAATGCTGGATCTAAAGATGTGCGCATATCAGAAGACCAATAATCTATAGGCATAACTCCAGTAATTAATGAAGTTCTATTCCAAGGAGAAGAGAGATCTATCCACGAATCAACTGAAAAGTAAAATTCTTCTCCCTCAAATTTGGGGATAAGAGTAAAGTTTTTTTCTGCAGAACTAGCCCATGTTCCTCTAGTTACAGTAAAACTTGTTTCAATATCTTTGTTTAAAACTATGAATGTACGATAAGAGTGGGCGTCAAGTTTCTGCAATAATTGTCCTTGCGGATTTACCCAATTATCAAACAGTTCTCCTGCTAGATAAAGTGAGACGTCTGGAGTATAAGAAGGAACAGTAAAAACTAAACTTACATTTACACTGCTTTCTGTAGATGTTTGAGGAGTTTTAATGTAATTCCATTTAGAAACTGTATCCACAAATTCTCCTTCTGAGGCAGTCTTAGTTCTAGGATTGGAATTATTATATTCACTCTCCCAAATTGAATGATCTACTTGTCCTACAGCATAATAATAATTAAACTCCCAACCTTCGGGATAGTCAAGTTCTGTGTACCATTCTGTTGAACTAAATTTATTCATTTTGAGGAAAGAATTACTAGTTACGAGCGAGACTCCAAATTCTTGAGGAGTATTTTCCGGCACATTTACTGTAAATTTCATATGAACATAACCATTATTTTTCCATGCACCTACTTCATCAACTATTACTGAATTGTTTTCTGGATAAATTGAACGGACAAAAGGATTTGGATTGGGTGAATCAACCTCATAATATGTGTTATATGAACCTAAAGTGTAAAAATAGTTAAACGGAACATGTTCTGGAATTTCTAATGTTTGAATAAACCAATTATCTTTGACATGTTGTAATAGAATATTTCTGGTTGAGACCATATAAGGATAAATATAACCTAGTTGAGGAAGATCGCCTACTATTTTTACTTGTTTGTCTTGTGTATTCTCAGGTGTTTTTACAATAAAAGTGACTCTTATAAGTCTAGTTTTTTCAAGACTAAAAGTCCCTAAATCAATTTCTAAAGGATCATCGTCTGTATCTGGAGACAAATTTTGTATTGATTGTAAATTCAGATGAGAATAAGAAAAAACGAGTATGTGTTGATAACCAGAAAAAACATTCTGTGCATAGAAAGAACCATTAGCTCTTAAAGGAGTTATGACACCACCAATAGCAACAAAACCATCTTCTATGGGTTTATCAGTTTCCTGCTCCACTACTCTACCAGTCACGTTTAATCGTGTAATAGTAGAAGGGTCAAAAGAAGGACAAAAACCCACAATATTATCTTCGATGTTTGTATTGCCTTTAGAGATAACTATTGTTCTGAATGAAGGATTTTTATCTGAAAGATATTCCCATTGATTTCCACCTAAACTATAACGATATCGTAAAAGTTTTCCTTCAGTCAGCTCTAAACTTATTTCGAAAACGTTTGGATCTTGACTATTTTTTGACAGTTGATAACTATAATAATAATAGGGGTCTATTAGATATAAAATTTGTATTTCTAAAGAAGACACTTCATATGGTGTTGTAACGGAGAAAGTAATAGAAACTGTTTCTCCCTCAATAGAAGATTTTGTATAATAATCATTTTTCACAGCATTTACTGAAGGATTTAAACTGCTAAAAATGATTATAATTATAAAGTTAAAAACAAAAACAAATTTTCTCATTATATGTGTTTGCATTCTCCACACTTTATATAACTAGTGATAGTCCAAAAATTGACTTGGTTATAATTTATGTATAGGAAAATTCAAATGTTACCTTTACTATGATATTTTGAAATAATGATACATGCAATTTACATTATAGATCGTTCTGGAATTCCTCTCTTCTTTAGAGAAAAAGAAGAGAATTCTAGTGACATAACTCGAGCCACTCTATTTTCAGGAGTTATCTCTGCTATTCAAAGTTTGCTGAAAGATATGAAAATAGGAGAAGCTACAGAAGTTTCCACTAAGGCTTACGATATTCTGCTTGAAGTAGCTACTAGTTTTGCAGTAATCGTTGTTATTGATCCATGTATTGAAAGTGATAAAATCTCATTAAGAGAAGAATTAACACGGTTTACCACAAGAGTCTCTTTTGAAATAAAAGATGTTGTTGATGCTAACCTTCTCAGAAATGAAGAAATGATACTAAATAAGCTTACAGATGAGTTTATAGATAATTGTGAACAAATTCTTAGTACCTCCGAAGCTACAAAACGTTTAAGAGATTCGCTTTGGTAAAATGAAATAATATGCTTTCACGTAATAATGTTCCTATTCTTGCACCAATAGTAGAAACAATAGTAGCTACTTTAATGTTTATATTAGTTTTTAGTGTCTGGCAGAGATATATAAAAAGAAAAAGAGAAGCAACAGCTCATTTAGCTATTTGCTTTACAACTTATGCAACAGGAATGTTGCTCACAGCAATAGGAAAATGGTTACAATTTAGTGTAGATATTGATCCTGAAGTCACTTCTTATGCAGACTTTTTTATCTTACTAGCTTACACTTTCACGGCTCTATCTAACGTTTTTCTTTTTGCTTTTATAAACGGAATATTTCTTAAAAATCAATTAAAGTACCTTATTCCTATAACTATATTAAACAGTATTTCAATTGGGCTATTTATTCCAAAAATCAGTATCAGACAAGGGAGCTATGCAAACGCTTTCTTAATTGTTCTCTATCATGCTTTCAATTCAATAATAATAATGGTAATACTTATCTGGCTTTCTTTAAAAGAGAGAAAGAAAACAAAAGAGATTATTCCTCGAACTGGTTTCTTACTAATTTCACTATATGGGATTTTTATCTTGTTACTATTTCTATCATTTGGAATTGATCTTGCAATAGTTTCAGGAACAGGAAAAGGTTACTCTCCATTTTATTATTTATCGTGGTTCTTTGCCTTGGCTGGTTTGGCTAGTGGCTATCTAGGATATATAATGCCAGACTGGTTCAGAAAAGTTATAAGATAAATAAAAAAAATTCAAAAAGAATAATTTTTCTCTTTTTTTCTTATTCTTAAATAGTTCTTAAAATCTATTTATTCTGTTTCATACGAACAAGCCCACAAGAAGGACATATGTACTTTGTATGTTTGTGAAAACCACCCTTTCGTTTAACAGCTTGCATCTTTATTATCTTTTTTTCAACTTTTCTGCATCTAGGGCAAAACATAAACAAGAACAGAATTAATCTTTTAAAATTCTTTCCAATTATTGCAAGAACACGTTTCGTCCAAACTTATTGAGAGATTTTATATGAACTAGTGCTTTTTTGTCATAAAAAGTTATGAAGCTGAAAGTTTCCAAAAAATTTTAAATAAATGTCATATAGAATTGATTGATAATATTGAATCAAGCTTCAAAAACAATTACCTTAATTCATTATCAATGTAACTACTGTCAAAAGAGAAGGAAATTAATAATTCCTAAACTCCTAATTAAAAGTAATAAAGAGGGTGCACTTACTCAGTATATTGACATTCATCGTTGTATCAATGATGAATTTTCGTCTATTATTTGCTTTATTGATAACAATCTTGTTGTTCGTTCTCAAGCACGTGTAAAAGCCACTCATGCTGGTTACGAACCAGATAGAGATCTTACAGAAAAAAATAATGGAGAAAATCCTTTTGTTCTCTTCAATATTCCACTACCTCAATCAAAGACTTTTGTTGAAAAAGTAGTAAAAACATTTTTGTCTACTTTTCAGAAAATAGAAGGCTTAACAATCAAAGACAGATTAAGAAACACAATTTTTAAAATTGCAAAACAAGAAGGAGACAAACAAATACATGTAATATCTAGATTAGGTTTTGTTGAAGTCGACTTATATCTCAAGAAGAAAACTGCACAAGAAGTTTATAATCAGTGGAGAAGGAAAAAGGAAAAAGAGAAAATTCGTACTTTTCCCTATGATGACGTACGTAGATGGATACAGGAACTAGCTAATGAATTAGAAAGTGTTGTAACATTAGATGAAGAAATAATGCCATATATTGCAGATTACTTGGACATTAATATCACTACAAAACCTGATGAAATGTCTTTATTAAAACAAGCTCTCATTCTCAATATGACAATATCACTACCAATAAGTAACGAAGAACAGATTCAGAACTACATTAAATATATTGAAACAAGTTATCAAAAAATGGACAGTAACGATATTCTTGATGTGAAAAAGCAAAGAACAATATTAGAATTATGCTTAAACAACATTACAAAAACGATAAAAGATATATATATTGATCAAAATTCTGTCGATAACTTCGCCGATTTTATTGAAATAATCAGTTTTCTAAGCGAAAATAACTTCTTAACAGTATATAAACTAAAATTCGAAGACTACTAATTTTATAATAAAAAAAATAAAAAAGTAAATAAAGTTTTTTTAAAAAATTTTATTTTTTCATCTCTTTTAAAATTTTAAGTGCACAATTATATCCTGAAGTCATTGAAGGCGTAAACCCTCCACCTGGGAAAACCCATGCACTTGCAAACCATAGACCCTTTATTGGAGATTTATTTCCTGGTCTTTTATTTGTTGATTGTGAAGGAAGTTGAGAATATCCATAAGATGTCCCATTTGGATTTAAAGTGAAATGCTTAATGGTTCTAGGAGTAGCAAAGTTTTTCCATTCAATGTGATCTTTTGCTCCAGGAATTAATTTTTCCAACCTCTCAATTAGCTCTTCAGTGGCTTGCTCTTTTCTTTTCTTATACTCTTCTTCAGGAAGTTTCTCCCAGTCTTCTAGTATATCTGTTCCAGAGATAATTGCTACACTTTTTCCAAGAACGGCCATTCCACTGTCTAATTGACTGTAATCAGTTATACTCATTCTTCTTTTAGTGAAAGACCACTCTAGACTTTTTCTTATATCTGCGGGTGTTTTAATATCTGGTGGCCATATCATTGTTGCGTAGCATTTATTGCCAATTTCTTTCAATGGTTTACTGAATCCAAGATAAAGAGAATAATGTGATTGTGCAATTTCCATGCCACCGAAAATTTTTTCCAAAACCTTCTTTTGTTTTTCAGGCAACATTTTTATAACATTAGGTACTGCTGCATTAGCAACAATATGTTTTGCAAATGCTTGTTTTCTTTCTTCTGGGTTTCTTTTTGGGTAATATTCCACACCTATAGCTCTTTTTCCTTTGACAATTATTTTATCTACCATATGAGAAAGGATTATTTCACCATTATTGTCAGTAATTACTTTAGCAAAATGATTTGATAGTTTTTGTGATCCTCCTTTCAGATAATAAGCTCCTTTTACATAATATGATCCTTGTGCCGCAGAATAGTAAAGCATTGATAATTTATATGGATCATCAGAATAATATTGAATATTTCCAAGTAATACCAATTTCAGATCTTCATTTTTTATTTCTAGACTATCAATGAATTCTCCTACAGTTTTTTTAGACCACTTAACAATTGAGGGATATAGCAGAGGAAATAACGGCATAATTAGGAAAAATTTCAGTTTCCTTTTGGGGAGAGAGTGTATCTCTTTGTATAGTGCAAGCAAAGTCTCGAAGTAATTATTAATTCCTTTTTCATCTTCTGGAAAATGTTCTGTTAAAACTTTAATTGCTTTTTCGACATTATCAGGGACAATAATATCTACCCTATCATTAACAAATCGATAGAACTCATCACCATGTTTAACAAACTCAATACTTTCATAAACGCCTAGTTCCTCGAAATAATGCATCTTTTCATCATATTCATCTATTCCGTCGATTTGGTGCAAACCAACGTCAACTGTAAATCCCTTTCGAGTAAAGGTTGTAGAACAACCTCCCACAACGGAATGTTGTTCAATCAATAATACTTTTTTTCCTTCCTTAGCTAGCTTAGCTCCTGCAACTAAACCCCCTAATCCGGAACCAACAACAATAATATCATATTGGTTTGTCATATAAGAAAAAATTACTTCTCATTTATTACTTTTTTGCAGAAATTTAATAGAAGATCTTTTAAAAGAATATTAAAAACGAAAAGAAAAAAATTATTAAGAAAAGTTCAATCAAATCTATTTTAAAGTTATTTTCACTCCTTCTTCTACTATCATAACTTTCTCAAATGCACTCATAAAATCTTTTGCATTCTCTGTATGTATTGGAACAATTTTTTTGGGGTTAATCTTATTTATCATTTCTAATAATTCTTTTCTAGATGTATGACCAGAGCAATGTAGTTGTTTGTAAGGATAAAGACTGAAGAATTTTAACCAATTATCCATTTTTTGTTGCTGTATTTCCATTTCTTCATCAACAGGTTCTGTCAAAGAGCGAATGTATCTTGAACCAATCTTTGGATTAATATCAAGCAAATATTTTAATTCTGTAGGTTCTACTCTCAATATATAACTTTCTTGCTCTTCTCTTATTTCATTAGCAGTAATTGTAGATGACTTTTCAATTATTTTTCTTTCCCATGTGGAATAATCTTGCATTTGAATTTCAATGGGATAGTTAGGATTATCATATATTCCCCAACTTTTACTGGGGAGAAAAACTCTTACTTCGTCAAGATTAGGAACATCATCTATTTTTTCTTTTTCTAAAACATCCAAAGCAAAAGCTTGACGTGTACTTATTACAAGTTCTCTACCATTTTCTTTTCCTGCATTAACAAAAGATTGCATTCTATCAAAATCTCTTACAGGAAAAGAAGCAACTACTAATCCGCTTATTTCTTTAATTATACGTTTTAAATTATCTTCTAGTTGCAGTTCTGTCACAGTTGTCTGTTCGTGAATTCTTGTTCCTTCCGTTATCATTAGGATTGGATCATATTTACTTGCTTCTTCTACAAACTTCCAACTTAAGTCATATTTTCTTCCATGAAAACGTATATCTCCAGTATAAACAACTGCTCCTTCAGAGGTTTCAATTACATAAGCTGTTGCACCAACAATAGAATGATCAACAGAAAAAGGATGAAAGGTGAACTCACCTATTTTAAAACTTGATTTAAAAGTAGTAATTTCTCTTTGAACACTTGAATCTTTATCTCGTACATATTTACCTTTTTCTCTTTTACTTTCTCTTATTTTGAACTTCTCTTTAAGTTTTAAAAATTCGTAAAATCCTTGACTTGTCTGTTCTATTGCCTTTAGTATAGCTAATGAGCCCTCAGAAGCATAAAAAGGAATGTCAGAACGTATAAAAGGAATAAATCCTGCATGATCAATATGTGGATGAGAAAGCACTACACCATCAAATAATGGTTCTTTAGAACTTTCTCGAAAACGTTGTTCAAAATCTTGTCTGTATAAACCTTCAAGATCAGGTAAAAGCTTTAATTCTATAAAATCTTTTAATTTTAATCCTTGTCGAGGAGTAATATATGGCGAAAAATAATTCCCGTAGCGATTAAAACATAATCCAAAATCTAGGAAAACTCTTGTCTCGGTTCCTTCTATAAGAATTTTATTTCCACCTATTTCATTAATTGCACCATAAAATGTTATTGAAACCATAAAATTTCTCTTGTTTTATAATCTAAATATTTTACTGTACAAATTTGAAGGTAATCAAGAAAGTGGGTTTCAAATTTTTAAATTTGAGCATATTCTTCAGCAAATTCTGCTAAATAATAAAAAAGAAAAAAGGGGAATATCTTTAACTAACTGTAAAATCAACACTTGAAACTACATTTGCTGTAGGATCATAAGTATATCCACTTAAGCTTACATCAGTTACATTTATTGTATATGTACCTAGAGGAGCTCTTGGACTTAATCTGTAGGAAAACTCTGCGATACCTTGGCTGTCAGTTGTTGATGTTAGTGTTACTACATCTCCTTCAGAGTCAGTAATTGTTATAGTTACAGAGACTCCTTCAACAGCTATACCATTGGAATCAACTATTTTTACACGTATTATCACTATATCTTTAGGCTGGAAGGAATTTGTTTCAGTAAAAACAGGATCTTTTCTACCAACATACAGTCCTGTTACAATACTATCTACATGTATTGTTTCTGTTGTTACTGAATCCGTTGTAGCAGAAACAGGGTCAGATTTCACTCCTTCGTTATTGCTTGTATCTACTGCAGAAACCTCATATGTATAAGTTGTAGAAGGTTCTAATCCTGTATCACTGTAATCTGTTGTAGTTGTTTGAGCAATAAATACTCCATCTCTATAAATTTTATAGTAGCTTAGATCTCCTTCAGTGTTTGCGGTCCAAGATAAATCAATTTGAGAGGAACTAATGGGCGTAGCAGTTAGATCTGTAACCTTTGCAGGTGGAGTTGTATCAGGTGGAGCACCATTATTAAGAGCTGCAACATCAATGAACATATCCACACAGTAATGATCAGAACCAGTATCAGCTGTAGGTGTATCTCCCACGGTTGAATTGATTAAGAAGTCATCCAAGTGATCATTCACTACTATATAATCGATTCTTGATTTGTATTGAGGATCTTGGTGTCCATAGGTGTATCCTGGTTCTGTAGGATTGAGGGTTCTGAAAACATCAGTGAAAAGATGATTTTGCGAAGAATATTGTCCATAAGTTGGATCATCAGGCCAAATAGTCATTGTCATTGGACCATAACCTAAATCTCCTAAAGGTGCTAAGTCTCCTGTATCTTCTGGAGAAAAAGAGTTAAGATCACCCATGTAGATTATAGGTACTTCTCCCAAACTATCCATATAATTAATGATTCCTTCTTGTTCACGTTCTCTTCTCCATTCATTATCAGAGCCTGAGCTTGCCTTAAGATGAGCACCAATAATATATACTGGTGTTCCACTGATATTTACCTTCCACGACATAAAATCATGGGTAACATCATAACTGGAACCATCATCTAATGATACAATTGGTATCTGAGTATTCTCTATTATGGGATATCTGCTCATTATTGCTTCTCCACTTGTAGAATAAGTTATATCCTGAGCTGTATATCCTACATAGGGTGCTTCATCGACAAAATAACTATTAAACTCATTAACATACTGATTTAGAAGCTCGTTATTGTTATCATCCCAAGTTCCTGTTTCTACGAAAATAACAATATCGGGATTTTCTTCTTTTACTACTTGTTTCCAATCTGGATCAAGTCCACTCTGTTCTATATTATATGTCATTATTTTAGCATAATCACTTGGAGGAGAAGGAGGAGGGTTCGTGTTGTCGACGTTAACGGTAATAGTATCTTCACCCCAATTTCCAGATGGGTCTTGGGCTTTAGCAACGATCGTGTGGCTTCCATCTTCTTCTACCGTTGTATCCCAAGAATAAGAAGACGAAGTAGCTCTTAGAACATTATCGATGTAGATCTCATAACTTGAGATACCATTTGCATCCGTGGCATCAACAGTTATTTGAACAGTCCCATAGACTGTAGCTCCATCTATTGGACTTGTAATAGTGACTGTAGGAGGGGTGGTATCTTCTCCCCCCGAACTATAACTTCCTGTTCCAGGATCACCCAAACTGCCACTATTTTCCCAATCAGAACCAGAATCAGTATCTGTTGCTGTTATTCTTCTGATTGTAGCATCTACTGCAGAAACAGACCATCCGCTTACATAATTTTCCCAAGCCACAAAATCTACTTCAGCTCCTGTATTATCACTGAGTCTTACTTGATCTCCAGAGTTACTCAAAGCTAACGTCATCCCATCCAAATCAGGGTTAAAGCCGTATAAACTATTGAACGCAGAGGATTGTTTAGCAATAACAAAATATCCATAGGCATCTAAAGTTCCTGTAAGAGTAAAAGAGTCATAATTGTCTTCAATTATCCAATTGTCTATAGAAATAATTTGATCTGTAGGGTTGTATAATTCTATCCACTCTTCAGTCGAATCAGAATTAGGAGCATCATATAATACTTCCGTTATTATAATATTTGTTCCTTCAATATTAGAATTTGCTATGTTGGAAACGTATATACTTCCAACAACTATTAAAAAGATTAATAATATATTCCTAACTTTTATCCGCATATATGCATCATGTGTTCTTTTAAAGAGAGTATATAAGTATATTTTAAATGATTGCAAACACGCATGTTATTTTTTAAGTCTGCATAATTTATTGCATTACATCTTATTCTTTCCAAAGTAAAATAATTCGATAGTGAATGAATAGAAACAATGCTAAATCAGTTTACTATCTTTTGAAATAATACAATCATCTTCTTCTAATTTACTGAAATATATTGTTGCAGAATGTTTTTTTCCAGGACTTGGTTTCTTTATTTTTGCTATTGTTCCCCCTCTAAAGCTTATTAAATCACCAGGTGACACTTTAAGTATAGTCCTGATGATAGGCAAACGAAGTTCAATTTGACCTATTTTACTGTCATGACACTCAATTACTACTGAACTTTCTTTTTTTATTATATTCAATATTCTAAACTGCTCTTTTAGAAATGAAAGCAAAGAGTTTTCTTTTATTTCCATATTTTTTAAATTAAAATGCCTTGCATCAAAAACAAATGAGGGTTTTATTTCAAAGGTATTCACAATATAGGCTATTTTCTCTCGTAGTAGTCTATTGGGACAGATAGCTAGTGTTTCGTTAAGGTTTTTCCAAGTTTCTGATGGAACTAGTTCATACAATCTTGTATCGATCTTTGCCAATGGAGTATCATACAGTTCCAACAACGCTGTTAGTTTCTTTGCTAGTTCAAAGTTTTTATCTGTTACCTTTGAAAAATAATACCGTGATAAATCGTTTGAATTATTTAATAGGTGTATCCAACTTAAAATTGCATAAAGTTGACTTTTGTCTTCATATTCATCAACATATTTTAAGTAAAACTTTGCTCTTTCTAATGCAGAAACAATTCCAGAAAAAGCTCCATTTTGGTCATAAATTGAAGCTAACCGATTTAAAATTGTAATCAGGTAAAAACTGATAATTTTGTAAACTGTCTCTCGTTGCTCTAAACTTAAATTCATAATTATTACTTCTACAGATTCGAGTTGAGATTCAATAACATTTGTTTCACCTAAATCTATATAGGAAAAGATTTGATGCAGTTTTGAGCCTATTTGATTAATAAAAGAAGGAAGTGTATCACTTTTTTCTCCTGTAATTATCTGATTTTCTAGAGCTTCTTGCAATCTATTAATTTGTTCTTCAGCAGGTAAAAATTTAGCTGACATTAGTATTTTTTCTATATCGTAAAAGGGTGTTTCTCCTCTCTTTGATTTTATACGATAAGTATCAATATATTCTTCTAGCATTTCAGATGCTTGAGTAAACCTTCGTTTTTGGTTTTTAGTTAAGGATTGTTTGGCTAAAAAGGATAAAAATCTAGCTACCCAGATTGGTTTTATTTTCTCTTCTGGGATAGCTTGATCAAGAAACAGATGAATTCCCTCGTCATTACTTACAACAAATTTGACTGCTTCTGAATCATCATACTTTTTTGCAGTGTTAATTATTATGTAATCACCTTTTTCCTTTCTCTCAAATGCATGATTAGGCAAGGAACTATTCAATTTTTTAAGTTCTTTTAATTCCTCCTCTGTAATTTCAATGTCTGTAAATTGAATATGCCGCTCTAGAAAAGGACATTTATCTTTATATTTTCCAGATAGTTCCTTTAAAATCACTTTGGGAGCAATATATTGAATATTTGGAACATAGTCAAATACTTCTTTAATATCTTGGATCAATTGATGCCGATTAACATTTAAAAGAGACCAAAAAAAAGAAGTGTCAAAAACGAATAAAAATTTAGTTTTACTCAAGGTTTATCACTTTTTCAGGTTTTAATAATTCTTTGAAAGATTCATCAAATGTGGTCATAATTATCTGATCCACATGTTTATTATCTATAAGTTCACGATAGAATCGAGCAGCAATTTTAACACTTTCTTGGTCTAAAAAGATTGAGGGGTCATCTAGAATCATTGTTTTTACGCTTAAAAGTTTATCAATTAAAGCAGCGCGTAAAATGACACTTAAAAGTATTTTTTCACTCGCTGAAAAACTGCGCAAATTTTGTTGAATAGTTGTTCCTTTATACTTAAAGCTAATTGTAGGAACTAAATTGTCATCAAATTCTATGGACCAAATTTCTTTATCCCATATTTCTGCCCATTTTTCTTTTATTACTCCTTTAATTTCATTTAATTTTCTTTCAAGCAACTCATCTTTATATTCACTCAGTTTATTTTCAACTAATTCAATAAACTTTTCTTGAAATTCTAACTCGTCAATCATTATCCCTTCTTGTTTACTTGAACTCAACTTTTTCTCTACTGTTCTTATTTCCACATTAATGTTACTTATTTCGTCTTCTAGATCTTCTATCTGCATTGAATAATTTTCAATATTTTCAGTGTGGGGAAGTGAGTTTAGATAATTGTTTATCTCATTTATCTCCTGTTGAATGAAACTGATTCCTTTTTTAGCATTTTCAAGATCAAATAAGTCTTCTTTAATTTCCCTTATCTTTTGAGAGATTATTCTCTTTTCTTCATTAATTTCATTTATGGAAGAATTAAGTTGAAACAATGCATTTTCTAAATCTTTAACTTTTTTGCTGAAACCCTCAATAGCTTCTTGAAGAATCATAGGGTCGACTTTTTGATAACAAGTAGGACATGTGGTAGTTCCAGAAGATTTGAATGAGTTAATTTCATTAATTAATTTATTTAGTCTCCTTTTTTCTCCTTCTTTTTCAGCTTTTTCGCTGCTAAGTTTAGAACATTTTATATCTAACTGTTCATTTTTATTTTCTAATACCGCAATTTCATTGTTCAAAAAATCAATCAAAGATTCTTTATTTTCATACTTGGTTCTAATATTTTTTATTGTTTCACCATATTTTTGTTTTTCAGAATCAAGCTCTTTCAACTTTTTATTTAATGAAAATCTTTTCTCAGCAAGTTTCTTATCGTGGATTACTTTCTTTTTCTTTCCTTCCAACTTCTCTTTTTCATTATTTAGACTATGCAACTTCTCTTTAAACTCGTTTATCTCTTTTTCAGACAAATACGCTGGATCTTTCTTTACACTTTCTTTCTGTTTCTTAATTACCTTAAGTCTTGTTTCTCTCAATTTCTCACGAAGAACGTCAAATCGTTGTAAGTTCAACAAATAGGATAGTTCTTCATCTAAGTTACTTTTCATCCGCGATAGCGTTCTGTATATTTCTCCTTCTTTTAGAAAAATTATGTGAGTAAAAATATCTTCAAATTTTCCGTAGAGTTTAATTGCATCTTGAGGGTTTTCAGAGAAAAACTCCTCTTTTCCATCAACCAATTTGTAAAGTGTAAAAGATTCTTCTTTTCTTTTAATTTTCTTATAACTCCTGATTATTCTATACTTATCTCCAGTATCAGAGATGAAATCAACAGTTACAATTGCAGATTCATTCGAATTATAAGTAGGGTTTCCATCTACCTTCTCATTTACTCCAAAAAAAGCAAAATAGATAGCTTCGAGGAGAGAAGATTTACCGCTTGTGTTAGGACCATAAATAAGTTGGATTCCTTTATCAAAAGTCCATTCTTTTTGTTGATCAAACTTTTTCCAATTTTTCACGCTTACACTAGTAATCATTTTTCTTCCACCTTAATGTAGAATATAGATGATCGACAAATTCGTTAATTTCTTCTACTTTTTCTGTTTTAGAATACTTATCAAAAAAATCATTTAGAAACTGTACTAAACTATTTAGAAGTTCAGGAGTAGATTTCTCAAAAATAAGTTTTTTTCCTTTCGCCCTCGAAGATTCATAACTATTTATTTCTTTTTTAATTTTTTCAACTATAATAGAAGAATCAGAACTATCCACTTTACTCACCAATTGTACTAACAAAAAGAATGCATTTTCACTTAAATAGATTTTGAAATTTAAAGAAAATTGTAGAAAAATCTGTTTTTTTTATAATTATTTTTTGCTAATATATAATCCAAGAATTTATCAATAAAATGTTAGTTCTCCTACTAATGTAAAAAAAGTTCTCTTTTTTCAAATACAAATGTGTCTTGATAAAAAAATTATATGACTAGAAAACAGATAAAAAAGAAAAATAAAGCATTAAGAATAACAATAAGAGTAACTTTGAAAGTTTAGAAGGACTTTTTACTTTGAGTTTAAATCAAATAAATAATTCTTGAGTTCAAACCTAGAATTTAAATACTACATATATTTCATTAACTTAGTATATTTGTAGTTCACTTTTAGAATCATTAAATTAGTCTCAACTATTTTTTGGATCCTAATGAACTTTCAAGTATAACCAATCAATAATCGGTGAAATATATTGAGTAGAGAAAATTACATAGACAATCGTGAAATGTTTGACATCGTTTGTGATGACTGTGGAAAAAATGCACAGGTACCTTTCAAACCAGATGGTGAAAGACCCGTCTATTGTCAAGATTGTTATAGAAAACATAGACAAAATAATAGAAGATATAATCGTTATTAATAACAAATCATCTTTTTTATTATAGAATAAGAATAACTTAAAACATTGTTTTAAGGAACTAACAATCATTTTTTTTATTTTTTAAGCTTATTTTGAATAGATTTTGAATAGATTTTGAATAGATTTTGAATAGATTCAAAAAAATTATTGAAAGTGTTTAAACTGTCTTAATTAATTTCTTTAGGTTGAATAATTAAATCAATTGTATTCAAAAAAAGTTTTAATTCTTTAATTATTTTTTCTTTTTGTGAAGGGTCATTAATCACTTTTGGTAATTCTTCTATAACAAACATGTACATCGGTCTTGGAAGTTGATTTATTGCTACTGTTATTTGACCCTGTTCAAATTTTATCCAAGCATCTCTTACCGAACTAATAAATTCATCTAGACAAGTTGTAGGAGTTTGATTATTCTCTAAAGCAGATATTAATGCTTGTGCACAAAAGCGCATTCGTTCTATCATTTACGTCATAGGAGATGACACCGACCATCTTATAACTATTTTCGTTTTTGCAAAAACTCGAACAACTCTTATAAAACTGACATAAAAACGTCAATAAAGCCAAAAATCATAAAATAATTGAAACTATAAATTGCTTTTTAGCATTTCTTAGTAATGAACAATTTTTTTATTACTAAAAAGAAAAATTAAAGAGAACATTAATTTGTGTTATAATAATGGAAATTCAAGAGATAGGAAAAAGGGGGATTTTATTCACCTTTTCAGAACCATATAGAACAAATGTTTTCGTGATTATTGGAAAGAAACATACATTCATTTGTGATACGTTTTTGGGTCCAGAATCAATGGAAAGTGTCTTTAAACATCTGAAAGAACAAAAAAAGGTTTTTCCTAGAAAGGTTATTATTTTTAATTCTCACGCAGATTATGACCATATTTGGGGAAACTGCTTTTTTACAGAACAAATAATTATAGCCCAAGAACATTTTGAGAAAGTGTTCAGAACAAAAGCAGAAAAAGAATTGAATAAATATGGAAAACATCAGAAGGGAAAAGTCTCATTAGTTAAACCCAACCTTCTGTTTCATTCAAAACTTTTTTTCCCTGAGGATCAAATAGTCTTTTTTAGTAGTCCAGGACATACAGCAGAATCGGCTTCTTGTTTTGACATTCAGGATAAAGCTCTGTTTGTTGGAGATAATGTTGAATATCCCTTTCCTTACATTAACAATTTAGATTTTGAATCTTATGTCGACACATTAGAAAAATATCTTTCTTTTGACTATAGGTGGTTAATCACAGGTCACGATGAAATACAAAAAGACAGGAGTTTAATAAAAAGAAACTTGGATTACTTACAAGGGTTGAAATCAGGAAAAGTAGATTTCTCTAAGTTTACTCCTGAAGAGAAGGAGATACATAGAATGAATCTTCAAAAAATCCTTTCTCTTATCTCTGATTCAGAAAAAAGTGATAACAAATACCAAAAATTCCAAAAAGATTTGCTAATCTTGACATCGCAATTGGAAAAATAAAATTAATGAGTTCCTAAAGACTATTTAAAAAAATAAAATAGAAAAAGTAGAATAACTAGTTTCTTTCAATCTGTGAATAGACCTTTTTGTAATAGGGAGATTTGGATTTTTTAGAACTTTTATTTTTATACCTATTACTAGAATTTTCATTATGTTTTTTTTCTCTATTACTAGAAGCCGAATGTTCACTTTTTGAGAATTTTATGTGTTGTCTCTTTATTTCTAGATCAATAAATTGTTCTATCGCATATAACTGGCTTAATTGTTTACCATCATCAACTACTAAAGAAATAGCTGTCCCAGATGAACCCATTCTTGATGTTCTACCTACCCTATGAACATAGTTTTCTACTGTGTCAGGTATATCATAATTGAAAATATGAGTAATATGTGGAAAATCTAATCCCCTTGCTGCTACATTTGTTGCAATCAAGCAATTTAATTGTTTTTTTCTAAAACGATTAGTAACTATCTCCCTTTGTCTTTGTGTCATATCACCGTGTAGCATGTCTACTCTTAGAGATAAATCCTTTTCATGTCGTAATCTTTTTGCTAAAATGTTTGCCATTTTTTTGGTATTTACAAAAATAATACTAAATTTAGGGTTCTCTTTTTTTAGAATCTGTTTGAATGTAGAATATTTGTATCTTTGGTCATTTACTTTATAATAATATTGTTCACAACTTTCAACTGTTAATGAGTCATGAGATACGTCAATTTCCAATAACTTTTGACCAATAGTGAAATCAAAAGCGATTTCTCTTATTGTGTCTATAATTGTTGCTGAAAATAGCATTAAATGTGGTCTAGCATTTTTCATTGCTTCAAACAAGATAAACTCTATATCTGGGAAAAATCCCATATCTAACATTTTATCTGCTTCATCTAAAACGGCAAATCTTACTTTATCTAGATTTATTACCTCTCTATAGTAAAGATCAATTAGTCTCCCCGGGGTAGCTATAACAATCTGTGCCCCTGATTCTATTTTTTCTATTTGTCTGTTTATAGATACTCCTCCATAGACTTCTACTGTTTTAAAGCGTCTATATCTTGATACTTCTTTAATAACTGAATGAACTTGTTTACACAGCTCTCTTGTTGGAACAATAATTACTGCTTGAACAATTTTCTTCTTTGGATCAAGTTTTTCTACCAAAGGAATTGCAAAAGAAAGTGTTTTTCCTGTTCCTGTTTTTGCTTGAGCTAAAACATGAGTGTCATTTCTTTCAAGTATCTGAGGAATAGCTTGTTCTTGAATATCTGTTAATGTTGTGAAACCAATTTTTTCTATCGCTAGCATGGTTTCATGTGTCAATGGTAATTCGTTGAATTTTATTTTTATCACCGTATACTGGTTTTATCTAACATCGTGTTGTATCGTAGTTAGTGTTTCATAGTGTTTAAAACAATTGCATTATTTTGAAACAAATAAGGAATTATTTTAAAACTTCAAGTTACGTAAAACTGTTCTCATTTAAAAGCATTTGCAAATTAACGATTTTTGGATTTTAGAAAGTAGGTAAAAATATTAATTCTAATTAAAGACACAGCTGGAACATCAGAAAAATTGAACTTTATTTGGATAGATTTAAAATTGAGGATTAATGTAAAGAACTTAGACTAAAGAGTTGATAGAAAATGGAAGAAGAAGTGCTTATTGTTATTATTAGTGTAGCCGTGGTTTTAATTGGCTTATTTTTTATCTCTGGTTTGAAATTAGCCTATGAATATGAAAGAATAGTAGTCTTTAGACTTGGTAAGTATGTACGAACGATAGGACCAGGACTCGTGTATGTTATCCCTATATTAGAGAAAGGAGTAAAAGTTGATTTAAGAATAATTACCCAAGATATTCCTCGACAAGAAGTTATGACAAAGGACAATATTCCTGTTCTGACTAATGCTGTAGTCTATTTCAAAGTAGAAAGACCGGAGGATGCAGTGATAAAAATAGCTAACTATCGTTATGCAGTTCAGCAATACACACAAGCTGCATTAAGAGACACCATTGGAACAATGGAATTAGACCAAGTTTTAACTGAGAGAGATCAAATAGCTGCAGACATCAAGAAAATCGTTGATAAAGAAACAAGTGAATGGGGAGTAGATATTGAAGCAATTAAAATGCAAGAAATTGAACTTCCAGCTGAAATGAAAAGAGCTTTTGCTATCCAAGCTGAAGCAGAAAGAGATAAACGTGCAGTTATTATTAAAGCTGAAGGTGAATTCATCGCAGCTAAAAAGCTATCTGAAGCTGCTACAATTTTAACTAAAACAAAAGGTGGTTTACAACTTAGGACATTGCAAACCATAAGAGATATAGCCCAAGACCCCAGTGAGAAAGTTGTTATTTTCATGCCTGGAGGTTTAACTGAAGAAATAACTGATATCATTCACAAAGTAAATAAATCAAAGGAGTAAGAACATGATAAACTTGGATTCGCATCGTAGGTATGTCCAGATAGCTTTTAACGGTGACTTATCACAAGTCAGAGCTATTCTCCCTAGAATACCTAACGATCCAAGAATTATAATTGAGGCAGGAACACCTTTTATTAAACTCGAAGGGATGAGAGGTGTTCACTATATTCGGAGACATTGGAGAGGTTTACTTTTAGCGGATCTAAAACTAACAGATGGTGCTTTTAGTGAAACAATGATAGCAGCAAAAGCTGGAGCAAATGCAGTAACAGTATTAGGTTCAGCACCTATAGACACCCTAAACTTGTTCTGTAAATTCTGTCGAGAAAATGGTTTGTATGCCGTTATTGACATGTTAGGAGTAACTAACCCTCTACGCAAAATGATGCCTTTACGTTTTAAACCCCATGCGGTAGTTATTCATAAAGGACGAGATGAAGAAGACAATCCAAGAAGTATCATTCGATATAAAGATATAACTAAAATAAGATCAAAATTTGACACACTTATTTCAGTTGCAGGAGGTTTAGTGGTAAATAAGGTAAAAGAAGCTTACTTCAATGGAGCAGACATCGCTATCATAAATGTTGTTTCCCCCCAAGATAGGAATAAAGGATTGCGAGTAGATGAGAATATAGAAAGAGCAATCCAGATAGCTTTAGCTGAAACAGGAAACTAGTCTCTTATTTTTTTATTATTATTTTTTTTCTATTTCTAAGACAAAGAAGAATGTACAAAAAAGTTTATGTGCCTTAATTTAAAATAAAATTTATGAAAATTAATGAACTGAAAGCAAATAGCAATTTTGACGAGATAAAAGCTAGAATAATTTCTAAACAAGGTCCACGAAAAATTAACTCTCGAGGAAGATGGCTTTATGCTTGGGATTTATTATTAGTTGACCAAACTGGTTCAACTGTTCTAACTCTTTGGGGTCCTAAAGCGGGAGAAGATTACAAAGTTGGACAAGTAGTTAGTATTGTTAATGGTTGGTGTAAAGAATATTTAGGAAAAAAGCAAATCTCCCTTGGTAGAGAAGGAAAGATATATCACGAAGCTGATGACCCATCTATTCCTCGTTCTATCCCTGAAAGCTAAAAGTAAATAAACTAATATTTTTTAGTTATTACAATTAAATTAATTATTCTTCAAATATTGCAAAACCTATAGTCCTATGGCCTACCTGCTTTACATTTTCAACATTGATGTATTTCTTCTTTTTCCCTTCTCTAGAGAGGTAAATATTCCATGATTCTTTCTCTTGTAGCTTTGCTTCGAATCTTGCAATTTCAAAGTCTTCTTTTTCATAATTCATAGTATAACCATCATCAAGGTAAACTTCTCCTTTTGCTTCTTTTTCTCCACAAATTAGGATAGTTAATGGCTCTTTCAGCACTTCTTCTGTTGATTGAATATCCTTATCAATTATTGGAATTATAGAACCTTCTTTTATAAAAATAAAATTGAAGGAATCAAGAGGGATAGAGATAGTATATGTTTTTCCTCCTTCATAAATTTGACTACCATCAAAACTAAACCATTTTGTCCCTTTAGGAAAATATACTTTTCTTTTTCTTCTCCATTTTTTAAGAATTGGTGCAATAAGTAATGAATTTCCCACTAAATACTCAGTATTAAGCCATTGTTTATTATAGACCTCTTCGTCGTTTATGTAATCAATGAAAAGAGCTTTAAAGAGAGGTATACCAGTTTTACAAGTTTCCACCAGCGAAGTATAGAGATAGGGTAATAACTGATACCTTAATTGGATTGTTTTGCGGATAATTTTTTCTACACGCTTTCCAAATACCCATGGCTCATGTCGGCAATTTTTATTTATACTATGATTTCTGAAAAAGGGATAGAATAATCCTGCTTGGTACCATCTAATGAGTAATTCTGCAGAAGGTTTTCCTAGAAAACCCCCAATATCAGGACCAATCATTACTTGTCCACTTATAGCCATATTCATCAACATAGGTAAACTCATTCTTAGGTGCCCCCATTCAGCATTATTATCTCCTGTCCAGCTCCCAGCATATCTTTGTGTTCCAATATAGGCTGAACGAGTTAAAATGAATACACGTTTATTTTCATTGATTTTTTTTAATCCCTCATAAACCGCTTTTGACATCAAGTGTCCATATTGATTATGCATTTCTGCATGAGATCTGTTTTTTCCATCGCAAGGATGAATTGCAGCCTCTGGTATAGTCCCTAATTCTGAAAAAACTGAAGGTTCATTCATATCTATCCAAAAAGCTTCTATTCCACACTCATCTAAAATCTTAAACTTACTACCAAACCATTCTCTTGTTTTTTGCTGGCTAAAGTCAGGAAAATGACATTGTCCGGGCCATACTTCTCCTTCGAATAGTGTTTTTCCATCTTCATTTTTGACAAAATGATTATCTTTTATTCCTTCCTTATACATAAAATATTCGGGATCAACTTTTATTCCTGGATCGGTAATAGCGAGAAGTTTAATGTTGTGTTTTTCGAGTAATTCAGACGATAATTCTTTAATATTTGGAAATCGTTCTTTATTCCACGTAAATATTCTATAGCCATCCATATAATCAATGTCTAAATGAATAAAGTCGCAAGGTATTTGCTTATTTCTGAAAGTTTCTGCGACTTTTCTCACTTCTTCTTCATTCTTATATGACCATAGGCTTTGATGGTGACCTAGAGAATTTAATGGAGGAAGAGGTACTTTTCCTAAAATGTATGTTAATTCAGAAAACAGGCCTGAAATTGATGAACTGACTATAAGGTAATAAATTATTCCTCCTCCAGCGACAGAATATTCAGTTATGTAACCTGCTTCGTTTTTTTCAACAGAAATTGTAGATTTGTATGGGTTATCATAAATTATTGCATAAATTAAACCATTTTCTTGAATTGTAACTTGAATTGGCTGGCTTTGATAGAGATTTTTTCTTTTATTGTCATAAGGTAGACTGTCAGTATTCCAAAATGCAACAGTATTATTAACTTTATCTAACTCTCCTGTAGCTTCTCCAAAACCAAAATAATGTTCTCTTGTTTTATTTGATATCTTTAAACTTCTATACCACTTTTCTTCTGAATAAATTGGTATAGTTTCAGAATAAATCTCTCCTCTTGGAGATTTAAAAATGCAGAGATTATTATCTTTATCAATAATAATGGAAATACTCTGTTGTTTCTTACTTCCTTTAGGGCTTATGTCTACTACTTCTTTTCTATCGCTAACAAAAATTTGTGTAAATGAATCAAGATCTTTCTCAATAGCAAAACTTAACGGCTTTTTTTCTTTTTTTAGACCATAAAAAATCTTGACTATATGGGGCTTGATATATTCTATCTTCATTTCACCATTTTCTAGTTTTATCTCCATCTTTTCTTTATCTATTCCTACAAAATTACCTAACGAATGCCAATTCTCTGGCGGAATAACTTGATTATTTTTAAAGTGTTTTTTTCTTATAACATGATTTAGCACTAGTTTTACCAATTTAGTAGGAACTTTACCTACAAATTCTGTTGACATTTCAATTTACATTTAACTTCTAACTAAATAAGCTTTTTTTGAAAAATTAGAAACCTATGAATATTTGTATAGACAATGTAACTAAAAATACTAACAATGATATTGAAGCAGCAGTAAATGAATTTCGTGGAAGAATTTGCCATCTTATTGTGAATTCTTCGTTAAAGGGAGCTAAAGGTTTCATCTTTCCAGAAAATAAATCTAGTAAAAAATGAAAAAAGTAACAACTTATTGCTAGAATTATAAATTCAGGATATTTAGTGAAATAAAAAATTGGAACTGTTATTGCACTTACAAACAATACCCCTAATGGTTCATGCAACCATGTATGATAAATAAATTCATCATTGTTATCCACAGTACTGAAATAGATCTTAATTAGTTGAGGAATATTCCATATTTTTGCTTCAGGATGTTTTTGCTTATAATATATTGCATGATCATAATCAACTAAAACTCCCCATACAAACAATATAGCCAGCAAGGGGAAAAACGGTACGTCATAAAATTGAATGAAAATAAAACCGATAAGAGTGGAAACGCTTCCATGGCTTACTGAATCCATTGAAATCGAAAAGATATTAATATGTTATAAATTTTATCCAGAACTAAAAGTTTCGTTCAATCTTTTTTTTAGAAATAAAAAAAAGTAGAAATTAGGCTATTTTTGTGAAGTTGAAATTTCTACTATATCCTCGTCTTCAAGAATATGCTCAACCCCTACTCTTTGACCAGGAAAATCGCAAGATTTACCCCAAATTCTAGCATATTTGAAAAATTTAAGGAAATCCTTGTGTAATTTCAGTGCTACATCTTTAACTGTTGAACCTTTTGGTAGAACGAGAGGATGCTCCATATCAGGTTGATTTTTAGGTTTCTTGGTATAGACCCTTACTACATTTAATGTTTCAAAGAGCATTTTCTTTAATCTGTCCAAAGAATCCTTATTTTTCATTGAGATTGGGCATATGGATAAATCAGTTATTGTTTTCAATTTCTTGAAAGCTTCTTCTGTACAAGGAAGATCACCTTTTGTTGCAATAATGGCAAATTTGTAGATTGTTTCTCCATCTTTAATTAATCTAGCGTTTTCTAATTGTTGGATAAGAAAGTTATATTGTCTTTCAACATTCATTGACAAATCTATTACAAGTGTTATAGAGTCACAAGTTCGAGCAACCCTTAAGATTTGTTTACTAATGTTCCAATCCTCTTTAAAGTCTAGGAAACCGGGTAAATCAATAATCTGAATTTTTACATTCTCGTATTCACACGTCCCTGCTAATGCTTGTCTCGTAGTGTTCAAATAATTTCCTGTAGCTACTTCTGCGTTAGTTATAGCATTCATAAGCGAGCTTTTTCCGACATTTGACAAACCAAAAAGTGCAACTCTTCCATCCCCTCCATATGGAATAAAGAAGGGGTCGTATTGTCTTCCTTTTCTCTTTGGTTGAGCTTTTTCATTTTCTATTAGCTGTTCCAATTCTCTAATCTGTACTTTAAATACGCCTAATCGATCTAACTTTTTTCTTTTGATTTCTTCTATTATTTTTTCCAATTCTGCAACTAGTTCTTCTCCATCAAGCGCTCTGATTCTTCTTGCAATATCAAAGCGATACCACTTTAATTTTGTGTAATTTGACACTTTTTTCACCTCCGTTTTTGATTAAACAAAATTTGATTAGAAAACAGCTAGTATGAGAAAAGTAAAATTGTAGCTCAGTTTAAGTAAAAACAAAACTCTAACAATTTCTCTACTCGCCGCTAATCTAATCAAAATTCATGACATTTTTTCTTAGCGCGAGTTCCCCTCGCAACACACTATAAGGAGAGGATGAGATCCATTGTTATCACAATAGGTTCTTATTGAGTACTTAAAAATATTTCCAAATTAGAAAATCAGCAGAAAAAAGATTCTTTAATGTAAGATTGTGTCCAGATAATTATTTAGAATCGTAAGAAACATCTTTTCTTCATCCTGTTTTAACTCCTCTGCATTTTTTTCTGATGAGACATTAATATATGAGTTAAACTTTCTTAAAGTTAGAGAAAGCACAGTTTTCAAGTTAGCATCTATTTTTTTAGCGATAGTTGTTAAAATATAATTTCCGTAAGCAATTGAGAGTAATTCTCCCTCTGTTGCGTGAAAGTACGCATTTTTTGTTTCTCCTACTTTTTCTTCTATGACTAGTTGGCTAACTCTAAGTATTCTAATATCGTTTAAATCTTCTATTTTCTTTCTTTTATTATAATCATAACCAACAAGAGGGATATTAGTTTTTGAAAGAAGAAAGATTTCTGTTGGCTTGTTTGAAGATACAATCAAACTTAAAGGATTGAATAAATTATCTAAACCAACAAAAAAAAGCGCTAAAGGCAATATAAATATCCGATATAGGTATAATCTGGGAATAGGAACTATTAATATCCATATGAACCAAGTAAATATCCCCAATGTTGTTAATGAAATGAATTTTCTTTTTTTAATGTCATACTTTAATTTCTCAACCACATAAAGAGAGATTATAATTGCGATAAACAAAAAAGCTGAACATAGTAATATAGTCGCATGTTTTGAATAGTCTGTTTCCCAATATTTCACCCTTTCATTGTAGGTCATTGTTAAATTTTCAATGTGAGAAAGAGTTATAAAAGCGACTCCTATCAAAAAAGAATTCGTAATAGCCGCAACATTGAAAAATTTTGATTTTATATAGATGAGTGCTATAGAAATTAAATAAACACCAAGTATAAGTAACATATTTGTACTTACCAAAATTTTTTTAGCTTTTTCTAAATTTTCTGGGCTAATAAAAGCTAATGAAAAAGACAGACCATAAGAAAGCAGAACAAAAAATGTTCCAATACTCATAAATAGGTTAGAAACATGCTTTAATTTCAAGTAGCTTTTAATGAAAATAAGCGATGTAAAGCCATAAAACAGAATAGCTTCGATAAAGTATGATAAGGAGTATAGAGAAACTAGCATCATCATCAAATGCTGAAATTAACTTAAAAAAATTATGCTCTTTTTTGTTTATAGGCAAGTTCAGGTTCTTAAAATTTTTTAAAACTTTTTCAATTATGTATTCAATTAACAAGTGTAGACATTTTTTAGTTTTAATAAAAAAAAGAATGTACTTGCTTTTTAATACAATATTGCATCTAGATTGCTTTTTAGAATCATAAGAAACTTTTCTTCTTCATCTTTCTTTAAAACTTCAGAAGATATAAACACTGAATAATTTATACAATCACAAAACCTCTGCAAAGTTAGATAGAGCACAGATTTTAAATTAGGGTCTATTTCCTTGGCAATTGTTGTTAAAATAAAGCACTCATAAGCTATGGATATTAATTCTCCTTGTTTCGCAGAGAAGTGGGCATCTTTTGTTTCTCCTACTTTCTCTTCTATAAGTAGCTGACTTACTCTAAGTATTCGAATATCACTCAAATCATTTATTTTCTCTTGTTTTCTGTAGTCATAACCAACAAGGGGAACATTTGTTCTTGAAAGAAGAAAGATTTCTCTTGGCTTGTTATGAGAAACTATCAGACTTAGAGGATTAAATAAATTATCTAAACCAATAAAAAATAGTGCTAAAGGAAGAATATAGACTCTGTAAATATATACTCCAGGAATAGAAATTATTGCTAACCATATAAAAGCAATAAAAATTCCAAGAACAGTGAAAGAGAACAATTTTTTCTTATTTACTATGTATCTTATTTTTTCAGTAACATACAAAGCAATTAAAATAAAAATAACAAGAAAAATAGAACTCATTAATATATTAGCATATTTTGTATAGTCATTAATCCAAAAATTAACTTTTTCATTGTAATACATTCTTAGATTATCAGTGTTTGAAACTGTAATAAACGCAATTCCAACAAGAAAAGAACCTACAATTGCTGCGATGTTGAAATATTTTGATTTTATATAGAATAAAGATAGAGCAATAAAAAATAGACCTATGGTTATTATCATGTTTGTAATTGACAAAATTATTTTAGCTGATTGAACATCAGTTTGATCAATAAAATCCATTCCAAAAGATACGAAATAGGAAATCATCACTAATCCTGTCCCAATACTCATTAGAAGATTAGATATGTGCTTGATTTGTAGATAGGTTTTCATGAAAATATAGGTAGTAAATCCTAGCAACAATGTTGATTCTATTAGGAAAGAAAATGCAAATATTGAAGGAGTTATCATCGTTATTTAATTTGCACTTTTTATTAAAAACATTTGTCTTTTTTTTTAATAAATAATCAAACTATAGTAATAATAACACTTAACTATTCTTTTAGTTTTTATAATATAAATGAACAAATTATTAAAAGTTATACTTCACCATATCTTTACTTCTCCTCCTGATTTCAGCCAGAAACTTGAACCTGACATTAAACTTAATGAAGAAATTAGAAAACAGGAATTTTTTTCACTCGAAACAACAGAAGAAAAAGTTGAATATCTTATAAATAAATTAACACTTAATGAAAAAATAAATCTTCTTTCTGGAGAAGAAATTTTTGCTATTTCTGGTGTTGAACGTTTAAAACTTCCTCGTGTCTGGACTACAGATGCGTCTTCTGGTATTCGAACTTATGGAAGGTCAACGGCTTTTCCATCATTGATAGCTATGACTGCAAGTTGGAATAGAGATTTGATTTTCAAAGTTGCTAAGGCAATAGGTGAGGAGTGTAGAGCAAAAGACATATCTGTTTTACTTGGTCCAGGAGTAAATATTTATCGAGTTCCTACTAATGGAAGAAATTTTGAGTATATGGGAGAAGATCCTTTTTTAGCTTCTGAGCTTGTTGTTCCTTATGTCCAAGGATTACAAGAAACAGGCATTATAGCAACAGTTAAGCACTTTGTAGCAAACAACTCCGAATACAAAAGACATTCAACTAACGTTATTATTGATGAAAGAACTCTTCACGAGATATATTTTCCAGCTTTCAAAGCTGCTGTTCAAAAAGGAAAAGCCAAAGCTATTATGTCTGCATACAATTTAGTTAATGGAGTTCATTGTAGTGAGAACAAAGAACTACTTACTGAAATTTTGCGAAATAAGTGGAAATTTGATGGAATTATAATATCTGATTGGGATTCGGTTTATAGTACTGAAGGACCATTAGAAGCTGGTTTAGATATTGAAATGCCAGAAGCTAAACATTACACAGTTACAAAGATTCTTAATTACTTACAAAAGAAACACATGAGTACTAACATTTCTTCCTTTGATGAGATTGACTCTAAAGTTAGAAATATCCTCAAAGTATTTTTCGAAATGGGTGTATACGGAAGGAGAAAAGAAAAAATAAACTTTGAAAGTTTGATAGAAAAAAATAATGAAATCGCCCTTGAAATTGCAAGAGAGAGTATTGTCTTGCTAAAAAATGAAATAAATAGTCTTCCAATTGATGCACTGAAAGAACAGAATATAGCTGTTTTGGGAAGAAACGCATTTAAAACACCCACAAGTGGAGGAGGGTCATGCTATGTTCATGTGCCTAATTCTAAGAGTATTTTTGAAGCTCTAGTGGAATTAGCTCCAAACATCAACTTTATTCCAATTAAGTCAAACAGAGATAAGATCACAAAAAAGGATCAACAGCTAATAAAAGAAGCAGATAAAGTTATTATTTGTACAGGTTTTACTGAATGGGAAGAAACAGAAACGTTAGATAGACCTTGGGAATTTGTTCAAAATCAATCCAAATTGATCAAAAAAGTAGCAGAACTGAATAAACAAATAATCGTAGTAGTAAATGCTGGAGGAGGATTTGAAACTGAAAGTTGGTTAAACTCAGTCGAAGCTATTATTCACAGTTTTTACCTTGGGCAAAATGCAGCAATTCCTGTAGCAGAAGTTATTTTAGGAAAAGTTAACCCTTCAGGCAAACTTCCTTTCACAATGGCAAAGAGATGGAATGACTTTTCTACTGTCAAAAATTATGCAGATGACTACCTTAATCAAAAAATTAAACATTTAAAGCAAAATACAAAAGAAAAAAACCGCTTTTTTGTTTCAACAACAATGAATTATAAGGAAGGAATAATGATAGGATACAGACACTTCGATACTCAGAATATAGAACCCCAATTTCCGTTCGGTCATGGTCTATCATTCACTTCTTTTGATTGTGACAACCTTACTTTGAACAAGAAAAGTTTCAAAGGAAATGAAACCATACAAGCAACACTTAAGGTTAGAAACACAGGGAAAAGAGGTGGAAAAGTTGTGGTTCAAGCTTATATTCGAGATGTTGATTGCTCGTTAATTCGTCCCTTTAAGGAACTAAAAGGTTTTGCTAAGATATCACTTAAAGAAGGAGAAGAAAAACAAATTCAGTTTAATTTCAACAGAGAACATTTACAATACTACGACCCCCAATCACATCAATGGAAAGTAGAAGAAGGAACATTTGAGTTGCTTATAGGTTTCTCATCTAGAGACATTAGAGTGTCAGAAAAATTTGAATATAAAAAATAATTATTCTATTCCACAGCAACTTTTATCTTTTTAAAAAATCAACTAATAACAATGAACAATTGTAAAGAGTTTGATGAGTTAATTGTAAGACCTTCATCAGGAGACAAAACAAGGAAACAAGCTATGCGAGAGTTAATAAAAAATGGTTGTGTTTCTTCTCTTTATCACCATGCATTAACTTTTTCTCGCATAGATTGGATACGAAATTATGCTTTACTCTCTTTAGTTAAGATAGCTAATTTAACTACTATGAGTGCTGATGTTGCTGTAACTATACGAGATGAGGAAATAATTTTTTCAGATAATGTAGATATTAAAAAAATAAGAAATAAAGCAGCAAGATACCTTTTCTTGTTTGTATTGACACCAAAAAAACCTAGCAAATTCAAAAAAATTGCTCTGATGGGACTTTTAGCAGGAGAATATTGGGATTATTGTGACGAATTGTTAAATGATCAAGAGGTCGAAAATTGGGTAAAACAAACAATTCTAAAATATAAAAAAAATAAAAGTAAAAAAATATAGTGGCTATATTACGAGTTTAGCTTTTTCTTTTGTTAATTCCTCTGCTTCTTTAATGGCCTCATTGTATATAGAGATAGGGAATCTGTTATGAAGTGGAGAAATCTTCGTCCCCCATTCTGTAAGTTTGTAAAGGGGTCTAGCCATAAATCCTACTCCTTTAACCATATCTGTACTTCTCTTGAGTTCTGTTAATGTGTTATCATCAAATCCACCGAATAGTCCCATAAAGAACGCAAAAAGGTAAAGTCCTGGTATTATTCCAATTAACAGAATTACGACTGATGTAATTATCTCTCCTTTCCAAATTACTGTAAATAGTAGTTCAAGTACACTAAACAATGCTAGAGCAGAAAGTAAAGGAGTTACTACACCTTGATACCAGAGGTCTTTCCATCTGAACTTGAAAAAGTCGTCTCTACGTATACCCCACCACATAAATGCATTCTTTATAATTAGAGCGGGAATATATGCAAAAAGTACTCCAATCATAGGAGAATTGAAGTGAATTGTAAAGAATTTATATGCTGGAATGAACGCAACAAGTAATCCTGTTCTTATTACTTGTTCTATTACCCAACTTATTGCAGCCCAACCAGGACGATCAGAACCTGCAAACATCCAATCTCCAATCCAAGATAAATATCCAAAGAAATGGAATAAGAGTATCCACCGTATAATAATTGCTGCAGAAGCCCATTCTTCTCCCGCTCCTCCTATGATGAAACGAGGACCAATAGCTAATAGCGCAGAAACAAAGAACCAGTCAAAGTATGCTCCCCACTTCAAAGAGTTTAGTGTGTAGTATCTTGTTAGTACTTTTTTCTTTCCATGATATGATTCTGAAACTCCAGGTAAAATTGATTGTGCAAACAACCCAGCTATCATGACTATTAATGCAAAATTCCATGCAAGAGAGAAATAACCTTGTTGTTCAGTATAGTTAGGGAGAAAAGTTGAAAGGAGAAACATTTGCGCAAACCAACCTAATGGAGGAAGAATATTTCCTATCATCCACTTAAAACCGAAACTTAGAGACTCCTTAATCTCGGCCATAGAAAAATCGATTCTGAATATACTTTTGAGAGAGAATTTTTGGCGTTTAAACATCCATAGTCCTAAAAGAAATGTAACTACTTGTATCACATAATTTCCAACACTGTATCCAATTGCTCCAGCTAAACCATCACCAAAAATAGGATTTTTTCCTAGAGTAACTCTAAAAATAACTATAACACCATACTGAATTGTGATATTGAATACTCCATATAGGAGAATGTTGAGAATCTGATACATGTCATGTCGATTCATTGCTTGGAAAATTAGCATGAAAACAACAAAAAACGCAGGCCACTGGAAGAAAGCATGGGTCACAAAGAGCCAGCTTAAATGAGCTAAGAAGGAACGAGGAAAGAAAATTGAACCAATAAAGGAAACTAAGAAGAGTTGAAGTACCCCACTAATCATCTGATAATAAATAAAAATTTGAATATATTTTACTGCTTGTTGTGGGTTTTTTACTCTATGTTGACTAAAGAATTTCACGAGTACAACAGAGGTACCAATATCAAACATCAACCATAATACTTCAAAAAACCGAATTGTAAAATCATAAAATCCTGCTGCTTGAGGACTTGGAAGAATGTAGAGAGGAAAAATTAGAGAAGACATAACAACATTGGGGAGAATTATAAGCAAACCAATAAACAGTTGGACAAAGAAACCTGCCAACTGTCTATGCATTCCAATATCTTCCCAGTCTTTTTCTTCTTTTATTTCCTTACTTATTTCTTCTAAGTCTTCTTCTTTGATAGGGTTCCTAGAGGAATAGCGTTTTACAAAAATATACACAGCAATAGTGATAGCTGAAGTGAGTAATACCATTAAACCCAAACCTATCGTTGCTGACTTATGTGGAACAGGAGAATAAGGCCAATCTGCGTAAGATTGTGGTTTTTGTGACGTAATTAGATTAAGTATTATGTTTAAGAAGTAATTAAAATAGGGCCATTGGATAAATTCGCTATTTGCCTGCTCACTGGGAAGAAAATTAATAGCTATACGTGAATTATCATTATTAGTACTAACAAGTGGAATGTTTGGTGTTTTACTTTCTGAAGAAGTTTCAATTAGAATTGTGTTTGCCAGTGGTAAGCTCGTAAAGTTTCTAATTTGAACAACAGAGTTCCATCTAATATTTGCTATGAGTTCATGTTCTGATTTTTGATCTATTGGTTCTGGAAGAGCTGTTGTATTAATTAATTCTCCAACAGAGTCCGATATCATATTTAGACCAAGTAAAATTGAGCTGTTAGACAATAATGAAGCACCAATGAAACTAGCAATACCCCCAGAGAAAGATAAAATTTGGTTATATTCTGAACTTTTAGGAGCATAATCATACAAGATTATTCCAGAATAACCATCAAGTGAACCTGTGAGTTGTGATTGTATAGTTACAGAAAAGGAAGGATCAAGTTGAAATCTATCCTTTAGAGAATCATCTATTTCTTCCGATAAAATCAGAATATTTTGTGGTGTGTCAGCCATACCTTGTAGAAGAGTAAAATTTATCGTTAGAATAGATAGAATAACTAAAAATACCATAAATTTCTTTAGTTTCATACAAGTTTAAAAGAAATTTATTATTTATGCTTTTCCCAAATTTCAGTATTTTTCCTTTAATAGATTGGAACAATAAATAACTTAACTTTTTTTAAATCAAATTTCATAGGTAACAACGTATCCTTCTGTTTCTAGTATATCTTTATAATTTGTTAGAGCATTCTTTCTTAGAAATTCTTGTTGACTCTCATCTAATGGGTTTACCAAAACAGTGTTTAAATGTACTATGAATGTTTTTATCATTTCATCAAACGCTTTGATTCTTTCATTGACATGCATAAATCTGAAATCATTTAATGGTTTCATATTTGCTTTTTCCCATTCACGTTTTGCTAATATTAACAGTGTGTAAATTACTTCTTTTGATAACCCTATTAATGCTGCAGAGATACAACCTTTTAATCTATCAATGATTTCTTCTTGGCCTTTTGGTATGATTATTTTTCTTACTGATAATTTCAAAGGATTATACTTTGCTTCATTAATTTCAAATGACATCGACACATTTACCACAATTTAACTAATAAAATAGTTATTTATATATCTTCTCAGAAATAAAATAATTTTATAGAAACTTTATAAAACAATTTTTTTTATTTTATTTAATGACAGTATATTTTGAAAAAACAGGAAATTATTCAGAGAAGGTTTTCGAAATTGTTAATCAGAAACTAAAAGAAAGCTCAATTGATACTGTTATTGTAGCTACTACAAAAGGCCAGACTGCGTTATATGCTGCTGAGAATGTTAAAAATGCTAGAATTATTGCTGTTACACATCAAGCTGGTTTTCGTTCTCCAGGAGAGATGGAGATCTCTGAAGAGATGATTATATCATTAAAAGAAAAAGGAGTTGAAGTATTAACTGCTACTCATGCTTTAGCGGGAATTGATAGAGCTATTCGAAAAAAGCATGGTACTTGGCAAATTTCGGAATTAATTGCTGAAACCCTTCGCATTTTTGGTCAAGGAACAAAAGTTGCAGCAGAGATAGTTTTAATGGCTGCTGATGCAGGATTAATAAAAATGGAAGATGTCATTTCTGTAGGCGGAACAGGAAGAGGAGCTGATACTGCTTGGGTAATTAAACCTGCACATACAAGCACATTCTTTGACCTACGTATGAAAGAACTATTATGCAAACCGAGGGATTTCTAGTGGATAAACTGCAGCTAGTTCTAGACACCTTTTCAGGTTTAAACGATGAAAGAATTCTTTTCTCTTTTTGGCGACATTTTCCTTTAATCGATCTCGACCCAGACAAGTTAGCCAAAGCACATATTGACTATTACAATCGTTTCAACTTTGATTTAATGAAAATCTCTCTTCATGGACGTTATCCTTGTGTTGACTTTGGATGTCAAATAGCTGATGAATATGATCCTGTGAGTGGTTCAACGCGATGTGTTAAACCAGTAATAACAAAAATCGAAGATTGGGAAAATATTGAACAAGTTGACGTGAACGATGGAGAATTTGGTAAACAACTTCGCGTAGTCGAGTTAATTAATAGAAAGTTAGAATTTTTACCCAAAATTAATACTATTTTTAGCCCATTAATGGTTGCTTCAAAATTGGATAGAAATATAGAGGAACACATCAAGAGAGAACCTAAAATTATTTTTGAAGCATTAAATATTCTCTATGAGGTTATTTCTGAATTTTCTATGGCTTCTCTTGATTTTGGAGCTGAGGGTTTATTTATTGCCTCACAGCATCTAAGACCTAGCTCACTAACTAATAAGGAAATAAATAAATTTGAGTTGTTTTTTATCGAGAAGTTGATAAAACGTGTAAGAAAAAAGTCTCCAATAACAGTATTTCATATTCATGGAGAAAACATTCTATTTAGAGAGGCAACAGAGAGGATAATAACACACGCATACAATTGGCATGACCAGCTTACTTGGCCATCTCTTTCAGAGGCAAGTGAGATCACAAAAAAAAGGGGTTTCCTCGCAGGGATTAACGAGGAAATATTAGTCGAAGGAAATAAAGAAGAGATAATTAATAATATAATAAAAAGTTTAGAAGTGACTGCGGAAATAAAGAGAAACATTTTAGCTCCTGGTTGTGTGATCCCTCTTGATGTAGAAGAAGAAAGTTTAGACCTTATTGTAAAACTAGTTAATGATTTTAACAAGAAAATGTGATTAAAATGGCAAAAAAAGAAGATGAAGCATTAATTAAAGTTCAAGCTAAGAGATTTGGTTGGAAGGATTTCATTCTTAATCTTGTTTCAACATTTATAATGATAGGAGCGTTTGTTGCAACAGTTGTATATTTCAAATCAGCAAATATAGGTGATTGGGTTATAGCAATAGTTGTAATCATCATACCTTCAATTATTTTCATTAATCGCTTGTTTAAAGAGATTTCATATCCTCGTGATTTTATTAAGATAACAAAAGATAAGCACTTAGTTTATAGATCCACTCCTATGCTTGTAACAGGATTTAGAATAAGAAAAAATAATTTACCTCTTGTTGAAATAAGAAGGTATGGTATGTCAAGAATTCCTAGAAAGTTATCGCTAGATCTTCGAAAACATAAAAATAAAGGTATGCTTCTCATTTATACCAGAGAAGGAAAAGAATTCTTTTTAGGAGAATATATTGAGGATAGAAAACTAGCTGAAATTTGTCAAGCTATTTCAAACATATATCCAAAAGCAAAACTAGTTGGAGATAAAACTTATCTGAAGAATGTCAAGGTAAACGAAAAAAAGCTGAAAAAAACGAAAATAGAACAACAAGATGACGAGCCAGAGGGAGTGATTTTTAGAAATAGATGAGGATGAAAAAGACTAAACAAAAACTTATTTTTAATAACGTGTATAGCATTTTAAAATAAAGTTAAGGAGAAATATAAATGAATATCACAAATTCTACTTTTTTTACATCACATAATGCTATAGCAGTCTTGGATATTGGAATCACAACACAGAAAATTTGCGTAATAGACCCTTCCCAACCTGATTCACCTTTAAGTTATCAGAGAATTCTTTTTTCTCTAAATAAGAAAAAAGATGAATTTGAAACTTTTATTAAGTCTCTTCTACGTTCATATAGCGACTTTGGAATCAGGGATTTCATATTAACCACTTCTGCAGAGCCTGTTTTTGATTCTGATCAAGAAGCAGTATCCTTTATTGGCAAAATTGTTAACAAATACGTAAATAATGTAAGTTATTATTCTTTGGATAATTCATTTCTATCTCCAGATGAAGCAGAGAAAAACCCTTCCAAAGTTGTGTCAGCTGGTTGGAAAGCTTTAGCAGAAGCAGCTTATGATTTTGTTAAAGAAGATTTTCTTGCTATAGAATTTTCGACTAGAACTTTTTCACTAGCTCCTGTAAAGGAAGGGAAATATGCTGCAAATTCTAGAAATAATTATGAGAGAATGTTAAATGATGAACTATTGTTTATTGGAACTTTAGAAACAAATTTAGTAAATATCGAGAATCCATTTATTTTTGATGGTAAAAAAATCTACCTTCCTTCTTTTCCTCATGCTAGAACAGAAGATCTTTTCTTTATCTCAAATGATCTACATACTTCCCAAACTGACACAAATTTAACTCTTGATCAAATTAGAGAAAATGCCTACAGAAATGTAAGCAAGATGTTTTGTATCTCAAATTATAAGGAGAACATGGATATTTTACAAAAAATTACTGATAATCTTATTCAAAAGATATTAAACATAATTAAAAATGCAATTCAACAAAAGCTTAAAGCATATGGGTTAGATAAGATAGTTCTTTTTGGAATTGGAGCAGACTTATTATTTGACTATTTGTCACAAGATGAAGAATTTGCAAATATTAAAATAGTAAAAGGCAGTGATTTTGTTTCAGTAGAATTTAGTCCTGCATTTGCAATAGGATATCTTTATACAAAAAAACTATAAACTGCAAAAGAAGTGTGAAATTAATCATCTGAAAGTTGGAGAATATGAGTGAACCAAAAGATCTTCTAGACAGAATAAACGTGATGCTTTTTCACTTTGACCAAAGATTAGGTCCACGCCTTCTTTTCCACATAGCAGAAATAAAAGATGATAGAATTACTGCAAGCCTTACACGGTTAATGGACTTCAATTTTTTACAAGAAATGAAAGCCTTTGTCAATGCAATGGTAAATGTAGTTTACTCAAGTATGTTTTTCTCTGTGCCAAATCCTCTTGCGAGGGGAGGAAAAGAAGAATTCATGCTCTCTGTTGTTATTTTTGACCCAACAATTACAGAATATTTGATGATTTCTTCAACTGAAGATGAAATGGAAAGATCTATCACAAAATTAAAAGAATCACCAGAATTGTTAAATGTGGTTAATTATACTTCTCCAACCCTTGAAGAATTTCCTTTTTTGGCAACAACTTTAAGGGAACTTAGAGATAAGGTTACTGTACTTTTACAAATGATATTTTATGGGCAATTTGAAGGTGAAGAAGACCCTATATCACAAGTTTTAGATAAAATTGGCAAAGAAGTAGGAAAAAGGATTATACAAACTATCAGCATTAAGAATGCTAAAAAACCTCGTGATAAAATTACAGAGATTCTAAAATCGCCTATTGTTGCCAGGTGGGGTAAATTTTCACTGATGCATTTGGACCCAGAAGAGAAAGTAGCTTCAATAGCAGTTAGAAACTCTATTTGGACAGATTCTTTAGGAGTTATTGCTACAAAAACTTGTTCGTTTATCGAAGGGATGTTAGAAACAATTTTTTCACATATCTTTGAAGATAAAATTTTCTGCGAAGAAACACGATGTGCTTCAGAGTATGGTTATATTCAAGAATGTCTTTTTCAAATTAGTCGTGAAGGAGCAGGAAGAGAACAAGCAGTTCATGCTAGCACTCAAGCAATAAGAGAAATGGGATTAAAAGAAAGAGAAAAAACAATTGAATTAATCAACCAGGAAATTGGAAAAGATATTTACTATGAACTTGACCCAATGATAAGACTGATTCAACTTTTTAACAAGTGTAGTTTTATCAATGATTTTTATTTTGATGAAGAAAAATTTTTACTTGTCTGTGGTTTCTGGAAGCATCCAGATAATATAATGTGTAACGATTGTGAAAAATGGATTGCTGAAACATGTAAGACAGATATTTCTTTAGAAAAAACAGAACATCGTATTTGTGAAATCACACTAAAGAGCGATAGTGAAGAGGAGGATTAAGATGCCAAAATCCAGATGTTCATATCCAAATTGTAACAATGAAGAAGAGATGCTGCCTTTTAAGTGTAAACTCTGTGGTAATTATTATTGTTCAAAACACCGACTTCCAGAACAACATAATTGTATAAAATTAAACTATTTTCAATCTGATGAATACAAAAAATCAAAGGTCAGTAGAGCTACTACTCCTGTAAAAATTATAACTGAAGAGAAAAAAGAGAAAGTTTTTCCTATTGATATGTCAAACAAAAAAATTAAACGAACGTCTTCTTACTTGGAAAAAAAAGATAGATTTCTGGCGAGATCAGCTTTTTTCACCCTTTATTCGTTTGATAAGAATTTCTTTAACATCTTAATCCCTACAGTTTTTATTTCTATTATTCTTTCTCTATATTTCACTGTCAATCTCCAATTCTACAGAAATACAATTCTTATTATTTTACCCACTATTTTCATTGGAATTGGGTTAACTTATTCATTACACGAAGTAATACATTTTGTTGTAGGTAAAAGAGCTGGAGTAAGTGCGAGAAATGCTTTATGGTTGCAAGCATTTTTGATATCGTTACTTTCAATAGTGTTTCCTGTTCTCATACTACCTCCATCAATACTTATCCTCAAAAAAAGATTATTCAGAAGAACACAAGGAAACATTATTCATCTAAATGATATCAACCCTGTAAGGAGAGAATATGGAATAACTGCTTTAGCTGGTGTTTCATGGTTGCTTGGATGGGAAATTATTGCAGCTATTTTCACATTATTGCGAGCTTTTTATCCTGCATCTAGTTTTATCATCGCTTTATATTCATTTTCAAGTGCTTTAGTTGTATTTATTTTTGGTTTTCTTGTCTTCCATGCTATGCCTTTATTTCCTTTATCCGATGGAAATTATATTTTTGAATGGAAAAAAAATCTTGCATGGGGACTGTGGGTTTCAAATATAATTATTTATTTTGTTTATATTATTCTAAACAACATATTTTACATCTAATATTTTCTAAAAAAAAGAAATAGAGAAAAAAATTAGAGATTACTCCAACCCAACTACATGACCGTTTTCATCAATATCCATACGCTCTGCAGCAGGTACTGGAGGTAACCCAGGCATCAAGAACATTCTTCCTGCTACAGGAACAATGAATTGAGCTCCAGTATACAATCTAACTTCATCAACATTCAATTTCCAGCCAGTAGGAGCTCCTAAAAGACCTGTTTTATCAGTTATACTTAACTGAGTTTTAGCCATACAAATTGGGAAATTAGCATAACCTAGTTTTTCAATAAGTTTTATGTCATCAAGAGCTTTTGGCGAATATTCTACTCCATCAGCGCCATAAACTTGTTTCGCTATTTTTTCTATTTTCACTTTTACAGGATCATCAAGTTCATAGATGTAGTTTAGTTGTTTTTCTCCCTTTTCAATTGCAGCAAGAACTGCTTTAGCGAGATCGATACCACCTTCTCCTCCTTTTGAGAACACTTCAGAGACTGCAAATTCTGCACCTTGTTCAATACACCAATTACGTAGCCATTCTATTTCTTCATCATCATCTTGTGGGAATCGATTAATTGCTACAACAGGAGGAACTTTAAACTTGTTTTTCATATTGTCTATGTGTTTAGCAAGATTTTCAACTCCTTTTGCTAAAGCGTCTAAGTTCTTTTCAAATCCTTTTTCGAATGGAGCTCCACCATGGATGTGTAATGCTCTAATTGATGCTACAAGCACTACTGCAGAAGGAATTGTATTGTATTTTCTAGCAACTATATCACAGAATTTTTCAAATCCTAAGTCTGCAGCAAAACCTCCTTCAGTTATTACATAATCAGCTAGTTTGAGAGCCAATTTAGTTGCTAATATTGAGCTATTACCATGAGCAATATTTGCAAAAGGTCCACAGTGAATGAAACCAGGAACGCCTTCGAAATTCTGAACAATATTAGGTTTAATTGCATCTTTCAGTATTAAAGCCATTGCGCCAACAGCTTTTAGATCTCTTGCATATACTGGCTTATCATCGTAAGTATAACCAATTAAAATATTACCTAGCCTTTCTTTCAATTCTTTCATATCCATTGAAAGTGCCAAAATAGCCATTATTTCACTAGCTGCAGTAATTACAAAACCAGTATTACGAATATCTCCGCCTAATCTTCTTCCTCCCAACCCAGTAATGATGTTTCTTAATGCTCTGTCATTTACATCCAAAGCTCTTGGCCAAGTGACCTTAGTAGGATCAATGTTTAGTTTATTACCTTTCGTTATGTGATTATCAATCAGTGCAGCGAGTAAATTGTGAGCTGATGTAATTGCATGAAGATCTCCTGTAAAGTGCAGATCAATATCAACCATTGGGAAGACTTGTGAATATCCTCCACCAGTTGCTCCTCCTTTTATTCCAAAAGTTGGTCCCATTGATGGTTCTCTAATGGCAAACATTACATTTTTTCCTAGTTTAGCGAAAGCTTGAGACAGACCTATACTGGTTACTGTCTTTCCTTCTCCTGCTTTTGAGGCAGTCATAGCTGTAACGAAAATTAATTTTCCTTCTTCTTTATCTGAGTTAAGAATGCGAGAAATGGCCTCTTGACTTAACTTGGCTATATACTTACCGTAAAGCTGAAGATCGTCTTCAGTTAAACCTACTTTTTTTACAATTTCTCTAATATCTTTCATATCTTTTGCTTTTTCTTGTGAGATTTCAATATCGGGTTTCATTTTCACACCTAAATTGAGTTGTTAAAAAATGTTAGATGATTCTACCTTAAAAGTTTTATTGGAATAAAACAGTTATAATTTTTTAAAATTCTATTTCATTCAAAAATTTTAGATTTGAACATTGAAAAATTTCTGCTAAATGAATAGGTTCTAAAATGCCTATGTTAAATTGAGTTTAACTAATGAAATGCGATTACCCTAACTGTAATAGAGATGAAGATATACTCTTTTATTGTAGATATTGTCACCACTCTTTCTGTGAGGAGCATCGTGATCCCCAAAATCATCAATGCCCCATCTTTTTAGGTCAATCTTTCCCAGAACAAGCAGAGACAGTAGCGCAAGCAACTTCTGCTATAATGACGGGAATACAAAAAGCTGCAGAATATGTTCAAAAACAAGCCCAACAAGCATACTATGACCAATTATCTCGTTTAGACAATAAATCGAAAAAAGAATTAATAACTAGAAGATTGTTAGCTTCTCCTGATATTTTTTCTTTAGGTTCAGAAGCTTTAGACCTGATTTTTGGTTTTGGACTAATTATACTTGTATTTGGGATATCAGAATTTATCTTCGAAAGAAACTACTGGGGATTTATTATTTCAGGAATCCTTATTGGTACAGCTTTTCTACCTCATGAACTAGCTCATAAATTTGTGGCAATTAAAAAAGGACAATTTGCAAGGTATGTTCTATGGACAAAAGGTATTCTATTCACATTATTTACTTTAATTTTCCAAATAGGTTTAATTGTTCCTGGCTTTGTAGCAATTGTTCCCTTAGATCCTAGACGAAAAATGACTAAAAAAGAAGGCGGACTTGTAGCTTTAGCTGGTCCAGCTATAAATGCAATTATTGGAGGAGTTAGTCTAATTATTGGTTTACTTATCAAATTTGCAATTCTACCTTTGACTTTTTCACCTATATTTGAAAATATCTTTTTGAAAATAACTCTATTCAACGGACTTATTGCGCTTTTTAATTGCATTCCCTTATGGCAGCTAGACGGAAAAAAAATTCTTAACTGGAATAAATTTGCTTATGCAGCAATATTAGCCGCCAATGTACTAATTATTATTCCACCATTAATGTTAAGTACTAATCTATTTTAATTTTTTTAAAATAAGGGAGAGATAGGAAGAAAGATATACTCCAAAAATCATTTGATCCTAAGTGATGAGCAAGGCATTGCTGAGTCTAAAAAGACAATGACGAATCATAGTTAGGCTGATTCCTAACTTTAAAGCCTATTTACTGGTGGGATAAGAATTTCTTTTTTCTTTTATTTAGTTGACTTAAGTCTCTAATACCCATCATAGCTAAAACTATTTTCATTTCAGTTATGAAAGTTGAAAGAAAAGATTTTATTCCTTCTTCTCCTTTATGATAGAAAGCTTTTACGATTGGTAGAGCTAAACCCACGTAATCAGCACCTAAAAGCAAAGCTTTTACAGCATTTATTCCTGACCATATTCCTCCAGATGCAATAATTTTGTAAGGATAAGTCTGTTGCACAAGTACGGCGTTTCTTAGTGTTTCTACTGTTGAGATGCCCAGATTTACAAAATCATTAGAAAAACCAAATTCTTTTTTATGTCTATAAAGTTCTATTTTCGTCCAATTTGTTCCTCCTGCACCAGCAATGTCTACATATTTTGCGCCTATTTTACCAATTATTTGCATATCCTTAAAACTAAATCCGAAACCAACACCTTTTATTATTATAGGAAAACTGCTGTTTTGAACTATATGCCTTAAAGATGGAATCATGTTAGTAAAATGTTTGTCTCCTTCATATTGTACATATTCTTGTAAAGGATTTATGTGCAAAGCTATAGCATCTGCATCAATCATTTCTACAGCAAGTTTTACCTTTTCTCCATTTGTTTTATCTAAGAGTTGAGCTACCCCAAGATTCCCAATTAAAGGAATATTAGGAGCATACTCTCGAACTTGATAAGTAGATACCAATTGTGGATCTTCAATTGCTGCTCTCTGACTTCCTACACCCATGGCGATATTAAATTCATTACAAACTTTAGCTATAGATTTGTTAATTTTTTTTCCTTCTTCTGAACCTCCAGTTATTCCTGAGATAATCACTGGAAAATCTATTTTTTTTCCAAATAGTGAAGTTTCAAGTTTAACCATATCAGGAGTAACATCTGAGAAGTTTGAAAGCTCATCAGAGATGCTTACTTTCTCAAAACCAGGAGAAATTAGATCATAATTTACGTCTAACTCATTGCATATCTTTAGATGCTCATCTTTTCTAGGAGAAGTTTTATTAGGCATTCTTTTCAGATAAGTAAAAAAAAAGCAGTTCAAAAGTTTATCTCTTTGCAGTTATTGGAATTGTTATTTTACAAAATTGTTAGAAAATTTACAAGAAAATATAAAGAATCTGCTAAAAAAGTTTTAAAGAGAAAAGTTAAAAAGTGAAAAGCGACATACCAAAAATCACAAGATAAAAAAGTGAGTAGCACGTGGAATTCTGTGAAAATTGCGGAAAAATGTTAATCCCTGCAAAGAAGGGTAAAAAACGCATTCTTATATGCCCTAAGTGTAAGTTTGAAAAAGATATCGACGATACTTCAAAATACGAAATACAAGAAGAAGTTGAACACAAATCTAGTGAATTAGGTGATGTCATAATCGAGGAAGAAGAAATAGAAATTAGCGAAGCAGAAAAAGAAGAGAGAAGAGAAAGATTCATCGAGGGCATAGATTTCTTTAATGAATAATAGTTATTCTTATATTCTTCGTTTCTTCCTTCATTCTAGGTAAAACTAATGAATGACTATCCACACTTACTGCTAGTACGTTTCTCTGAAATTGGAATTAAAAGTAAAAAAACTAGACAATGGTTTACATCTATTCTATTAAATCACATTAGATATTGTTTAAACTATTTCAACATTCAAGATTTTAGGGTTTCAAACCAATATAGCAGAATTTTTGTGTCAACAGACGAGTTGGAAAAAGCTGAAAGAATTGTTAGTGCTTTTGTTCCAGGAGTCAAAAGTATAAGTAAAACAATAAAATGTCCCTCAGAATTAGAGGAAATCAAAAATGTTATTGAAAAGCAGCTACTTAATGAAATTCAGACCCACTCTTCTTTTGCAGTAAGAGTAAAAAGAGTAGGAACTCACCCTTTCACCAGCATGGAACTTGCAGCTGAAATTGGATCGTTTATTTTAGAAAAATGTTCTAGCAAACAACTAAAAGTGGATTTAACTTCTCCAGAATATACACTGTTCATTGAGGTTAGAGAAAAAGATGCATACCTGTTTCATGCAAAAGAAGAAGGTTTAGGAGGATTACCTGTAGGTTGCCAAGGAAGAGTATTAATTCTAGTTGAAGGAAAAAAAGAAGATTTAGCTAATATCCTGAAAATGTATCAACGTGGAGCAAATACTACAATCTGTTCTTTCAAACCTCGGGATGATTTTAACAAAACATTTCTTAATTTTATTGAATTGATATTAGACCTCCAATCTAAAAGTTCTAAGGAACAACATTTGCTATTTATTGAAAGTCAAAAAGATAGAGTAGAAGAGATACTTTCTCTTTATTCACGTAGTAATTCTAAAGCAATAGTTATGTCAAAAAATCTATTTTACCAAATTGAACAAAAGCTTCCAGTTACTATACCAATTTTTGTTCCTGACATAGCTGAAAGGCCAGATTTCAAAAAGATTGATAAAATTCTTAAAATTATTGAATAACTTCCTGTTCAATTTTTCCTTCAGGAACTATCTCCTTGAATATTACACCCTGAAATTTCTTAATTTTCAGATCCATTTTTTTCCAAGCATCAGTAGGGAGATAAGCTTTTCTACATGTGTAAGACAAGAATTCTTCAACAGACCAATTTTGCTCTACTGGGACTTGAGGTAGGAGAAGTCCTCTGTTAAACCCTTTTTCTACTATTAATCCATCCCTCCCTATCTTTATTTGACTTATTAATTCCTCAATTGAGTTATAATTGATTATTTTTGGTACAGTCATTATAGTTACTTCAAAAAGCAAATTTGACAACTCATCTGGTTTTACTGGGGGAAATCTGGGATCTTCTTGTGTTGCAGATTTTGCAAGCATTATCACTTCTTCATATAAAGGAGCAATGCCTTCTACGTAACCGATACATCCTCTTAGGCTTTCTAAAGTAAATTTATACTTTTTTACTGTTACAAAAGCTCCTGTTTTCATTTTTGCTTGCTCAGGAATGGGTTCTATAGGGTCAATAGCTTTATTATACTTAACCCAACTTTCTCCTGCTTTTCTAGCTAGTTTCACAAGGTATTCTCCTGTCTCAAATTCAATTTTCATTTCCAACACACTCTTTTACTTGTTTTATTTTTCTCCTTATATCAGCCCAATGAGCTCCTTCCCAATAAATTTTCCCACAACTTTTACATTTCCAGAACTCTTCAAAGTGCTCAAAAGTTCCACTATTAACTTCTTTTTTTATAAGGTTTTTATCAGTTTTAACTAATAAACCATTGCAATCTGAACAACGGGAATTATTAGGGTCACAAGTAAGGTTGATATTTATTTTCCTTTTCAGTTCACACAAGATATTTACAATTCCTTCTTTATTAATGAAAATGGCTTTAATATCTCTTTTGCGAGCTTGGTTATAAAGAACCCTAGAGCGAGTTATGATTATCCTATTTTCTTCTATAACCTTACAAAAATAATCATCTGTATTTTGAGTATTGGAACGTAGCAAGCAATCGTAACCTAAAACCCTTAAAAATCTTGACAGATTTCCAAACATCGCATCAACATAGAATTTCATTTCTACCCTTAAGAGAATATTTTTTGACTATATTTCAGGTGGCATAATGTTTATATCTTCTGGGACACATCTTGGGCACTTAAATTGGCCATCAATTTCCATTAGTGAATCTGAATATTCTCCACAGTCATCACAATATCCTGATACTAATTCTTCATTTTTAGTATCTTCCTCTTCATTTCTCATCAGTTGCAAATATTCTTTTTCTATCAGAATTAAAGTGGGAACTACTTTAAACAGATCTGTATCTGTACATATTCCTATTACAAATCCTTGTGAATCAGTAATCACCAAGTGGCGGATATTCTCTTTAAACATTTTTCGCATAGCTTCTGAAATAGTTATTGTCTCTCTAGCTGTAATTACTGGCGCAGACATTATCTCAAAAGCTTTTACTTCTTCTGGACTTGCATTTTGTGCTATAACATGTTTAATTAGATTTTCTTTGGTAATGATACCTAGAATTTTTTTACTACTGTCTATTACTACGACAGAGCCAATCTTATTATCGATCATTAGTTTGGCACAAACTTCTGCACTTGCTTTTGGGGCAACAGAAATTACCCCTTTTGTCATAATTTCTTCTACTTTCATATCGAATTTTGATTTATCGAAAAGCGTTTTCATCATTTTCACTTTGTCTACGAAAATATCTAGTTTAGAAACTCTTAAACTTTTAGATTCAGATAAGAACGTTGAATTATATATACACATGGTTAATTTACACAAGAATTTGTTATTTTTTTAATAAATAGAACGAAAGTTTAATCAAATATGAATTCAGAAATATCTGCGTTTTAGTCTCTTGAGCCTTATTACTAACATATCCAGAAAAAATCAATGAATCAGAAAGCTATCTAGTCACTATTGTCTAACTTGTGGTAGGAGAAATAATGAAGACTTTATTATCAAAATCTGAATAAAATGCTTTTCCATCTATTTTACGTTCCTCTTGTGATGCTTTGAAGGTTATTAAGAATATTGGAACCCAAACAACATGTAACCTAATATTTTTTTCAAGATGGTTACTTTCAACTAAATTTATATTAGATCCTTGCTCTTCGATGCTTGTTTTAATTGCTTCTAATGCATTGTCAACATCTTTCTTGAAGAGCATTCTAAAGTTCTTTTCAAAATCAGTCATATTCTTATTTTTAATAAGCTCTGTCAGTTGCTCCAACAAGTTCTTTTTCTTCTTAAATTCAAAGAGTTTTTTCTGAACTGATTCTTTTTTGCTTTGAAATTCAGATAACATCTTTGCAACTTTTTCTTTTTTTTCTCGTTCAATTTTTATTCCTTGATTTTCAAGTTGCTTATACATTTTTGCTTCTTTATTCAATTTTACTTGTTTTTTCTTTAATTCTAGATACTCTTCTTTTATCCTATCATCTTCTTCTTTTAACTCATGCTCTATATTTACTAACTGTTTTTTTAATTGTAATATAGCATTGTTGAACTGTTTCTCATTCTGCCAAAATGTTTCAAAATTAGACGTGTTTTCTTTATTAGGATTTGAAAAAGCTTTCTTTGCACTATCTATAGAAGCACTGATTGATTCTTGTAATTTACTAAAATCAACAGGTGAAATATTTTTTTTATCTATTCTTTCTACTCTCTTTTCAGCTAACTTTCCATCATTAATTGATTTTATTAATGAGTGTTGCAAACTACTTATTAGTGGAATCCACTTATTTTCAAAAATTTTCTCTCTTTCTTCAAAAGGATATTCTCCTATTGGATAAAAACGCAGTTTTTCTTCTTGTAAAGTTCTATAGATAGGGATTTCATAATCGTAAAAACTAATAGAAAATGGTTTTTCTAATACAAACTTAATATTATGCAATAAAAATGGAAAAAACTTGATCTCACTTTTCTTAATTCGTATGTCTTTGAGCGAGGTTAGATCTTTTTGTAAAAGCTGAATTACTCTGTCCTCTTGATAGCTACTTGAACAATATATCTGCTTTATATAGATATTATAGTCAGGATACTTGTCCTTTAATTGTAAAAATATTTTATTTTCCTCTGCTTCTTCTAATAACAACTGCTCTTCTTCAAGAATATTTGCCTTTTTTGTATTAATACCTATATTATCCATAACTGATGATATCTCTGTTTCCTCATTTTCTGCATCAAGTATTGAATTAATAGGTTTAATATCACTTTTTTCTTTTTTTAAGACTTGTTTAAACTCTATTGATGTAGCTTTATCTTTCATGTGTTGGAAAACAATCTCATCTATCTCTTTCACTAACTCAAAAAACTGTTCTTTATTTTCTTCACTCATTTCTTTCACAATCGTAGATTTGTAAATTATTTAGGCCTACTTAGAATTACTAACTAACTTTAAAAAACATTCTCAATTTAACTTTCATTAGTTTTTCCTTTGACATAAAACTTTTATTAAATGTAATTGATACATATAATTGATTAAAAAAGTGAGGTTAAACTATGTTTAAAAAGTATAAAGGAGAAACAATCTACAATTATATTCCAGAGTATTATCCCCAAATTGATGTTGAAAACCCTGTTTTTGTAAAACTCCCTCCAAACATGAAAGATCCGAGATTATCTGATATTGAACGAGAAATCCATCAATATTGGCATTTAATCCATCCTCTTTTGCGTGAATATATAGTTATGCTAGTTCGATACATAAAGCAATTAGGAGAAAGTTCTGATGAGATTGAACATCTTAGAAGATCACTTGATATTGAAACACAAAATTCTACTCAATTAAGTGAAGAAAATAGACAACTGAAAGCACAGGTTTCTGATCTACTTATCGAGAAAAAAGCTCTACAAGAGAAGGTTGAAGACCTAATGAAAAGTAGACCTACAATCTCTGCTGATGAATTTAACGCTCTAAAGATGCTTACTTCCTCAAATTTTGATGTTTCAAAAGATGACTTGGAAACATTGCTCAAAAAGGCTGTTCAAACAGTTCGTGAGAGTGAAGAAATAAAGAAAGCTCGTGAGGAAAGAGAAAAAATGAGGAAAGAGTTAGAAGAAGCAAAAGCACACTTTGAAAGAACTCAGCAGGAAGTAGGAGAAACATTCCAAAAGAGATTACTTGAAGCTCAGAGAAGAATAGATGAGCTAGAAGAAGAATTAGCTAAATACAAACAACAAGGGTGAAATCTTGACAGGAAAAAAATGGAATTTTAAAATTGTATTGGCTGGAGATGGAGCAGTAGGAAAGACCTCTATTAGAGAGAGATATATGGGAAAAGGATTTACAGGAGACTATCTTAAAACAATTGGGGCTGACTTTGCTTCAAAAAAAGTAAAAGTAGAAGACAATGACATCACTTTTCAGATATGGGATCTTGCAGGACAAGATAGCTATTCAGCTGTTAGGTCAACTTTTTATAAAGGAGCTATAGCTGCTTTGTTGGTATTTGATATCCAAGATCAACAAACAATGACTAATCTACGAACATGGCTAGAAGAGAGTATTGAAGGTTCAAATTCTGGAATTCTAGTTTACTTTGTAATAGCTAATAAGATCGATCTTCCTCCAGAAAATAGGAGAGTATCACAGAAAATGGCTATAGAATTTTGTCAGAGACTAATGACTGAAACGGGAATAAACTTCTACTATAGTGAAACATCGGCATTAACAGGACAAAATATCCAAGAAACGTTTGATTTCTTGGCTTACACACTTCTCGAAGCAAATAACGTTAAAGTAACAAAGAAAAAAGAACTTGCTCCTGGAATTATAGATATTAAAGAATCGATGATGGAATCAGTCTCTGGAGAAGTAGAAGTATCAGCTGACGAATTCAATAAGCTTGTTAAAAGAGTGGAGAAAATAGAAGAAAAAATAGAAACAATACAAACAATTCTAAAACAACTCGTAAAAAAATTCAAGTGAGAGAAAATTCATCTTTTATTATCCTTTTCTCATTCTCTTAGAGGGTGACCACAGCTCACACAATAGTCAACATCATCAGGTAATTTACTTGAACAAACTGGGCAGTACTTTACTTCAACTAAAGAGTCAACATTGTCTAGATTAAATAAATCTTCAAATTCTTGTTTTTCTTCTTTCGAGCTTTCGATATTGGTTTCTTTATTTAACCAAGTTATTTTAGGTGGAACGGAGAAAGCAAACAAGTATGATTCATAGATGGACAAAATATCAACATCTTCATTATTTGAAATAAGGAATAATCCAGACACCAATATAAGTAAAAATACAGTAGTAACAATATGCAATACTGACACTGTGTAACCAGAAATTCTGAAAAGAGAAGATAAACATGTAGTTATAGATCCGACCCCAAGAGTAACTATGAAAATAGGTAATAATATACTTACAAAGAGAATCCCGTATCCCCTTCTTAATGAAAATTTTGAAAATTGAATGGCATCGTACATGTTTTGAAAGATCCCTGTTTTCCTCATCAAGCTTAAAATTTTTGCTGTTCTAAAGACTAGTAACAATGGAACAATTAGTAGAAGCCCTAATCCCAACATAAGTTGAGAAATAATTGGTTTCTCAATATTTGCTCCCGATTTTGCTATTAATAAGAAAATTACTCCTAAGAGAATAGCGGAAAATAACAATTGTAAAGCATTAATTAGAACAAAACTAGTAAAGGAAGAATCTTTTTCTAATATTCTTTCTGGGAAGTTTTTTTGCTTTATATGAAATATAAATTTAAATTGTAAATAAGAAAATAGTGAATAACAGATTAATCCTACTAGTAAAAATGGAATAATAGAAACAGCGCTAGACGACTTAATTCGATTTAACATGACATATAAACTCGATATTAGGAACAAAAAAGAAGCTGATTGTAACATTGAGAGTATTGAAATTAGAATTAGATATATAACTCTATATTGCTTAAAAAAATCAAATGAAACTCTGGGTATTTGAATTACAGGATACAGATTTACTTCCTTTTTTACAAATAGTGGATATTGTGTCGCTCCACCTTCCTGATCCATTATTTGCCAAGCTGGTTGGTCAATTTTTTTACTATTGTTCCCTAGATTATGTGTTTCTTTTAACTCGTTTCCTTGTATATCAAAAAAAGAATCCTGAACATTTAGGCTTGGAAGAACAACATCTAAAATAAGCTCTGTTCCACAATTAGGACAATTCATTAAACGATGATCTTTTGTCACATATCCACATACAGGGCATTTCTTCTTTTGAGTGATAGGACTCACCAACTAATTATTCGAATAATAATTTTAATCTCATGTAATATCTACAACATATTGTCTGTTTTTTAGTTAAAACATATTTAGCAATATTTTGTACTTGTTTTAGGACTTAATGCATAAAATCTAAATTAAATCAAAAAAACATTATAAAAAAAGAGAAGGAAGTTGATAGAAATGTTATTATTATTATTCTAATCTAATTCTCTGAACACTTTTTATGTAATTCTAGAAATTATTTATTCTATTATCTCTGAATCTCCAGGAATGAAGTCCATTATTTCATTAATATCAAGAGCTTCAACTTTGTACTTATCTTCTTCTGGACACATCTCAATAAACTTTTGCTTTATTATTTTTGCTATTTTTCCTTTACTAATTTCGCCAGGTTTTAATCTTATTATCATGTCAGTTTTATTGTCAACACTTCTCATAGGTCCTCCAATTACCTGAGCGTAGTTTTCATGAATGATTAATCCCAACACATGATTGACTTCCACATTCTTAACATAATTCTTTTCTCCATATATCATTACACTTCCTTTAGCCAGATATTGTCCAGAAGGAGCACTTAGGCTCACTTGATCAGGATTTACGTAATAGACATCGCCCACTAATTTTTTTGCTTTCCACAAACTTGAGAACGATAGAGCAAAAGCTGCTATTTCTTTAACACATTCATCAGAGAGTTTTTTCCTACCGTCTTTAGCTATAACATAAGGGGCTCCATGCACATCTGCATGGAAAAAGAGATCATCGTCTTCCAGATAAGTTTTAAGTAATCTTTCATTGGATTTAGCATCTTTTCCTCCAACGATTACAGTGTCATCGCATAAAAACCAGTGAAATTTTTCGAACCATCGTTTTGGACGTTTTTCAACCATTTTTCTAGTTTCTTTTTCAGTAAGAAGTTGCTCTCCTTTCTCTTTCATTTTCTCAATTTGTTGTTTTGTTCGTTCTATTGCTTGGATGGCCCCTGGTATTTTTCTCCTTGCCTTCTTACTTTTTTCATAAAATTTATTCGCATTATCGGCAACAGAAAGAGTGAAATCTAGTACAATTATTTCATTTTCTCCAGTTTCTAAATCTTCCAATTTTACCCATATTTCTTTTGTTTTAGGGTTGATCTTGTGTAAGATTAATGCTGCAGGAATATTCTTCTTTTTTGCTTCATCCATTTTTTTCTCTATTTCAGACCAAGGAACATTATTTTTCCTCGCTTTTATAATGGTGTTTAGCAATTCATCAACTAATGAGAAGTGAGCATATAGTAAATCACCTTTTTTTCTTTCTAACTCCTCTTGTAATTCTAGTTTTTTCTTATGTTCAATTTGATTCTGGAGAATTTTTTCATGTTTTGACTGAGTACTCTTTATTTTTCCTTCTGTTTTCTCGAACTCTGGTGTCTCTTCATTTTCAGTGAAAAAGTCATCTAGAGCATCATTAAATGAATCTAGTTCTTTTTTTTCTAAATCATTATACTTCTCTATTGGAATAGGCGATATATCAATAACTTCTTCACCATCAAAATACTCAACAGGAGAATATCTTTTTTCTTCTATTATTTTCTTTAATTCTAGTATTTCTTTTATGAGTGACTCTTTTTCGTTGGTGGTTAACTCAGTTGTTACCTTGTTATTGATTTTTGCCTTATCCAGAATATTTTTTGAATATTTAGGGCCTAACCCTAAAAGTTTATTGAGAAGTGGGATGATTTTTTCTTCTTTACTTGATAGAGATTCCAGAATATCGTCCTTACTAATTGAAAGAATATCTTTTTCTTGTTGTGGAGGTAAGAAAAACTCTTTTCCGGGATGAATATCTCTATCTCGCATTTTTCTATATGTTTGAGCAACCAATATCCTGTTTGCAGGATCTACTAGAATGTAATTCCCCTCTCCAAACAACTCAATAACTAGCTTATAATGTGAATCTTTGTAAGCTATCTCAAATACTATAATTCTATCTAAACCAATTTGATAAAAATCATCAACAGGAAGTCCTTTTATATGTTTACGCATCATTGCTACCTTGTTGTTCGGAGCAGGTGGTTTACTTCGGGCATATTTTGTTATATGAAACCTTTTTCCTAGTTCAATAATAAGCTCAAAATTAATTTTGCTAGACTTTCGAAACTTTAAAATAAGTAATTTCTCTCCAATGTTATAGACGTTATTGAGCCAACTGCCGATAATTTCGGGTCTCAGTTCCTCAACAAGACAATTGATATCTAATGAAGTTAATGATGATTTCATATTAACACCTGGGTGAATGAGTTTGAATATTGATATGAACAAAATTAAGAATAAAGTTAAAAACAATTTGAATCCCGTCAACTGGTTAGAAAAGATTAAAGAAATGCCTTTAACAAATAAAATGTACTATTCAAAAGTTTTAGTGGGAATAGTTACAGGAATAATCTTTGGTGTAACTAATTTTAGAAACTGGCCAGCAGGACTTACATTACTTGGAGTATTTCTATTAACATCTTCAGTTTGGTTTTTAATTTATAGAAACAAAAATACTGGACTTAAAACTAAATCATTTTATACTTCTGCAATCTTTCAGTTTTTTATTGTAACTATAGCAGTATGGACACTTATCTTAAATTTGCTGTACATTCCCGAAACAAATTGGGTTTATGATTTTTAATGGTCAATCATTTTTTTTATTGAACTTTCTATTTTATTTTTCTTGAAAGAAGATACCCACTTTAAACGTAGAATTTTTTCGAATATTTTTTTTGAATATAATAAGAAATACTTTTAAAATTAGAACAAAGTTGAAAAACAATGAAGTCAAAAGGAAAAAACGATATTTCAGAGGAACAAGAAAAAAAGAAAAGAAAAAATTTGATTTACAGTATTGTGGCTTATTCTACTGCAACACTGGGAGTAGTTTTACTAATTATCTCTCAAGCAACAGCAACAGATATTCTATTCTTTATTTCACTAGGAGTATTAGGATTAGGAATAATGCTTATTGTGCAAAGATCAGTATATACACAAACAAAGTATTCTTCAGATGAAGTGGAGGAAAAAAGAGACAAAGAGAGATTAGAGCTCAGGAAAAGACAATAAATAATTCCTCTTTCTTTTTTAAGAGAGATTATTTTTTATCTTGCTGAATCCAAGATCATAGAAATCTCAGAGCGCCGGATCAAAATCAAAGGATTCTTTCCTCTTCTGTTTATATCATCTACAATATCTCTTGCATTTACACTGAACTTTTTTCCGATAACTATGATACCATCATATTTCTTTCCCAAATCAGCAACCTTGTCTTCTAGTCTTATAAGTACATCTGTACCTATACTTTTTTTCCAATTATACACAAAAACTGCAAATTTTTGATTTTCATTTTCTACCTCATAAGGTAAAATGTTGCTACTAAGCTTCTGCTTAGGCAAAGATAAAGAACGAACTTTTCCATATCTTTGTAAGAAGCTACTTATCTCTGAATCAGTTAACTCTTCTCTCATCTTTTTCCCCTAGTATTATTTTTGTCGGCAAATATTAGTAGTTATGTAATATTGTGTATTACAGACAGAAAAAAAAGCATAATGTTTTGTTGCGATAAGTTTAAATTGCTACTCTCCTTAACGAAATATGAAGATTATGGTATCAAGTCAAATACGAGAACCTGTTACTAAAATACTAATGCCAATTGTTGTTTTTTTTGGAAAACTAGGAATCCACCCTAACGTCTTCACTTATTTAGGAGTATTATTGTCTATTGCTGCAGGTGTATTCATTTATTTAGACAATTTTCTTACAGCTGTAATTTTACTCATGTTTGGTGCAGCTATGGACTTCTTGGATGGAGGAGTTGCTAGATACAGAGGGCTCGCAACAAGAAAAGGTGGTTTTCTAGATAGCATTGTAGATAGAATAAGTGACTTGGCAATTTTTGGAGGAGTTGCACTTAGCATTCATGTAGATCTAGTAACAGGTATAATAATGGTTACTTCTACTTTACTTATAAGCTATATTCGTGCAAAAGGTGAAAGTATAGGAATAGAAAAAATGGCTGTTGGTTTGATGGAGAGAAGTGAAAGGCTGCTATTCTTGTTCTTCTTGATGGTGATCTCCCTGTTTATTCCAACTTTTAAGGATAACCCATTCTTCACTATAGGTAATTTTTCTCACGGAACATACTTCTATATTGGTTACATGATTCTTACAGGTTTATGTGTCATAACAGTTATCCAACGTTTCATCTATGGAACAATTCAATTATCTAAAGCAGAAAAACAAGTATCTGTTCCCCAAGAAGCACAGTAAATTGGCGCATTACATCTTTCTAATTCTTTTTATTTTAATTTTGTCAGAATCTTAATTTAGAAACGGAGTAATTTTTATTGAGAAGGTATGTAAATTTATCTTTATTTATTTTATAAACAATGTTTTTGTAGAAATAAAGGACTTAGGAAAAGGTTTTAAATGAAAACTCGATGTAATCGTAGAGTGTGATTTAATGACGAAAGAACGAAACTCTTCAACTAATGGAAAAAGCCACATTAATGATTATGCACTAGATAAAGAAAAAATAAGCATTGACGACAAAACCCAAACTAAGGAGTTCTTAAAAGTTCTTTCAGGTGAAATAGGAACAATAGTTGAACAGTTATTAGGTTCCATATATAATGTAGATGTAGCTGAAAATTATGCTGATGCAGTAATTAGAGTTTATCAAAAACTATTAGATGAAGGAATATCAAAAGAAACAGTGGAGAAAATAGTTTTAGAATTCTCTGGAAATTTGAATAAGATGATCTCATTCTTAAAGAATGGCAAAGGTGAATAGATGAGAATAAAAAAAATAATAGATGCACCTTTGGCTCTTTTTTTCTTTATAATTGTCAAAATTAAATTATTCTGGTACTTCAGAACGATGGATAGAAGAAAAAGGATTGTAACTAAATTTTTATCTAAAAAATTTGTAGAAGAAACAGGTATAAGCAAGAAAATAAGTGATAAGCTTATTTCAAATTACTTAAGTGTTGGAGGAGAGTTATTAGATAGAAAACTCTACAAGCAGCTACTTACAACGTCTATTAAAAAATAGTAAAAGATAAAGAGAGAGTAAGCTCTAAATTGGTTTGTTGTTAAAACTCTCTTCAAAAAGTGTAAGAATATTTTTTACCTATAGAGATAATATCACTTAATGAATGATGTAGAAGACATTAGTGATATAGCTAGATTAGCAAAAAAGGCCAAAAAAATACTTTTCTTTACTGGTGCTGGTATTAGTACCCCTAGTGGGATACCTGATTTTCGTTCTACTAACGGGATATGGCAAAAATTTGACCCTAACGAATATGCTACGATAACTGCTTTTAAAAAGAATCCTGAAAAAGTCTGGAAATTCTTTTTAGAAGTTTTTTCTATTATCAAATCTGCAGAACCCAACGAAGCACATTATGCAATATCTAATATACAAAAAATTCTTGGTGAAGAAAAAGTTTTTGTCGCTACGCAAAATATTGACACCTTACATCAGAAAGCAGATACAAAAAATGTTTTTGAGATACATGGAACAACAAGAAAGTTACACTGTCTTTGGTGTCAATACGAGGAGCTTGTTAATGAAGAGAAACATCTTAGTGAAAAACCTTTTCCACAATGCCCAAAATGCAACAATCCACTAAAACCAGAAGTTATTCTTTTTGGTGAATATCTTCCTCAGGATGTATACACTGCTGCCATTGATATTTCAAGAAAGTGTGACCTACTAATTGCAGTAGGTACGAGTCTGGAGGTTTACCCTGCTTCATATATCTTTTTTGAGAACAAGAAAGCTACTCGTGTTTTATTTAACTATACTGCTATATCTAATATGAACACGATACAATATTTTGTCCAAGGAAATGTTCAACATACTCTTCCAGAATTGGAAAAAGAGCTTAGAAAAATAGAATAGAAAGAAGATATAAAAAATTAATAGTTCATTTTTCTTGGGTTCAGATACAAGTCTGCCTCGCTCTCTTGCAACTTTAAGGTTTGATTCTTTTTCCTTATTTCGTACAACACTTTCTTTAGGAGCTTTTTTATGTCTTTATGCCAACGCAATGTAGAAGCAAAAAGTATCAATACATAGAAAAATTCTTTATTTGAGGCAAGTTTTTTGTCATATATTTCAATATCGTATCTCCCACCTACATTAAAGAATTTTCCATTTATAATGGCCACAACATTATTATGAACATCTCTGACATACCAATCAGAACCTAGTGTAAACCTTTTGTCATCAATCATAAACACATTGTGTATTCCATCATCATCTACAATATCAAAACCAAATACTTCTCCCCTAAATCTAGGTTTATGAGGGAGACGTCTAATACGCACTAAATTTAAACTAGTACTAATATTACACATATATACAGGACAGTTTTCATTTGTGACATAAGATAATAATACGCTTTCTCCCTGAAGAAACTCTATTGTTCCTCTCCAGTAAAAACTATTAGTAAAGAGTTTCATCACAAAACGTTTTTTTAGTGGATCAACTGTTTTCCATTTTTCTTCTCTTATACCTAATTTTCCCCAAGGTTTATCGTTAATCTTAACGTCACCAATTGTATCCATATCTTTTGTCCATTGTCTTGATTTAGATTGCCTTTGTTGGTCAAGCCTTATGCCCCATTCATCGGCATGAAATTTTGTTCCCCTTAAATCGACGATGATTTTTTTGTAAACAGTCTTTCTAAGTTTTTTTTCTTCAATTAATCTTTGTGCTTCTTTATCTTCTTCAGTTTCATTTTTATTTAGATTTTTTTCTTTTTTTCTTTTTTCTCTGACACTTTGTTCTCTTCCTTCGTCAACATCTTCAGGAGTAATTTCTCTAATTTCTTCATTATTCATAAGCTAAATTTGGATTATTATGATATAAACATTTCTAATTCATCTGAAATAAAAAATAGCTCCTTTTCAAACTTTAAAATTTAAAGCATACATATTATTAACCTATCATCATCTGTACTACTGAGTTAAATGGAAGAAAAGATCGAATTAGAAATACAAGGAATGTCCTGTGCATCATGTGAATTACATGTAAAAAAGGCTTTATCTAAATTGGATGGTATAAATAATGTTCATGTTTCCAAATGGGAAGAAGGAAAAGCCGAAGTTATTACTTCAAAAATCATTAATGATGAAACAATAAAAACATCAATTGAAAACATCGGATATAAGCTCAAAAAAATTAAGAGAGTAAAGATTTTTTCAGATGAAATCAATAAGGTAAGAAATGCTGATTTTGATATCGCTGTAATTGGTACTGGAGGCGCAGGAGTAGCTGCAGCTATTAAAACTGCAGAATTGGGTAAAAATGTTGTTATTATCGAAAAAGGAACGATAGGAGGAACATGTGTAAATATAGGTTGTGTGCCTTCAAAGACTCTCATTAAGGTTGCAGGATTTAAGCATAAATTACAATATAACCCTATTCAAGGATTAACAGCAGATATTAAAGAATTTAATTGGCAGAAAGTTATTTCACAAAAAAATGCACTAATTAACGAATTAAGGAAAGACAAATATATTAATGTTCTAAACAGCTACAAAGAAAGAATAAAGCTTATACAAGGAAAAGCAGAGATTATAGGAAAAAATAGTATAAAAATTGATAATAAACATATAATTAAAGTAGAAAAAATAATTATCGCAACTGGAGCAAAACCGAAAAATCTCTCTATTTTAGAAAAAAAAGGAGTTGATGTTCTTACAAGCACAACTGCAATGCAACTGAAATCTCTTCCCAAATCCTTAATTATCTTAGGTGGACGAGCAATTGCTTTAGAATTAGGACAGATGTTTCATCGGTTGGGAGTTAAAGTAACAATACTTCAAAGAAGTTCTACTATAATCCCAGTTCACGAACCAGAATTATCTCATGAGATAACAGAGATTTTAAAGAAAGAAGGTTTGAGAATCTTTACTAGTGTTAAGATTGTTGATGCTTATCAACAAAAAGAAGAAAAGAGTATAATTGCAAAAATTAACGGAAAAAAAAGAGAATTTAAAGCAGAGGAGATAATGGTAGCTCTTGGAAGGACACCCAACACTAAAGAACTTGGATTGAAAAATATTGGTTTAAAGACTGACAAGGATGGTTTTATTGTTGTTAATAATCACTTGCAAACTAATATTGATAATATCTATGCTGCAGGAGATGTAACTACTTTACCTAAATTTGTTTATGTTGCTGCTGCTTCGGGAGGTATTGCAGCAGAAAATGCAGTGAAAGGGAATATTAAAAAAATTGATTTATCTACACTTCCCTCAGTTATTTTTACCGACCCACAAATCGCTACTGTTGGATTAACTGAAAAACAAGCTATCGATCAAGGATACAAAGTAAAAACTAGCCTTTTACCCATGAAATATGTTCCACATGCTCTTACTTCCTTTGATACTCGAGGATTTGTAAAATTGATAGCAGATAAGGAAACAGATTACTTAATCGGTGCACATATCATTACTGTTAATGCAGGAGAAATTATTCAAACAGCCTCTTTAATTATTAGTTTCGGGAAAAAATATGGAGTGACTTTAACTGATATTACAACAGAGTTTTTCCCCTATCTAGTTCAAGTTGAAGCAATAAAATTGGCAATATTAGCTCTTGATAAAGATGTTGAAAAATTGTCCTGTTGTGCAAATTAAAAAATAGAAAAGAAAGAAAAAGAGATATCCTAATGAGGATGATATTCAACATTTCCATCTTTGTCAATTGTTGCTCCAGCATGTCTTAAAGCCCAACAAGAAATAACGACACCAACAGGCAAACTGGCTGGATGACGTGCAGCAAATTCCATATGAACATCTAGAACAGATGGTCCTTCACCTAGTCCCATAGCTCCTATCTCTAATTGGTTAAGAGTTTGAAGTAATTCTTTTTCAATAGCTGCTATTCGTTCATCTTCGTGATAGTGATAAAGGGGGCGAAGAAGAGCTTTTTTAGCTAGATTCATACACATATCTTCTCCTCCACCAACTCCTACACCTACAGTATAAGGAGGACAAGCGAGAGGTCCTGCTGCAGCTAAAGCTTCTACAACAAATTCTTTCACACCTTTTATTCCTTTTCCTGGAGGGATCATTTTCATTTTACCAACATTACTACTCCCTCCACCTTTAGGCATAGCTATAATCTCAAGTTTATCGCCTTCAGCTAGATCAAAATAAAACCAAGGAACATACCCTCTTAATCCTATGTTTGTTTTTGTATTTCCTTCAAACATATCCACAGCATTAGGTCTAAGGGGAACTTCCTTTGTTGCTCTTTCAGTTGCTTTCTTTAGAATTTCTTTAACTTCTGATCTTAATGGAAATTTATCACCTATTTTAACAAAAAAAGCTACCAGACCTGTATCTTGGCACATTGGCTTGATATTTGTTTCAGCAAGCTCAACATTTTCTACAATTGCACTCAATTGTGCCTTTCCTAGGCTCCCTTTTGTCTCATTTTTTCCTTTTACTAGAGCTTCTTTAACCTCACTTGGTAATTTGGTTGCTGCAACTTTGAGTAATTCAAAAGCAGTATCTTCAACAACTTGGGCAATATCTTTCATTATTTCATCTCCTCCAAAATTTTTTCTTTGTTTTTCATAATATTTTTCTTACTGTCCTCTGTAAGGTTTCCACCATGAACATCAATGGTAACAGTTAAAGGACCGAAGTTTTCTACTTGATAGACCCACAAACACTCAGGCATACCTAATTCTTCCAGCCAGAAAACATCTTTTACCTCTTTAATTCTATCAGCAGCTAGAAGAGCTGCTCCCCCAGTAAAATAACCATAAATGCATTTTTCTTCTTGACATGCTTTTGCTGTTCTTTCCATCATTCCCCCTTTACCAATAATGATTCCAGGATGAAAAGCTTTAATGAACTTATCTTGGAAAATTTCCATTCTTGCAGAAGTAGTTGGCCCCGCTGCGACAACTGTCCACGAACCATCTTCGTTTTTTTTCATAACTGGTCCACAATGGAAAAGTCCATTGCCCTTGAAGTCTACAGGAGGTTTTTTTCCTTCTTTATGCAATTCTAAGGCTTTTAAATGTGCTTCATCACGAGCAGTAATTACAGTTCCCGTGATATACACAATATCTCCAACCTTTATTTCTTCCAGTTTTTCTGGATGAATCGGTGTTGTTAAATGAAATTCTGCCATTTTATTTATTCACTCCATAAATTTTGTTTTACTGAGTGGAAAAAAGTCTATGCTTTTTAACTTTTGCTCATAAAATAAAAGGAATCTTAAGGAAAAATAAATGAAGCACAGTATTTCTCAAAGATAAGTTTTAATGTTTTTTAAACAACTTTATTAGTGCATATTAAAGAAGTCTTCTCGAGAATGAATCCTATTGTGAAAGTTGAACACGTAAAAAAGTCATTTACTGTTGGAGAAAATGAGGTTATAGCAGTCAGAGATATAAGTTTTTCAATTGACAAAGGAGAATTTGTTTCATGTGTTGGACCTTCAGGGAGTGGAAAAACCACATTACTAAATCTAATTGGAACAATAGAACACCCAACTGAAGGATCCATAATAATTGACGGAGAGAATGTAACTAAATTCTCTCCAAACGAACTAGCAAAATTTAGAAGAAGAAAGATAGGATTTGTTTTTCAATTTTTCAACCTAATTGATGGTTTAACAGCTTACGAAAACGTGGAACTTCCACTCATTTTTGACTATCAAGATTACTCCGAGAGAAGAAAAAAAGTAAACAAACTATTTGATGATTTTGATTTAAATCATCTAAAACACAAGTTTCCTGAAGAATTAAGTTCTGGAGAAAGACAAAGAGTAGCAATAATGCGAAGTATAGTAAACGACCCTGTCATATTATTATGTGATGAAGCTACAGGAAACCTTGATTCACAAACTGGACAAAGAGTTTTAGAACTTTTACAAGAATTAAATGAGAAAAAGAATACAACCATTTTGATGGTTACTCACAACTTATCTGCTGCAAAAGTGGCAAAAAGGACCATTCACATGAGAGATGGAGTAATTGAAAAAGAAACAAAAAGAAATTAAAATTTCAAAAAAATGAAAAAGAATAAAAAAAGAAAAAGCAGAAACTTTTTGCTTTATATATAAAGTCTATTTTTATTGGTCTTGTTAATAGTCTCTACAGACAAAAATAAAAAAATTGGTTATTTTTATGGGGATAACTCAATATCTCTTTTCATCTGATAGTATTCTTCACGAGTTATTTCGCCATTAGCATAGCGTTCATCAAGCTTTGCTAAAGCAGTAATCTTTGATGTTGGGCTTTCTTGATAAACTTGTGGTTTGTGTAATAAGCTTTCTTTAACTGGTTGCTGTACAGGATAATCAACTCTTATTATGAGGTAGACTATAATAGATACCACGCTTATCATTGGTACAATAACCAAGAAAAACCATAATAAACCATTCATTCCACGTTTTTCTGCATCTAAATATATCAGAAATGCAATTAATACAAGCACGAGTGCTGCTCCAATCATCATATAACCCATAAAAGGAATACCCCACCAATCCATCATGTGTTCACCAGGCTCCATTTGATAATCCTCCAATTGATTTTATGATTAAGTTTTCATTAAACATTTTAACTAAAACAAATTAGTAATGGTAAGTAATAATACTATCTATTAAAAAAATTAAGTTTAAAACACACAACAGTTAAAAAATTAAACTTTTCATTTTTCATAAAATTAAGCAAAATTAATTACAAGTATCACTCTCATCTTTATAAAATTGCAAACAAATTGACTTTTATTCTCTATTAAAGGTATTCTCTTATAATCAACTAAATATAAAGTTCATTTAAGGAAATATTCTTTAATCTCAAAAGCTGTTAGAAAATTATGAAAGAAAAAAAGACCTATGTCACTAGGACAGGAGTGTCTTTCGAACCAGAGTTACTTTCAAAGCTTGATGAATGGATAAAAGAAAAAAAATTCCCTAACAGGTCTGAAGCTATTAGATTTATAGTAAGGGAACATTTAGCCAAATCTGAACTTAACGTTGACCCTAATGTTCAAGTTGTTGGAAGTTTAACTTATTTATACGACCACCATTCTTTTAATAGCTCCGAGAAGTTAACTCAAATACAACATGATAATGATGAAATAATTGTATCAACCATGCATGCCCATATTACGCACGAATTGTGTTTGGAAACGATTTTTCTTAAAGGAAAAGCAAGGCAAATAAAAGAATTTTCCGAGAACATTCTTTCCTTCAAAGCTGTTATCGGAGGAAAACTCTACATTACACCAATTGTTTTTTAGACAGTACAATATTTCTTCCTCCAAGGGTAGTGTCTAGTTTTTATACCACCTCCTAGGTAAAAAGGAACTAAGGGGAGGATGTCCCAAGCTCTGATGAGGACGAACGAAATTATAATGGAGCATAAAGAGAGTAAGGAAACCAGAAAGATGAGTAGAGCCATAGACGGCACGGATAGGACAAGTGCAGTGGAGAATAGAATGAAACCAACGATAACTCTTAAGAGTAGCATTAAAACGTTCAATATAGGAGCGTAAACCACCTTTGATAACAGAGATTTTGATACCGAGACGAAGTAAGACAGGATACCATACTCCTGCATCTGTAACGACAATACGGGGCTTAAAACCCCAACATTTGAACCAATAACGGAAAGTTAGTAAACATTCAAGATTACTCCGTCCTTTAGTAATACTAAAACCCAGTAAAGTCTTGTTGTAAGGATCTAACGCGAACCACAGATATATTGAGCCTTGAGAGGTCCTAATCTCTGTTTCATCTACTACTATAATCTCTGGTATTCCCCCTCTCTCTGCTACAACTCTATGTAAACTTTCCCTAAAGAGCCTGAACTTCTTTACCCAATACCATAATGTTTGATGCGTTAAACCATTCTTCCATGCTACTGTCCTCAAACCATTCTTTGAACCAATATATTCATAAATAGCTTTTATTATTATTTTTTTGGGGACTCTGCATCTCTTAAAAAGAGTAGATAGTTTTTGTGTTTTCATATCTTACTATTAGAGTCCCCACAAATATTTTGTCGGAAGAAAACTAGACACTACCTCCTCCAAGATAGCAAAGATTTATATGTCTCTTCTACTAAATCTTTACAAAAATAAAATATTAGGTGAAAAAAATGGTTTATAAAGAACAGTCGGGAATCTCGAATTTTTTTGAATCGTATGGAAGAGCAATCATCTACATACTAATATCAATAGTTTACAACATAATTGGTTTTGGGTTAGTTGTAGGAGGATTTTTCCTGTTTGACTTTACAGCGCTTTTAGCTTTGATTGGAGGAGACTTCAGTGTATTATTAGATCCAACAGCTTTCTTCGGAAATGTAGCAAGCATTATTGGTTTTGTACTAATAATTTTAGGATTTTTGTTCATAATGATCGGTGGTTTTGCAGCTTTTATTTTCACTGCAACAAGAGGACCTAAATTCTCTAAGAAGGTTAGTTTCTTTGGTGCGTTTGGTGGAGCCTTAAAAATACTTTTAGGATTTATCATATTCTTAGTTATCCTGATCGGTTTATCAATTGGATCTCTATACATTCCTGTTCCAATAGTGGTTATAATTATTAACTTCTTTGTTTACATTCTTGGAGCCTTAACTCCTTTTGCTATGCTTTTCAGAATTGTTGACCACATAACAGACAAAGTGTAAATTTTTTCTCTTCTTCTCATTTTTTATTAAGTTTTTAGTAGATTGTCATCTAAGCCGTAAGAGCTTTCTATCAAGTCAATGAGTCTTTGAAGAAGTCTGGCTATAGGTCCTCCATCAATAATTGAATGGTCAGCCATTAATGTAAGATCTAAATACTCTCTAATCGAGATTTCATCCCCTACCACTCCAGGTTTTCTAGCAATCCCTCCAATCATAACATGAACAGTTTCAGAAGAAATAACTATCCCCCAACCTCCTGTTCTTCCAAACATACCAACAGATGAAACTGTAATTGTCCCTAACATTTTCTTTCTGAATTCAGGCTTTTGTTTTGTCCACCACCAGAAAATTTTTCTGATAAACTTAGGTAATGAAGCAAAAAAGTTAACAAATTTTGTTTCTTTTTTATTTCCTAGTATGGGGCCACTAATCTCTTTTCTTTGAACAGCTCTTATTTCATTATGAATATCTATCAAACTCTTTCTATTAGCTCCTCTGATTATGTATTTTCTGGGTATTTTTTTTCCTTCAATTTCTCTTTCAATAATTGTTCCCACATCAACTTCGTCAAAGATAACTATTTTTCTTCTTCCCTTTCTATATGCATTTACTTCTATATTCTCATCTATTGCTTTAGCTACACAATATATAATCCATGCAGTAAAAGATAGTTTTTCTCCTTTAATTTCTTTGTATCTCTTAAAAAACTCTCTAGCATCAGTCACATCAACTTCAACTAAAGCTTTCACATGATTTCTTTTCTTTCCTTGCTCAAGTAAATCTAGAATAATTTTCCGATTTTTCTCAAAGGGAACTACACGAAAGTTTTTTCCTCTCTTTCCATTCATAGAACAAAATTTTTGTTGTTATTTTTATTATTTATCTCAATTCGTTTTCTTATAACTTTCTAGAGAAAATGAATATCTGTAGAGCTTATTTGGTTTTAACTTGTATTCTTCGTGAACAGAGGGAACAGCGGGAAAATCTCCCCCAACACCTCGTTGTTTGTAATCAATATTTAGTGTTAATTCTTCTCTTCTAGGAAGTTCATGAACATGTTCAGCTTTTTCTAATTCTTCTTGGGTATACGGCCAAACACTAAAGCATATAAAATTATTAAAACCACATCGAATTTCAATTCCATTTCCTTTTTTATCAGTTATTTTAAGCCACCGTACATCTGTTCTGTTTCCATTTTCTTGAGGATAAACATAGTCATGAATTAACCCATCAACGTTAGACTCATAAATTCCTACTGGTGCACCATTTTTTCTATCTTCATAAGTTTCATGCATTCCTCTACCAAACCATCTAAAGTTTTGTAATCTCTTATTTAGAAGCGTTTGCATACCTAATCTTATCAACTCGTAATCTGGTTTAAATGATATCTCAAATTTTATTTCACTATTTCCCTGGATAGTATAATGAATAGTATACGGCGATTTATTCTTTAAAATCTTAATTTCTGCTCTAACTATTACCTCCCTCTCTGTTGGTTGTTCCCAAGAAAGCTCTTTTACACCCTTCAAAACATTGGCTCTTTTCCATAAACTTTCTTTTAGGAAAAATCTCAAAAATGGGTAATTATACTTTAATACTCTCGCTAAATTGTCATTATCAATAGGAGCTCGCCAGAAATTTGGTTTTAGGGATTTGAGAAACAGTTCTTCTTCTTCAACCCTATAGGAAGAAATTAATCCACTATCTTTGCTTATTTTAACAGTGAAAAAGTTTCCTACAATTTCTATCTCTTTTTCAGTTTCATTTACTAATAGCTTTTCAGCTCTTTTTTCTTCATTTAACAGCTCTTTTTCATTAAAACTTTGTAGTTCAATTTGTTCCCATGCTAACTCATAACCTTTTTCTGCCCACAGCATGTCTTCAGCTAGACAGAATTTAAACAAAAGATGATACTCTGAAGTGTTCTTAAATTCATAATTCAAAGGTATCTCTACCATTTTCACGTCCATTGGTGGAATATCTTGACAACCTATACTTCCGGTTTTTACGATTTCCCCATCTTCAGTTAATTCCCAGATTATTTCAAGAAAATTCAAGTTCTGAAAAGAGTAGAGGTTGACTAGTTTAAACACACCTTTTTTTGCATCTACAGGGACAACTTTTACACTTTGATATCCTTTCTTTACTTCAAAAAGAGAAGGATTAGGAGATCTATCTGGTCTCACAATACCATTAATGCAAAAATTAAGAGAATTAGGTTTATCTCCAAAATCTCCCCCATATGCCCAATAGTTTTTACCATCATCTGTTTTAACAAGTATGCCCTGATCAACAAAGTCCCAAATGAAACCTCCACATATGTTATCATATCTATAAAAAAGATCAATGTATTTCTTAAAATTACCAAGACTATTTCCCATTGCATGCGCATATTCACAAAGAATGAAAGGCTTTGAAGAATAAACTTTAGGAGAAATTAACCCATTTGGAAAACGGTATTTAATTTTCTCTAACCTTCCTATTTGTTCTACCTTTTTTGGCGAGAAATACATGGCACTGAATACATCAGAAACTTTCAAGTCTAGATCATTTTCATAATGAAAGGGTCTAGAATCATCTATTTTTAGTGCTTCTTCCTTCATTTTAATATGTGGTTCACCAAAACAAGCTTCATTTCCTAATGACCACATAATAACAGAATGATGATTTTTGTCTCTTTCAACCATCCTCAGCATTCTATCAACAGCTGATTTTGTCCATTTTTTGTGAAGTTTTCTTCTTAAGAAGATATTACCCATAAATCCATGTGCTTCTACATTTGCTTCGTCCATCACGTATAAACCATACTTATCGCATAAATCGTAGAAACAAGGATCAGAAGGATAGTGACTTGTTCTTACAGCGTTAATATTGTTTTTTTTCATGATTCTAATATCTTCTTCCATTTGCTTGAAGGAAATAGAGTAACCATTCTTTTGATCGAAATCATGGTGATTCACTCCTTTAAGAATAATGGGTTTACCATTTATCAATATTTGACTGTTTCTTATTTCTACTTGCCTAAAACCTATTGTTTCCCATAAATATTCAAGTTCATTATCCTCACCATCAATTAAAATAAGTAAGAGATTGTAAAGATTGGGTGTCTCTGCAGTCCATTTTTTTGGAGAAAGAACTTGTTTAGAAATTGAAAATTCTAACTCATCTAACGAATTTATTGTGTGCGTGTCAGTCTCTAATGAAAAAATCTCTTTGTTTCTTCCTTCTTCATAAAGCTTAATTTTAATTCTGAATTCCTTTTCTTTTTCAGAAAAGTTTCTTACTTTTATCCTTAAATTAAGTTTTGAATTGATATATTGTTTATCAAAAGAAGTTGAAGTAAAAATATCCCAAATATGCAATTTAGGAGTAGAATAAATAAAAACATCTCGAAATATTCCACCTAAAAACCAATAATCCTGATCTTCAAGATAATAACCATCTGACCACTTATAAACTTCTACTGCAATAAAATTTTCTCCTTTCTTGACATATTTAGTAATATCAAATTCTGCAGGGGTCATAGACCCTTGACTATAACCTACTTTTTGCCCATTAATCCAGAGATAAAAAGCAGATTTCACACCTGCAAAGTGAATAAATATTTCTCTTTGCTCCCAAGTTTCAGGTAAAATGATTTTTTTTCTATAGGAACCTACTGGATTGTTTTTCTTATCTATATTTGGCGCATTTCTTTTTCTCAAAGGAGGAGGATAACTACTTGCTAAATAATAAGGCATTCCATATCCTTGCAATTCAAAAGTTCCAGGGACATTAATTTCATTCCATTGACTATCATCAAAATCACATTCAAAGAAAGAAATAGGGCGAGAAAAAGGATTAGGTGACCAATGGAATTTCCATTTTCCATTAAGAGAGAAATAAAACTTCGATTTTTCCTTATTTACTTTCGCTTTTATTGAAGATTGAGGAATAAGTAAACAATGGCCCTTTTCTTTGTTTACGCCTATTACTTTTTCATTTTCCCAATCGTATTTAGTCATTGACAATAGTTGTCGAAATCATTCTTAAATTATTTCAACGAACGTTTCTATTACTTATTCTTCATTTTTCTATAGTCTTATATATTTCCATAATCTAGTTATAAAATATGAAAAAACAAATTGTGATTGGGATTCTTTTACTATTCCTTTTAAATCAATTCAACTATTATTTCGACACTTTTGCTATTTCTAGTGAAAATCCATGGTATTTTGAGCAAATAGGCATATATGGAGCTTGGAAATTAACTAACGGTTCAAGAGATATTACTATAGCTGTTATTGACAGTGGAATAGATTTTTCACATCCGGAGTTACAAGATGTGGTGTGGATCAATGAAGACGAAATTGCAAACAATTCTATTGATGACGATAATAATGGTTATATTGATGATATACACGGTTGGGATTTTGTTTCTAATGACAGCATCCCTGGTCCAGAAGAAGACGACCCTATTCATTGGCATGCTACATTTATTGCAGGAATTATCGCATCTCCAGTCAATGATGAGGGAATCGCAGGAGTAGCTCCTAACGTAACTATTATGGATATTCGAGTACTCAAGTCAGATAATTATCAAGGAACTACGTTAAAAGGATTAGGTGATGCAATAAGATATGCCGTAGATAATGGAGCAGACGTAATTAATTTAAGTTTACAATACTATTCTGAAAGTGAAGATTATCACGATGATATAGTTTATGCTATAGAAAATAATGTTGCAATAGTCTCAATAACTGGTAACTCTTGGCTTTCATATGGGGGAGGAAAAGAAATAATGTCTTACCCTGGAGCTTATGAGGAAGTAATTGCCGTAGGAGCAACAAACTATGACAAAGAAAAAGCTGATTACAGCAACTATGGAGAGTGGACTGAATTAGTAGCTCCAGTAGGAGATGAAGGAACAGGAATAAAAGGCCCTTACCTATCCGAGGGGTATATGTTCGGCTGGGGAACCTCTTTTGCTGCCCCTCAAGTTTCAGGAATAATAGCCCTAATGAAATCTCTAAACAATACCATCTCTGTCGATGAAATAAGAAACATTTTTCATGAAACAGCTACTGATCTTGGAGATGTGGGGAAAGATAATTACTTCGGTTATGGTTTGATAAATGCTACTGCAGCACTTAACAAATTAATGGGAATTGAAGATGAACAAATACCTATTCCTTCCAAACCCATATATCCAGCATTTATTATAGGAGGAATAGGACTAATCGTAGCAACAGTTGTTATAATCCTTATCACTCAAAAAAAGAAAAGCTAATCTAAAAAGCCATTTCACGACCTATATTCCAAAAAGAAACAAATGTTTTTTTCTTTTTACAATTTACCTTTTTGAAAAAAATATATATTATCAAAACATTGTCTAAGCAAACATAGTTGGTGATAAAATGAAGCAAAGAAAAATTTTTTCAATAATTTTTTTCGCTTGCCTTCTAATTGGATTAATTATAAAAATCAATTTACTTTATGCTGGGGAAACAACAGATAATCCCTCAATAATTGCTCCTTATAATGACACCATTGTATTAGATGGAATCTTTCAAGAATGGGATAATAGTTCCCTTGTGGAGATAAATTTGGTTCCAATAGAACCCCACGATCCACCCATAATTGTTTCTGCAAAAGTAAATTTTGCATATGACAACTCATTTCTTTATGGTTTTGTTTATATTCCTAATCTAGAAGGACAAGTTTATGCAACAGAGATAATGTTCTTTGGAAGAGAAGAGCAAGGAGAAACAATTGATGCAATATTCATGGATTACTTTTTTGTACATTTTTGTCAAATTAAAAAATTGGTGTTTAAATAGTGAAAAGACATTAGTAATGTAGAGAGTGAAAAAAAAAGATAAATGTTAAGAAAAATACTTACTCTCTAAGCTGGCACGGTGTGTCAGGATAAAAAAACATGCGCATAAAGAAAGAAATCAAAGAAAAGTTAAATACAACTTAACTTTCCCGTGTGAGAGGATTTATTCATCCAGTTTCCACGGTGGAGGAGTGCTCAACCTTCTCCTCTGGCTTAATGAGTGTTTAGATCTCCCCCCTAGACAGATCTTTCCGAGAGCAAGATTGGCGTACAAGAATATTGTACAAAAATTAAGTTGATGAACGCTTCAGATAATAGAGTCGAAGACCATGGCTTTGATTCTTTTTTCGTAGAACCTTTTAACGATGGAGATAGGGGAGGGCAAAATAATGTTAATGCATTCACGAAAATGACTAACGACGGTTCATATTTTGAATTTCAAAAAGAATTACAGTCTAATGATATCAATGGCTTTGATTTTGATCTAGGTTATGGCAACTCAATTGGTGTTTTCATTGTAGCTTGGATTGACACAACTGCTCCTGGAGGACCTAATCGGTCTATTGCGGATGGTTCTACATTCAAATTTATTCGTCTCTCACTTGGTACTGATAATGGAGATATTATCCACACTCCAGAAATAGGAGGAAAGGTTAATTGGTTGCTTTCAGATCAAGTCTATGAGTGTGTTTATCTCTCTTCGGTGGATATTACTTATGACGGTTATGCAAATGAAGATTTTTGGGATAGAGCAGTAACATACCATGTTACTATATATTTTGTTGATTGGGAAAATAACTATATCCAAGAGGATAATCGCTTTGATGGAGAAATTCGTTTTGTTACTGATGGATACACAACATATATCTATTTTGAGATCTATGAGGAGAAATATGATGAAGGAGATGCGAATATATTCATGTTTGGTCAAACAGCAAATATGTTGGAAGTTGATAGAGGAACAGATCTTGCTGTAATGACCCCAGAATCATACGAAGATATGGTTTTTGATCAAACTAAAGGAGAACCTATTAGTGACATTGATGTCGGAGGAACAATTGATGGATGAGCCACATTTATTTATAACCAAAACATGAGACAAATAGAGTTTTCAAAGCCTTTAAGATCAGAAGATATTAACGGAGGAGATTTTCAAACTAATTTGGGAGAAAGTATATACTTCACAAATTTAGCTTAATATCAATCATTAGAAGGGCCCAACTATTTCGATGTAGCATATAACAACGAAAGCATGCCTGCACTAGCTATTCACGAACTAAGAATTTTGGGAGAAGGAGAGGAACCAAGTGGAAATACAACTGATACAAATACTGACATATTAAACACATTTCCTTTAGATTACTCACTGAATTACTCTTTAACGGCTATTATGTTTTTAATGACTATGGTTATTATTATCCGTAAAAGAAAAAAATTGTTTAATTTAATTTAAAATTATTTTTCTTTTTTTTTTAGAACTATTGCTACTCTTATTTTGCAACAAAAGATTAAGAAATATGTAATACTTAGTTATATTGAATGTTTTTCACTGACCAAAGAAACACAAGACGTGATTGTGGCATATGTGGAGAAAAAAAACTAATAGCTCAAATTCTTACTATTTGTAATTCTTGTTTAAAAGAGCGACCTATACAATCAGAAGAATATATCTTTAAGGCTCATAAAAAAGCAAGAGAAAAACAGAATCTTCCACCATTACCACCTAGTAACTTAAGTTCTATTTGTAACTTGTGCAAC